>DAINBV010000013.1:0-32539 GCA_036732725.1 Geobacteraceae bacterium | reverse complement strand
CGGTGACTTCAACGAAATCAAGAACAACCTCAACCAGGCGATTGATGCGGTTAATGCCTTGGTTAGTGATGCCGGTATGCTCTCCAAAGCGGCTGTTGACGGCAAGCTTGCCACCCGTGCCGATGCTTCCAAGCACCAGGGAGACTTTAAAGCGATTGTTCAGGGTGTTAACGATTGCCTTGATGCGGTGATTGGTCCACTGAACGTGGCCGCCGAATACGTTGACCGCATCTCCAAGGGTGACATTCCTCCCAAAATCAGTGACTCGTACAACGGTGACTTCAACGAAATCAAGAACAACCTCAACCAGGCGATTGATGCGGTTAATGCCTTGGTTAGTGATGCCGGTATGCTCTCCAAAGCGGCTGTCGACGGCAAGCTTGCCACCCGTGCCGATGCTTCCAAACACTATGGTGATTTTCAGAAAATCGTCACCGGCGTCAACCAGACCCTTGATTCTGTGATTGGTCCACTGAACGTGGCTGCCGAATACGTCGACCGAATCTCCAAGGGTGATATTCCACCCAAAATTACCGATTCCTATAACGGTGACTTCAACGAAATCAAGAACAACCTCAACCAGGCGATTGATGCGGTTAATTCCCTGGTTGCTGATGCTGTAATGCTTTCGCAAGCTGCAATAGATGGCAAACTTGCCACCCGTGCTGATACCTCCAAACACCATGGTGATTTTCAGAAAATCGTCGCTGGCGTTAACCAGACCCTTGACGCTGTTATCGGTCCGCTCAATGTTGCTGCAGAATACGTCGACCGAATCTCCAAAGGGAATATTCCACCCAAAATCACTGACTCATACAACGGTGACTTCAATGAAATCAAGAACAACCTCAACCAGGCAATTGATGCTGTTAATGCTTTGGTAAGCGATGCCGGAACTCTTTCGCTCGCTGCTATAGAAGGGAAGCTCGCCACTCGCGCTGATGCCAGCAAACATCAGGGGGACTTTCAAAAAATCGTCGCCGGTGTCAATCAGACTCTTGATGCCGTTATCGGTCCGCTTAACGTTGCTGCCGAATATGTAGACCGGATTTCCAAGGGTGACATCCCATTCAGAATCACCGACTCGTATAATGGCGATTTCAACATGATCAAAAATAACCTAAATACCTGCATCGACGCTGTTAATGCTCTGGTTGGCGATGCCAAGCTACTCGCCAAAGCCGCAGTTGACGGCAAGCTTGCCACCCGGGCCGACGCATCCAAACACCAGGGAGATTTTCGTGCCATTGTACAAGGAGTCAATGATTGCCTTGACTCTGTAATCAATCCTCTCAATGTTGCCGCTGAATATGTTGACCGCATCTCCAAAGGGGATATGCCGGCAATTATTTCGGACAACTATAATGGTGATTTTAACGCTATTAAAAATAATCTTAATGTCCTGATCGATGCTACCAACAGTATCACCGATAATGCCAAACAGGTAGCTGCCGGTAATTTGATGATCACTCTCAAAAAGCGGTGTGAACAGGATGAATTGATGTCGTCGTTGCAGAATATGGTCGACAAACTGAAAGAAATCGTCCGGGAAGTTCAGGGGGCGGCCGACAATGTTGCCTCTGGCAGTCAACAGCTTTCTGCCAGTGCACAGCAGATGAGCCAGGGAGCCACGGAGCAGGCTGCCAGTGCCGAAGAGATCTCAAGTTCCATGGAAGAAATGACATCCAGCATCAAACAAAATGCCGATAACTCCAGTCAGACCGAAAAAATTGCCATCAAGAGCGCATCTGATGCCCGCGAAGGTGGTAAGGCAGTTAACGAAACGGTTGGCGCCATGAAGGAAATCGCCACCAAGATCAGCATCATCGAAGAAATTGCCCGTCAGACCAACCTGTTGGCTCTCAACGCTGCCATTGAAGCAGCCCGGGCAGGGGAGCATGGTAAAGGATTTGCCGTCGTAGCCTCTGAGGTTCGCAAACTTGCTGAACGGAGCCAATCCGCCGCTGGCGAGATCAGTGGCCTCTCCACCAGAAGTGTCGCCATAGCAGAACAAGCCGGCGATATGTTGACCCGTATCCTGCCGGATATTCAGAAAACTGCCGAACTTGTTCAGGAAATAAGCGCCTCCAGCAAGGAACAGGACAGTGGCGCTGAACAAGTTAACAAAGCTATCCAGCAGCTCGATTCTGTTATTCAACAAAATGCCAGTTCTGCTGAAGAAATGGCATCAACTTCGGAAGAACTCTCCGGTCAGGCCGAGCAATTGCAGAGTACTATCGCCTTCTTTACGATTGAATCCAGCAGTGGCGGAAATAAGAAACAGGCTCGTATTGCCCACACCACCGCCCGCTCCGCTACTATCGAACATAAGGCGCCAGCAGCACACCATGCAACACCGGAGCATGCCAAGGTGGGCGGGGTACACATTGAGATGCTCAGTGGTGGGTCCGATCGCCTGGATGACGAATTCGAGAAATTTTAAACGCAACAGGCTCGGGGGGTAAGGAATGTAGAGGTGGCTTGATAGCTTTCTTATCCCCCGGCTAATGGAACGGTAAGCTGCCGTATGGCCGAAACATAGATGCTACCGGTAACTGACATGTAATGCGGTATTAATTTTACAGGGGGAATTGGGAATGCAATGGTTCGTAAATATGAAGATCGGTAAACGGCTGGCTTTGGGATTCGGCATTCTGGTACTGACCATGGTTGCTTTGACGTGGGAAGGGATTGACGGGATGAACAAAATCAACCAAAACCTGGAACGGATTGTTTCAGTCAATTCTGTCCGAATAAATCTGGTTAGTGCCATGAACATGAGTGTTGCCAACATCGGGATAAATGTAAGAAATATTCTCTACAATAATGATCCTGAGAAGAGAAAGGAATACAGCCAGCGAATTGCGAAGTACCGGGAACAGTATGCGGAAAACTTCAAGAAAGTAGAAGAGCTGACCAATAAGAACGACAGCAAGTCGGTTGAATTGAACAATAAGATCAAGGAAACCATTGTCCGTTTTCGTGATCTCAACGCCAAGGTAGTTGAACTCGCCCAGGCCAATCGAGATTCGGAAGCAATTCAGTTGATGGCTAGAGAGGGTGGGCCGGCCGGACGTGAATTTGAAGCACTGATCGACCAATTGCTGCAGCATAATCTGGAACGAAACAAAATGCGCTTCGAAGAAGCTGGACATGAATATTCTTCTTCCCGCACGACCATGCTCGGACTTGGTTTCTTTGCCATACTGTTTGCCGTGACAACGGCATTCTTGTTAACTCGCAGTATTTCAAACCCTTTGCAACAAGGGGTTAGTTTTGCCCAGGCTGTGGCCTCCGGTGATCTGACTCAAAAAATGGAGCTTGATCAGAAGGACGAAGTTGGTCAACTGGCGGTAGCCATGAATGACATGGTTGGCAAGTTGAGTAGTATTGTAGAAGATGTCATGTCTGCCGCTGATAATGTTGCCAGTGGCAGTCAGGAATTATCCTCAACTGCCCAACAGATGAGTCAGGGCGCTGCCGAACAGGCCGCATCAGCGGAGGAAATTTCCTCCTCCATGGAAGAAATGTCTTCCAGTATCAAACAGAATGCCGATAATTCAGGCCAGACTGAGAAAATTGCCATGAAATCAGCCATTGACGCCAAAGAAGGAGGGATGGCAGTTAATGAGACGGTCAGTGCCATGAAAGAAATCGCTACCAAAATATCAATTATCGAAGAAATCGCCCGTCAAACCAATCTGCTGGCGCTCAATGCCGCCATTGAGGCTGCCAGGGCCGGTGAACATGGCAAAGGTTTCGCTGTGGTTGCTTCCGAAGTTCGCAAGCTGGCGGAACGCTCCCAGACTGCCGCTGGCGAGATCAGTCAGCTCTCCAGCAGTAGCGTTGCCATTGCCGAGCAGGCCGGTGGGATGTTACAGAAAATGCTTCCGGATATTCAGCGAACCGCCGAGCTGGTGCAGGAAATATCCGCTTCCAGCAAAGAGCAGGACAGCGGCGCCGAGCAGGTCAACCAGGCAATCCAGCAACTGGATCAGGTGATTCAGCAAAATGCTTCCGCCTCGGAAGAAATGGCATCCACATCGGAGGAACTCTCCAGCCAGGCAGAACAGCTGCAGCACTCAATCAGCTATTTCAACATCGGTAGCAGTTACCGTCGTCAAACCTCATCCCATTCACCTGTCAAAAAACAGCGCCATACAGCCATGGCGCACATTGCCCGCAAATCGCCAACACCCCGCTCACCGGCCAGTAAATTTGGTGGCGTGGCACTCGATATGACGGGTGGTTCCGATCATCTGGACAATGAGTTCGAGAAATTTTAATAAATTATCCGTGCAGGTTAAATGAGCAGGAGGGGATCCCCCTCTACAAACCAGATACCAGCGGACGTAACCATGCCGAGTGCTTCACAGAAACTTGAACATACCATGATTGCCAAGACGGACCTGTTACAACTGGGGTGGGGTGCCTTATTGCTGGTCTTGCTGGCTCAGCAACTGATCCATGAGATGGATGAGGCTGCGATGAATCTGCCGAACGGTTTAGTTCGGTTTCCCGGCAATATCGTGTCGATAGTTGCCTATCTGCTGCTCTGGTTCACTGGATTCTGTCTGCTCAAATACGGCAGTTGTTATCTTAGAAAACAGGTTGATCAGTCTGAGCAGTTATTTGAGTCATATCAGGCGAGTGATGCCCGTTATCGACACCTGTCCAGCCAGATGAATCTGGGTTTTGCCCTGCATGAAATAATTCTCGATCAGACCGGTTCACCGTGTGATTATCGCTTTCTTGAGGTTAACCCTGCCTATGAAGCTATGACGGGCTTACTGGCAGAGAATGTGGTTGGAAAAACCGTGATGCAGGTATTGCCGGGAACCGAGGATGTGTGGATTCAACGTTATGGCCGGGTGGCTCTGAAGGGTATGCCGGATCATTTTGAACAGTACAGCCGGGAGCTGGACTGCTGGTATGAGGTAACTTCCTATTGCCCGGCGCCGGGACAGTTCGTTGTGCTGGTACAGGATGTGACTGAACGGGACAAGCTTGCCGAATGTCTGCGTGAGTACCAGTATGTGATCGAAACATCGCGCGATATGATTATATCACTGGATGAGAAGCATCGTTATCAGATGGCCAACCGTGCTTTTTTGGAAAAACGGGGTGTTACCCTTGACGAAGTGATTGGCAAAACGCCTGAAGACCTGTTGGGTGTTGATGTTTACGAAGCAACAATCAAACCGAACCTGGAACGGGCATTCCGTGGTGAAACGGTGCAATTTGTACTTGATTATGTCGACGAAGAACAGGATGAACGCCACCTGCAGGTGACCTACCAACCGATGTTGAAAGAAGATGGCACGGTCAAGCGGGTCTTCGGTTTAGTAGCCGATATAACCGAACGTCTGCAGTTGGAAGAACAGTTACTTCAATCCCAGAAAATGGAGTCGATCGGAACGTTGGCGGGTGGTGTGGCCCATGATTTTAATAATATTTTGACCGTAATTCTGGCATCGGGAGATTTTCTGCAAACTGAGTTTGCTCATCATGAGGAGATTCAACCGTTTGTCAGCCAGATCTTGTCTGCCGGTGGACGGGCAGCAGGCCTGACGCAAAGTCTGCTGGCATTCAGCCGCAAACAGGCCATGCAGGTAGAACAATTCGATGTCAATGGTATTATTGATACTATTTATAATTTCCTCGGGCGAATTATCGGTGAAAATCTGCTGATAGAACTTGATGTTTCCACTGCTCCGCTGACCGTTTGTGCTGACCGGGGAAAAATTGAGCAAGTATTGATGAATCTGGTAATCAATGCACGGGATGCCATGCCGGACGGCGGTTCAATTCAGATTTTCACCAGATCCATTGAGAGTAATGCGGCCGGAGTAGCTTTAGACGGATTAAAACCGGGAAGGTACGCCTTGATTGCCGTGAAAGATACCGGGTGTGGCATGAGCGAAAAGATTCTTTCCCGTATTTTTGAGCCTTTTTTTACCACCAAGGAGGTCGGTCGCGGAACCGGGTTAGGGCTATCGGTGGCCTATGGCATCATGTGCCAACACAATGGAGCGCTGCGAGTGGAGAGCTTACCGGGAGCAGGATCATGCTTCAAGGTATATCTGCCGCTGGTGACCAAAGGTGTTGCCGCATTTGATACTGCAGTTGTCGATGAAGTTGCTGGCGGTCATGAAACCATTCTGCTGATAGAAGATGATGAGGATGTTCGATTCATGAGTGCACTTATCCTCAAAAATAGTGGCTACAAGGTTCTTGAAGCGAGTAACTCTGAGAAGGCATTAGCAATCCTGCGCAGCAAGGGTAATGAAATAGCGCTCGTTATTTCCGATATTATGATGCCCGGGATGAATGGCAAACAGTTTGCCGAGATTATCAAGCTGATGTTGCCGGATCTGCCGATACTGCTTATGACCGGCTATGCCACGGAAACATTGGGGAACAAAGGAATTATTACGGAACATCTTAATCTGATGATGAAACCGCTTGATTTCTCGCTCTTACGGAGCACGGTCCGTGAATTGATCGATGTTGCTAACAAAAACCATGATTGAGATTTCATTGTTTTATGGTAAAACGGACAACAACACAATTTCTGCTTCAGGAGCTACCCAGCATGAGCAACGAAATCCCGCAAACAGCACCTTCTGGTAGCAGTTCACTCGGTCAGGAATGCAAAAAGCTTGGCTACAGTCTGTATGTCTGGCAGTCGGAAAATCGTTTGGAGTGCCGCCTGACCTATGTTCCCCATGACCAGGGAAGTATGATTAACCGTACGGAATTACTACAGTACCTGGCCCAGTATACCGTCAAGGAAGAATTCCTGATCACCGATGCCATTAATCAATTCCTGGTCAAGGCTGCGGCCGGACAGGCATTAACGCGCGAGTTGGTTGCGATCGGAGTCGCTCCGGTTGACGGAAAAGATGAAGAGCTGGTAATGACTGCCCAGGCCTCGGTATCGGTAACCCATATTACTGATAAAAATGCCAAGGAGTCGATTGATCTGCATAACGTGCAGACATTCATTAATGTTCAGGCAGGTGATGAAATTGCCCGAATTAAACCACTGGATCATGGCATTGCCGGGAGAGCGCTTACCGGAAAGCCGATACCGGCAGAACCTGGCAAGCCACTTCAACTGAAAATTGGTGAACATATCGAAAGTGTGCAGGATGAATCCGGAATTCGCTTGATTGCACGGGTTGCCGGCCGAGTCTGTCAGGCATCCGGAGAAATCGATGTGTCACAGGAGTACGTAATTGCCGGCGATGTCAATTTTCGTATCGGCTCGATTGACTTTAACGGCTTTGTTGAGGTGCGGGGGGATATTCTCGATGACTTCAATGTGCATGCCACGAAGGGGCTGAAGGTGAGTGGCAATATTGGTGTCTGCACCATCACCAGCCAGGGGGATATCAGTTTTTGTGGCATGGATGGTGGCGACAAGGGTGTCATTCGCTGTGGCGGTAATCTGAAAGCCAATTTTATCCATGATGTGGACGTGGAGTGTGACGGTGATGTGGAAATTGACGTTGAGATTCACAATTGCCGGGTAAAAACTCTGGGTAAGCTGATTGTCAACAAAGGCGCCATTACCGGCGGCAGCTGTAGTGCACGGGGAGGGATTCAAACCCTCAAATCCGGCTCGGCTGCATCGGTCAGGACAGCGTTGCGCGCCGGCGCCGATTATCGCCATACCGACAGGATTGATCAGTTACTGGCTGACCTGGAGGAAAACAGTGCTCAGAGCGGTCAGACGGATTCGTTGGATGATCTGGAAGCGTTGCGCCAGCAACGCAAGCTGTTGACCGAAGAATTGAAGGAACTTAAAAGCAGTAGCGCTGAGTTTGCAAATCCGAAAATAAATGTCAAAAAAATATTGTATGATAACAGCTATCTGCGTCTTGGATTCTCGCCATGGGAAAAAGTTGATGAGCGGGATGGACCGTTCAGTGTAATTGAAAATAGCCTTGAAGGCGGTTTCCGATTTCTCGGCATGACCAGCCTGGATGTGAAAGCGGCTGATATTGAGAAAGCGTTTATACAGCATGAGGCCGGAAAAAGTTAAACTGTTGATACGGCTAATATTTACCGCCGGATCCGTCTGATCACGGCATACCATGTTGTAACCTGTCCCACCTACATTGAGGAAGCCATACCATAAGGAATGTATATGATCCCTACAACAACCGATACCTCAGTTCTGGCAGAATGGCGTTCCCTGCTTATGCCGTGCAATGACATATTGCGGTCGTTAGCCGGTGCAACAGAGAATGAATTCCTCTCGATCGGCTCACAGATGCAGGACTTTTATCAGCGTTCCACTGAACTGGCAGAGCAGGCCAACCGGTTGGCAACATTGGTGTCCGGTACTCAGGGGAGAGAACTGATCGATCGCTTGCAGCAGATGATCCGCGATATGGAAATGTATCTCGCACAGACCGCTACCCAGAGCAATGAAAGTTGTTCGACCTTGCAAACCGTGTTGGCGCACCTGGATACAATTTCTGAACCGTTGCAAGGGTTTCAGAAAATGACCAAGGCACTGCGCATGCTTGGTATTTCAACCAAAATTGAAAGCGCTCGCATGGGTGAAGCAGGACTCGGGTTTCTGACGCTGGCACTGGATGTGGAGAAGCTTTCCCATGAGGTAAGTGAAAAATCGGGAAATATCCTCGGGCATCGTCAACGTCTGGCCACCATGATCAGCGCCAACCTCCGCCTGGTGTCAAACAGTCAACGGGATCAGGGTAGTCAGGTGAGAGGCGTTTTGACCAGCACGTCGGGGAGTCTTGATCAATTGCTGGCTATCAATAGCCGCTGTACTACTCTGGGAGAGCTGGTTTCATCGGTGTCGGGCGAGGTGGCTAATAATATCAGTGAAATAGTTGCCTCCATGCAGATGCATGACATGACCCGCCAGCAGGTGGAACATAGCGTGGAAGCGCTGGAAAAGGTGATTGCCAAACTGGATGAGTTGCATAATTCCTGCGAATCCCCTGAACAGTTCCGACATCTGGTGGTGGAGATCGGAGATGTGTGCGAATTGCAGGAAGCTCAGATTCGCTTTGCGTCATCGGCATTGTGTGGTGCGGTGACGATCATAATCGATAATCTGCGGCAGGTAGGGAGTATGCAGGAACAGATGGCGCATGAAACCGTGGCGGTTACCGGCGCTACCGATTCCAATGACCATACGTTTATGGATAGCATTAAAAACGGGTTGCTGGCGGTTACCGAGGTACTGGCTCGTTGCGCTGTTGCGGATCAGGAAATGTCACAGACCTTGCTCAAGGTAGCTGAAACCTTGCAGGAAGTTACCAATTTTGTCTCCGATATTGAGCAAATCGGCTCTGAAATCGACCTGATAGCACTTAATTCCCAGATCAAGGCCGCTTTGACCGGTGATGAAGGGGCGGCTTTGGGGGTGTTGGCGGAAGCGGTCAAACGCCTGTCGGTGGATGCGATTACCCAGAGTGATGCGGTGTCACGGGTGTTGAACGAGATCAACAGTGCCACTAGGCATCTTTTTAGCGAAGCAAACCAGGAAACGGAAAACCTGATGGAACGGATCGGCGTCATGGAGGTTGAAATCAGGGATATCCTGTCGGGATTGACTGTTTTAAATCAAGACATGATGACGTTGTTGTCCCAGCTTGGTGGCCGGGTCACCGGTCTGACCGAGGATATCGATGCGGCTACTTCCGGCCTGGACGTCCATATCAGGGTCAAGCAGATGGCTGCGGAAGTCATGCAAAAACTGGACTCGATCGTGACGGCGGCACGCCGGATCGAGCCGGCCAGCAACGAATTTAAAAACAATCTCAAATACATGGAAGAACGTTACACCATGGAAAGTGAACGTCATATCCATGAAGCTATCGCCCACAAGCGGAGCGGTGGTATGTCTGCGATTGATAAAGCTCACGGGCAGTTTGCAAAACAGGTGGCAGCAAGCAGCGATGATTCTGAATTTGGCGATAATATTGATTTGTTTTGAGGATTGAAAGTGGGGTGTGACATGGCAGCACAACAAATTACGCGGCGGGCAAACAGTGATGGAAGCACGACGATTACTCTGGCAGGAGATCTTACCATCGAATCGTGCGGAACATTGAAACAGATATTGTCAGAGGCAATGGACGAAACGCCCCAGATTATCTTGAACCTTAAAAATCTGGAGAGTATCGATCTGACCTGTCTTCAGCTGATCTGCTCTGCCTGCAAAACCGCGAATGCCATGGGACGTGGTTTTGAGTGCGAGGGAAATACACTGCCGGAAGCTGTTTCCTGCTTTGGTAAGAGTCTTGGAGCGCCCCAGGGGTTACCCTGTGGAGATAACAGCAATAAACCGTGTATCTGGTATGGAGGGGTAAACTGATGGCTAAATTGATCATGACTGCCGATGATTCGGCAAGTGTACGGCAGATGGTAGGCTTTACGCTCAAGCAGAATGGGTATGAGGTGGTGGAAGCGGTTGACGGACGTGATGCACTGAATAAACTGGGAACCCAGAAGGTTGATATGCTGATTACCGACCTGAATATGCCCAATCTTGACGGTATTGGTCTGATCAAAGGGGTTCGTGCCGGTTCGATCAACAAGTTCATTCCGATCGTCATGCTGACGACCGAATCTCAGGATTCCCGCAAGGCCGAAGGAAAAGCCGCCGGAGCGACCGGTTGGATTGTCAAACCGTTCAAACCCGAACAGTTGATTGGCGTTATTAAAAAAGTCCTGGGGTGAGAGTATGATGGAAAACGCCATAGACACCTATCGCGAGGAAGCAACCGAACTGCTGGCGGAACTGGAAACATCACTGCTGGAGCTGGAAGAAACCCCCGATGATATTGATCTGATCGGCCGAGTGTTCCGTGCCATGCATACCATCAAGGGGTCGGGCGCCATGTTCGGCTTTGATGCGATTGCAAAATTCACCCATGAGGTGGAGACGGTTTTTGATCTGGTGCGCAACGGTAAAATCACCGTGACCAAGACCTTGCTGAACCTGACGTTGCGTGCCCGTGATCACATTTCTGCTCTTTTGGCGTCATCAAATCAGAATGAGGATGTTGACCCGGTGGAGTCGGAGGCGATCATTGCCGGTCTCAAACTGCTGGTACCAGCGCTGGAACCGGTGGAGGTTGTCCGTACTGCCACTCAACAGGAAACGCCGCAGGTTCAAGCCGAGGGTGATCAGAAAACCTGGCGTATCCGCTTCAAGCCGATTCCTGAAATATTTTTATCCGGAACGAATCCGCTTAATCTGATTAATGAACTACGCACCCTGGGAACCTGCCATGTGGTTGCTCATATGGACCAAGTTCCCCATCTGTTGGAAATCAACCCCGAACATTGTTATTTATACTGGGATATTATTCTGACCACCAGCAGTGGCGTTGATGCCATTAAAGATGTCTTCATATTCTGTGAGGATGATTGTGATCTCAGAATTGATCTGGTTGACGACGGAACGACCGCCGAGGATTTGAGTTATAAAAAACTGGGGGATATCTTGGTCGAACGGGGCGATATGTCTCCGGTGGAGATGAATAAAGTTCTGAGCTTGCAGAAACGTTTTGGCGAACTGGCAGTGGCAGTTGGCGCCATAACGCCGGAAAAAGTTCAATCGGCTCTGGTTGAACAGCAGCAAGTCAAGGCGGTTCGCCAGGAGCGTGCCAGCCAGGATGCTGCCAGCAGTATCCGGGTACCGGCAGAAAAACTGGATCAACTGGTCAATCTGGTGGGGGAACTGGTGACGGTTCAGGCTCACTTGAGCCAGACAGCGGCACTGCATGGCAATTCCGATTTTGCCTCGATTGCCGAGGAAGTGGAACGGTTGACGGAGGAGTTACGTGATACGGCGCTCAATATCCGCATGCTCCCGATCGGATCAACGTTCAGTAAATTCAAACGCTTGGTGCGGGATCTGTCCCAGGAACTTGGCAAAGAAATCGAGATGGAAACCGAGGGTGCGGAAACCGAGCTGGACAAAACGGTGATCGAGCGTTTGAACGACCCGTTGGTTCACTTGATTCGCAACAGCATCGATCATGGCATTGAAATGCCTGATGTGCGGCGTGCTGCCGGTAAGCCGGAAGGGGGAATCGTGCATCTGGGGGCGGTGCATTCCGGAGATAGCGTTTTGATTACCATTCGGGATGATGGCGCCGGACTGAACAAGGAGCGCATCCGGGAGAAGGCGATTGAACGGGGGCTGATTACGGCAGCTACTGAGTTGTCGGACAAGGAATTGTACAACATGATTTTTGCGCCCGGTTTTTCCACCGCTGCCAAGGTAACCAGTGTTTCCGGGCGTGGGGTCGGAATGGATGTGGTCAAAAAGGGGATCGAAGCATTACGTGGAACGATAGATATTACCAGTGAGCCGGGGAAGGGGAGTACCATAACCCTGCGCATTCCGCTGACACTGGCAATTATCGAGAGTCTGCTGGTGAAAATCGATACCAGTTATTTTGTACTGCCGCTTTCCTGTGTGGAAGAGTGCGTGGAGCTGACCCGTGCTGATGTGCAGCAGTCCCATGGTCGCAATCTGGCAAATGTGCGGGGAAGTCTGGTGCCGTATATTCCGCTACGTGAGCAATTTGCCATCACCGGTAACCAGCCGGAGATCGAGCAGATCGTGATCACCTCACTGGGAGGGAACCGGGTCGGCTTTGTGGTGGATAATGTGATTGGTGAACATCAGACGGTCATCAAAACACTTGGCAGAATGTATCGAGATGTCAAGGGTGTGTCAGGCGCCACAATCCTGGGTGATGGCACGGTGGCGCTGATTATGGATATGGGTGTATTGTATCAGATAGCGGAAAGTCGGGAACCGTAAAGAGTGTCCAAGCTATGTGAGGTTTATTCATGAACCATACGCATTCCCCCGGCGATCAGCAACCACGTGTGCCGTCGGTACTTTCCAACGCGTTATTTAACCGCTTCAGCAGTTTTATTTATGATCAGGTCGGCATCAAGTTGCCTCCGGCAAAAAAGACCATGCTGGAAGCACGTCTCAATAAACGTCTAAAGTTGCTCGGTTTCTTTACCTTTGAAGAATATGCTGACTATGTCTTTTCTCCTGAAGGTAAAGATGCGGAAATGGTCAGCCTGATTGATGTGGTTACCACCAATAAAACCGATTTTTTCCGTGAGCCGGTACATTTTGAATATCTTTCCAAATCCGCAATCCCGGAGCTGATTATCAGCCGGGGAGCCGGTATTAAAACCCCCTTTAAAATCTGGAGCGCCGGTTGTTCTACCGGTGAAGAGCCATTCACCATGTCCATGGTACTTGCGGAATTTCGTGAGAAACAACCGGAGTTCAACTACTCCATTTTGGCAACCGATATTTCAACGGTGGTATTGGGAAAAGCTCACAAAGGAATTTATCCTGAAGAGAGTGTTGATACCATTCCGTTGCAAATGAAAAAAAAGTATCTGCTGAAAAGTCGTGATAAAACAGCCCGGCTGGTACGGATCATACCGGAACTTCGTTCGCAAATCAGTTTTAAGCGCTTAAATTTTATGGAAGATTTTTGCTTGAGAGATTTATTTGATGTGATATTTTGCCGCAATGTCATTATCTATTTTGACAAGCAGACCCAGGAGAAATTGCTGACCAAGTTTTGCAGCCATCTTGTCAAGGGGGGGTACCTGTTTCTCGGGCATTCCGAAAGTATCAGTGGCATGGCCCTTCCTCTGACACCCGTTGCCTCCACGGTGTTTCGCAAACAATGAAACTACTTTTGCATCATTACCACCAACTGAAGCCGGTATTTCTCAAGCCGGGTGAATTGTTCATATCAGAGCAACCTTCACTGGTTTCAACAATTCTCGGCTCCTGTCTGGCGCTTACTTTTTTTGAACCGGTTCGTAAAGTATCAGCCATCTGTCATATCTTGCTCCCTTCCGGTCCTCTGGATGCGGGACACAAGTATTTGAGCTCCACTCTTCCGGTAATGCTCGATGAAATCTGGCGCCGGGGCGCTTCATACCAGGCTTGCCAGGTCAAGATGTTTGGAGGCGCCGAGGTTTTGAACAGCGAGGAACAACGAATGGCCGGGAAGCTTTCGATCGGTGCACAGAATGTTGCCCTGGCCGTTGAGATGCTCCAGGAACTCGGTATTAGTCTGGCTGCTTCGGATGTTGGCGGCTCGCTTGGAAGAAAACTCTATTTTGATACGCTCTATGGTCATGTGTACGTAAAATCCATGGTCAGGAAAGCGGTTGTTACGAGGTAACGCGATGGTAACCAACAAAATCAAGGTGATGATTATCGATGATTCTGCGGTGGTGCGTCAGGGATTGACGGAAATCCTCTCTTCAGACCCGCAGATAGAAGTCATTGCCAGCGCTCCTGATCCATTTGTGGCTGCGGAACGATTGAAAACCTGTGTTCCCGATGTGATTACGCTGGATGTGGAAATGCCGCGCATGGACGGCATTACTTTTTTGCAGAAAATCATGTCCCAGCATCCGATTCCGGTTGTAATGTGTTCCACCCTGACAGTGGCGGGGAGTGAGACTGCCATGAAAGCGCTGGAATATGGCGCCGTGGATATTATTGTCAAGCCGAAGATGGGAACCAAACAGTTTATCGAAGAATCGCGCATCCGGATCTGCGATGCAGTAAAGGCGGCTGCTATGACCAAGGGACGGCAACGACCGCTGATGGTACATCACGAGGTGGCGCCAAAGTTGACTGCCGATGTGATGATGGAAAAACCGAACAGTAAGGCGATGGTACAGACCACCGAAAAACTGATTATTGTGGGAGCATCCACCGGCGGGACCGAAGCGTTATCCGTATTTCTGGAAATGTTTCCCGAGGATTCACCCGGTATTGTGATTGTGCAACATATGCCGGAACATTTTACCGCGGCCTTTGCCCGGCGGCTTGATTCGATCTGCCGTATTACGGTCAAGGAGGCGGAGAACAACGATTCGGTGGTGCGGGGGAGGGCGCTGATCGCTCCCGGCAATCACCATGCGCTGCTGAAACGGAGTGGCGCCCGCTATTACGTTGAAATAAAGGATGGTCCGCTGGTGTCACGACACCGCCCGTCGGTTGATGTGCTGTTTCGTTCCGCAGCCCGCTATGCCGGAAAGAATGCGGTCGGAGTGATTATGACCGGAATGGGGGACGACGGTGCCCGCGGGATGAAGGAAATGTACGATGCCGGTGCCATCACCATCGCCCAGGATGAAGCGAGTTGCGTTGTCTATGGCATGCCGAATGAGGCGGTTAAACTGGGCGGAGTTCACAAGTCATTGCCGCTGCAACGGATTGCTGCGGAAGCGATCCGCCTGTGTGGCGATTAACACGTTGGATGTTCAAATACTATATGGATTGTAGCGAGAAAAGGAGTAACAACAGGATGAAGAAAGTACTTGTATCATGCTTGATGGTAACGATTTTTACTTCCGTTGCAGCGGCTGCCACGGCGCCGCCACTTCCCAAGGGGTACACTGCCTGGCAGAAGAGTGAGCGTAAGCTGGTGACGGAGAAGAGTTCACTGTTCTATGGCGTACATTACATCTATGCCGACAAGAAGGGGATCAAAGGGTATCAGGCGAGCAACAAGTTTGATGAAGGAAGTACCCTGATTGTGGAGCATTTCAATATCAAGCCGGGAACGACCGCTGATGAAGGCTCGAAAAACATGATTGTGATGATGAAGAAAGATAAACGTCAGAAGTCAACCGGTGGCTGGTTGTTTGCCGGTTATGGCGCTGACCGGAAACCGAGCGGACTTGATCCGGCCGGCACCTGTTTCGGCTGTCACCAGAAAGATGCTGCCGGTCGTGATTTTGTCATTTCAACCATCAAGGATTTCAAACGGTGATACATGAGTGCTGAAACTGCTCCATCAGCTGCCACTATTCCACAGATTCTGATTGTGGACGATGAACGGGAAATTCTCGACATAACGGCGCTCTGTCTGAAACAATCGGGGTATCTCGTCAAAACGGCACAGAGCGCCGAAGAGGCGACTGAGCTGATGAAAACCGAGCAGTTTACTGCCATTCTTACCGATGTGATGATGCCGGGGGAGGATGGAATAGCCTTTCTTGGCAGGATTCATGACAGCTTTCCTGACCTGCCGGTAGTTATCATGACCGGTTTCGCCCAGATGCAGATCGCCGTCAATGCCATCAAACACGGTGCCTTTGATTTTATCAACAAGCCGTTTGATATTCCTTATTTGCGCAAAGTGGTTGAGAAAGCTATCAAATATTCCGCGCTGGTTCAGCGTGACAGGGAGTACAAAGCAGAGTTGGAGCGCACGGTAGCCACACGTACCGAAGAGTTGACCACTGTGCTCCAGCAGCTCGACTATGCTCACCGCGCCCTGCTTCAGGCCGCCAATCAGAAAAATGAATTTATTGCCACCATCAGCCATGAGATGCGGACACCGATGAATGGTGTGATTGGTGGACTTGATCTGCTGGAAGATGCCGGTCTGATCGGTCCTCAGCGGGAATACCTGCTGCTGGTGCGTCAGGCGGCTGAAAACATGCTGTCACTGGTGGAACGGATGCTTGCGTTTTCCGACTCTTCAACAGCCGGAGAATCGACCGGCCAGGATGTATTTGATCTGGGAGCAACACTGGAACGAATTGTCGCTACCCATCAACCGCGCTTTATTCACAAAGGTTTGACCTTGGAAATGGTAAGCGGGGAGGGGCTCTCGCGGTCTATTCGCTGCCAGGAACAGCAGGTGGCGCAATTACTGGATGTTCTGCTGGATAATGCCTGCAAGTTCACGGAAAAGGGGGGGGCACGACTGGAATGCACCCTTGATCGCCAGGGAGATGCCGCTCGTTTGCGTATCACTGTCAGCGATAGCGGTGTCGGTATTCCGGTGGAAAAACAGGCGACCATGTTTGAACCGTTTGTCAAGGGAGACGGCGCCTTGACCCGTCGATATGGAGGGATTGGACTGGGGCTGAGTATTGCCCGCAACGCACTTCATCTGTTACGCGGTGAACTGGTGGTTCAGAGCAAACCAGGTGAGGGGAGCAGCTTTTGTTGTGTCATACCGTGTGAAATCGTAACCAAGGGAGAAACCGAATGAAATGCCTGATTGTGGAAGATGATTACATCTCGCGCCGCATCCTGAAGGAAATGTTGAAGTCGTATTTTGATTGCGACACTGCGGTGAATGGTGAGGAAGCGGTGCTGGCATTCAAGCTTGGGCATGAGAGTAAAAGCCCCTACGACCTGATCTGTCTCGATATCATGATGCCGGTTCTGGATGGTCGTGAAGCGCTCAAACAGATTCGTACCCTTGAGCGTAGTATGGAAATTCCTCCCGGCTTGGAAGCTAAAATCATTATGACCACCGCACTCGGCGACCCTAAAACCGTAATCAATTCACTCTACGAGGGGGGGGCAACCTCGTACCTGGTAAAACCGGTCAGCAAACAAAAGATGTTGCGGGAATTGCGCTCGTTTGGATTTGTAATTTAGGGACCGTGGTGGCTGATCTGTTCTCCCGCTCCTGTTTCGGCGCAAAGCGTGCGCCCCTGCGAATGATAGATTAATGTGCTTCCGGTGGCAGATTCTGGTGCGCCGGGCGTTTGAGCAGTAACAGCAATGGAATTATGAAGAGAAACGCCAGCCCGATGATGAAAAAAATGTGGTTGAAGGAGAGTAGCGCCGCCTGCTTGCGCACGACTCCATAGATCATGCCACGAGTCACCTGATCGGCCTGGCTGGCAATAATCCCCTTGGCGATCAAGGCCTGTTTCATCTCCATGGAACGGCTTTGCCAGGCAGTTGCATAGGGTGTTATGTGCGCCACCAGGTTGGTCTGGTACAACTGGCCGAATCTTCCCAACATGGTTGCCGCAATGGCAATCCCCACACTTCCGCCGATGTTGCGCAGCAGATTGAACATTCCGGTAGCATTTCCCATTTCAGAACGCTCGATGGTCGACAGCGTCACGGTTGTCAACGGCACGAAAATCATTGCCAATCCAAACCCGAGCACAATCCTTGGCCAGACATAATCCCAGTAGGATGACTCCAGATTCAGGCGCTGCATGATGAACATGGCGTATGCGCCGATGATCAGCCCGGCCAGCACAATCTTGCGCCCATCCTTTTTTTGCAGCATGGCCCCCACCAACGGCATGGTCAACAGTGTGGCAACACCGCCGGGGGCCATCACCATACCCGCATCGGTGGCCGAATACCCCATCAGGGTCTGCAGGAAAAGCGGTATCAGCATGATGGAACTGTAGAGGCAAAAGCCGACCACAAACATGATCAGGTTACCGGCGGAAAAGGAAAGGTTCTTGAACAGTCGCAGGTTGATGATCGGGTGGGGGTGAGTCAATTCGACCCACACCAGGGCAATCATGGAAAACAGGGTGATCAGGCTGAAGGTGATGATGAATGACGAATTGAACCAGTCTTCCTGTTGCCCCTTATCCAGCACCACCTGCAGCCCCCCCATGCTGGTGGTCAACAGGAACAGCCCCCAATAATCAATTTTGACCGTAGCGTCGTTACGTTTCAGGTCGGGGGGATCGAAGATGAAGAACAGCCCCATCACCAGAGCAATCAGGCCGATCGGCAGGTTGATGTAAAAAATCCAGCGCCAGTTCATGTTGTCCGTGATCCAGCCGCCTAGCGCCGGCCCGACGATCGGACCGAACATGGCTCCCACACCAAAGATCGCCATGGCCATTCCCCGTTGATGGGGAGGGAAGGTTTCCATCAGAATTGCCTGACTGATCGGAATCAAGGCGCCACCGGCAGCTCCCTGTACGACCCGGAAAAATATCAAGGCAGCCAGATTGGGCGCTGCTCCGCAGAGCAGGGACGCGAGGGTGAACAGCACGATACAGCTCATCAGAAAACGCTTGCGCCCGAAGACTCGCGACAACCAGCCGGTCATGGGGAGTACCACGGCATTACTGACCAGATAGGAGGTCAGAACCCAGGTGATCTCGTCGGTGCCGGCGTTGAGGCTTCCCTGCATGTGGGGGAGGGCGACGTTGGCGACCGAGGTGTCGATAATCTCCATGATTGCCGGCAGCATGACGGTGATGGTGATCAGCCACTTGTTGATGGCCGGGGTAACGGTTTCCGCTTTCACCGCTTATTTACCGACCAGAACCGTGGGGATGACACTCATGCCGACCCGCAGCAGCTGTTCGGGGTCGCTGTTGTGGTCGATGGCGATTTTAACCGGCAGCCGCTGTACAACTTTAACGTAGTTGCCGGTGGCGTTTTCCGGCGGCAGTAATGAAAAAGCAGCGCCGGTGCCGGCCATGATACTGTCAACCGTGCCGGTCAGCTTTTTACCCGGATAGGCATCCACCGTGAACTCCACCTTTTGCCCCGGACGGATCAAGCCGATCTGGGCCTCCTTGTAGTTGGCAATGATCCAGGCGTCCTGCAAAGGAACCAGTGCCATCAGCGGTTGTCCCGGCTGGATATTGGCGCCCGGTTCGGCTGATTTGCGGGTGATATAGCCATCCTGGGGGGCATACAGTCTGCTGTAGGAAAGTTGTTGCCGTGCCTCTTCCAGTTGCGCCTGACGTTGCTTGATGCGTGCCTTTGATCCAATGGTCGAAGCAAGACCGGCGATCGCCCGGGCGCGTTTGAGGCTTTCCCGCGCTTCCGTCAGTTGGGCAGCGGCAACCTTTTCCGCAGTTTTCAGCCGCTCAAGCTGTTCCTTCGGGATGACATCACGTCCAAACAGCGCTTCCCCGCGATTGAGATCAACCAGGGCCTGTTCGTGGCGTGCCTGGGCCAATTGTACCCCTGCTTGTAACCCGCCAACCTGCTGTTGTTCACCGCCGGTTTCATTGACTGCCATGCCGACACCAGCTTCCGCCTTGGAAACCTGCAGCTGGAAATCGCGCTGATCCAGTTCTGCCAGCAGCTCCCCTTTCTTGACAAACTGGTTGTCGCGTACCATCACCCGGTTTACGGTTCCCGGAACCTTGAACGACATGGGGATGATACTGCTCTCGACAAAGGCGTTATCGGTGCTGATGTGGGTTTTCCCCTTGAGATACCAGGAAATTCCGAACCATCCTCCCACCAGCAGTATGATTGTCAGCAGGATCACCGCCTTGATTTTTTTACCTTTGGCAGCCACGGGCGGCAGTGGTTGCTGCAGTGGTGTTTCAGTTTGTTGCTCGTCCGACATCTCATCCTCCTGCGTTTATACCGACACTATTATTAGAGTTTTCCTATCGCCCGCTGGTAGCGGGCTGAAGCCAATTGCAGTTCGTAGACGGCACGATAATAATCGGTCTGTGCCTGGGTCAGCATGGTCTGGGCATCCAGCACTTCGGTGGCGGTGCCGACCCGCTCCCGATATCGTTCCTGATTGATGCGCAGGTTCTCCTGGCTGCGGGTAATGCTGGCCTGGCTGACTTCGATCTGTTGTCGGGCAACGGTAATATCGTTACTGGCAGTATCAATTTCCAGTTGCACCTGGGATTCTGCCTGGCGCAGGGCATCTGTTTGTTGTGAACGGAGCAGAACCGCCTGTTGTCGTGCCGAAGTGGAGGCAAAGCCATCAAACAGGTTGATTTTGATGCCGAGCGTGGCGGTCATGATTGCCTGTTCACGTACCTTGTCATTCTGAACATAATCGAGGGCCAGCTTTGTGTAGAGCTCAGGGAAAAAATTGCTGCTACTCTCATCCACCGCGGCTTGCGCCTGATCGACGGAACGTCGTAATGCCAGGATTTCACCACGGCGGGCCATGATGGTGTCGCTCGCCACTCCGTTCACATCCGACACCGGAATAAAGGTGGTTTCGTCCAGCGTGGCAGTATGCTGCTTCGGGTTACCGGTCAGGTAATTAAGCTTCAGCCACAGGTTGGCCTGCTGATTCTGTTGCGATAGCACTTTCTGGCGTACTGCTGCCAGGCGAACATCTGCTTGCAGCAGATCATTTTTAGTGACAACCCCTTCGTCATACAACGCTTGTGCAATGCGACGATGCTGTTCCAGTTGGGCCACTTCTCCCTGGCTGGCAGCAATCAGTTTTTCAGCTTCTAGGATGCCGAAATAGACCTGGGTTACCTGCAGGACAACATCGCTGGTACGTGCATCAAAGCTGTAGTTGCTCGCCTGATAGGCGAGACGGGCCTGGTTCAGGGCCGCCTCGCGTTTGCCGAAATCATAGAGTGTATAGGTGGCAGCTAGGCCACCGAACAGATAATCCGGTTCCTGGGTTTCGGCAACCTTGCCGGCGATAATGACAGCCTGGGGGGCCAGCTGCATGTTGTAACCAAGTTGGGCATCCAGGCGGGGAAAATTTCCGGAATCTTTCATCCGCACCGCTTCGGCTGCCCGTTGTGAATCCCAGGACGCTGTCTTAAGCCCGGGGTGGTTGCTTTTTGCCTGGGCAATACACTCTGCCAGGGAAAGCGGCTCTGCTCCAGCTGTTGCAGCAATCCCCACCAGCAGGAGTGTTGCACAAAGCAGCGCTGTCTGCTTGAAGATCTGTGCCGGGGATCGATTATTGATTCTTTTTGCTTGTATAGTTACACGAGGGTCTTTCATTACTCCTCCATTCTGATCGTGCAAGCTTGCCGGAACGATCATTCCCTTGAATCTACATCGGGCAAACAAAATCAAAACAATGTACAGATAATCGCCCTACTGTCAATATCAATGGAGCAAAAAATTGCACCGCTGGATGTTTCGTGCTACATATTTCAAACTGATTCATACACAAAGGAACCTTCGATGAATTTTACCCTGCTTGGCAAAGACCGTGATTGTGCCGCCCGCTGTGGTGTGGTTTCCACTCCCCATGGTGATATTGAAACTCCTATTTTCATGCCGGTCGCCACCCATGGCGCCATGAAACCGCTGACACCGGCCCAGATCCATGAAACCGGCGCCCAGATTATCCTCTCCAACACCTACCACCTGCACCTGCAACCGGGCGAAGGGCTGGTAAAAAAAGCGGGAGGACTGCACAAGTTCATGGGGTGGAACAAGCCGATCCTGACCGATTCGGGCGGATTCCAGGTGTTCTCGCTCCCCAATAAACGGATCACCGAGGATGGTGTCTTTTTCAAGCATGAAATCACCGGTGAGGAGATCTATCTCAATCCGGCCAGCGCCACCCGCATCCAACAGGATCTGGGCGCAGACATCATCATGGCGTTCGACGAATGTATCCCGTACCCCTGTGACAAGGGGTATGCCGAGCAATCGACCCGCAAAACCATCCGCTGGCTCAAAGAGTGTCAGAATGCCATGGTCGACAACGGCCAGGCCTTGTTCGGGATTGTGCAGGGGAGCGTCTATGAAGATCTGCGGGTAATGTGCATCCAGGAGATGAAAAAACTCGATCTCCCCGGTTATGCCATTGGTGGAGTCAGCGTCGGCGAAGGGTTGGAACTGCTCAAGAAGGTTGTCGGCTGGACAGCGCCCCATCTGCCGGAGCATAAGCCGCGTTACCTGATGGGGGTCGGCTTGCCGGAAGATATCCTGGAAAGCGTGGAGCGGGGGATTGATATGTTCGACTGCGTCATCCCGACCCGGTATGCCCGCAGCGCCACGCTCTTTACCCGGCGTGGCCGGATCCGTTTGACCAATAAAAACTTCAAGCGCGATTTCTTCCCGATCGATCCGAGCTGCAATTGTTACACCTGCCAGAATTTCACCCGGGCCTATCTGCATCACCTGTTCGCTGCCAATGAAGTGGTTTCGGCAGTGCTTTCGGCCATTCATAACGTCCATTTTTATCTGACCATGATGGCTGAAATCAGAGCCGCCATCCTGGATAATCGTTTTATGGCCTATAAACAGGCGTTCCTGGCAGAATACAGCCGTCAGGATAAACGTTCGTAAGGTAGCCATCGATCCAGGTCAAGGGCAATAAAAATTGCCCGTGTGGCAATTTCTGCTTGACGAACCGGACTGATTTCGTTATAAGTACGTTTCCACGCCGGAGTGGTGAAATGGTAGACACAGCAGACTCAAAATCTGCCGCCTGCAAGGGCATGTTGGTTCGAGTCCGACCTCCGGTACCATAGATGATTAAAGGCTTTGCGGGATTTCCTGCAAAGCCTTTTTCTTTTGTTTGAAATTGTAAGCTTACATAGATCTCCGGTTAATGGATCTCATCTGGTGTGGGAGAATGGGAGGAGTAGCATGAAAACATATCGCAAGGAATTGTGGTTCGAGACCAGGCAACGGCGGGAATTCCGGAACATTACTCCAACTGTTGCCGAATGCCTGCGGGAGAGCGGCATCCGGGAAGGGTTGTTGCTGTGCAACGCCATGCATATCACCGCAAGTGTCTTTATCAATGACGATGAATCAGGGCTGCATAATGATTTCGAAACCTGGCTCGAACGGCTGGCCCCCGAGAAACCGTATACCCAATATCAACACAACGGCTATGAGGACAATGGCGATGCACATCTGAAGCGCACAATCATGGGACGTGAGGTGGTCGTGGCGGTCAGCGAAGGGCAACTTGACCTCGGTCCCTGGGAACAGATTTTCTATGGCGAGTTTGACGGTAAGCGCAAAAAACGAGTGCTGGTCAAGATTATCGGGGAATAGCAGCGATTGAATTGCGCAAAGGCGCAAAGTTCGCGAAGCAACTTTTAGCCGTAAAACAGCTGGTTGCGTTTTTAGGTGGTAGCGTTACCAACGTAGATATTGATTCGCTCCTCTGTTTCTGCTACATACACCGTGTAATTAAGTTACGCCGTAATTGCATTACGGTTGGTGGGGTGATCGGATGGGACGCGATTCAACAGCCAGTAAACGGATGGCAGCCAAGCGCAGCAGGGAGAAGGCCGCCGGCCTTCGTCGCCTGAATGTGGCGGTAGTGCCGGAAATTCTTGAAAAACTGACCGTGTTGATGAAGCAGCACAGCTGCACATCCCAGGCACAGCTGATCGAACTTCTGGTTATGCACAATGCCACCATTTCGTCATCCCAGGCGGGTAAAGCAAGGTGTAACGAAGTTACGCTCAGGAGAACCAAGTGTAAGCATTCAGCAGCATCAGAAACGAATTCAGCAGTACGTCAAAAAAAAGCAAGTGGCAACACCATGCCTGTCACACCCCAGCACGAACCCGTATCTGCCCAGATGAGCCTGTTTTAGGGTCAAATTCCTGCTGCAGGTCAACCCTCGATGTAATCCTTCAATTTCCCCCCCACCTCTCGATCAACCGTTCTTGTTGTAACCAAACGTAATAGCAGAGTTATTTATCTATGCCCGTAACTTGGTTACGCCGTAACTATGTCCTTTTGATCCACTAAGGACACGAAGTTTCACGAAAAAGCAAGACGTTACAAGCACGCATGGTATGCACCTAAAAGGTAATCTTGTCGTACTTAGTGTTTATTCGTGTACTTCGTGGAGAACCGTTTTTGCAGGATAAAAAAGGCGGCCAGACGCAGCATGTCGAAAAGTAACGCCCGGTGTACTGTTTCAGTGGAGTGGAGGCAGCTCAGTAACCGTCACAGTCATAAAAAACGGCATATTTAGAGAGCTGTTTTGTTATAAATAAATTAGTTAAGCCATTTCCGAACGTTCGGAAATGGGGCTGAAAGGTCTGGTACGGACAGTGTTGCAGGTGATCGGTTGTGAATCGGAAAAGGTGATGAGGGCGTTGCGTGGGTAGGTTGGAATACGCCCGGTTTGCGTCGTAACTCATTGACATCTGTAGCTTACCGGAGTAGGGTGAGGCACTTTTAGTAAGTTGGAAATCATTTTTCATGATTTCGTGAACGAACTTCCTGCTTTTCAGGGGATGATATGGATGTGGGGATGAGATGGAAGGAATCAACAGACGATAGCAAAGGCCGCTTAACCGGGAATAATGCCGGTTGAGCGGCCTTTTTGATTCTTTGAGGATAATCAAGATAGCAAACGCATGGATTTATAAGGGTAATTCGAACGTTTTCCCGCTGCTGGTTTTCCTCAGCGTTACTCTGTGCCCTCTGCGGTGAAATGCTTTCAGGTTTCGATAATTTCAATTCTGGTGGATTTGCCACAATTAAAAGCCAGGCAGGTAACTCAAAAGTTACAAGATCAGTGTGAAGTCGTTGCAGCTGACTTATTGATGGCGGTATTTTGAATAAATGGGTGAAGTGGGAGTTAAATACAGGTTTACATCAGATTTATAGAAGCTGGAGAACCGCCCTATGAAAAATGAAACCAGCCAATTCCTGATTTACCTCAGCGAGGATGGCCGCACCAAGATAGATGTCATGCTGGAGCCTGAAACTCTCTGGCTGTCACAGAAACAGCTTGGCGAGCTGTTCGGCAAGGCCAAGGGAACAATCAGCGAACATATCAAGCATGTTTTTGAGGATGGCGAACTGGATGAAAATGCAGTTGTTCGGTTTTACCGAACAACTGCCGCTGATGGCAAACAGTGTTGAGCGCAGAAGGATCGCGACTCCATTATCCACAAGCCCTAGGCAAACCCAAGACCACCATGATCACGAGCATTAACTCCTGAAAATTAGCTCTCCCGGAGAGCACTGCTTTGCCCGTTACTGGAGGTGAAACAGTTGGAATACTGCCCCTTCTGTACTCTGGACAACTCCAAAATATTCTTGTCCAATAGCCACGCCATGGCCATCTACGACGGATACCCCGTTACTCCTGGGCACACTTTGATCATCCCGAAACGCCATATCGCCTCGTTCTTTGAAGCAACAAAAGAAGAACAAGCGGCAATGTTTGATCTGCTGGCAGAAATGCGGGAAAAACTGAAATCCCTCCCGACCTCCCTTTTCGAAAGGGAGGAGGAAAATCCTTCCCAGCTCACTATTGGTAAGGTGGGGAGTTTATCCGTGCCCGACGGTTTTAACATTGGCATCAACGATGGTGCTGCCGCCGGTCAAACGGTCATGCACCTGCATGTCCACCTGATCCCCCGTTACTCGGGTGATACGGAAGACCCGCGCGGCGGCGTACGCTGGATCATGCCCAAGAAAGCTCAATACTGGGAAACCTTATGACCGGGCTTGCTACCTACCTACGTCAGTTTGCTCATCTGCGCAGGGCACCAAATGCAGTATTCACCGAGACCACTAAGCAACAGGCCCCACACAAGCCGCTCCTGTTGCTGGCGGTGCTGGATCTGGTACACCGTGGCGTCATTACTACACCGTTCATCGCCGTTAGCGGCGATCTGGTGGAGTTGAACGAACTGTTCAACCTCTACTGGCGGCGGATCATTCCGCTGGGACAGACCAGCAGCATCGCCTTTCCCTTCTCCCGTCTCGACCGGGAACCGTTCTGGCAGCTTGTGCCGCAACCGGGCACAACCATCACTCCGGCGATCATCAATAACACCTCTTCCGTTACCTATCTGCGCAAGCACACCCTGGGCGCCAAGCTGGACGAAGGACTGTTCCGGGTCATGCAGAGCGGGGAGGGGCGGGAGGCGTTGCGGGAAGCGCTGCTGCAGTCCTGCTTCTCACCGGAGGCCGCGGTGCTGCTGCGAGAACAATCGGTCATCAACCGCGAGGCGTTTGACTACAGCCGGATGCTGGAAGAAAAATCCCATCTGCCGCTGGTGAGGGAAATTATCGAGGCGGACAACTATCGTTCAGCGGCCCGTGATCAGGGCTACCGCCGGATCGTGGTGAAAGCCTATGACCACCGCTGCGCCCTGTGCGGAGTTCGGATCATCACACCGGAACAGCACACCGTGGTGGATGCCGCCCATATTGTCCCGTGGTGCAGAAGCCAGAACGACGACATCCGCAACGGCATGGCGCTCTGCAAGCTCTGCCACTGGGATTTTGATGAGGGGATGATGGGTGTGTCGGAAAACTACGGCGTCATCACCTCCCGGCAGATTGCCGCCAATCCCAACGTCCCCGGTTTTCTGCTGACTCTCTCCGGTCGCGGTATCATTCCGCCACCGGATCGTGACCTCTGGCCTGCACAACAGTATCTGGCAGAGCATCGCAAGGAATGGCGGCTATAACAGGAATACTTTTTCTCTGACGAGGTAATTATGCTGATAAAAAGCAAGGATGGGCGTCTGGAAGATATTCAGGAACTTAACCGGCAGTAACAGTTGAATCTTTTTGGAGAGTATTTATGGAAACAATCAGCGCATTGCTGCGGAATCTGACCCTTGAAGACTTGAAACAGTGGGCTGGCACGAAAATATTCAGTCGCGGCCAGTCGTACATCCGGCATGTTAAAGAACTTTCTCGCCTGGAGGATGGAACCGTAGCGGCATGGGTGTCGGGGAGTGAGCTATATGCGACGTCGGTCTGCCTCTATGACGGAGGTGATTTCGACTACTCCTGCACCTGTCCCTACAACTGGGGGCCGTGCAAACATGCGGTCGCCGTCGTGTTGTCGGCGGCGGAACAGGTGAAACGGAACAAAGAAATCCCCCTGCTAAAGAATGGAGATGATCTCTACCATGCCCTTTTCGACGACTGCGAGGACGATTATGCGGACGAAGATGATTGGCAGGATGAGGCTGAAGAGCCGGAATTTGTGTCAGAATCCTTCAAATCGGAGAAACTTGGCAATACGCAGGTGCAGAAAATCCTTGAGGGGATGGAGAAGAATAAACTGATAACGATGATACTGGAGCTTACGGCCCACTATCCGGAAATAGAACGGGGAATACTGGAAAAGGAACAGCTTGCATCGGGGCGGGTCGATAAAGTTGTAAGTTCCTTGCGGCGGGAGATCAGAACTATTACCTCAGAGCCAGCCTGGTACAACTCATGGAAAGGTGAAGGAAATATCCCCGACTACTCCCATGTGCAGGCGCAGTTGCAGGCGCTTCTCGCCAGCGGTCATGCTGATGCGGTGATTCAGCTGGGGGAGGAACTTTGGACCAGAGGCAACGAACAGGTGGAACAGTCCCACGATGAGGGCGAAACGGCTACAGCGATTGCTGAATGTCTGGAGGTCGTGCTGCAAGCTGTGCCGCTCTCTTCCATGACTCCGGCAGAGCAGCTGTTGTGGGTGATCGACCGGGCACTGGCAGACGAATACTCCCTGCTGGATTCAGGCGGAAAGATCCTGGAGAGTAAACAATACACCCGGGCCCATTGGCATGAAGTGTCGGAAGATCTTGAAACTCGCCTGAAATCCATGAACAAACCTGCTTCCGCGGATTTCTCCGACACATACCGTCGGAATAAGGTTGTGAATATGCTTCTCGATGTCTATGAGCGGAGCGGCACGCCGGAAAAGATTATCCCTCTGCTTGAAAAGGAAGCGGATGCCTGCCGGTGCTACGCAAAATTCGTCGACACTCTGTTGGCTGCCGGTGAAAAAGAAAAGGCGCGACAGTGGTGCATCCGGGGCTTTGAACGCACTGTGGAGAATGCTCCGGGCATTGCCACAGAACTGCAGAATCGGCTGCGACAGATGGCTGAAAATGATAAAAAGTATGATCTGGTTGCCGCCTACCTGGCAGAAGATTTTTTTGAGCGTGCCTCCCGTAAGACCTACTCGGACCTGAGGAAAGCTGCGGAGAAGGCCAATGTCTGGCCGGTGGTTAGGGGGTGTGTTCTTAAGTACCTTGAGACCGGTCAACGTCCCGAACCGGTTAATGGCGGCAAGAGTACCGTCTGGCCCCTGCCGAAACCAGAGGTGCTGCGGCCTCGTAATAAGTCGTCAGAGCGATATGAACGGTTTCCGAACCTTGATATGCTTATCGATATAGCTATTCTGGAAGAGCGCTTCGATGATGTGGTTGCTTTATACCAAAATCTGAGGAAAACCAAACGCTGGGGATGGGAAACGGACAAGACTGTTGCAGGGGCAGTCGACAACACCCACCCCCAAATTGCCATCGACATCTGGCGGGCCGTTGTGGACAGCCTGATTGGTCAGGTCAAACCGAAAGCTTACGAGGAGGCCGCTGGTTATCTGCGGCGCATGTGCAAGGTATTCCAAGATCAGAATCGCACATCCGAATGGCAGAGCCTGCTTAGCGAGTTGAGGAGAGAACACAAGGCCAAGAGGAGGCTCATGGAAGTCCTCGATAGCATATCTGGTAAAAAGATAATCGATTGATACTCACCACAACAAGATCCTACTCCACCTGATAGCTTAGCTGAATTTTGCAACCATCAGAATTGACGAATGACTGCTGAATGTTTATACTGTGTTTAAACGAAATCAGGGGAGTTGATTATGGCACATGTAGAAGCCGTGCTTGGCATAAAAAAATGGGGTAACAACCTGGGGGTTCGCTTACCGGCCAATGTGGCGAAAGCAGCGCATCTGCACCCTGACCAGATGGTGCGGGTCTCCGTTGATGACGGCAGTGTCACCATCACGCCGGTTGACGGGTTGGAGCTGACCCTTGAACAGCGACTGGCTCTGTTTGACCCGGCAAAACATGGCGGCGAAGCAATGGCCGCTGAACCGTTGGGTGCGGAAAAATGGTAAAGCCGCTCAAGATGGTGCCGGGCGGCAAGCAGCCGTGGGTTCCTGATCGGCAGGATATCATCTGGATAAACTGCAACCCGCAGGCAGGCAACGAAATGCGGGATATTCACCCCTTTCTGGTTATCTCGCCAAAGTCTTTTAACGAGCGCACATCCCTGGTAATCGGCCTTTCCATGACCACAGCGGAATATAACGCCGACAACCCCTTTGCCGTTGCCATCGGTCTTGCCAAGGGTAAAAAAGCCGGCAAAACCAGCTATGTCCTCTGTCACCAGCCCAAGTCCTTTGACTGGCGCATCCGCAATGGTGCGCCACACCCGCTCAAGCGCCTTGACGATTCCCTTTTTGCCGAATGCTGCGCCCGGCTCAACCAGATTATGCAGTTGGCGCAATGATGAGTGAGATGAATGAGGGGTGTCTGGCTGAAGGGCACCGGGTTTCGGGATGTGACAACCTGATGGGTGGCTATCTGGACAATGTTTCGGGTAACGAAACTGAGAGCGGGGAGCTCATACGAAAGGCCATCGCTCTTTTGGCAGAGGCCGCCGCGCTGCAGGGAACGCTGCATTTGCCTGGTGTACGCGATGATTATCGCTCCCGGTTGGAGCAGGTTGTTCTGTTGGCCACAAGGGCGCTGGACGATGTGGAGGAGAGCCGGGAGGTCGCGTCGCTCCATTGGGTGCTGGTTCAGGCTTTTGCGGCCCGGGCAGAAGATGCGCGCTATGGTGCCGGGCAGCTGTCGCGCGGTTCACAGCGGGCGCCCACATTAGAAGATTGTGAAGACGGCTGGCAGCGTGTCGAAGAGATCGTCGGTACTGCCGAAGATGCGGCAGTGGCGGCCGCACGTTTTGCCCGGCTACTTGATGCGGCCAAAGCGAGAGAGTTTGCCCGCAGAGCTGAAGTTGCCGGAAAAGCCGCCAGGCACATCATCCTGGAGCGGAACCGTGCCTATACTTTCCATGCCGATCCCGGCTTTTCGTTTGGCGAAGGGTGGTACCTGACTGCGGCGGCACTGTTTGCCGGCCTTACGATTCAGATCAGACCTGGCGCTGCCCAGGAAGTGCAAGCCAGACGATTCCTTGTCGATGCCGGGTTGGCAGGATCCATTTGCTCCTATCGGCCTCGTCCGGCGAGCCCCAAGCATCTGACTCATATCATTGCCGGGGCGTTTCGTGCTGACGCGACAGTGGCACAGCGCACCCTACGCGCAGCATTCCTGGGAAACGAATCGCCATCGGCTTCCTTACGGTCATGGATTGATGGCAAGGTGGGAGGGAAACCGGGACAGAAGGTACTGCTTTGGGTTCGAACGGGTGACCACCATGCCCAGCGTAATACCTGTTTCGATGAGTTGCGTCAGCTTTCTGAACTGGTAGTGAATGCCGGGCTCACACCGATCTTTTTCGGCGACAACGTTCCTCAGGAGTTTGTTCCGCCAAGCGCAGTCAACCTGACCCTGTGCTGGAAAGAACCGCTCTTCCAGGGACCGGACATGCGCCGGGCTCAACTGCAGCTGTTTGAAGAGTTGCGCTGTCGCCACGGACTGGTGGGGCAAATTGGCGTTACCACAGCCGGCATGGACGGACCGGCGCTTATGGGTTTGCCCACCCTGTATCTCACCCGGGAACGCAACGTCCGATTGGGTAAGTGGGTGGGAGCGGTTCCGGGATATCAGGAGGTTGTGCGGGAACCGGGCTATTTCGCAATCATTTGCACCACGTTGAATCAGTGGCAGCAGTGACCAACGGGGGGCATGCTGGCCACCCCGGAGCTGACCGGGCAACTGATGGGAAAGAAGAATATCGAGGCGGACAACTACCTGCCCGCGAGTATCTGGCCTTACATCGTAAGGAATAGGCTATTTGCAGAACTGTAGGTATGGCTCTTAAGTGTCTTTTTAATCTCAGCAGCACAGATGATGTGTTGCAGATCAGTGGGAATACGTTTGCGGAAGGCGTAGGTAGGTTGGATAAGTCCTGTTTGCGTCGTAACTCATTGACATCTGTAGCTTGCCGGAGTAGGGTGAGGCACTTTTAGTACGTTAGAAATAATTTTCCTGCTTTTATGGGATGGTTGGATGTGGGGATAAGATGGAAGGAATCAACAGACGATAGCAAAGGCCGCTGAACCGGGAATAATGCCGGTTGAGCGGCCTTTTTTGTACGTCGCCTTGAATCTTTGAAGATAAGATCAAGATAGCAAACACATGGATTTTAAGGGTAATTCGAACGTTTTCCTGCTGGTGGTTTTCCTCTGTTTTCCTCTGTGCCCTCTGCGGTGAAATGGTTTCAGGTTTCGATAAATTTCAATTATGGCGGATTCGCCACAATTAAAAGCCATGCAGGTAACTCAAAAGTTACAAGATCAGTGTGAAGTCGTTGCAGGTGATTGATTAATGGCGGCAGTTTGAATGAATGTGTGATGTCCCGCTTTTGGTTTTTGACTACTTGATTTTACAGGAGATACATCATGTCAGATACGACAGCAGCAACCTATGAAAAGGGGAAGTTGTATGACCTGAACATTGCGGATCTGCAGCCTGATCCTGAACAGCCGCGCAAGTTCTTTGACAAGCAAATCCGATTCGACTCTTTCCGAGATTCTATCTCTCAATAAATTGCCCGATGCTGTGAAGGATGATTGCCGTAATGAACCCAGGGCAGGTCGTGTTATCCTTGCCCTGATAGCCCGTCAAAAGAGTCCGGAAAAGATGACAGCTCTCTACACCAAATACAAGGAGAGCGGTCTTACCGTAGGTGAACTGAGGAAAAAACCCGCAAAACCAAAGCCGATCGGAGCGCCGGTAGATCTGACGTTTGTGGATCAGTTTTATGATCGGATCTATCTGTTGGACTGCGCAACGTTGACCAACGATCAGAAGGTGTTGCTCAACCAGACCATAGTAAAACTTCGCAGCATGTTGCTGGAAAAGACGAAGAAGTTAAAGGTGCCGGTGACCGCCACAGCATAAAAAATGGGATTTTTCGAGAGTCGATTTGTTATAAATCAGTAGGTTATGTCATTTTCGGACGTTCGGAAATTTTGTTGAAAGGTCCGGTACGGACAGTGATGCAGGTGATCGGTTGTGAACCGGAAGCGGTGATGAGAGCGTTGTGGTGGTGAGTTGGGTAGGTGGATTG
>DAINBV010000012.1:0-77548 GCA_036732725.1 Geobacteraceae bacterium | reverse complement strand
GACCTTACCGACCAAGTCGGCGCCGACGTCAGCGCCCTTGGTAAAGATACCGCCACCGAGACGGGCAAAGATCGAGATCAGCGAACCACCGAAACCGAGGCCGACCAGCTGGCTGACGACTTCTTTGATCGGTGCGCCCGGCATCAGTTTCTGCAGAATCAGATAGTAACCGGCAACACCCAGCAGGCCGAGACCAACCACCAGCATGCCGGTGATGGCGCCACCTTTGAAAGCGACGTTCAGCGCTGTAACAATACCGCTCTTGGCAGCTTCCGTGGTACGTACGTTGGCGCGCACCGATACGAACATGCCGATAAAACCGGTCAAACCGGAAAAAATTGCACCGACTGCAAAGCCGACAGCTGTTTTGACACCCAGGGTTGCAAAAAGAGCAATGAACATGACCACACCGACCATGGCGATGATGGTGTACTGACGCTTCATGTAGGCGCCAGCGCCTTCCTGGATCGCGGCGGCGATCTGTTTCATCCGCTCATTCCCCTGAGGGAGCCCCAGGATCCACTGAGCCGTGAACAATCCATACGCCACGGCTGCGGCGGCACAAACCAGGGCAAACATTACTGCATACTGTTCCATTACTAAACCCTCCTGTGTTAAGAATAGCCTTATCCTGACTGCTCAGGATAAGTGCTTAAACGAAATATTTTCTGACATGCTCCCAAACGGGATCAGTACCTTCACTCATTACCATGCGGGAATTGATGGTTGGTAAACTTACAACGTGCAAAAAAATAACGTCTAACTTACTAAAAGGGCATTTCAATACGCAACAAAGCAAAAAATTGTTAAAGCAAGCGTTGCTATTTGTCAACATTATTTCATCTGAGTTGTATTTCTTACATCCGGTTATCCGGGAGTGCTGTTGAGGCTATTCGGTATCTGCTGGCGGGGCAAATTGGCACCTGTTCCTTGCACGATGACGGCATCTTGAATATGTTGTATACTTCTCAGCCCAAGTATGAAGATCTCAAGCGCAAGGAGACCGCCGGTGAAATCACAGCGCCTGGCAGCAATCGATATTGGAACCAATTCTATCCGTTGTATCATTGTTGAATCTGATTCCAAAGGTGGTTTCAAGGTTCTTGACGATGAAAAAAGCAGTGTCCGGCTGGGAGAAAACCTGCTGCAGAGCGGTGTTATTACGGACGAGGCTGCGCAGCGGGCGCTGGAGGTTGCCGGGCGATTCAGGCGTTTGATCGAAGGGATGAAAGTCGTGGCGGTTGAGGCGATTGCAACCAGCGCCATGCGGAGCGCCCGCAACGGCGAGCAGTTGCTGATGGAACTTTCACACAAACTTGGTCATCCGATCCGGGTGATCAGCGGCCTGGAAGAAGCGGAACTGGCCATGATCTCGGCCCAGCGGCACTTTGACATGGAATACAAGCGCTATGCCGTGTTCGATATCGGTGGCGGCAGTCTGGAAATTACCACGGCGCTTGGTAACCATATCGAGGAATGCTACTCTCTTGACCTTGGTGCGGTTGTCATGACGGAACAATTTATCCGTCACGATCCGCCAACCCCGGCCGAACTGAAAAAATTGCAGCGTCATGTGCGTGATACGCTCAAAAAACATTTTCGCCACAGCTTGCCGATGCTGACCATGATCGGCTCCGGCGGAACGGTCACAGCGCTTGGCGCCATGGTGATGAATATGCGGGGGGCCAACTATCCGTCGGTGCATGGCTATCAGCTGCTCCGCTCGGAGGTCGTGCATATCCTATCCATGCTGTCGCGTAAGGAGCTCAAGGAGCGGCGGCTGATCCCCGGCCTGAATGCCGATCGTGCGGATATCATCGTGGCGGGGATCGGGGTGGTGGACGAACTGATGCAGTACTGTGGCGCCAACCAGATTCTGGTGAATGAACGGGGGATCAGGGAAGGGTTGATTGTCAAGGCAATGGAGAAACACCAGCTCATGCCACACGGCGCCAGGATCTCCTCGTGGCGTGAAGCGGCGCTGGAATTTGCTCGCTCATGCCGTTGCGATGAACAGCACGCACTACAGGTGTCACATCTGGCGCTGGCACTCTTTGATACCGTTGCCACTCCTTTTGCCATTTCCAAAGGAGATCGCAAACTTTTGGAAGCCGCCTCAATCCTGCATGATGTCGGTTATTTCATCGCCTACAGCAGCCATCATAAACATTCTTACCACCTGATTCGCCATGCCGATCTCTACGGATTCACTCCGGCGGAGCGGGAGATTATTGCCCAGCTTGCTCGCTACCATCGTAAAGCACTCCCCAAACGCAAACACGATAGCTTCAATGCCTTGCCGGAAAACGACCAGAAGCGGGTGGCGCAGCTGGGTGGCATCCTGAGGCTTGCCGACGGACTCGATCGCCGACGCAGTTCCGCGGTTACGTCACTTTCCACGGTTGTTACTCCTGCGCGCTGTACGATTACAGTTGCCGGCGATGGCGACATTTCCGTTGAGCTGTTCGGTGGCACTACCAAAAAAGATCTGTTTGAAAAAGCCTTTGGCGTACCGGTTGTCCTGATCGACGCTTCGCAAGCATTGAGCTGAATCATGATTGATACCCATTGCCACCTCGACCTTGAGCCGCTTCAATCACGTCTGGCGACCATCATGGCCGATGCCCGTGCTGCCGGGGTGACGCAGTTTGTGGTGCCGGGGGTGCATCCCGATCATTGGGATCGGATTGCCGCAGTAGCTGCCCGGTATGAGGGCGTCATGCCGGCCTATGGCGTGCATCCGATGCACAGCGATTGTCTCAATGATCATGTACTGGAGTGTCTAGCGGATCGAATGTCATCCTGCGTTGCGGTCGGTGAAATCGGTCTTGATCCTTCCTACCAGGTTTCGCTGGAGCTGCAGGAAACTGCCTTTCGCCGGCAATTGCGACTGGCGGTTCTGCACCGTAAACCGGTTTTGATCCATTGCCGTCACGCATTTCAGCGCACGCTGCAGATTTTGAAGGAAGAACAGGGGGATCGGGTGGGGGGAATCATGCACGCCTATTCCGGTTCCCTGGAAATGGCGCGGGAGTTTATCAAGCTCAATTTCGTGATTTCAATTGCCGCCAGCATTACCCGTGATAATGCCTGGCGTCCTGCTCGTCTCGTCCGGGAATTGCCCTTGGAGTGTCTGGTGGTCGAAACCGATGCACCGGATCTGCCACCCCGGAGATACCGGGGGCTTCCCAATCAACCGGCCTGGCTGGTGGAGACGGTTCAAGCAATTGCGGAGATCAAGGGGGTTGAACGGGAGTTGGTGGCGGAGCTCTGTGCGAAAACCAGTCGGCGGGTATTACAGTTAAGGTAGGCGGAGTTAGTATTTCAACCCCTGCTGAAAAAAGCGGGTGAATTCTGCTGCCGGTACCGGGCGGCTGAACAGAAAACCCTGCATCTCGACACAGTTGTTGAATGACAAAAATTCCAGTTGCGAGCGGGTCTCGACCCCTTCGGCAATTACTTCCAGTTTCAGTGTCTGTGCCATGGCAATAATAATCTCGGCGATGGCGGCGTCATCCGGGTTGGAGGTGATGTCGCGCACAAAGGAGCGGTCGATTTTGAGCCGGGTAATCGGGAAGTGCTTCAAATACGACAATGATGAGTAACCGGTGCCGAAGTCGTCAATGGCGATGCTTGCCCCCATCTCCCTGAACTTGCGCAGCATCTCGGCGTTCTGCTCGGCATCTTTCATGATGGCGCTTTCGGTTATTTCCAGCTCCAGCCACTGGGGATCCAGTCCTGATTCCATCAAAATGGCAGCGATCGACTCGTCAAGCTGCTTTTGTACAAACTGTTTGGCAGACAGGTTGACCGCCATACGCACTGGCGGGAACCCCTGATTCTGCCATTCCTTGTTCTGGTTACAGGCGGTGCGCAGCACCCACTCACCAATCGGGATGATAAAGCCGGTTTCTTCCGCCAGATAGATGAACTTGTCGGGTGATAACAGGCCAAGATCGGGGTGCTGCCAGCGTAGGAGCGCTTCCATGCCGGTGATTCTGCCGCTGCGCACATCGACCTGCGGCTGGTAGACCAGAAAAAATTCCTCCCGCTCCAGTGCCTTGCGCATGGAGTTTTCCAGCATCATCCGCTCCAGCATCTTGATATTCATGTCACGGGAGAAAAACTGGAAATTGTTGCGATCCAGTTCCTTAGCCTGATACATGGCAAGGTCTGCATGCTTGATCAAGGTGTGACTATCATCGCCATCCACCGGATAGACGGCAATGCCGATGCTGCCGGAGGTGTAGATCTCATGCTCCTCGATATAGGCCGGTTCGGAAATCAGCGCCAAAACCTTCTTGGCAACGGTGGTAATACCATCTAAATGGTGTACCCCCACCAGAATGGCGACAAATTCATCGCCACCGATTCTCGCCAGGGTATCACTCTCACGTACACAGGCAGAGAGCCGCTTGGCAACGGTCTTGAGGAGTTTGTCTCCAATGCGGTGACCAAGGGTGTCATTGATGTCTTTGAAACGATCCAGATCAAGAATCAATACTCCCAACAACAGGTTTTCACGGGCGGCCTGGGCAATTGCCAGTTTCAGGCGGTCATGCAACAGGCTGCGGTTGGGAAGGCCGGTCAGGGTGTCGTAGTTGATCAGTTGCTGAATTTCGCTTTCGGCGCGGATCCGGGCGGTAATGTCGAGCGTAGTGGCCGAGACCAGTAACGGTTTCCCATCGGGACCGCACTCAACCTCCCCCTGGCTGTTGACGACGATTTCCCCTTCGGTCTTGGAGTTGACGCGATAGACAATATTAAACGGGGTGCCGTTCTTGGCGGTGGCAAACATGACTTTTTTGAAAGCTGGAAGATCGGTTGGATTGATCAGGCTGAACAGCCAATCCATGGTGATCGCTCGCTGGGATAGCGGTTCAAGTCCGAAAATACGGAACAGCTCGTCGGACCAGTAAATTTCGCCGTTCTTGATGTTCCATTCCCAGCTTCCCATGCCGGCAATCTTCTGGGCACGTACCAGGCGAGCTTCGCTTTGACGCAGGGATTCTTCCGTGCGCCGCAAACGTTCGCGGGTTTCCACTTCGTGCAGCACCCGGGTGACCACCGCCGGCAAGCGTTCAAGGAACGCTGACTCTTTGAGCAGGTAGTCGCAGGCGCCGATTTTCATCATCTGTACCGCCAGATTGGAATCATCGTGTGCGGTGACCATGATAAAGGGAATGTCTTTCCCCGACTCCCGCATGTGCTGGACAAACACGGCAGCAGTCATGTCGGGGAGTGAGTAATCAAGAATGATCAAGGCTGGGGTAACCTCGTTCAACCACGTCAGCGCCGCACGCCCTCGTGCCACGGTTTGGCAGAGAATTCCCACCTCCTGCAGCACGCTGGTCATCAGCTCGGCAGAGCCGTGGTCATCCTCGACAATCAACACCAACGGATTTTCCGCTATGCAATGTTCGTAGTCGGTCACGACCTCTCTCATTTCCCCTTCTGTTTCAAGCGCCATCCCTCTTTGTTGATTTGCGGTACCCGGGAAAGGGCCAGTGAGTCGGGCGGAACGTCAACCGTTACGGTGGTTCCGGCTGCAACCAGCGAATTGCGGCCGATGGTCACTGGCGCCACCAGTTGTACATCGCTGCCGATGAATACATCGTCGCCGATCACGGTCTTGTGTTTATTGACACCATCGTAATTGCAGGTAATGGTTCCGCAACCGATATTGACCTGGGATCCGATCTCCGCATCCCCCAGATAGGTCAGGTGCGATGCCTTTGAACCGGCTGCCATAACAATCTTTTTGGTTTCCACAAAGTTGCCGATCTTGACGTGATCGTGCAGCACCGTACCAGGTCGCAGGTGCGCCATGGGGCCAATGGCAACCTGACGGTGGATCGTCGAACCTTCCAGGATCGAACCGGCCTTGATATGGCAACCGTCGCCAATGGTGCAACTGGTGATCACGACCCCGGTTTCAATGTTGCAGCCGCTGCCGATCACCGTATCGGCGCTGATATGACAGTTGGGGGCTATGGTGGTGTCGTTGCCGATGGTTGCACCGGCGTCAATGTAGGTGGTGGCGGGATCAACCAGTGTCACGCCGGCCAGCAGGTGGTTGCGGTTGATGCGCTGACGCAGGATGCTGCCGGCTTGTGCCAGTTGAAGCCGGTCATTGACCCCCATGATTTCATCGGCATCATCGCTGCAGAGAGCGCAACAGGTGTGTCCCTTGGCAATGGCAAGCGATACCAGGTCGGTCAGGTAAAACTCCCCCTGGGAGTTGTTGTTGTCAAGAGAATCGATGTTGTCACGCAGGAAATCAGCTTCCATGCAGTAGATGCCGCTGTTGATTTCAGCAATTTCGCGCTCGGCCGGGGTGGCGTCTTTCTGCTCAACGATCCGGGCAACATGACCGGCCTGATCCCGCACAATGCGCCCATAGCCGGTAGGGTCGGGCATGGTGGCGGTGAGTACCGACAGAACAGCCCGCTGTTCGCGATGGATCTCCAGCAGTTTGGCGATGGTGGCTGTGGTCAGGAGCGGGGTGTCACCACACAGGATCAGCACTGTCCCCTGATGCTCGGCAAATGCCTGACGGGCGGATGCCACCGCATGACCGGTTCCCAGTTGCTGCTCCTGGATTGCCGTCGCTACGTCGGCATAGGAAGCACAATAGTTGCTGACACTCTCCGCCTGATGTCCCACTACCACCACGGTTCTGGTGGCCCCGCTGGCGCGTGCCACTGAAAGCGGCCAGGACAGCATCGGCTGACCTGCCAGCGGGTGCAGCACCTTGGCAAGGTTGGATTTCATGCGGGTGCCCTTACCCGCTGCAAGGATGATGGCAACTATCTGCTTCATTGGATCACGGTTCTCCCGAATCTGAATTTGTGCGAATTGTGGGATTTTAAGCGAATGAGCCACAAGCGTCAAGCAATAGCGTGAGAACTACTTATTTTCCGCTTGGTATTGCTTCCCGTGCCAGCTGGTCGCAGCGCTCGTTTTCGGCATGTCCGGCATGCCCGCGTACCCAGTTCCAGGAGATGGTGTGGGGGCGTGCTGCTTCCAGCAACGCTTCCCACAGATCGCGGTTCACCACCGGTTCCTTCTTGCTGTTCTGCCACCCCTTACGTTGCCAACCGCTAATCCATTCCGTCATCCCTTTGACCACATACTGGGAATCGGTGGTTACGGTTACGCGGCAGGGGCGGGTCAGGCACCGCAGCGCCTCGATTACTCCCGACAGTTCCATCCGGTTATTGGTGGTCAGCGCCGCGCCGCCGCTCAACTCCTTTTCCTTGCCGCAACAGCGGAGTATCGCCCCATAACCTCCGGGTCCCGGATTGCCGCTACAGGCACCGTCGGAGAATATCTCCACCTGATCAGATTTCCCCACAGTACGCCCCCTCTTCTTTCAGGAGCGCGGCAATCGCCTCCATGACTCGTGACACAATCAAAATATGAGTTTCCTTGCAATCTTCCAACTGGTACAGATCGCTGAAATCAAGCGGAGTACCGAAACGAACCAGCGCCTGCTGCCCGAAACCGGGGAATTTCCAGTGATTCAGCCCGACCAGGGCGGTCGGGATAACCGTCGGGCGGGTGTCGTAGATGATTTTCCCCACCCCCCGGTTTCCCGGTCCGAGCCGGCCATCCTTGTGACGTGTCCCTTCAGGGAACAGCATGACCTTCTGATCGCGCAACAGGTCGTTAATGGTCCGGTTGGCCTTCATGTCCCGCTTGCGGCGCACCGGAAAGGCGCCCCATGATGAGTAGATCAGTCGCTGGAACGTGTTGGTAAACAGCTCTTCCTTGGCCGGAGCCCAGAGCATCTGCAGCGGATGGTGTCTGATCACCGCCCAGGGGAGAAATATGGTTTCGTAGGCGGATATGTGATTGGAGGTAAACAGCACGCCGCCGTGGGACGGGATATGCTCCGCTCCCTTGGATCGGAAATGATTGAGTGTGGATGCATAGAAACCAACGACATGGCAGGAAAAGGTGACCCAGAAACGTTGCAGAAATGAAGCATGCACAGTCGACATCCTTGCTAAAATATGATAGGGGCAAACATACCATGTCCGCCCGGCTTCGACAACGCTGAATGTGGTTGGAAAAAAATGTGCTGTTGTGTAGAGTGGCCCGCCGTCAGCAGAACGGCATCGGGGGAGATCGCATGCCTGAGTTTGCCGTAAGTGATGAAAAAAACCGCTGGCTGTCGCATAAGATGGCTGAGCTGGAGGTGCGGGAGGAGGATCTCAAGGAGGTCTTTGTCCGTTCATCCGGCAATGGCGGCCAGCATGTCAACAAGACCTCCACCTGCGTACAATTGACCCACATTCCGAGCGGTATCACCGTCAGTGCCTCGCGGGAGCGGAGTCAGTCGATCAATCGTTTCCTGGCGCGCCGCCAGCTGCTGGAACAGCTGGAAGCTTTGCAGGGAATTGTGACACCGGAAATGAAACGGATTGAAAAACTAAAAAAACAGAAGGCTCGCCGGCGACGGCGCAGCAGCCAGAAGGAATCATGATAGATCAGGAAACCCTGAAACGGCTTGAATTTGATAAAATATTGCATGCCATCGCCGGACAGTGCCACAGCGATGTGACCGCCGAGCGGCTGCTGGCAACCATCCCGTACCACATGGTCGAAGAGATAGAACGAGTAAGTGGCCGGATTGCGGAACTGCGTGGTCTGGCACGTCTCGGAATCGCCCTGCGGCTGGAGCAGTTTGATGATATCCGGCCGCTGTTGGAGCGGCTGCGCCCCCAGGGCGCATTGCTGACCACGCATGAATTGCTGACCTTTATTCCACCGTTGCAACTGTTTGCCTCACTCCACCGCCAGCTTACCCCGCGCAACGACCTGCCGCTGCTGAAAGCGCTGGAACCGGCGCTGATCCCCTTTGCGGATCTGCTGGAACCGTTGATTGCCTCCATTGATAGCGATGGGAGCATCAAAGACGGCGCTTCTTCGGCACTTAAGGAAATCCGCCGGGCAAAGCGCTCCCTGGCGGCCCGGATTCGCAAGAAGATCGAGGAAATCGTGCGTGCCAACGATATTGAAATCTTTCTACAGGAAGACTTTATCACCCAACGGGGCGGCCGCTGGGTCATTCCGGTACGAATGGATTCTAAAGGTATGGTCAAGGGGGTGGTGCATGATGTCTCCTCATCCGGTGAAACCGCCTTTATGGAGCCGTTGGAAATTATCCCCTTTGTCAATGAACTGGAAAATCTGGCGGCTGAGGAAAAGAGCGAGGAAATCAGGATATTGCGCCAACTTTCCGCCTGGCTGCGGGAGGATAGTGATGCCATCAACGGCTGTTTTGAAACCTTGGTGACTGTTGATTATCTTGCTTCGGTAGCTCTCTTTGCCGATCAGTACGGTTTGGAAAACGCGCAGGTTCGGGATTCAGCCGAGCTGCTGTTGGATGGAGCGCGCCATCCCCAGTTGTTGATGCTCCAGCGCCAGAAAATATTGCCACAGGTGGAACAGCTCAATTTGCAGTTGGGGGAAGCGGGGAGAGTGATGGTGATTACCGGTCCCAATGCCGGTGGTAAAACCATTGCCCTTAAAACCGCCGGTATCCTGACGGTCATGGCGCTGTGCGGTCTGCCGGTTCCCGCCAACGGTGCCCGGTCGGTCTTTCCGCTCCTGGATACTCTGTTGGTTGATATTGGTGACGAGCAATCGATCGAACAGAGTCTCTCCACGTTTTCGGCCCATGTGGCGCGGGTGGCCAAAATCATCGGCCAGGCCGGCGGGAGGTCGTTGGTGCTGCTGGATGAACTGGGGGCGGGAACCGAACCGCACCAGGGGGCAGCCATCGCCTGCAGTGTACTGCATGAGTTGAAGAATAACGGGGCGTTGGTGGTTGCCACAACCCATTTGTCGGAAATCATCGGTTTTGTGCATCGCTCTCCCGGCATGATCAATGCCGGCATGGAATACGATGCTGCCAGTTACACCCCGCTGTACCGTTTGATCAGCGGTGAACCGGGGCATTCCCATGCCATTGACATTGCCGTGCGTTATGGGATGCCCGAGCGGGTAATCGCCTATGCCCGTCAGTTGCTCGGTTCGGCCGGGGAAGAGTTTACCGCCTTGCTGGCGGAGCTACACCGCAAACGGGACGAACTGGCCAGCAGCGCCAGAGATCTGGAACGGCAGCAGCATGAACTGGCCGTTGCCCGGCGTGATGTGGAAGAACGTGCCGCTAGCATCGAAACAGCACGCCGCGAGGCGAGGGAAAAAGGGTGGCAGGAGGCCCGCGAGTTGATTGCCTCCAGTCGTCGTCAGATGAACGAACTGCTGGAGGAGTACAAGCGGGAACATCGGGCTGAGACTGTTGATCGGTTGCGCTCCGCCCAGCAGCAGTTGGCGGAAGAGCTTACCCCCCGTCAGGAACAGGAGCGGGATCAAACGCCGCTTACCGTTGTCAAACCGGGAGATGCGGTTTTTATCCGTTCGCTCAATTGTAGCGGGGTGGTGGTACAGCAACAGGAAAAACAGGGGAAGGTTCGTGTCAGGGCAGGGCGCATGGAGCTTGAGGTCACGCTGGCCGATCTGTCGGCGCCATCTAAGGCTGTGCCGGAGAAGAAAAAAAGAAGTGCCCCACAGCCGAGCAATAGCCGTGGCTGGCAGTTGGATGCGGGGGAGAGTGATGCCCGCGAGATCAAGCTGATCGGCTTGCGGGTTGATGAGGCGCTGGAGCGGCTGGAGCCGTTTCTCAATCAGGCGGCACTTGCGGGAATGCGTGAAGTTCGGGTGATTCATGGACTCGGCACGGGGCGCTTGCGTGATGCGGTGCGGGAATTTCTGGAGCGGCATCCCCTGGTCGATTCCTGCCGGCCAGGGGATGCCTATGAAGGGCGTGATGGTGCTACGGTGGTCAGCTTGCGGGGGTAATTTCTTTACAAATACAGCTCATATATGCATACGGAACGTTTTTGAATAGGCGGTCATTGCTTCAGGCGGTTTCAAATTTAACGTACAAATTGCCAACCAGTACCATTCCAGAGACAAAGCGTTGTAATGCCAGCAGGATTTAGTGCAACGGCATAGTTGGCTTTTCCATTTGTAATATACGCGGCTGAATATTTCATCGCATCTACGAACCCTTTGCCGTTAAGGCTTGAACATTGATATCCGCTAAAAATTGCTATCCCGCTTGGACAAGTAGACGCGGTAAAATTAGGCATTACTCCTGAACCAGATGTTCTTGTCCCTGCATTGTCACAAGCGGTCAGATTCACTGTACCGGTAATACCAAAGTACGACTCACCGAGCGAGCCTTCCTGAAGAACGGAAAACTCGCTCGGTGTTGTTGTATCCTCTTTGAGATTATTGCAGTTTGCATCGCGCCATTGTACGATCTTGTATGCATTGGTTGTGGGGTTTAAGGCTATATAATATTTTTGTTTTATGATAGCGCCTGTCCCATCGGTTCGAGTCGCATCGGTACACTTTGCAGGATCGGTATTGATTTCTGCCTCACCTCGTTTAACAGCCTGAACCTGAGCCCATTTAAACGTTTCTTGTAATGTACTGGCACGATCCTCTATTTTGCTTTTTCGGTACATCTCAAGCAAAGGCGGCGAAGCTAAACCAGCCACAATAGCCATGATGGCAATTACTACCAGCAATTCTACCAATGTAAATCCGTTTATGTTTCTCACAATTTTCTCCACCACAAAATTTTGTAGGGATTCACCTTGCCAGTTGCGCCACTTGTTGTACTTATTTCACCTAATAGGATCATGTCTGTAGTTGTGCCTGAAGAATCTTTTGAGGGTTTGAGTGTTCCGATCACAGCCTGCCCCTTATCAAGGTCAAAACCGCCAACAAAGCCGCCAGTAAACCATTGATCAGCGGTATTTGTACCTCCAGCATACTTGACATTCGACGTCGTACCAGCAGCGCGAGTTTCTCTCAAGTTGATCTGGATAATTCTACCGGTACTCTGTAATGAAGATACCGTCTGATTCGAGTAATAGCTTTTTGCAGTACCTATAAGAACTTTATTATTGTTAGCTATTGCCGGTTGCGCCCAAATTTTTTCACCGGCATCAGTAATTACGGTCATCATGTCATTACCACTACTGTCTTTATCTTTCGTTGCGCCCGTATTACTTAAACGCACTACTTCGACACGATATTTTTGAGTATCAAGAGCATAATCAGCTCCACCGGTTGCAAGTACTATCAAATCTTTACTGATTGCTACCGGCGCAGCAATTGGCTCGGATGAGTTTGCATTTACAGTCGTATCTTTACCGGTAGTGGCATCAAGTTTTTTAATTTGGTATACCGGATTTGCTCCAGTGAGGTTTGTGCCATCAGTTGTTCGTAATGCCCACAATCTACCCTGCATATCTCCAAAAATTGCATAGTCAACAGTACCATTGTTATCGCGATCCATAAGCGCAGGAGAGGCGGGTGGATCATTGATGTTTACGGAATCGGCTGTATAAGGTAAAGACGTTTCCCATTTTACGTCACCGGTAAAAATATCCAGCGCATAGCCACTAATTCCAAACGTACAACCAGTGGTATCGGTGGTGCAAAGTGAATAGCCGGTCGTCTTGCCTGAACCATCAACAATAGCTTTTTTCTTATAGATCCAACTGGATGTTAAAAAGACGTAGTCTTTCATTTCGGTACCAATCTGTGCTGTACCGATCGCAACGCCTTTTGAGTATCCCATATTACAGTTTCTTGACGTTCCCTTACAGGTAGAGTCGGATGTTTTGTTGTATGTTTTTTCCCACATGATCTTTGGAGAATATGGATCGGAAACATCCAAAGCAAAAACAATTCCCTTGTTAACCGTATTGTCAGTAGCTGTTCCTACCAGAATGGTTCGCCATTTCCATGAACTGCAATTGCCGACCAGATCTTTTGCAGCACAGTATAGAAAATCATTCATGGCTGGCGAACCATCGACTTTTACTTTTGGCTCAAAAGAGCTTTCATTGGCAGGATCTGGGTTAAATGGCTGATTTTTTAAATTACTAAGTAGAGCTGACGGGATATATGCCCATGTCTCTTTGCCAGTACCTTTGCCAGAAGCGGTATCAGGATAACTCTGTGTCGTTGCGTTGAATGAGCCTGCCCAGAAAGCGTGCAACATGCCATCATCAGCACCAACAAACAGGAATCGATCCCGACGGTCTCGCCCAGTGGTTATGGCAGTCGTTGTAGTCGCTTCTATATGTTTAGATTTGACTTTTAACACCGGTGTAGAGTTCTCTATTGCCCACAAACGCTTTGAATCTTCTGCGCAACCATCTGTGTCAATAGTACCGTCAGCTGTGCCGGTGCTACAATTTGCAGTTCCGGTGTAAATATCCTGTGTTGATGCATTTTTTCTACCTCGTACCGTATTGATGGTTACCTTGGCATCGTTATCAGAACTAGCCTGAATAGCCGTTTTAAATGAGGCCTTGGTGGTACTGTCAAGCGCTGCAAAAGAGACAGGATCAAATTTGATTGGCGTAATAAAACCGGTCGATGAGTCGGGCACAGCATCAGGCAGGTTTGTGAAAATATAGCGAGGCGAACTTGTATCGGTAGAGCTCAAAGGAGCAGACGGAAATCCACTCGTACCCGCTGTTGGCATGGCGGAAGCCGCATCCCATACAAGCGTTGTAGCTGTTTGAGAGCCTGTCGGCAATTTCTTCATCTTAAGATGCCCGCGATAACTGGGGTAATCAAAACTGCTGGAATAGACAATGCCATCTTTTAGAAGTGGTTGGGTTTTTGAAAATTCTGCTGTTGTTGATTGATACTTGAGAGCCAAAAATGTATTAAGAACATATTTCACACCGCAGGTATTTGAACCTGACCAGTTAATATCGCAATAACTTAAATAAGGACCAAGATAGTAATTGCATGTCCCGGCACTCATGCTATAGCTCCAAGTGGTTGAACCACCGCCACTTGAGCCGTTCTTGATTTCATAGCTTTTACCGGTCCAGGACGCTACTGATGCTTTTCCGTTGCTATCAGAAACAATATCCGCATTGTTCGTCGTATCGCGCAACTTATATAACTTCTGAGTAGTAAAAATACTGCCTTCCTTATGATCCGCAAAGGTCACACTTACTTCAGTTATCGTAACCGTCTTGGAAGAATTTTTATTAGTCAGAAAAATATCTTTCAGAATGTATCTGTTGTCACCTGTACCAAAATATGCGGTTCTTGAATCAATACGAAGATATGTATCAGTATCGGTCAAGTTTCCAGTCGGATTACCTGTGTTTGTGGTTTTTGGCTTATATTTATTACTAACTGTTCCACTGCAACCGCTGCCGCAGCTGTATTTTATTGACAGTGTGATTTCAGAGTCACTGGCTGTATTTTTAAGGTAATCATCAACATAGCGTTCTTTGAATTGAAGCTCCGTTGCGATAGTAATCGTTCCGGCTGATGACGTTGCAGCCACCGAAGTACAGCTGGCCGGCGAGGTAACACCAGGTGAACAGAGTGTCTTACTGGTGGTTGTATTGGTTACCTGCGTTAGTTTGGTTGACCCGCCGGGAAAATCAGCACTAAAATCTGTTAAACTAACAGCTGCACAGCTTGCTGTCGGGTACATTTTTACATTTTTTAACGTAAAGGCAAGTGCATCATAGCTTGCGGTACTTAAATCAAGGGTAACTCCTCCCGCACTTGTAGCGCCTGATCCGGTGTTGGTTGACAAGTCATAGGTTCCGACAGCAGAACCGGTGCTGGTTTTTGCGGTTATATTGATCAGACGGGTTCCAACATCAACGTTGCCATCAAATTGTAAATTGATGGAGTTCGGTACGACACCACTTGATGAACAGTTGACTGTTACAGATGATGGCGTCGTACTATCTCCGGGGGACGGAGGTGTGCACAGCGTGATTGTTGCAGATGCATCTGTCACATCAACGATACTTGACAGTTTTGTATTATTTGTATTGCTATCATAGGTCACATAAATATCACTTACCAAAAGTGAGGTTAGAGTTGCTTCGGCAAATGCACTGGTAAAAAAGACCCCTTCCAGCTTGTTTGTTACGGTGTTGTAGGTAGCAAATTCAGCACTTGCGTCAACCCAGGTGTCTGCTGATCTTGTTCCTGATTTGGTCGTCAAATTATAACTGATTTTGGGACAGGTGCTTCCTTGTGTACAATTTGCATGTACAATCTCGGCATATATGATGCTATTTTCAGGAACGATGCCGCTCAACAGGGGATCCTTTACAGGAGTTATGGCGTCGAATGAAATTTCAAGTGTACGTGACGGCGGATACGCAAATGTTGTGCTGTTCTTGCAGGAAATATATTTATGGCCAGGGAAATAAATCAGGTATCCCTGGGTGGGCGACCCGTTAATTCTACCGCCGACTAGATAGTCATATACGTGATAATGATCAGTACCATCGGTGTAAGCGGTGTTCAGCTTGGTAGAATCATCATGGAGAAAACGTGTCATCTGTGTGCCGACATATCGGTCATCCACAGTTGTACCCGAATCGTTTGCCATTTTGGTTGTTAAATAAGTATAGGAGTTCGCCGGTGTTGTAGTGTTATACACTGGGCGCATACTATCTATCAGGCCACTTGTCGGCTTGTAGTCCCATCCGCCACATTGTGTCAGCCAAAACGGTACTGCCTCCGGCACGATATAATTGCTGGTACAGTCTTTTGAGTTTGGGTTGTTGTAGCCTTTAAAACAGCCCTTGTTTACTTCAAGGCGGGGTACTGTTTTTGTGTTTGAAACAAGAAATCCCCCCGTGCCGGCTGAAACACTCATCCCAATATCTGTAACCGAATGCGACGCTTCCAAACTACCGATTGAGGCACATTCAAAGAATCCTGAATTACCCCTTTCAAGGAAAGCCCTGATTTCGGCAACGACAGATGTTTGGTCTGCAGCAGATGGTGTTGTGCTTTCGCCAGTCCACTTGTTCTCAATTTCCCAATGCGGTGCCCAGAGCAATTGAAATGGCACGGTAATTTTATTAGCATTCGCTTTGGTTGCATTTCTGGCTAGGCAAGTGGCAGGAATAGGATCTTGTAGACATCCGGCGATAATATCCCGCGCACCGACATACTGGAAAACAACTCCTTTCCAGGCAAATTGTCCTGCTGCACGAATATAATCCTCAAGAACATCACTATTGCCCTCGCTCAACACACCAATTTTAGGTGGTTTCCCAATCAAAACCTTATCGACATTACCCGAAAAGCCTATATTTGCTTTATGGATCTTTACTGCGGGAAATTTTGTTTTAATAGTGGCAAACTCTGCGTCTGTTATACCATTGGCATCAATGACAAATGGGCCACCGCGGTAATTTACCGCCTGCGTTGAATTGCCGGCTCCTGTTTTTGCGCTATTATAGATCGATACAATCGGATTTATGGCAGTATCAATGGTTGTTAACTGTAAATCCACATCATGTGGTGATGCCTTGTCGGCTTTTATTACCCAGTATACTTTGACTTGTTTGCAATACCCGAGCATGGCTTTTTGTTGTGGCATGGAACCATCATTATTTTCGCATTTGTCAGGTTGGTCGCCGGTGTCTAGCAAAGCGTATAATAAGCCGTATACCTGAAAAATCGACTGATCATTCGTATTTGTGTCACAGCCAATGGCATTGGTTGTGTTCTTTGTATCTCCATTTGGTTGCCAGCAAGAATCAGCGGAGATAATATATGATCCGGTGCTGAAGGTTCTGTCCGTTGCCAATGAGGGAATAACTGATACGAGCAATGCTATTGTTGCAATAGCCAGTATGCGTAATTTGTTACCTATAAAATTCATGATTCTCCTCCTATCTGTTAGCCGCAGTAAGTGATGTTACATCGCTACAATATTTTCCTTTTCGCGCAGCACTTCCGCCTTTTTGTTTTGAATCGTTGCATTCATCGTCATACAACAACCCGGCATCAATAATAGTCTGAGTCATATCGCCCTCTTTTGAACCAGGTCGTGAGGAAACGGCCATGATATGGATCACTTTCCCCAGATTACTTCGTTTTGCATAGACAGTGTAGTTGGAAGTATTGAGGTCAGCAGAGAGAGAACCGGGACTGTCATAGTCAAAGTCAACACCACCAAGCGTAATTTTTCCCGGTTTGGTGGCTGTTGTAAAAACACCTTTGATAGCAGTTGAGATGTTGACAAAAGAATTGTAGTTGAGCCCAGGGATACAGGCTTCAAACTTACCCGGGTCACAATCACCTGCGTGGAGGAAATAGCGTGCCTTGTTTAGGCCTACTTCCGCAGTATAGATACTCTGGCTTTTGATAACATGGTCTCGCGCTCCAAGGCTGAGCATTCCAACCCGGTAAGAAAGTGCAACAACAACAAGTGTCAACAGAAGTGTAATCAGTAGGGCTGAAATAAGGGCAATCCCCTGCTGATTATCAATAATGTTTTTAATGCGATATGGGCGCAAGATTCCTTACCTCCACGATTTTACTTACAAGGACTCTGCGGTAGCTGTCGTTGTAGGGACCTTTTATGATCGGTGTTGAACCGTCAGCATAGTAGCCGGATGTTGTCGTGCCAAGCGTATAGGTATCGGTATTTATATAGTTTTTGTCCGCCTTATCAGCTCTCAACAGTAACCATATCTTTATGTATCGCAGGTTTGATGGTTCCGGAACTGCTTTTGTTGTATTAATTAACTGGCTGGCGGTGGTAGCGTTTTGGTCATAACTGGTAAACTCAAATTGTAAAGCATCTACTCCGCCAGCTTTATTTGCTGTGTCTGCCGTTGTGATCAGATTGGAAATCATGTCGCCTGCTGTTGCACAATCCGTATCCCAGCCGATGCGACGTAAATTCCGTTTACCACCTGTTGTATCAACTTGGTAGCTGTACTGACGTACGCTGTACACGGTAGCATTGTCCTGGATACGCCGGTCTGGCGATTCATTCACCGTTAGGATATTTCCGATGGATTTTAGTGAATAAAACACTTTGTCTGCGAATTCAAAGGTAACAAAGGAGCGCCCATTGGCAGAACCACTGACAGCTGCAATTTCATCCTCGTAGCAAGTAGAGCCTGCATCAACCTCTACCTTGGCAAGGATCTGACATGTACCCGCACCACATGCTGTATCATCATTACAATTGATGGTGTCATCATTTGAACATCTTTGGTTTGTTCCTATCGTGGACAAATAATAATCGCTGCGGATGGTTCCTGCGGCATCTTTTTGACCTGTCATGCATGATGTGGTGTTTTCTTTAATGCGAACCGGTTCCGATGTAATAAACGTAAATTTATCATATGGACCCGGATCCTTAGCGTTGGAAGGAACGGTACCTTTTTGAAATGTTATCAGATTGGAATTGGTGGAAGCTGAACCAGGTGGTGTGTTGGTCGTGCAAATAGGAATTTGTGCTTCTGTTGGCAACAGGTGTCCGATCATGCGTAGGTCTTCTTCCATGAACGCTAAAATTCGCTGGCCTTTGTCTGATAGTAAATTTTCTGTACTAGTTTTAGCTACTTGATCACCAATAATGCCAAAGGTTGAATATACGGCACCCATGAGCAAGCCAAAGAACGCCAGCGATATAATCACCTCAATCAACGTGAAGCCTAAATTGTTTAGTCGCTTTGATTTACACATCAGAAGCTCCACAAGGTGCTAAACGACCTTGTTCGAGTTTGGCCTTTGTAGGTATACGAGACTACACACGTAAAAATTACCGGTTTGGGGTCAACAGTAACACCTGGAACTTCTTTTATGCCCCAAGTACGTGTAAAAACTTTATTTGGGTCAGTTATAGAAGTAAGCACATCACCTTTTAGAGACAGGTACTCTCCACTGCTTTTAAATTCTCTATCTGTATTGTCTACAAGAGGGTCAATTTCTCCACGGGATCTGGACATTAAATCTTCAACTTTTTGAGTGGCATAATCCCGAGCCTTTACTCCAAGATCCGTTGTTTTGTTCACATTCATGGTATTCCAGAGCAAAGGAAGGATGGCCATGAAACTGATGCTGACAATAACCAGCGCTACCAGTAATTCTATCAACGTAAAACCTTTTGTTTTTGGCTTTGCCGTTGTATTGATGCTTTTTTGAGTAGTCATGGAATGCATTTCAACCTCTATAAAATGAATCGTCCGTAATGATTTGTCTGCAGATCAAACGGGATGGTTTCAGCTTTATGGTGACAAGCGTAGATAGTGTAAGCACAGATAATGCCAAATGCAATGTGTAATGATGATAATTTGTTACATGACTAATTGTGGCAGCTATGCAATATTTTCATGGTTGTGCCAGGATCTGTCGCGAAGCATGTACGCAAAAATGTAATAATCAGAGCGTGGGGGTGGTAGTGATTCGCTTGAGCGCATCCCGTGCGCCGATCAGGGGGAGACGGGAGAGGATAATGCCGGTATGCACCCCATGCCAGCCGCGTTTGCAGCACTCCCGATGTTGCTGCCAGTGCAGCAGCAGGATAACCGTGTTTCCCTGCCGGGCGGCCGGCAGTGCCTGTTCGATCAGCTTTTCAATTTCCTCCGGCGTGGCCTGTTTTCCGGGATAGAGGCACAGTTCCTCGGTTGTCCCCCACCGTTGCTGGCATATGAGAGAGCTTGCTTCACGTTGTTGCTGCCGGCGTTGCAGTGAGCCAAAGCCAAAACTTTGATCCCCCCGGCAGTACAGGTTGACCTTTGCTGTGACGTAACTGTGATAGCCGGCCTGCTCTCCCCGTCGCCGGTAATCGGCCAGGCACCATTCTCCTCCATCCAACCCCTCATCAAAACCACCGATCAGCATGCGCATCGTTCCCTGCAACAGCAGTGCTGAAAATGAGAGTGAACAGGTCTCCATCTGGCTGCACCCCTTAACCGGCGGTGTGACCTGGGGCATGCCGTCACCGTGAAAGATCGGGGTAACTATGCCGGCCTGGGGCGCCTCTGCAGCTGTCAACAAGCATTGCAGCCAGCCGGTAGAGACGAGTGTCATGGGGTGAACAATGATGGCAAGGTCGCTGTCGGAGCGGGCCAGTCCGCGGTTGAGCGCGGCAACCAGGCCGAGATTGCGATCGGATATCAGGAAAAGTCCGCGCTCTCCCAATGCTTCGGAAAATTCTTCCAGCATCAGTTCCGTTTCACGGCTGCTTCCATTGGCAACGATTATCAGGCGGGCGTCTGGTGAGTGTTCCAGCAGAGCGGCCAGGCAGGCGCGGGTTTCAAAGGGGTTGTTCCAGACAGGAACTACAATGTCGACGGTTGGGGTGTGCATGGTGTCATGGCTTCGGGATGTCAGCATGAAAGGAGGGGAGATACACCGGAATGGATCCCCCCGCTGGTGAGATAGAAGTTGTTTTCCCTGCTTGTTGGCAAGAAAATGGTTGTTTATGCAGGCATCCCGTTTCTCCGGGATAGGATAAATTACGAGGTTATGGCAACCCGTTTGAGCAGGTCGAGCTCATCCAGCACCATGCCGGAGCCGAGCGCAACGCAATCGAGCGGGTTTTCGGCGATCAGAACCGGAACTTTGGTTACTTCACGCAGCAGCATGTCCAGGTTGCGCAGGCCGGCGCCGCCACCGGCCAGGAAAATTCCCTTGTCCACTATGTCGGCTGCCAGTTCTGGCGGGGTTTTTTCCAGGCAGATCCGTACGGTGTCGACGATGGCATTCACCGACTCCTTCAGCGCTTCACGGATCTCGTCGGAATTTACTTCGATGGTTTTGGGGATGCCGGAAACCAGGTCACGCCCCTTGACCTGTTTGGTCAAGGTTTCCGGGCCGGGATAGGCTTCGCCGATATCAATTTTGATCGATTCCGCCATCCGTTCGCCGATTTGCAGGTTATATTTTTTGCGGATGTACTGCACGATCGCTTCGTCCATTTTGTCTCCACCCATACGGGTTGACTGGGCGTAGACGATGCCGGCCAGGGAGATGACCGCCACTTCGGTCGTGCCGCCGCCAATGTCAACGATCATATTTCCCGAGGCCTCGGTAATCGGGAGCCCGGCGCCAATGGCAGCCGCCATCGGTTCCTCGATCAGGTAGACTTCGCGGGCTCCGGCTGATTCCGCCGATTCCTTGACCGCGCGTTTTTCAACCTGGGTAATCCCCGATGGAACACAGATCACGATGCGGGGGCGTACCAGGGTTTTACGGTTATGAACTTTGTGAATGAAATAACGGAGCATTTCTTCGGTGATGTCGAAATCGGCGATCACACCGTCCTTCATGGGACGGATAGCGGTAATGGAGCCGGGAGTGCGACCGAGCATCAGCTTCGCTTCTGATCCGACTTTCAGAACCTTTTGCTGGCCGTTGGGCATTTTTTGCACTGCCACCACCGATGGTTCACGGACAACAATCCCTTTTCCCTTCAGATACACCAGTGTATTGGCGGTCCCGAGATCGATCGCCAGGTCATTGGAAAACATTCCAAACAGGTAGTCAAATATTCTCAACATGATTAACAAACTTCCTTTCACGACTATGGTGCGAATGATAAAAAGGCGGAAAAGAGTACCAGAGGGATGGCGTAAATGCAACAGGAATAAGCCGAAAATCAAAGCTCTATGGTAAACTCGGCTCCGTCCGACAGGTTGTGGGCGGTCAGTTGCCCTCCCATGTTCTGTTCGATGATGATTTTTGACATGTACAACCCGATGCCGGATCCTTTGTCAGGTTCCTTGGTGGTGAAATAGGGATCAAAAATTTTCGGCATGATCTGATAGGCAATCCCGCCACCGTTATCCCGAATAGTTACCTGTGAACGCTCCCCGTGCATCCGTACCCGAATATCAATCCAGGGGTCGCTGACGTTGCGTTCAACCAGCACATCGCGGGCATTGGCAATGATGTTGAGCAGTACCTGGCTGTACTCATTGGGAAATCCGATTGTTTCCACATTCTGTTCGCATTCGCAGGTCAGCCGGATCCCCCTGTTTTCCAGTGTGGCAGCGATAAAATCAAGGGTGCGCCTCACGATACTGTCCACATGGAACGGCACTTTCTCCTTGTCCTGCCGGAAAAAATTACGGAAGTCATCAATCGTGCGTGACATGTGGACAATAGTCTTCATGGCATTTTCAACCCCGGAGTCCAGTTCCTGGGAAGAAAGCTTGCCGTCTTGATGGGAAAGCTGCAGGTTTTGGATGATCAGGCCGACGTTATTGAGCGGTTGACGCCATTGGTGAGCGATATTGTTGATCATTTCACCCATGGCTGCCAGACGTCCCTGCTGAATCAGCAGCTGGTCCTTTTGGCGCATGGCGACAACGGTGGTCGCAATTCGTTCTGTTAACTCCCGGTTCAGTACTTCCAGCTGCTGTTGCTTGACAGCCAGGTCTTCCTGGGCCTGTTGCCGCTCGGCAATCTCTTCCTCCAGCTGCTCGGCCTGCAGATACAGCTCGTCCGTCAGTTCCTGTTGTGTCTGGGCGCTACGGGAAAGTTTTCCGGCGCCGGCAATGGCAAGCAGCAAGCCGAGCAGCCAGATACACCCATGACTTCCCACGCTGGCATAGATCTGCCCATGTGTCGCATCCACCAGTGGCTGGATCGGAATGGTGACACTCAACCCGCCACGGATGTCGCCAACCTTGTAACCCTGGTCGGCATGGCATTTGAGACACGATTGCTCGGTGCTGAACGGTTTCATCAGCCGCATGTATGTCTGACCATCCTGCTGGATAATCTCACTGACTTCGGTGATGCCTCGTTCAAATTTCTGCAATGCCGACGTTTCCCAGCGGTCAGGAGCGTTTTCAGGGCGAATCGGCTTCAGGCTGGTCAGATGGCCATTCCCAACCGGAGTCTTGCTCTGCTGGGCAAGCTCATAGACCTGGCGGGTCATGTAGGCGGGATTGATCAGGGTTAGCTTTTTGCCGTCAGTCGTGGTGAGGTCCCGGGATGGAATATGGGAGAGATACGGGTTGGGTGGTGTTGTGGCTGTTGGGGGGACATACACGCCACCGTGCATTGCTCCCCAACGGCGGTAGAGCAGGTCGCGTCCGATGGCTGCCCGTGCTTCCGCGATAGCGATTTTATTGAGGGTGGCATGGTGCTCATGATAACTGATCCAGCAGGAAAACAGCAGTATCAGCGTCCAGCCGAACGAGAGCCCGCGGGCGTAAGAAACCACCCGTCGGGCGGCAGGGCTCGTGTAATTATTACGATACATGGCAAACGATGAGGCTTTCATGGTTCACCTTCCATGGAATCAAGCTCAGCTCTACGGGGCAGCGGCAAGCTGCCTGCTCGCCGCTGTTACATCAATCGACGATCTCTCCAATCAGGTCATAATCGGAAGAGTCGGTGATTTTAAGGGTCACAATGTCACCGATGTTGGCGTTGCCGGATGTGATATACACCTGTCCGTCGATGTCCGGTGCCTGGCGGGATGATCGTCCTTTGAGGAGTAACTCGGTTTCTTCCGAATAGCCTTCGACCACGACCTGTTCCGTTGTTCCGATCAACAGCCGGTTGCGGCGGAATGAAAGGCGTGCCTGGCTGCGCATCAGTTTGCGGTAACGTTCCCGCTTGATCCGTTCACTGACCTGATCCGGCATCTCGGCCGCCGAGGTCCCTTCTTCCCGCGAATAACAAAATACGCCCAAGCGGTCGAACTGGGTCTGCTCGACAAAATGGAGCAACTTGGCGAAGTCGTCCTGGGTTTCTCCTGGAAAGCCGACAATCAGCGAGGTTCGCAGGGCAATGCCCGGTATTTCCGTGCGCAGCTTGCTCACCAGATCACGAATCTGTTGCTCGGTGCTGCGGCGTTTCATGGCTGTCAGTACCGGATCGGAAATGTGCTGAATCGGAATGTCGAGGTATTTGCACACTTTCGGCTCGTCGCGAATCAACTGGATCAGATTGTCGCTGATCCCATCCGGATAGGCGTACAGGAGACGAATCCAGGCAAGACCTTCAATCCTGGTCAGGCGGCTGACCAGCATTTCCAGTGTGGTTCCATCATTAAAGTCACTGCCGTAGCGGGTAATGTCCTGGGAAATCAGGTTGATCTCCTTGACTCCCCGTCCGACCAGCTTTTCCGCTTCTGCTACCAGCGCCTCCAATGGGCGGGAGCGGTAGGAACCGCGTAGCTTGGGTATAATGCAGTATGAACAGCAGTTGGAACACCCTTCACCGATTTTGAGATAGGAAAACCAGGAGGGGGAGGAGTTCAGGCGTGGCAAATTTTCGTCGTAAATGAAGTCAGGATCCCCTATGTAACGGAGTTGGTCGGTTGTGCCGGTTTTTTCTGCCACTATTTCGGCAATCCGGGGGTAGTCGCCGGTTCCTATGAAAATATCAACTTCGGGGAGTTCGGCAGCCAGTTCTTCCTGGTAGCGTTGCGGCAGGCAACCGGATACGATCAGGGTGTGACAATGCCCGTCATGCTTGCGTTCGGCCAGGTCAAGGATGGCGTCGATACTCTCCTGTTTGGCTTCCTTGATAAAAGAACAGGTGTTGACAATGATAATATCGGCTTCTTTTTCATCAGTGGTGATTTCAAAATTATTTTGTGACAGCACTCCCAGCATGACTTCGGCGTCCACCAGATTTTTGGGGCAGCCGAGGCTGACCATGCTGACTTTTTGCTTTAATGTTTCTTCCACGGTATTCCCCTTGCGAGTGCGATTGAGTATTGAGTTGAATCTAAAGCCTGTGGCGGTATTACCTGAAAAAGAGCTGTTCTGTAAAGAAGATTTGCTGATGGGAGGTGACAAGCACGATCCTCTGCTCATGTAGCTTGCCACTTTCTGCAATATATTAATTGATTCAAAAATAAATGTATTAGCCATTGCAAAACGCTATTTGTTGTGTATAATTCGCCCAGTCACACCAATGAAATTGAATTGAGACAGGCACTTGCCTCAAAAATAACGTTTGAAGGAGAATTGAGTATGAAAAAAACCACCGTAGCTCTCGTCGCAGCAGTCAGCATGGCAGCTTTACTGGCAGCTGGTTGTGCCAACAAGGAAGCTGTCAAGGCAGAAGAACCGGCACCCGTAACCAAGGCTGAGCCAAAGCCGGAACCAGCCAAGCCGGAAGCACCGAAACCGGTTGCACAGGAAGCTGTACAGCCAAAAGCAGAAGCTCCCAAGCCGGTTGAACAGCAGGCTGCCAAAGCAGCACCTGCTGCCGCATCGTTTGAAACCGTTTACTTTGATTTTGACAAATCAGAGCTGCGTCAGGATGCCCGTGAAGTTCTCTCCAAAAATGCTGATATCCTGTTGAAGTCAACTCCTGATGCAAAAATCAAAATTGAAGGTCATTGCGATGAGCGTGGTTCTGCTGAATACAACCTGGCACTTGGTGAGCGTCGTGCAAAATCTGCCCTGCAGTACCTGTTGACCCTTGGTGTAAAAGCTGACCGTCTCTCTGTCATCAGCTATGGCAAGGAAAAGCCAGCTGTTGAGGGACATGACGAAGCAGCCTGGGCAAAAAACAGAAGAGCTGAATTCACAATTGATAAATAATTAGCAATTCCGGTCTGAAGGTAAAAACGCTGTGAAGCTTGTACTTCACAGCGTTTTTTTTGTGTCGAAGAAACGTTGGGAATGGACTTGGTCGAATATTATTCAGTTGTTACCTTGTGGGCGGTTGACTGCGCCGGGCGATCCATTTCTTCAATATATTTGAGGACAAATCGTTGGGCCGCTTCGACGGCGCGCGGGATATCCCAGTTTTTCATGTTTCGTTCTTCCACCAGGTTACTGATCCCCCTGATTTCAAGGCAATCGATGCCGTAGCGCAAACAGACTTGAGCCACTGCCCCCCCCTCCATGTTTTCGCAGATTGCGCCGTACTGTCGTGCCAGCTGCTCCCCGCGTTGTTCGCTTCCGCTACAGGTGGAAACGGTAACAAAACGGCCGCGGGTCAGGGGGACACCGTAATAGTCGGCCAGTTGCATCGCTTTTTCAGCCGCGTGTTTTGCCAAAGGTAGTTCGTTGTAGTAGCTGGTCATGCCGCGGGTAAGGGTTGGCAGGCCGATTTGTCTCATGTCGAGCCATTCCAGGGAGGTTTGGACCCCTTCATCCGCCAGGCATTCATGGCTGGCGACCGCCAGACTCCCGATTGATAGGCCGCTTCCGCGGTATGCCCCGGCACAGCCGGTGGAAATTACCACCCTCGGTTTGATCCTCTCGATCATGGCGCTGGTGGCGGAGGCGGCGTTGATCTTGCCGACACCGCTGACGCAGATCGCCACCGGAATGCTCCCCAGGGTTGCCTCAACATATTCAAACCCGACCGAGCGTTTGCGATTGATATGGCAGGCGGTTTGTTCCAACAGTACCGTTTCCTGGGGGACGGCAGCGATGATGAATACCGGTTTCATCGGGATCGCGGCTCCTTTGCTGCGGAAATCGGAGCAGTGGAGCTGTTGGGACGTCGATCCAGTTCAACTGCCGCATAGGCGGAATGATTGTGGATTGACTCGAAATTTTCCGTCTCCACCGAAAACCAGGTGATGTTGTCCATTGCCGCCAGGCGTGAGTAGGCCTCCCGCACCATATCCTCTACAAAGCGGGGATTCTCGTAGGCCTGCTCGGTAACGTATTTTTCATCCTCGCGCTTGAGCAGGGAGTAGAGCGGACTGCTGCCGCACTGTTCGATCAGTTCCACCAGGTCTTCAATCCAGATGAAATCGGTGTAGCGTACCCGCACGGTCATGACGCTGCGTTGATTATGGGCGCCGTAACGGGAAAGCTCGCGACTGCAGGGGCAGAGTGAGGTCAGAGGGACTTTGATCCCCAGTACGAAATCGAGCGCATCGGTCATGGAGGCTGAAAACTCACACCCGTACTCCATCAGGCTGCGGGCGCCCGACACCGGCGCCTGTTTGTCGATAAAATAGGGGAACTGGATCTCCAGATGGGCGCTGTCGGAACCGAGCTTGTCCTTCATTTCCAGCAGGATATCTTCCATTTTGTCCAGGGCAATCTGCTCGCGATGGCGGTTGAGGATTTCCACAAAGCGACTCATGTGGGTCCCTTTGAAGTGGTGGGGGAGATCCACATACATATTGACACGGGCAATGGTATGTTGCAGAGTCTGGCACTTGTCCATCACGACGATCGGATAGGTGATGTCCTTGACGCCGACTTTGGAAATCGGTATGCGCCGGGTGTCATGCTGCTTTTGCATGTCGGGCATGGTGGTGGAGTGCTGGCGGCTCATGGCTGAAGCTCCAGATACATGGCGATCTCCTGCCAGATCCGGTCACGTCCCTCTTTGGAGAGAGCGGAAAAGGGGAGCATCAGGTTGATATCCCGTTGCACGGTTTTGGCAATCAGGGCCGTTTGTTGTGAACGTTCATTTTTTGAGAGTTTGTCACATTTTGTCAGGACGATGATCGGCTGAATGCCGTAGCGTTCCAGCCATCCCAGCATATTGAGATCCCCTTCCGAGGGAACCCGGCGAATATCGAGAATAATTACCACCGCTTTCAGGCAGTCGCGGCTGGCAAGGTAGGTCTCGATCATTGGTCCCCATTGTTTTTTCAGGTCGGGCGGCACCTTGGCATAGCCGTAGCCGGGCAAATCAACCAAGGTCAGGGCGCCGTTGATATCGAAAAAATTAATCAATTGGGTGCGGCCGGGGGTGGAACTGGTGCGTACCAGTGCCTTGCGATTGGCCAGCACGTTGATCAACGATGATTTACCCACGTTGGAGCGCCCCACGAAAGCGACTTCCGGTAAGGTTGTTTCCGGGAAGTCCTTTGGCTTGACAGCGCTTTTAATAAATGTTGCCTGTTTGATATCCATGCAATCCTCCGGACGGCATTATAGAGTGCCGGAGCAATTTGACACAAGTGCTTTATTTGGCATGAGTAGCTGCCGGGAGTCTGGAACCGTATGAATCTGACCGCTATGGCAGTAACCGATTACAATCTGGTGACGGTACTTGGCGCGACTGCCTCGGGAAAGACCCGGCTGGCAGTGGCGCTGGCGCGTGAGCTGGAGGGTGAGATTATCTCCGCCGATTCCCGCCAGGTGTTTCGGGGGATGGATATCGGCACCGGCAAAGACCTGCACGAATATGGCAACGTGCCGTACCACCTGATCGATTGCTGCGCTGCCGGGGAGGAATTCAGCCTGTTTGAATTTCTGCGCCAGTTCAATGGTGCCTTTGACGGGATTTGCAACCGACAGCGCTTGCCGATCTTGTGTGGTGGGACCGGTCTCTACCTGGATGCGGTATTACGCGGCTATGCCATGGTTGAAGCTCCCTGCAACCAGGCTCTGCGGGAAGAGTTGGCGGATAAGGACGATCTCCAGTTGGTGGAGTTGCTGCAGAGCTTGAAGCCGCAGCAACACAATACGACCGACCTGCTGGAACGGAGCCGGACCGTGCGCGCCATTGAGATCGCCCATGCCGAGCGGCAGCACGCAGTGCTCTCGCCCCCCAATGGTTTAAAACCGTTGGTCTTCGGTATCCGCTGGGAACGGGAAGCGTTGAAGCAGCGCATCACCTTGCGATTAATGCAGCGGCTGGAATGCGGCATGGTGGAGGAGGTTCAGCGGCTGCATCAGCAGGGGGTCGGCTGGGAGCGGCTTGACTATTACGGTCTGGAATACCGCTGGATTGGTCGTTATTTGCAGGGATTGGTCGACTATGACCAGATGGTGGCGGGGCTCAATGCCGCCATTCATAGTTTCAGCAAGCAACAGGTCAAGTGGTTTCGGCGTCTGGAACGGCATGGGGTTGTCATCCAATGGCTGGAAGGTGGTGGCGACACGTTTCAGCAGGCGCTGGCTATGATTGCTTTACTGAAAAAACACTAAAAAAATCACAAAATTTCAAAAATATATTGACAAACTCTTCAGCGTGAGTATATTCCCAATTTGCTTATTTAAGAACCATACGCTTTGTGCGTTTAAATGGTAAATCAAACTTGAGGTGAATGAAAATGAAAAAACTGATCTCCCTGGCTCTGGTACTTGCACTTGCATCTTTTGCTGCTGGCTGCAAAAAGAAAGAAGAAGCTCCTGCTCCTGCTCCTGCTGTAGAAGCTCCGAAACCTGTTCAGGCTCCTATGTCAGCTAAAGGCGCTGCTGCTCCTGCTCCTGCTGATGCTGCAAAACCTGCTGATGCTGCTGCTCCTGCTGCTGCACCTGCTGCTGAGAAAAAACACTAATCCGGAAGTTTGCTTCGGATCTAAAAGCCTGCGGGAGTTCCCGCAGGCTTTTTTTTATCTGCAGTTTGGTGTGGTAAGGTTTTCTTAACCAGCTTGGAGATGAGCATGCATGAAATGTCCATAACCGAAGGTATTATAGAAATCTGCCAGAGCCATGCCGGCGGGCAGCGGGTAGTTTCCGTCGATGTGGAAATTGGTGAACTTGGTTCCATTGTGCCGGAAGCGGTTGAATTTTGTTTTGAGGCGTGTAGTATAGGAACCTCCCTGGAGGGAGCGCGCTTGAATATCATTCGTGTGCCGGGGATGGCCCATTGTCTGGAGTGTGGCGCTGAAATGGGCGTTACGTCGCTGTATGCGCCGTGTGAGCGCTGCGGTAGTTACCGGTTGCAAATCGTGGCTGGCGAAGAAATGCGGGTGCGGGAAATAGAAGTGGAATAAATTAATCAACAGGGGGATAGTATGTGCCGTACAGACAGGTATCACCGCATTCTGATGGCGTTCTTTCTGTTGTTAGTAACCATCCGCCCGGCTTTTGCCGCCGAACAGGAACCGAAAGCCGAGCAACGAACGGTGCGGGCAGCCAGCAACTGGGATCTTTCGGCCTCAATTCAGCTCTTGCCGGCAGCCGAGCTGCATGGCACTACTGCCGATGCAGCCATCACCGATTATCGTTTCAAGCTCAGTCGCAACCAGCATGTGGATGACCGTTTAAGCTTCAGCATCGGTGGCGGCTATGGGCTCAAGCAGATTGAGGCGCCATCAAGCGTGGCCTTACCACATGATCTGTATGCCGTGTCGCTTGAGCTTGGCAGCCGCTACCGTTTTTCGTCACAGGCCTTTGCCTCGTTTACCGTTGTTCCCGGCTTGAACAGTGATTTTGACGGGGGAAGCGGAAGCAGACTCCGTATACCGCTCCTGGCGCTGGGGGGATATGGTTTTGATAACGGCTTTACCCTGATTGGCGGTTTGCTGTACCGCATTGGCTATCAAGCCGGCAATTTTATTCCGGCACTCGGTTTCAGTTACCAGCCCAACTCCCAGTGGCGTTTTGATGCGATTATGCCGCGTCCGGCAATCACGTACATTGCCTCCCGCCAGCTACGGCTGTTTTTGGCAGGTGATTTTGCCAGTGATGAATATGATGTTAACAAAAGCCTGGTGGGAGCCTCGGTGATCAAATACAATGATTACAAGATCTCGGGCGGTGTCAGCTATCTTCCGGTCGAGCCGGTCAAATTGACCGCTGCTGCCGGGTATGCCTTTGATCGCTCCCTTTGCTTTTATGATGGCAATCGCCCCGATCTGCGGCTTGATTCTGCTCCGTTCTTCAGATTTTCGCTGGATCTGGGATGGTAGCGAGTATGGGCGTAACGGTTGTAGCCAAGGCAGGGTAACGATGGGGAATCGTCGCCATCAGCAAATAGCGTGTCAGCAGGTTCTGCTGGAAGATTCATCAATTTTTTCCGTGCAATGGTCATTGTTTCCCGCCGAAATCGCCTGTGATCTGACACCGGTAATCTTGCTGGAACGATATTTGGGGTATCTGCGCAGCGCCACATGGTCGGTCATTCGTCCGGCCATCGCTGAAAGTGGTATTGAATTTCGTTTGTTAGGATATCAAAAAGCTCCCTTGATCAGCTTCCTCCCTGCAGTTCGTGAGGGTGATGATCTGGTGATCAGAATTTGCGGCGGTCTGCTGGTGCAACGCCGGCAGTGCCATCGCGGTCAAGTACGCTTTGGGGTTGAAACGATGGCGGGTGGGGTCAAGGTCTCGTTGCAGCTCTCCGATTATTGCCCCCTGCTTCTGGGGAGTTCGCGCCCCTCATTGCTCCGTCGTTGGCTCTATCGTCTGACCCAGGCCGCCATTCATCGGCTGGTGACGATCCGTTTTTTAGCACAGCTGTACCATGACCTGTCGGGTTTGAAAGTTCCTGTTCAGGTCGTAGCAGTGCAGGAACGACAAGGGCGTCCGGTGTAGAGAACGGTGAACCTCCTGCTGAACGTGTTGTCATGTCAACAGAGAACGCATTTTTCCTGCATAATGTCCTGATATAAAGGTCTTGAAGAACAGTACATAAAGGAACAGACAAAATGCCCCATACCGCACTTGAAATTCCTGAAAAGTTACCGCTGTTTATCCAGAAGGAGATGGTTCCCTTCCCCTATATGGTCTTTCCGGTGTTTGTTAATGATCGCGAATTGCAACCGTTTGTTGAGGCGGATCATTACGATAAAATGGTCTGTGTCCTGCTGCAACTTCCGGATCAGGATCCAAATGAGCCGTACAGCATTGGAACCCTCTGCCGGGTCAACCAGATCAAGAAAATCGGTGATGGAAGATTCAAGGTGACTCTGGAGGGGCTCAGCCGGCTGCGGGTGATCGAAACGGAGCCGATCGAGGCATGTACGCTGGTGCATGGCGAGCTGGTGCGTGAATTTGCGGAAAAGACCATGGTGTCGGAAGCGTTGGTGCAAAGTCTGAATGCGCTGCTGAAAATATCCCTTTCCAACGGCAAGCCGCTTCCCGATGATGTCATGAAGATGATCGATTATATTGATAACCCGGCGCGCCTCTCGGATCTGGTGGCGCTGTATGTCAATCTTCCGCTCCCGCAGCAGCAGGAATTGCTGGAAACCATCGATCCGCTGGAACGGTTGAAAAAGGTGTATGTGCACCTGACCAACGAAGTCCAGCGGATGCAGGTCAAAAACGAGGTTTCCAACGAAGTGACCAGGCGGGTTGGGAAAAACCAGAAAGACTATATTCTGCGGGAGCAGATGAAACATATTCAGGAGGAGTTGGGGGAAAATGAGTCCAAGAACCCTGATCTTGATGAAATACGCCACCAGCTCGATGATGCCAAGCTGCCGCCGGAAGTCAAAAAAGTCGCCGATAAGGAACTGAAACGACTGGAACGGATCAACCCAGCCTCACCGGAACATAATGTGGCGCGCACCTATCTGGATTACCTGGCCGGTATGCCGTGGAACATCGGCACCGATGATAATCTGGATGTTACCAAGGCGGAAGAAACCCTGAATGCAGATCATTACAACCTGAAAAAAGTGAAGGAGCGCATCCTTGAATTCCTGGCGGTGCGCTCACTGAAAGCGGATATGAAAGGGCCGGTGCTCTGCTTTGTCGGCCCTCCCGGCGTTGGTAAGACCAGTCTGGGACGCTCGATTGCCCGCTCGCTGGGGAGAAAGTTTGTGCGGATTTCCCTGGGTGGGATGCGGGATGAAGCGGAAATCCGTGGTCACCGCCGCACCTACATCGGCGCGCTGCCGGGGAGAATCATGAAGGAGCTGTTCCGCTGTGGTTCCAATAATCCGGTGTTCATGCTGGATGAAATCGACAAGCTGGGGCATGACTTCCGGGGCGACCCCTCCAGTGCCTTGCTGGAAGTGCTTGATCCGGAACAGAATTTTTCTTTTCAGGATCATTACCTGGATGTCCCCTTTGACCTGTCAAAGGTGATGTTCATTACCACCGCCAATCAGCTCGATCCAATCCCGGGGCCACTCAAGGATCGCATGGAGATCATTCGCCTCTCCGGCTACAGCACGGAAGAGAAACTGTTTATCAGCCGTAACTTCCTGATCAAGCGAGAGACGGAAGAAAACGGCCTGGCGTCGCATCCGCTGGAGTTCCGTGATGATGCCGTGATTCGTATCATCACCGAATATACCCGCGAAGCCGGCGTACGCAGCCTGCAGCGCACGATCGGTACGATCTGTCGCAAGGTGGCAAAAGAGATCAGCCAGAACAAGGAACCGCGCAGCATCATCACCCCGGAAATTGTGACCGAACTGCTGGGAGCCCGTAAATACCATAATGAAGTTGCGGCAGAAGCAGACCGGGTCGGTGTGGTCACCGGCATGGCCTGGACGGAAGTTGGCGGGGATATTCTTTTTGTGGAAGCGACCTCCATGCCGGGCAAGGCGGAGCTGATTCTGACCGGATCGCTGGGGGATGTGATGAAGGAATCGGCGCGGGCGGCGCTCTCCTACATCGAGGCGCATGCCGCTGATTTTGGCATTGAAGCGTCGGCCTTTGAAAATCGCACCATCCACATCCACGTACCTTCCGGTGCGATTCCCAAGGATGGCCCATCAGCCGGCGTCACCATGGTTACGGCGCTGGTTTCACTTCTGACGGATAAAGCGGCCCGGCGTAACGTGGCCATGACCGGCGAGATTACGCTGACCGGGCGGGTCCTGGCGATCGGCGGCCTGAAGGAAAAGGTGCTGGCAGCCCATCGGGCGGGTGTTCACACTATTATTGCGCCATCGCGCAACCGCGATGATCTGGAGGATATCCCGGAAAATGTGCGGGAAGAGCTGGAATTCATTTTTGTGGATGATGCCCGCGACGTGCTGGCTGCGGCGCTATAAACGGAACTTGCCGGCGCAGTCTTCCTGGCCGCCACGGATCTTTTCCACCGCATGACCGATAACCGGCCAGATCGCGGCCAGGTTTTCCTTGGCTGCCTTGGGGCTGCCGGGAAGGTTGATGATCAAGGTCCGGTTACGGATACCGGCACAGGCGCGTGACAGCGCTGCCATGGGGGTAATCTCCAGGCTTTTCAGACGCATCAGTTCTCCGATTCCGGGGATCATGCGCTGACAGAGCTTGGTTGTCGCTTCGGGGGTCACATCCCGTGGTGACACCCCGGTTCCACCGGTGGTGAGGATCAGCTGGGCCACATCCTGGTCGGCCCAGTTACAGAGTGTCTCCACGATCTGATCGAATTCATCGGGAATGATCTCGCTTGCCACGGTCGGAACTCCCCGCTCTTCCAGCCAGGCCGCCAGTCCCGGGCCGCTTTCATCAATCCGTTCCCCCCGCGCCCCTTTATCACTCAAGGTCAGAATTGCCGCTGTGATCGCTGTCATGGTTGCCCCTCCCGTTGGTAGAGACCGCTTTTGCCCCCTTCCTTGAATAACAGTTGAATTGTTCCGATCCGGATTGACTTATCCGCCCCCTTGCACATGTCATACACGGTCAGTGCTGTCACTGCGGCGCCGGTCATCGCTTCCATTTCCACGCCGGTGCGCTCAAAGGCCCGCACGGTACAGCGGATTCTGATGCTGCCCGTTTCTGCCTCGCTTGCAAAATCAACACTCACATGGTGTATGGCAAGCGGGTGGGAGAGGGGGATCAGTTCCGGCGTCCGTTTGACGGCCTGGATTCCTGCCAGTCGCGCCACCCCCAGTACGTCTCCTTTGGCGATCGAAGCAGTGCCGATGTCCGCCAGAAGTTCCGGTGACATCTGTACCAATGCCTCGGCAATCGCGCTGCGCATGGTCGGCTGCTTGTGACTGACGTCCACCATGATGGCGTCTCCCTGGGGATTGAAGTGGTTGAAATTCATGGCGTGCTCCTCTCGCTTGAAGTGAATCGGTTCTCCTGAAGATGGTAGCTTTCAATTGCCGGATTTAGAGTGATTGATCTCATACCCGGTTGAAGATCTTTTCCAGCTCGTGCAGTGTTATTACGTGGGAAACCGGGCGACCGTGGGGACAGCTGGCGGCAAAATCGGTGGCATCCATGGAACGCAACAATTCCCGGATCTGGCGTTCTTCCAGGGGGTGAAAACCGCGTACCACAGAATGACAGGCGATGCGGGCCAGCAGTCGATCCTCCGCTTCCTGAAAAGCGGCGCTCTTCCCCATGCTCTCAAGGTCGTTGATGAGATCCCGTAATAGCTGGGCGGCGCCACGCTCTGCCACCAGATGCGGCACAGCGGTCATCAGCAGCGTCCCCCCGCCGAACGGCTCCAGTTCGAAGCCGAAGGCCAACAACTGGTCATGGAAGCGCTCTGCCGCTGCAACTTCGCTGTGGGAAAGCTCCAGAGTCTCGGGAAACAGCAGGGTCTGGCGTTCGACACCGCTCTGGTGGAACTGTTGCCGCAGGCGTTGAAAGGCAACTCGTTCGCTGGCCGCGTGCTGATCAATGATCACCAACTCTTCCCCTGCCTGGCAGAGCAGATATTCGCCATGAAACTGGCCGATGGTGGCCAGACGGGAAAAATAGCCGGGCACACTTGTCGGTCTGTTATCCGGCTGAAACGTTTGGGGCGGTTCGGCAACCGTGACGGCCTGGGGAACTTGTAATCCGGACGGTGACGGAACAGTGGCTGGCTGGGGGGGCGTGCGTTGTTCAGCCATGTGGGAAGCAGAGAGCCTGTCAAGGTTTTGATCAGAGCGGGGAGGTAGCGTCAGATAGGTCTGGGCTGCTGCGGCGACCCGCTCCTTATGGGCCTGGTTGGCTGCCGGTTGGACTGTCGTTGATGGGGGCGTCCCTCGTGGAGTCAGCCAGGGGGAACTGCGTAGTACCGCTTCGATCGCCTGTTGAATGAAATCATGCACCGCTCCCTGCCGGCGAAAGCGTACTTCATGCTTGGTCGGATGGACGTTCACATCAACCTCACCGGCCGGGAGGGTAATGTTGAGCGCCACCACCGGATAACGTCCACGATCCAGTACACCACGGTAGGCCTGCATGATGGCGTGCTGTACCACCTTGTCACGTACAAAACGACCGTTAATGTAGGTGTAGAGTGCGGCGTTGTTGGAACGTGCCAGCATTGGCGAAGAAATATAGCCGTGGATTGAGGTCGGTTCGCTGTCAGCAGCCACTTCGTACAACCTGGTGATGCTCTCTTTTCCTACACACTGCCCCAGGCGTCTCAACAGGTCACCCCGGTGGGTGGTGATGGTCGCTTTGGTGTCCATGGTCAGGGAGAAAGCGACATCGGGGCGGGAGACAGCCATGCGGGTGACCACATCGGCGATATGTCCGTTTTCGGTTTCGGCACTTTTGAGGAACTTGAGCCGGGCCGGGGTGTTGAAGAAGAGTTGTTCCACGGAAATGACCGTTCCAACCGCCATACCGCACGCTTTGACGTCGCGGACCTTCCCACCCTCAACATTGATTTCCACTCCTTCCAGGCTTTCCCGCTCACGGGTTGCCAGCCGGAATCGTGATACCGAGGCGATGGAGGGAAGTGCTTCACCGCGAAAGCCGAGGGTCAGGATACCGTCCAGGTCGCTTTCCTGACGGATCTTGCTGGTGGCATGCCGTTCCAGGCAGAGCAGGGCGTCGTCCCGGGACATGCCGTGCCCATTGTCGCTGATGCGGATCAGACGGCGACCGCCTGCCACGACCTCTACGGAAATTTCGCTGGCGCCGGCATCCAGACTGTTTTCCAGCAATTCCTTGATGACTGAAGCGGGGCGTTCCACCACTTCACCGGCGGCAATTTTATTGGTGATGGTTTCGGGAAGTATGCTGATACGTTGCGACACGGGATGCTCCGGAGATGATATGTCAAAGCCCGCTCATCGGACAGGGGGACGGAGAGAGCGGGCCTTGGTACGTTAGAATGTAGCCAGATGAAGACTACTTTTTGGCTGCAGTGTCAGTGTCGCCAAACAGTGAATCAAAATCATCCTCGATCGGCGTGCTGGCGGTAGTGGTTGTGGCTGCCGGCGCAGCTGCCGGTGTGTCGTCCCAGGAAAAATTGTTGAGATCGAATTCGCCTGCCGCGCTTGGTGCCGGTGGTGCGACCGGCGCCGGTTGTGGGGGGGCGGACAAACCGGCAAACGGGTCGTTTTCCGCCTGTGAGGTCGATTCCAAAAGTGAGGCAAACGGATCATCCGCGGCACTGGCTGGCTCGTCATCAAATGAAAACTCATTGCTCCCGCTGACTGCCGGGGGGGTCTCGTCAAAGTTGAAGGGATCATCATTGGCGGCGATGTTGGCCGGAGTTGCCGGCGTATCATCCGGCAGGTCAAAGGCAAACATGTCGGTTGCCGCTTCTGCTTCTTCACCATGCACCTCTGACTGCAGGGAACTCATCAATTCCTGCGCCATGGCAATCCGGTTGGTCTGGGAAAAGAGGAGCGGTGTCAGTCCGAATGTTCCTTTGAAACCGGTCAGGTCTGCGGCGCATTTGGGACATGCATTGTTGTCTTCAAAACTGTTGTATCCGCATTTCGGGCATTTCATCGCGTTCTCCTCCGGTTCAAATATCACCCCATATATACTGTAAAATAGCGACAGTAGCAAGCGCTGCGGTTTCGGTGCGCATGATTCGTTTTCCCAGTGTAACCGGTTGGAAACCGTTGGCAATCAACAACCCGGCCTCAGACCGGTCGAATCCGCCTTCAGGGCCGATGGCAAGACAGATGCTGGCCGGTTGGGGCAGGTTGGCGAGAAGTGTCTTCAGGCGCGATTCGTGCTCCGATTCCCACAGTAACAGTCGCAACGGGTGGTTGAGGGACGTGGCGAGCTGCGCAGCATTGTTGTGCCAACTGACGCCGGGAACCGCTCTGCGGCCCGATTGGCGGCTTGCTTCGGCCGTGATCCGGTTCCAGCGTTCCAGCCGCGAGCCCTGCTTTTCTTCCCGCAGGCGAACAATCGAGCGCGTACCACCGAAAATACGGAAATCGTGTACCCCCAGTTCGGTTCCCTTCTGCAGGATGAAGTCAATTTTGTCTCCCTTGGGGAGCGCCTGGCAGACGGTGATCTGCGGCGCTGCAGACTCCGGTTCCACTTCCTGCTGGGTGGCGACAATTCGCACCACCACCCAATCCCGGCCGGTCTGGTCGATGATTCCGTAGTGCTCCGAACCGTGTTCATCCACCAGTGTCAGCCGTTCACCGGTTGTCAGGCGCAAAACGCGGACAATGTGGTTGAAAAGTTCGCCATCAAAGGTGGCATATCCGTCTTTAATTGCGCGGGCCCGGATCATGAACCGGCGGCCACTCATGGAGTGGCAACCTTGACGTAATGCAGCGCCACCCATTCTCCCGAGTGGCGTGTTTCCTTGAACGTCAGCGGATAGGGGTGGAAGCCGTCCCGTACCAAGGTTTCCTTTTCCGACAGTATGCCGGAGAGCACCAGATGCCCCCCCTCCTCCAGCCGTTCGATCAGTTGCGGGGCGAGGCGAACCAGTTCTTCTGCCAGGATATTGGCCAGAATAATGTCAAACTTGCCGGTCATGGATTCCAGTGGTGTGGTGTCGCAGCGGATCTGATCGGCCAGTTCGTTGATGGCCATGTTTTCACGGGCGACCTCCACTGCTTCCGGGTCGATGTCCACTGCCCATACCTGGCCGCATCCCAGACCGACGGCAGCCATGGCCAGGATGCCCGAGCCGGTTCCCAGGTCAAGCAGCGAGGGAACGGTCAGGGTTGGTGAGTTGTCCATGATTTCTTCCAGCAGTTCCAGGCAGAGCCGGGTCGTGTCGTGTCCTCCGGTTCCAAATGCCATGCCCGGATCAATGCGCAGCACACAATCACCGTCCTGCTGGTGCACCTCTTCCCACGACGGGACGATCAACAGCCGTTTACCGACCCTGAGTGGCTTGAAGTTGACTTTCCAGCTGTTGCTCCAGTCTTCGGTCTTAACGGTGGTTACCGTCGGTGCTACGTAGTGAAAATCCGGCTCTCTCTCTGCCAGTTGTTGCAGGAAACGTTCGATTTCGGCCAGGTAGGTACTGTTCTCCGGCGCTTCATGGAAATAGGATTTGACGGAAATCAGCGGGGCCTGGGGAATTTCGGAGGGGGAAAAGGCATCAACCTGCAGGTTCTCGGTGCAGACGCCGCTGCCGGAAATAGTTGCCAGTTGTTCTGCTACAATATCGGTAAGTTGTGCGGGAATTATGCATGAAACTTCAAACCAGTGCTGATTCATCGGTCACCATCCAATCTATAAGTATGTAAGTTCAAGAGGTTAGCAGATTCGTTTGCTGCTGGCAATAAAAACCTTGACAAAATATTACCGCTGGATTTTAATCCTCATTAGAAATTGTATCTTAACGCCATTTCTTAAGTGCGTGTGGGGCTACAGAAAAAATGAATCGCATCATTTATGTTGTTTCCGATTCCACCGGTGAAACAGCGGAGCGGGTAATTCGCGCCGCTCTGTCACAGTTTTACGAACAGGATGTGCGTATTCAGCGTCTGTGTCAGATTCGCAATCAGGATGATATTCATGAAGCGCTCAACGTTGCCTTTCACGAACCGGGTTTGATCGCCTATACACTGGTCGATCCGCATCTGGCGGAAACGGTCGAGCGGATGGCGGAAGAACACGGGCTGGTAACCATTGATCTGCTGAGTGGCCTGATCTACAGCCTGTCGCGTTATCTTGGTTCCACCTCCCAGGCCAAGCCGGGGTTGCTGCATCGCATTGATACCGATTACCACAAACGGGTCGAGGCGGTTAATTTTACGGTCAAGCATGATGATGGTCAGGAAACCCGTTATCTGCACCGGGCAGATCTGGTGCTGGTCGGTGTTTCCCGCTGTTCAAAAACACCGCTCTCCATGTATCTGGCACATAAGGGGTACAAGGTTGCCAATGTGCCGCTGGTCAAGGGGATTGATCCTCCCGAGGAGCTGTTCCAAATTGATCAGAGCCGGATTGTCGCCTTGATTATTGATCCGAAGCGTCTGGTAGAAATTCGTACGAACCGCCTGATTACCATGGGGCAGAGCACGCGCTCAAGTTATGCCGAATACCAGCAGGTGGAGGATGAATTGAGCGAGTGCAAAAAGTTATACCGCCGCCACCCCGAGTGGATGGTGATCAATGTTACCAATAAATCAATCGAGGAGTCGGCGTCCGATATCATGCGACGTATGGAAAACCAGCTGCGTTAAGTGCGCATCACTACCGTAGAATATAAAAACGAGGAGAAGGTCTTATGAGAATTCTGGTTGTGGAAGATGACAAAAAAGTAGCTACATTTGTAAAAAAAGGGCTGGAAGAAGAGGGGCACGAAATTATTGTTGCCCATGATGGCAATGATGGACTGAAAAAGATGAAAGAAAGCAAGTATGATCTGTTGGTAACCGATGTCATGCTTCCTAAAAAGGATGGCTTGACATTGGTGCGCGAGCTGCGCGAAGCGGATAATCATATTCCGGTATTGATGCTGACCGCCAAGAACACTACCGACGACATCATTGCCGGGCTGGATGCCGGTTCCGACGACTACATCACCAAGCCGTTCGCGTTTGAAGAACTGACCGCCCGCGTTCGTTCGCTGCTGCGTCGCGGCAGTTATGATCGTGGCGCACACCTGGTGTTTGCCGACCTGGTGCTTGATCCGGTTACCCACAAAGTAACCCGTGCTGGCCAGGACATCGATCTGACCTCCAAGGAATACGGTTTGCTGTCATATCTGGTGCGCAATGCCGGTAACGTGCTCTCCCGAAAAATGATTGCCGACCACGTGTGGGATTATGAGTTTGACAGTTTCACCAATATCATTGATGTGTATGTCAACTACCTGCGTAAGAAAATTGACCGTGGACATGACGTCCGCCTGATCCATACGGTGCGTGGTCAGGGGTATGTACTGAAAGAAGGTTAGTTTCCGCATCATGTCAGGGGTTGACATTTTACCGTTGACTGCATAATTTTGTATGACAGGGCGGGTTGCCGAAGTCCGGCGACCCGCCCTTGTTCTTCGCTCTTACGCGATGAATGGATCTCATACAACGTATTCAGGAGGTTGCCCAATGTCACGTCGTACTGCCGCAGTTGTCTGTTGTCTGGTTGTCATGCTGTTTGTCTCATGGTCCCTTCCCACAGCTGTTCTTGCCAAACCGATCAGTCCCGATTTCGTGGAGCTGGCTAAAAAGCTCAATCCCACCGTTGTCAATATCCGCACCGCCAAACGTATCAAGCCGAAGCAACGGCAGCTGCATCGCCAGCAGAACCCGTTCGGCAACAATTTCATGGATGATTTTTTCAACCGTTTTTTCGATGAAACGCCACAGCAGCGTCCGCGTCGCGAACAGAGTCTCGGCACCGGCTTTATCATCAGCAGCGATGGCTATCTGCTGACCAACAACCATGTGGTCAATGGCGCCGACGAGGTGATGGTCAAGCTCTCCGATGGGCGTGAACTGAAAGCGGAAATCAAGGGGGTTGATGAAAAGATTGATCTGGCATTACTGAAATTGAACGAAAAAGAAAAACTCCCCTACGCCGAACTGGGTGACAGCGATAAGCTGGAGGTGGGAGAATGGGTGATGGCAATCGGTAATCCGTTCGGGCTTTCCCATACGGTGACCGCCGGTATTGTCAGCGCCAAAGGACGTGTGATCGGTAGCGGTCCCTACGATGATTTTATTCAGACCGATGCATCGATCAATCCGGGGAATTCGGGTGGTCCGCTCTTCGACTCCCAGGGGCGGGTGGTTGGTATCAATACTGCCATCATTGCCGGTGGTGGCGGAGGAATCGGCTTTGCCATACCGGTCAGCATGGCCAAAAATGTGGTTTCCCAGTTGCGTGATTCCGGCAAGGTGACCCGCGGCTACATCGGTGTTCGCTTCCAGCCGCTGACCATGGATCTGGCAAAATCATTTGGCCTGGAGTCGGATAAAGGCGCCTTGATCGCCAGTGTGGAAAAAGAGACGCCGGCTGAAAAGGCCGGTTTGAAGGCTGGCGATGTAATCCTGACCTTTGATGGCAAGCCGATTAACGAAGGGAGTGAACTCCCCCGCGTTGTTGCTACCACGCCGGTGGATAAAAAAGTGAAATTGGGCATTTTCCGGGAGGGGAAAATGCAGGAGGTTGTCTTGACCGTCGGGACCCTGAAGGATGGCCAGGGCGCCGCTGCCAGTGGCGATGAGGCCAAAGATAATGAGAAACTCGGTCTTGCGGTGCAAGAGTTGAACAAGGAAACCGCTGAACAGCTTGGCATTCGTGATACCAAAGGTATTGTTATCACCGCGGTCAAACCGGGAAGCGCATCGGAAGAGGTTGGTGTTACCGCCGGGTCGTTGATTATCGAAATTAACGGCAAACGCCCGCAAACGGTGATCGCCTTTAACGCCATTATCGCTGCTCTGAAAAAAGGGGATGTGGTGCGATTGCTGTTACGGCGCCCCGATGGGAGCATTCATTATGTGGCCATGAAAGTTGAATAAAGCAGGAGCCGGCAGTTGTAAGGTATCTCCATTCGTGCTGGTGTAACGTTGGTACGTACAACTGCCGTTTCAGTATATTCCGTAAAACAGGAGCAACATGTCTGCCCGCTATATGCAACCGCTCAGGATTGGAGTCCAGTTTCTGTTTCTGCTATTGTCCCTCTGGCTCGGTGCGCGACTCTATCTGTTCGTGCAGCATTTTCGGTCAGGCGGTATGTCGGCGCCATTCCCTCATCCCGATGGTGTTGAAGCGTACCTTCCCATTTCCGGTCTGCTCGGCGTCGCGTCCTGGCTGCGGGGAGAGGGGATCAATCCGGTACATCCGGCGGCAACGGTGATTCTACTGACGGTACTGTTGCTCTCCTTTCTCCTGCGGCGCTCTTTCTGCTCCTGGATCTGTCCGGTGGCAACCTTTTCGGAACTGCTCTGGAAGCTTGGATTCAAACTGTTCAAGCGGAATCTGCGTCCGCCGGCCTGGCTTGACACCGGACTGCGGGGGATCAAGTACCTGCTGCTCGTTTTTTTTATCTATTCCATTGGCGTGACCATGTCCGCTGTTAGCCGTCAGGCATTTATCCATTCCGATTATCACCGCATAGCTGATGTACGGCTGCTCGATTTCTTTTTACACCTTACCCCGACCGTTGGTGTGACCGTGCTGTTGTTGATTCTGCTCTCGCTGCTTGTCAAAAACCCCTTTTGCCGTTATCTCTGCCCTTACGGAGCGCTGCTCGGCCTGGTGGCGATCGGATCGCCCACCAGGGTGACCCGCGATCGCGAGCGCTGTGTCTCATGTGGCATGTGCAGCCAACTTTGTCCGACCCATATCGATGTAATGCACAAAACCAGCGTAGCCTCACCGGAATGTATCGGGTGCTGGCGCTGTGTCAGTCATTGCCGCTTCAATCAGGCTCTTTCCATGCGTTTTGCCGGGCGGTTTCGTTATATCGGTTTTGTGTATGCCACGTTGCTGCTGGTGATCTTCTGGGGAGGAACCGGGATTGGAAAAGCCGCTGGTCATTGGCATACCGGCGTTACGGATGCTGATTACCAGCGGCTCTTGGGGAAATAAAAACGGAAGTTGCAAGCTGCCGTAATGAGTGCTCAGTGCTGAAAACTATTTTCCCAGCAACCATGTCACCAGGTTACGGGCCAAGGCTTGGTTGTTGGCATCAAGATAGCGATTCTGGAAAATGGCGTCGTCGCCAAACACCATAAAACTGCCCTTGCCCTGCTTGCCTGCCACCACCACTGAAAAAGCCATGCTGGCGTCACCTTCCGAAAACTGTTTGTCCCCATCCAGATCGACCCATGCTTCACTGGAGGTGCGGGCAAGGCTTTGCACTTTTTCGCCGGGATTGAGCGCCCAGCCGCCGTAGAGGGAAAAAGACGGAACCCCCTGCAACAGCGCTGATTGCGACAGCTCCTTGACCTGGAAATTGATATCTTTCTCGATGATGTTATGGCGTTCGTGCAGCACGGCGTTGGAGATGTCGATATCAAGGCGATGCAGCAGGTCTGCCAACGGTTGACCGATGTGCAGCATGCAGACAACCCGGCCACCGGCATCCATGAAGCGGAGCAATGCCTCGATTTCATCGGCTGAGTATGGGGCAAATGGTCCCGATATGACCACTGCGGCTACCTTGGAGAGGGTTACCGGGGTAAGCGCCGAGCTGGATGCCACCACCTTGCCATCAGCGGCCAGCACCATATCAGCCAGCGAGGAGAGGTGCAGCTCCCCCTTCTCCTGAATCAGAAATCGTTGCCCATGCCCTTGGTCGAAAAGTATTACCGGTGATGTTTCTGCTGCCAGCAGCATTGTAGCGCTCACCAGGATGTAAATTGCTGCCAGAATGAACACTCTGATCTCTTTTTTCATTGTCAAACTCCTGATTTTATAAAAGACTATATCAGTCTCTTATAGGTCTGGCGCAATATTTTTGCAAGATTTTATTTTATCCGGTAACGAAGCTGTGATAAGAAAGAGGGCAGGTTTTATCAATCAAAAAAGGAGCTTTTGTATGAGTCAGCGTAAACCGGAATTAAAATTCAAGTATATCTTCAACTATGGCTACAACCCGAGCTATGCCAACGGTGCGCAGGGTGGGTTCTCGCCGCGTGGTGAAATGGTAATCAATTTTTACCTTGAGCGTCAGCCGCTTCCTGAATCCATAACCCATGAAATCACCCCCGAAGGTACGGTCGGGAAAGAAACCGAAGTTGAACCGGAAGATCTTGCCGCCAGCATGGTTCGTTATGTTGATACCGGTGTGGTCATGAGCTATGAAAACGCCCGTGTGTTTCATGCCTGGATGGGAGAAAAACTACGTGAAGTAGAAGAGTTGCAGAAAGCTCACGCTGCCTTTGAAAACAATCCACCGGCAGGACAAGCCTAAGCGTGGCTGCTCATGAATCGGATATCAAGCCGGGATTGAAGCGACAGGCAACGGTGTTGATGAAGCTGACGATCCTGATCCTGATTCTGATTTCATACTGCCCTGAACTCCAGGCGTTCCCGGTTCCGGAACGTCTGGAGTTTGAAATCAGCTATACCGGTATTCCGGCTGGTCGTGCCGTGCAGGAAGTATCACAGAACGGTGATGAGATTCACATCGTTTCCACGGCCCGCTCCGCTGACTGGCTGAAGTTTTTCTACCCGGTGGACGACCGGATCGAATCGGTTCTGATCAAGGGGATTCCCTCCCAGTATATCGGTGTTCCCCGCCTGTATCGCGAAAAAATCCGCGAAGGGTGGACCCGCTTTCACAAGGATGCACTGTTTGACCGTGAACTGTTGTCGGTTACCACCAAGGATTACCTCAAAAAGACCGAAACCAGCCACAAGATCACCCACCGCACCTATGATACCCTCTCCAGTTTCTTCTATTTCCGTACCGTACCGCTCCAGGTCGGTAGCTCGACGTTCATCGACATCTTTGACTGTAAAAAACTGTGGAATACGGAAGTGCAGGTTTTGCGGCGTGAAACGATTACCACGGCGCTCGGTACCTTCAAAACCATTGTCATCAAGCCGCTTTTGAAATCAGAGGGGATTTTTGCCCGTACCGGGGAGATGCACATCTGGCTGACCGACGATGACCGGCGGATACCGGTACAGATGAAATCGAAGGTGAAGATCGGCAGTATTACCGCTACCCTGGTTGGCGGCAGCTACTGGCCGGAGAATAAAAAGTAAGGTGCTGACACTCTACTGCAGTTCGTGCATGCGGAAATAGCCCCCACGCAATTGCAACAGCTGATCATGGGTACCTTGTTCCACAATCCTGCCACGATGGATCACCACAATCCGGTCGGCGTCCACAATCGTCGAGAGACGATGCGCCACAACCAGTGTGGTTCGTCCCCGCATCAATGCTTTCATCCCCTCCTGAATCATCTGCTCGGACGCTGAATCGACACTGGCGGTTGCTTCGTCAAGCACCAGTATCTCCGGCTGAAAAGCAACTGCCCGGGCAAAAGAAATCAACTGCTTTTCTCCCGAGGAGAGGTTGTTGCCCCGCTCCCGTATTTCCTCCTGGTAACCGTTCGGCAAGCGCTCGATAAAACGATCAGCTCCCACCACGGCTGCCGCCTCTTGAACCCGTTGGCGCGTTTCTTCGTCTCCCAGGGAGATGTTGAATTCGATGCTGCCGGCAAACAGACACGGATCCTGGAGGACAACTCCGATCCGGCGACGCAACTGCTGGTGCGACAGATTGCGGATCGATATGCCATCCAACAGCACATCCCCCTGTTGTACATCGTACAAGCGGGTCAGCAGGCGTGTGACGGTAGTCTTGCCACCCCCGCTTTCTCCCACCAGTGCCACCCGTTCCCCCCGTTGTATGGTCAGATTGAACTGTTCCAGTGCCAATTCATCCTGGCGGTAGGAAAAGGTCACGTCGCGGAATTCGATCAGCGGAACCAGGGGGGATGATTGCTGCGCATCAGTTGCCGGGAGTTGAACGCCGCTCTCCAGAGCCGGTTCCCGCTTGTCTTCCCGGTCAGTGTCCAGTAGCGCAAAAATCCGTTCCAAGGCAGCCATTGCCCCTTGCATTACCGAATACTTGGCTGACAGGTCACGGATTGGTGTGAAAAACTTTTCGATGTACTGGATAAATGCCACCAGTACCCCGAAGGTCAAGGTTCCCTGGACGATCTGACCACCGCCGTACCAGATTATCAGGGCAATGGCCAGTGAGGAGAGCGCCTCCACCAGGGCATACAACGAGGCATCCCAGAAAATAACCGGCATGTTGGCATCACGGTAGGAGGCGTTCAGCTCCTGGAATCGTCGTTCTTCGTCCCGTTCCCGGTTGAAGCTCTGGATGATACTGATGCCACCGATGCTTTCCGCCAGAAACGAGTTGAGGCTGCCGAGCCGGGCGCGTACCTCGCGAAACGATTGTCTCATCCGCCGGCGAAAGGTGTAGGTGACATAGGCGAGTATGGGGAGCACCGAAAATGTTACCAACGACAGTTTAGGGTTCATCCAGAGCATGACCGACACGATCCCGATCAGCAACAGGATATCACCTACGATCGTGATGATGCCGGATGCGAACAGTTCTCCCACCACTTCCACATCGCTGGTCAGTCGGGTGACGGCGCTTCCGGTCGGTACACGATCAAACCATGCCACCGGCAAATGTTCGACATGATCAAACAATTCGATGCGCATATCAGCCATGACCTGCTGTCCCACCGATTGCAGCAAATACACTTCCACAAATGACAACAGAGATTCGGTCAGGAGAATGCCGATAAACAGGAGTGCGATGGTTTCCAGGCCGGCCAGCTTGCCGGGGATAATATGGCTGTCAATGGCGAGTTTGATGATGTAGGGGTGGGCCAAACGACATGCCGCCACCAGCGGAAGGATCAGCAGTACCAACATCACTGACCTGCCATAGGGACGGACATAGCGGGCAAATCTGAGTAGCAGCCGCGTATCGTACACTTTTCCGGTTATTTCTTCTGCGTAGATACCACCGTGATGCATAGGTCAGGCGGTCGTTTCTGCCAGCGGGAGCAGCAGCTGTACCGCTGTGCCGCCGGTGGAGGGGGATTCGATCATGATCACGCCTTTATGCTTGCGGATAATGGCATGGCAGATGGTCAGTCCCAGGCCGACTCCCTTGATGCTCCCCATTTCCTTGGTGGTCACATAGGGATCAAATACATCTGCCAGCAGGTCAGCCGGAATACCGCACCCCGTATCTGTGATCGTTATGCGGGCGTAGTTTCCTTCGGGGAGTGACAGGTTGGAACCGGCTGTCACCGGGAACAATTCTACATTGATGGTGATAGTTCCGCCGCTCTCCGGCAATGCTTCTCGGGCATTGGTTAAAACATTGGTTACCAGTTGATGGATCAGCTCGGCATCCAGTAAAACCGGTAATGACTCGCTGGTGGCGGTGAAGTTGACCGTTATATCCGGCGCATCGGGAATCTTCAGGACGCAATCATGCACCAGCGGAACAATCGGGGTTACATGCATGATTGACATGCTGCCACGGGCAAGTGAAAGCAGGCGCTGGCTCAGTTTGCGTGCTTCGCCCGAGCTGCGCTCCGCAATGGCAAGCATCTCGTAGACCTTGCTCCCCGGTTCCACATTTTGCAAGGCCAGCGAAACATAGCCGAGGATAACCTGCAACAGGTTGTTGAAATCATGTGCCATGCCACCGGCAAGAATACCGATTGATTCCATTTTTTTCGATTGGCGCAGTTCGGCCTCCTGCGCTTGCAGTTGTCGCCTGATTTGGATCGTACTGCAGCAACGATCCAGGGTCTTGAGTAGTTTTTCACGTTCGATCGGTTTCAGCACAAACTGATTGATGCCGATATCGATGGCATCCATCAGGTAACGGTTGTCACTGAAGGCGGTCATGACAATGATTTGACATTCGGGCGCCAACTCGCGGATGGCGCGCGCCATTTCCAGGCCGTTCATCTTGGGCATGAAAATATCCGTCAAAACAATATCAAACTGCTGATTGCGAAACGCTTCCAACCCTTTGACCCCGTTTTCGGCGGTCACGACCCGATAACCTGGCAGAGTGGCCAGTGAATGTTCGACCAGGCTGCGGGTTGCCGGGTCGTCTTCAACGTAGAGAATGGTGCAGGATTGTGTCATTGAGTAGTGTACCTGTAGGGTTGACCCGGCTGCTGCCGGCGTTGTCCGTGAGGGGGCATGAATGCCATGTGTATCGTCGTATCAAACTTTAGTTGTGAGTTTGCCATAAAGTTACATCATGTCAACCGGATCAATATCCACCTGCTCACGCACGCTGCTCCCCGTCTCCCGTTGCTGATACCACATATTCAGCAGACGTCGCAGGTCGTTGCGTGTTGGTGATTTCAGCAGTATCTGGCGGCGATAGCGGCCACGCAGACGGTAGAGTGGAGCAGGGGCTGGTCCCAGGATCTCGATTCGCAATCCGAGCTCGCTTTTGATCCGGCGCAGATGGTGGGCCGTTGCTTCGGAGCGTTGCTCTACTGCTGTTTCTGAATTGCCGTTAAGCGAGAGTGTTGCCAGGTGGGCATAGGGAGGGTAGCCGGCTTCCTGGCGATAGGCGATTTCCTGTTGGTAAAACCCGTTACTGTCTCCCGCGATGGCGCAGGCCACCGCATAGTGATCTGGGTTGCGGGTTTGCACAATTACCCGCCCCGGCTGCGTTCCACGTCCGGCTCTCCCGAACACTTGCCGTAAAATCTGGAATGTCCGTTCGGCGCTACGGAAATCAGGCAAGTTGAGACTTGCCTCGGCGTCCAGTACTCCCACCAGCGTCACGCCGGGGAAATCGTGTCCCTTGGTGATCATCTGGGTTCCGATCAGAATATCTGCGGAGCGGTCATTCATGCGATCCAACAGGCGGTTGAGACCTCCCTTGCCGGAGGTGGTGTCGCTGTCCATGCGGATAATCCGGGCGGTTGGCAGATGTTCCCGCAATTCATGCTCCACCCGCTCCGTGCCGGTTCCTGCCTCATCCATCTGCGGGGAACTGCAGGCCGGGCAGATGCAGGGAGCCGGAACCGCATAATCGCAATAATGGCAGAGGCTTTGCCGTCGCTGGCGATGGTAGGTCAGGGTGACTGAACAGTTGGGGCAGGAGAGCGGCGTGCCGCACTCGCCACACACCAGCGTTGTGGCAAAGCCGCGCCGGTTGAGAAATACCAGCGCCTGCTCGCCATTGGCAACGGTCTGTTCCAGGGCAGTCAGCAGTAATGGCGAGAGCGGGGCGCTATTGCCTTTGATGACTACCGTCTGGACGGTCGGCAAGGGGCGGTCTTCCACGCGGGACGGTAGTGAAGCCAGCGCCATCCGCCCCTGCTCTACCGCATGGAGCGTGGTGATCTGGGGGGTGGCAGAGCCGAGCAGTACCACCGCACCTTCCATTTTACCCCGTACCAGCGCCAGGTCGCGGGCGTTGTAGCGCAGTCCCTCCGACTGTTTAAATGAAGCCTCGTGTTCTTCGTCCACCACGATAATGCTGATTTTTTGAAGCGGCGCAAAGATCGCCGAACGGGCGCCGATCACGATCCGCACTTGACCGCGCCGGATGCGCCGCCATTCATCGTAGCGTTCACCATCGGACAATCCGCTGTGCAGAACAGCGATGCCATCCCTGAAACGGGCGCGAAATCGTCCCACCAGTTGCGGGGTCAGGGATATCTCGGGTACCAGCACCAGGGCGTTGCCGCCTAGCTCAAGTGCATGGGCAATGGTTTGCAGGTAGACTTCGGTCTTGCCGCTGCCAGTGACGCCGTGTAGCAAAAACGGGGCGTACCTGCCACTATCCACCGCAGCACAAAAAGTGACCCGGGCTGCTTCCTGATGCTGATTGAGCTGCCGGGGGAGGTCTGAGGTGACGCTCTGGTTGGCAAACGGGTCACGATAGGTTTCCCGTTCTTCCCGGCGGATCACCCCCAGTTCCACCAGGCGCTTGAGTTGCTGGCTGCACTGTCCGAAGCGCCGGCGCAGGTCAGAGGCCGGCAACTCCTGATTCTCCCGGATAAGTGCCAGAATCTCGGAACTCTTGCTCCCTGGGTTGCGAGATGGTTCGCTGCCGGCAACTGCCAGGTAGAACGATTCATATTTGATTTTTTTCCCACCGGTCAAACTGCTGTTATCAACACTTGTTTTTTGTGACTGGAGGTTGATACCGGCCGGAAGGGCTGTTTTAATCACATCTCCCAGCGGGTGAAGGTAATAGGAAGCGACCCAGCGGAAAAACTCAAGCTCACCTTCAGTCCAGAGCGGGGTGTCATCCAGCACGGAGATGATTGGTTTGAGCTTTTCGTGGGGTGAGCTGGGGATAATTGCCAGAATATATGCGGTCAGGGTGCGGTGTCGGAATGGTACCAGGACACGACATCCTGGTAGTGCCGCCGTTGTGAGTGCCGGCGGCACCAGGTAGTGAAATGTACGCTCCAGGTGGAGCGGCATGACAACTTCAATAATATTGCGAGTCTCGGACATGAATGGTGCTGCTATGCGCAATCCTCCCGCCAGAGGCAGCTCTGCTGGTCGCAGCTGCCAGCCTGAGCGGTGTCAAAACAGGGGGTGTTGGCTTCAGCTTCCTGAATTGCCCGTACCAGCTCCCCTTTCTTCATTTTACCCGGTTTGATGTCGTGTTGTTTGGCGATGGTTTTAATCTCTTCCATTTTCATTGTTGTTACTCCTTTGTGTGTCGGGGGTATAATGTGCATAAGTATACCCCAATTTTCTAAATCTTCCAGAGGCGGAGTAAAATTTTCATAAAAAAGGCAGGCTGTGAAGCCTGCCTTTGGTTGATTGGAAGCAAGGAGTGCCGGATTAGACCGTAATACCGGCGATCAGCTTGAGCGCTTCACGGTATTTCTGGGCGGTCTTTTCAAGAATTTCAGCCGGGAGTGGCGGCGCCGGCGCCGTTTTTCCCCAGTCGAGGGTTTCCAGGTAGTCCCGCAGAAATTGTTTGTCAAAGCTCGGCTGCTGTCCACCGGGCTGGTACAGCTCCTTTGGCCAGAAACGGCTGGAATCGGGGGTCATGCATTCGTCGATGATGATCAGTTCGCCATCGTACACGCCGAATTCAAATTTTGTATCGGCAATGATGATTCCCTTTTCTGCAGCCAGATCACGGGCACGGCTGTAGATTTTGAGGGTGTAGTCCCGTGCTTGTTCTGCCAGCTCTTGCCCGCACATTTCCACCATCACGTCAAAAGATACATTCTCGTCATGGGTTCCCAGCTCTGCCTTGGTGGATGGGGTGAAGATCGGTTCGGGAAGCCGGTCCGATTCTTTCAAGCCTAGCGGGAGTTGTATGCCGCAGATCGAGCCGGTGGCCTGATAGTCTTTCCAGCCAGAACCGGATACATAGCCGCGTACGATGCATTCAACCGGGAGCGGCTTGGCCTTTTTTACCCACATGGAGCGGCCTTTGAGGGTTTCGGCATACGGCTGGCACACGGCTGGATAGTCGGCCACGTCGGTGGAGATGATGTGGTTTTTAACAATATCTTCCATCTGCTTGAACCAGTAGATCGAAATCTGGGTCAGAACGTACCCTTTGTCGGGGATTGGTTCGTTCATGATAACGTCAAAGGCGGACATACGGTCGGAGGTCACCATCAACAGCGTGTCGCCCAGGTCGTAAATGTCGCGCACTTTACCGCGGGCGATCAGGTTCAAACCAGGAAATTCGGTCTCTTTGACGAGTTGTGACATGTTGTTTCTCCTCTTTCTATTTGTCGGCGATCAGCGTCTGATTGATTTCGATCTTGGCTTTGGCGCGCAGTTCCTTGACCCATTTGTCCAGCGCTTCGTCCTGCTTCTTGGGGAGCATGCTTTTTTTCAACTCTTCCTTGCTCTTGTCAAAGTCGGCCTTGGGCGCTTCAATCCGTTCTTTCAGGCGGATAGCGTACCAGCTGCTGCCAACCTTGAATGCGGTGGCGGCTGCCGGAGCTGCAGCGGTCAGTTTCAAAGCTGCTTCCATCAGTTCGGGGCTGCTGCCGATGGTTGGTACATCTCCCTTGGCATTGTAGACGAAGCTGCCGGTCAGGCGGGTTGCTACGGCTGTTTTGCCTGCCAGCTGCTTGGCGGCTGCTTCAGCTTTGCTCTGGGCCAGTTCGACTGCCTTGGCGGTTTTGGCCTGTTGCTCGACCGCTGCTTTGATCTCTGCCAGCGGAGGAACGGTAGCTTCCTTGCGCTCTTTGACTTTCAGGATATAAATCCCTTTGGCCGTTTCAACCGGTCCTCCCAGCTCCCCCTGCTTCAGTTCCAACGCCTTTTTGACGACCGCTGCTTCGCCGGTCAGTGCTGCTGCCGGTGCAACGGCACTGAAGAGCGCGGTGTCATTGACGGAGAGCTTCAGCTCCCTGGCAATCAGGCTGAGATCGCCGGATTTGATGTTTTTGTAGAGCGTGTCAGCCGCCAGCTCAAAGCTCTGTTTGGCAGCTTTCTGACGCAGTGCATCACTCTTCACCTTGTCATGCACATCCTTGAGCGGCAGGATGCCGTCTTTACCCTGGAACTTGTCGATGTTCTTCTGGTAGTAGGTCTGGATTTCATCTTCCGTGATCGCCAGGGCGCCGGTTTTTTGTCCCGGATCGACCAAGATATAGGAAAGGGCAACTTTTACCTGCGTCTTGAACTCTTCCTGATGTTTCTGCAGATAGTCGTTCAGGTCGGCTTCGCTCAGCTTGACTTCCGGCAAAACATTGGCGGGAGTGTAGGAGATGACTTCCAGGTTCAGCTTGTCATGTTCTTTTTTATACTGGGCCAAGGCATCTTCATCGCTGACGAGTACCTTGTCCTTGACACTCTGGCGGGCTTTCTTGAGCAGCAATTCGCTTTTCTGCCCTTCTTCAAAGTCCTTGGCAGTCATGCGGTTGCTTTTGAGCAGCTGCTGGTACATGTCAAAGCTGAAGGCGCCGTCTTTCTGGAACATGGACATGGCGGAGATCGATTTGGAAACTTCATCCATGGAAACCGTAATCCCCATTTTTTTGGCTTCTTTTTCGATCAACAGATTGTCGATCAGCCCATCCAGGGCAACCTTTTTGAGGTTGAGCATCTTCTCCATGTCAGCAGGGATCGACTGTCCGTAAATCTGCTGGTACATGGAACGAATCCGCTGATAGGAGTTCTGGTATTGCTCCAGTGATATTTTCTGGCCGTCAACCTTGGCGGCAAAGGCGGATTTGTTACCACCCATTCCGCTCCGTCCCTCACCCCACACCAGAAACATGGTGCCGATGAATGAGAGTACGATCACGACAAAAACGATTTTGATAACAATTGAATCCTTTTGCTTGCGCATGATGTCCAGCATGACGTGAAAACTCCTTAAACGGAAATTTGAAGTTGCGAATATTACTATACGTCCCGGTTGATTGCAAGCGCTTGTTTGGTGTGGATTTGGCGCTTCCCCTTGTAGCTGTGCGCCGTCACTTTGATTGCATTGAAAGCATACTCTGTGCTAGTTTTCCATAACTCAATCAAACATCCCGAGGCGTACCACCATGGAAATCAGTTTTTCGCATGCCAACAAACAGGTTGACCAGCTGATAACTCAGCTGATGGAAACGACCGGTAATATCAAACAACCTGAAATTGTTCGCGAAATGCTGCTTGCAACGCTGAAAATCGGTCAGGAAGTTGACTATCTGGCAGACTTGAAACTGATTAACAGCACGCTGCGTGAGATGCGTTTTACGGCCCGGGTCTTCGGTCCTTATCGCGGACGCAAGAAGGTGACCATCTTCGGTTCGGCGCGCACCGAGCAGAGTAACGAGATGTATCAGAAGTGTGTCGATTTCAGCCATCAACTGGCGGAGCGGGGATATATGATCATTACCGGCGGTGGTCCCGGCATCATGCAGGCAGGGAACGAAGGAGCGGGGAGTGACAACTCCTTTGCTGTCAATATCCGGCTGCCGTTCGAGCAGAAGCCTAACCCGATCATGTTTCGCAATCCGCGGCTGATCAACTACAAATACTTTTTCAATCGCAAGGTTGCCTTTGTGAAAGAAGCCAGTGCGGTGGCGGTCTTTCCCGGTGGTTTCGGGACGCTGGATGAAGCAATGGAGGTCTTTACCCTGGTCCAGACCGGAAAAACCTCTCCCAAACCGCTGATTCTGATTGATGATCAGGAGGGATACTGGGAACATTTCTTTCAGTTCGTCAAGAAGAGTCTGTTGGTGAAAGGATTCATCTCCGGGGAGGATTTTTCCCTGTTCACCATCACCCGCAGTGTTGAAGAAGCTGTTGCCGTGATTGATACCTTTTATCGTGTCTACCATTCGATCCGCTTTATCGAAAACCGCCTGGTGATCCGGTTGAATAAAAAACTGACCTCCGAGCAGATAGCCATCCTGAGCGATGAGTTTTCGGAGCTGATGATCGATGGCGAAGGGATCATCAGCTGTGAAGCCTTCCCCAAGGAGTATGACGAACCGGATCTGTTGGCGCTTCCCCGCATATCATTCATCTTTGATCACCACCATTACGGGCTGCTGATTGCCTTTATCCATCGAATCAATACCTTCTGATCGGAACCCTCTGATGACCGGTACAGTAACGGTAACTCGTAGAGATTCGATTTAATGCCTTGACATTCGGCAATGCAATATATATGATTTTTGATATATTTGCATGCTGGAGGTTACGGTGAAAATTGGTCTATCCATGGCGCTGCTACTGCTGATGGTTGTCAGCCGGGCAGATGCCGAAGAAGTTCCCAAACAGGTTACCCTGCCACAGGCCATCGCCCAGGCGTTGCAGAGTAACAACCGCATAAAATCAGCCGGTTATCTGGCACAAGCCTCGGAGGAAAGCCGGTCAATCGCCGCGCTTTCCTATTACCCTTCGTTACAGTTTGATGAAACGCTCTCCCTTTCCAATGCGCCGACCCAGACCTTTATGATGAAGCTCGACCAGGGAAGGTTCACCCAGGACGATTTTGCGACCAACCGCCTCAATCACCCCGCTACCCAGCACGACTTCAAAACTTCCCTTACCATCCGGCAGCCGCTGTATGATCCGGCGGTCACACCTCAGCGTGATCTGGCTGGTTATGAGGCAACCCAGGGGAAACTGACTGTTACGGCCAGTCGTGAAGCAGTTGCCTTTCAGGTATTCCAGCAGTATCTGGCAATCCAGAAAGGGGAGGCGCAGCGGGTGGCCGCAGACCAGGGGGTGCGTGACGCCGAGGAACATTTGCGTCTGGCAACGGTTCGCAACGCAGCCGGTACGGGACTTAAATCAGATCAGTTGCGGGCGCAGACCGAGCTTTCCACCCGCCAGCTACAGCAGCTATCCGCTCGCAATTCGCTTCGCCTGGCGCGCATGCGGCTGGCAATGTTGATGGGAGAGCCGAATGCCGCTGAAGTTGCCATCACTGCAGCTCTCAAGCCGCTTGACCCGGCCGCTGACAGCGGACAACTGCTGGTTTCGGCGCGGGAACATCGCAGCGACCTGCAGCAGGCCCGGCTGGAACAGCAAAAAGGGGATGCCAATCGCCGCCTGGCGCGCAGTTCATTTTTGCCGACCGTGGGGGCCTTTGCCTCCTATCAGCTCAACAGCCACGATTTGCCGCTGGGGAATGACAACGATTCCTGGCTGGCCGGGGTGCAGTTATCCTGGCAGCTGTTTGACGGTTTCAAACGCTACCACCAGCGGGACCGTGCCGAGGCGTTGCGGAGTGCCGCCGGCGAACAACTGGAACAGGCCAACCGTGAAACTGCGCTGCAGATTCAGGAGGCGCTGCTACGCCATGATGAGTCGCTCAAGCGGCTGGAGATGGCGCGCCATGCCGTGGCAGATGCCGAAGAAACCGTGCGGCTGGTGAAAAAACGGTATGAGAATTCGCTGGCAACCATGATGGAACTGCTGGATGCCGGGGGAATGTTGAACCAGAGCCGCAGTACGCTGGCCGATGCCGAAGCAGAGCAGATCCTGGCTGGTGGGCAGGTCTATTATACCGCCGGACTGTTTTTGAAGGAGATACTGAAATGAAACAACTGAATGACGTTACCCGGGAATCACGGAATTTTGGAGAAAAACGATCAGCCCGGTCACTATTCTTGCTGATGGTGCTGATGTTGATCGTTACTGGTTGCAGCAAGCAGCATGAGGCGCAACTACCTCCTGCTGCAGCGCCGACTGCTGTTGTCAAAGGGGTCGCGGTTGAAACCGTGAAGGTTCGGGAGTTTCCCGAGTTGCTGGATGTGGTCGGCACGGTGCGCGCCCGGACCAGCGCGATCATTTCCACCCGTGTCGCCGGTACGGTCAGCGTGCTGCGGGTACGGGAAGGTGACCAGGTCAAAAAGGGAATGCTGCTCCTGCAGTTGGATGCCCAGGAACAGCAGGCCCAGGCTGCGGTGGCGAATGCGGGAATTGATGAGGCGCGTCGCGGGGTCGATGAAGCGTTGGCCCGCCAGCGGCTGGCCGATATCAGCTACAGTCGCTACCAGAATCTGTTCAACGAACAGGCGATCAGTCGTCAGGAGTTTGACATCAAGCAGACCGAAAAAGAACTGGCCGGACAGGCGGTTGCCCGCTCCAAGGCCCGTTTGAAGCAGACGCAGGAGGGGGCGCTCAGCGCCACCACCATCTCCGGTTATACCCGGATAGTGGCGCCGATTTCCGGCATCGTCACCGTAAAACAGGTTGATCTCGGTGCTTCGGTTTTTCCAGCGCAACCGTTATTGACCATTGAGGACCAGGGGAGTTACCAGCTGGAGCTGGCAATCCCCGAATCGTCCAGCAGCAAGGTGGTGGTCGGTTCCCGTGTGCAGATTATGATTGATGCGCTGGGGCGTTCCCTGAACGCCAAAGTAGCCGAAGTCGTGCCGACGGCCGATCCGGTCAGCCGCACGTATATCGCCAAGGTCAACCTGGATCAAAAAGGGGTAAAATCAGGGATGTACGGTCGTGCCGCCATTGAACTTGGCACATCGCTCAAGGGGCTGCTGGTGCCGAAACAGGCGCTGGTTGAACGTGGCTCAATGACGCTGGTTTGGGTTGTGGACAGTCACAACATTGCCCGCATGCGGATCGTGAAAGCGGGCAGGTTTATGGCGGACAAGGTGGAAATCCTCTCCGGTCTTTCCGATGGTGAGCGTCTGGTGGTGAGTGGCGTGGATAAGGTCAGCGACGGGGCAAAGGTGGAATAGAACTATGCAACAGCTCGGATTTGCCGGAAAAATAGCCCATGCCTTTATCAACTCCAAGCTGACGCCGCTGATTGTGGGGGCAGCGCTGCTGCTCGGTCTGTTTGCGGTCAAGATGACTCCCCGTGAGGAAGAACCGCAGATTGTGGTGCCGATGGTTGACATTTATCTTCCCCTGCCCGGTTCCTCCCCCCAGGAGGTGCAGGAACGGGTGGTCAAGCCGTTTGAAGCCAAACTATGGGAGATCAAGGGGGTGGAATACCTCTACTCCATGAGCCGTCCCGGCATGGGGATCATTACGGTGCGCTTTCTGGTCGGCCAGCCGATGGAAGAATCGCTGGTCAAGCTGTACAACAAGATTATGAGCAATCGCACCCTCCTCCCGGCGGGGGCTGGGGAACCGCTGGTGGCGCCCAAGTCGATTGATGATGTGCCGATTCTGGCGCTGACGCTCTGGTCGCAGCGCTATGATCATGGCACACTGCGGATGCTGGCCCGGGAAGTGGCCGATCAACTGAAGAAAAGCCCGGACAGCGCGGAAGTGGAAATCAAGGGGGGGCTTTCTCGTCGGTTGAAGGTGACCCTTGATGCCCCCCGTCTGGCCGGCTACGGCCTTTCGCCGCTGGTAGTGGCCGGTGCGCTGCAAAAGGGGAACAGTTCTCTCCCGGCCGGTTCCTTCAGTGAAGGCAACCGGGAAGTGCTGGTGGATACGGCTGGTTTCCTCAACGATAGCGAGGCGGTCAAACGGGTGGTGATCGGCGTCTCCAATGGTAAGCCGGTCTATCTCGCCGATGTTGCCAAGGTCGAGGATGGACTGAGTGAGCCGACGGATTATGTCTTTTTCGGGTTAGGTTCAGGCAAACGGTCCACTACGTCCCATAGTTCCTATGAATCCTATAACAAAATCGCCGATTACCCGGCGGTCACGATTTCCGTGGCAAAACGAAAGGGAGCCAACGCCACCTGGGTGGCGGAAGACCTGATCAAAAAAGTTGAAGCGCTGAAAGGTACGTTGATCCCGTCCGACGTACAGGTCACCGTTACCCGCAACTACGGAGAAACCGCTAAGGAGAAGAACAACGAGCTGCTGTTCCATATGTTCCTGGCAGCCATCTCGGTCACGATCCTGATTGCGCTCTTCATGGGGTGGCGCGCCGGAGCAGTGGCGGCCATCGCCATTCCGGTGACCCTGGCGCTGACCATGCTGATTTTCTACCTGATCGGCTATACCCTCAACCGGATAACCCTGTTTGCCTTGATCTTCTCCATCGGCATTCTGGTCGATGACGCGATTGTGGTGGTGGAAAATATCCACCGCTACTTTACCACCACGGTGATGAAACCGCTGGAAGCTGCCATCAAGGCGGTGGATGAGATCGGCAATCCGACAGTGCTGGCGACCTTTGCCGTAATTGCCTCGATTCTCCCCATGGGATTCGTGGGTGGACTGATGGGGCCGTACATGCGTCCGATTCCGGTCGGCGCCAGCATGGCCATGATCTTCTCCATGCTGATTGCCTTTATTGTCACCCCCTATTTTGCTTTCCGTTTCATGAAGAATGAGTCGCACCATACCAGCCATGAAGCGCCGCAGGATTCCCGTTTGACTGCTTTCTACCGGCACTGGATGGGGCTGTTGATCCATCGCAAGCCACTGCGTTACGGTTTTCTGACGGCAGTGGTGCTGCTGTTGCTCCTCTCCTGTTCCCTGATTTACTTCAAGGCAGTCACGGTCAAGATGCTGCCGTTCGACAACAAGAACGAGTTGCAGGTGATCATCGACGCGCCGGATGGCACACCGCTGGAACAGACTGCCCGCATGGCGCGGGAAATGGGGGATACCCTGCGGGGTGTGCCGGAGGTAGTCAATTTCCAGATGTACGTGGGAACCAGCGCGCCGTTCAATTTTAACGGGCTGGTACGGCACTATTACCTGCGCAAGGGGAGTAATCTGGCTGATATCCAGGTGAACCTGCTGCACAAGGAACAGCGCAAGGACCAGTCCCACGAGATTGCCAAGCGGATTAGGCCGCTGGTTAAAGCGGTGGCGGATAAATACGGCGCCCGGGTGAAAGTTGCCGAGATACCGCCCGGTCCGCCGGTGCTGGCAACCCTGGTGGCGGAAATCTACGGACCTGATGATGGCGCCAGGGCAACTGCCGCCGGCAAGGTGCGCGATATTCTCAAGAAGACCGTCGGTGTGGTGGATGTTGATATGTATCGTGAGGATGACCAGTCCAAGGCCTCCTTCATCGTTGATCGGCAGAAAGCGGCCCTTTCCGGGGTGGCGGTGGAGGATGTGGCCCGTACGCTGGCGTTGGCGTTGCATGGGGAGAATATGGGGTTGCTGCACCTGCCGAAAGAAAAAGAACCGGTCACTATCAACCTGCGATTGCCGGTGGGTGGAAGGAGTTCCAACGCTGCCCTGGCATCGATTAACGTCAGCGGCTCCAAAGGGACGGTGCCGCTCTCCCAGTTGGTACGGATCAGCACTGGTACTGAAGAGAAAACCTTGTATCGCAAGAACCTGAAAGATGTGGTCTACGTGATCGGCGATGTGGCCGGGGAGATCGAAGCACCGGTGTACGCCATCCTGAAGATGCAGAAGGAAATCGGTGCGCTTGCCAATCCCGATGGTTCCAAGATCGAGGTGCTCGCCTCGCGTCAGCCGTGGAGCGAGGAGAAGCTGGGGATGAAGTGGGATGGTGAGTGGCATATCACTTACGAAGTATTCCGCGATCTGGGGATTGCCTTTGGAGCGGTCATGGTGTTGATCTACATCCTGGTGGTGGCATGGTTCAAGGATTTCACCACTCCGCTGGTGATCATGGCGCCGATCCCGTTGACCCTGATCGGAATCCTGCCGGGACACGCCCTTTTTGGTGCCTTTTTTACCGCTACCTCCATGATCGGCTTTATTGCCCTGGCCGGGATTATTGTGCGTAACTCGATTATCCTGATTGATTTTGCCGAGATGAAACGGCGCGAAGGAATGGCGCTGGACCAGGCAATAATCGAGGCGGGGGCTGTTCGTTTTCGCCCCATGCTTCTGACCGGCGCAGCGGTAGTGGTGGGGAGTTTCGTGATCCTGTTCGACCCGATTTTCCAGGGTTTGGCGCTGGCCATGATGTTTGGTGAGATCGCTTCCACCACCCTGTCACGGGTGACCATCCCGATTCTGTACTACATGGTGCAAAACTGGAAAGAGAAACATAATTCCGGCCGCTTGGCCGAAGATTAACACATGAGAGGTTGCGATGTTCTGGTCGAAAAAAGCAGTACCAACAGAAGCAGGAGTTGAGTTGGGTGAGGTATGCCGTCGTGAGGCGGAGGAGTTGTATCGTTCGGGTAAATATCATTGCGCCGAAGCGGTGCTGGAAGCGCTACGCCGACACTACCTGCCGGATGCTCCGGAGGGGGTGGTGGCTACGGTCGGCGGTTTTGGCGGCGGTTCCGGGTCAGGCTGTATCTGTGGCGCCGTGTCCGGCGGTACTGTTGCCATCGGCCTGGTACTGAACGACAAAAAAGCGACCACCCATCTGACCCGGGAGCTGCACGAATGGTTCAAGGGGGAGTACGGGGTGACCTGTTGTAAAACGATCCGTCAGACCCACCCGGGCGAGTGTCCGGATCTGACCGGCCGGGTGGCGGGCAAAATAGCGGAAATGCTGAGTCAACACTAAGAGGAGAACATCATGAAGGAAGAATTTTACATTGAACGGATAGTCAGGATCGTTGCCGGTTCATTTATCGTGCTTTCACTGCTGCTGGCACATTTTCATTCCCAGAACTGGCTCTGGTTCACCGGTTTTGTGGGGCTAAATCTGTTCCAGTCCGGCTTCACCCAGTTCTGCCCGATGTTCAATATTCTGGCCAAGCTGGGAGTGCCGCGCTTTCCGAAAAACGGCGGCTGTTGCCGGTAGAAACCGGTAACCCAGCCCAAAAAAGTTGTCCACGAAGGACACGAAGTCTTACGAAGAATCAAACCATTACAAGACATCAGGTCTTCACCCGATTGGTTGTCGTTGTTTCGCTCAAAATAGTTTGATTTTATTCGTGTCGCTTCGTGTACTTAGTGGATTAATTGCATTTCAATGTTTCCTCCCCCTGTGCCGTTTACGGGAATCCGGGCGCGGGGGGAGATTGATTTCTGGAGCAAGGGCACGGCGGTAGCCGCAATCGACCGGCAGCCAGTTCAAGGTTGCCACCAGCTGCGGAGTCAGTTTGACGCAATCGGGATTGATGGAAAAACGGTTTTCATAGATCCGGCATTGGCGGGTGATGACGTCCAGATAGCGGCAGGCGGTCTGGGTGTAGAAGATGGTTCCCCGCTCGTTTTCATACTTTTCAAAACAGCAGCTGCCGCAGCCGCTGCAGCGCTGTTCCCATTCCGTTGACCATTCCTCCATTATTCCTTCTCCAAACGTTTCAAAGTCAATGAATTCAGCACCACCGACACCGATGAAAATGCCATGGCCAGTCCGGCAAATTCCGGTTTGAGTGTCAGGCCGTAGCGTGAGAACAGGCCGGCTGCCAACGGTATGCCGAGTACGTTGTAGAACAGTGCCCAGAACAGGTTCTGTTTGATCTTTGCCAGGGTCCGCTGTCCGATCACCATGGCCCGTACCACATCCTGCAGGTCGTCCCGCATCAGCACCAGGTCGCCGGTTTCATTGGCGATGTCGGTGCCGCCGCCAATGGCGATTCCCACCTCGGCCTGGGCCAGTGCGGGGGCATCATTGATCCCGTCTCCCACCATGCCGACCCGCTTCCCTTGCAACTGATACCGTTTGACAATTTCCTGTTTTCCTCCTGGCAACAGATCGGCCTCAAAGTGCTCAATGCCGACCTGACGCGCAACCTGGGCAGCGCCATCGGCGTGGTCACCGGTCAGCATGGCAACCTGGATGCCGAGCCGTTTGAGGTCGGCAATTGCAGCGGCTGCGCCCGGTTTGACCGTGTCGGCAAAGGCTGCTACCCCGACCAGCGCATGAGCGGCGGCGATATAGATCAGCGATTTTCCGGCTGCCAAGAGTGGGGCTGCCTTGGCTGCCAGGGGGGACAGATCGATGTCTGCTTCTTCCATCAAGCGCCGGTTGCCGACCGTCAGCGTGACCTCTTCGTAACTGCAGGTAATGCCGTAACCGCCACGTTCAACCAGATCCTCGACTGCTCCCGGCTGGATTCCTGCTTCCAGCGCAGCGGCGACTGCCGCCTGGGCCAGCGGATGGGTCGACCCTGCTTCGGCCGCTGCCAGGCATTCAAACAGTTTGTGGGGATCAACAGCGCGGCTAACCGGAATCAGATCGGTCATGGCCGGCGCTCCAGTGGTAATGGTGCCTGTTTTGTCCAGCAGCAGGATGTCAAGGCCGGCGATCGCTTCCAGGGCCGACCCTTTTTTAACCAGAATACCGCGGCGGAGCGCAATGCCGCTGCCGACCATGATGGCGGTCGGGGTCGCCAGTCCCATGGCACAGGGGCAGGCAATCACCACCACGGCGATGGCAAATTTGAAGGCGGTCAGGAAGTCTGCTTGCAGTGTGGAGTGCCAGACAAAAAAAGTTGCCAGGGAGAGCAGCACCACCACCGGTACGAACCAGGCTGACACGGTATCGGCAAAGCGCTGGATCGGCGCCTTGTCTCCCTGGGCGGTCTGCACCATGGCAATGATCTGGGCCAGGACGGTCTCCTCGCCAATCCGGCTGGCCCGGACGGTCAGGACGCCGTTTTTGTTGATGGTGGCGCCGGTAACCGGATCACCGGCCTTTTTAAGCACCGGCAGTGCTTCGCCGGTCAACATCGCTTCATCCACCGCCGCCGAACCGGCAACTACCTCGCCATCCACCGGGATCGCTTCACCCGGACGGACGCTTACCAGATCGCCAACCCGCAGCAGGGATACGGGAACGTCCTGTTCTCCCTGCTCCGTGAACAGATGCGCCATATCCGGTTGCAGGTGCAGCAGTTTCCGCAACGCTTCTCCCGCTTTGCCCCGGGCCCTGGTTTCCAGGTACTTGCCGAGCCGGATAAAGGCGATCAGCATGGCTGAGGTCTCGAAAAAAACCTCCTGCCGGTTTCCCAGCATGCCGAAATAGGCTGCCAGGGAATAGAAGTAGGCTGCCGAAGTTCCCAACGCCACCAGCAGATCCATGTTGGCGCTCTTGTTTTTGAGGGCGTTCCAGCTGCCGCGGTAAAAGGTGAGGCCGGCGGTAAACTGTACCACGGTCGCCAGCAGCAGGTTGAGCTGCATGATGGCATGATTGCCGTGCCGCCCCATGGTGATCATGATCGGAATGGAGGCGGCCAGGGAGAGAATCAGCCAGATCCGGTCGCGCCGCTCTTCGTTGGCTCCGGCCTGTTCGGCTTCAGCCGGCGCCACCGGGGTGTAGCCGGCAGCTGTCACCAGTTCAAAAACTTGCTCCGGCGAGAGTTGTTGTTGGTCATAGCGGACAAAGCCGGTTTCGGTCGCCAGATTGACGATGGCGACCGAGATAGCGGCGTCTTCCCGCAGCTTTTTTTCCAGGCGTCCGACGCAGGAGGCGCAGTGGAGACCGCGTACGCCAAAGGTCAGTTCCGCGCTGCTGATTGGAGTATGTTCGGTGGGAGAGTTCATGGAGATGTTCTTTCCTGGCTTAAAAATCACCCTTGATCAGGTGTCCCCAGGTGATTTTAATGGCAGCGGCAATCGGCAGCGCCAGCAAAATCCCCCAGAAACCGAGCAATTCCCCCAGCGCCATGACCATGATAATGGTTACCAGTGGGTTGAGGTTCATGGATTTTTTGAACACCAGCGGTTTGATCAGATACCCTTCCAGAAAATAGATGGCGGCAAAGGAAATCAGGATCTTGATCAGCGCATCAAAACTCTGGAATTCGAACCAGGCAAAGAAGAGCGCCGGAATGGTGGCAATGATCACCCCGATAAAGGGGAGTATGGAGGCGGCGCCGGCAAACAGACCACAGAAAATCGGGTGCGGTACGCTGAGTATGACCAGCGCCAGGGAAGCAAAAAGTGCCACGATGATCGAAACAAAGACCTGGCCGCGCATATAGCCGCCAATACTGCTGTTGACTTCATTGCCGACGTGCAGCACCATCTCACGGTTCTCACGGGGAATCCAGGAAACCACCGTGTCGATCACGGTATGCTTGTAATAGAGCATGAAAAACACCAGGATTGGTGAGAGGATCAGATTGAAAAGATTGAAAAAAATCCGGCCGGCAAAACCGTAGATCGCTGCCGCCGCTTTTTCAATGCCGGTGTCGATGTTGGATGATACGGAATCGAGGATCCACTGAATTTCCTCGGTTCCGTAACGCCCTGGCAATCGTCCCGGTAGCTGGGCTTTCCATTCCACCACCAGTTGCTTGACGGTCTGGATGTACTGGGGGAGATCGTGGATAAAGCCGTTCCAGCTGATGGTGAGTTTGGGAACCAGGAAGGTGAAGAAGAAGATCGTCAGCAGGCCGAGCAGCATATAGAGCAGGCTGAGGGCGTGGCTCCGTTTAAACCCGTGTCCTTCCGCCCTGGCCAGGACTGGTTCCAGCAGATAGGCGATGATCCATGACAGCAGGAAGCAGGAAATGGTGTGCTGCAGGGCGTAGCCGACTGCTGCCAGCAGACAGAGCAGCAACATGACGGCAATCAGTTTTCCGTAATCATTGCGTTGGTGGTGCATGGAGCTGCTCAAAACGGGATCGATGACATCAGCGCATCATTCCCCATGGTAAACAGATTGTGCTCTTCCAGCCAGTTCTTGACTTTGACCGTCACAAAATCATCCTTGATTTCGAACATCTTTTCCTGCTCATCCGGGAAAAAGGAGAGGACGTCGCTGACGGTGCCGTACGGTTTTTTCCCCGCTTTGACCAGGTCGAGCAGCTTTTTCAATTCCGGGTCTTCAATGGTAGTGATGAAACTGGCGAAGATTTTCTTTTCACTGCTGAAATCGAGGCGGGGTATTTCCAGGAAACGCTCGTGATTATGTTCGATCTGCCGCCACAGCTCTTCGTCTTCCATGGAGGCAGGCACACAAATTACTTCACCGGTGAAGCGGTCGAGAAAATAGATCCGATCGCTGGTGGGGCTGGCAAACGCATCCATCAGGTCATTCCAGGAGATCTCCACATTATGTATAAAAGCCATTGCTGATCCTTTCTTCTCTCTTGACATCCCGCGCAACTCTCCGCACTATCACATGCCATGCGAACCATTTTTATTGCCGATGCCCATCTCAACTCACCGGATGATACCAACTATCGAATGTTCTGCCGTTTCCTGGCGGAACTGGTCGGCAACTGTCAGACGCTCTACATCATGGGTGATCTGTTCGATTTCTGGCTCGGTTTTCCGTCAAAATCGTTTATAGCCCCTCACGAGCCTGTTTTGCAACTGCTTGCTGAACTGGAGCAGAGCGGTTGCCGGCTGGTCTATTTTGAAGGGAACCATGATTTCCATCTGGGAGATGTTTTTACCAAACGTCTGCATGCCGATATACATACCGGACCGGCGCTGATGGAGGTTCAGGGGCGCCAGCTCTACCTCTGCCATGGTGATCAACTCAATCGTGCCGATTATGGCTATCGCCTGTTACGCCTGATATTGCACAATCGTCTGATGCGGGTTGCCGTGCGCTTTGTTCCGCTCTCTCTGGCGCTGCGGATCCGCCATCGTCTGCAGCATGTCAGTCGCTCTGGCTATGAAACCAAAACCATGCGCTGGGATTATCGTGAAATTATTCGAAACGCTGCCGCAACTCTTCAGCAACAAGGCGCTGAAGGCCTGGTGGCCGGGCATTTTCACCTGCCGCTGTGTGAACAGCTGGACGGTTCCGGAATTACGATTCTCTCGCTGGGAGACTGGATGGAATACTACTCCTACGGTGAGATGATGGACGGACAACTAACCCTCAAACAGTACCGACCTAGCGACTGAAAAACTCTTCCAAAGCCTGCGCTCCTACCTGTGATGACTTGATTCGCCACTTATCCTGATTGATCACCAGTGCCACCAAAGCGATCTCCGGCTTTTCAATCGGAGCAAAGGCGGCAAACCAGGAGTAGTAACCGCGGGGATCGGTGCCATTGATCGAACCGGTCTTGGCCGCCACGGCAACATTGACCAGCGGACGGCCGCGGCGATCATGAAACGCCCGGCGGGAAGTTCCCTGGGTGACGGTGCTGGAGAGCATGGTGGTCAAGGATTGGGCGGTTTCAGGGGAGACCAGCCGCCGCAATTCCCGCGCCTTGAACTGTTCCTGAACGGAGCCGCTTTTGTCGCTGATGCTGTCGGTTAACGACGGCAGCATCATGGTTCCCCCATTGGCAATCGAGGCCATAATCGATGCCGCGTGCAAGGGCGAAATTTTCACTTCATGATCGAGTCCCGCCCCCATCAGCATCAAGCCGTGGTTGGACTGTGGCTCTGCTGCCTGGCTCTTCTTGACCGGAACGCCCGGAAGGAGCGTCTGGTTAAAGCCGAAACGGTTGACACATTCCATCACCGATGTTTTTCCGGCAATCTCACCAGCCAGGCGTCCATAGAGCGGATTGATCGATTTGCCCATGGCAAAGGTAACGTTCATCTTGTTGTTTCCCCCCCGGGGATTGGTCTCCCAGTAACGTGGATTTTCCGAATAGGAGTTGCCGCGGAACTCGATCACGCTGGCGGGGGTGATTTTTTTCTGCTCCAGCGCTGCCGAAGCGGTGATGATCTTGAACAGGGAGGCCATGGGGTAAAGGTCAAAGGGGGCACCGGTCCCCCAATTCGGATCAACCGCCGAGTGGGCGGTCATGGCCAGAATCCGGCCGGTAGCCGGTTCGATCGCCACAAAGACGCCGTAGGGGACCTGGTAGCTGGCCATGAAATCATGGACCCGTTTCTGGAGCGCGCTGTTGACCGAATAGTTCAGCAGCAGTCCCGTCGCGGTGGTAGCGGTCAGCTTCTCGCCGGAATCATCGGCTGTGGCAAGCAGAGAACTGGCGATGCTGAAGAAATTGGCCGGCTCTTCTTTTTTGACTACCGGAGCGGGGCGGGTTGCCAGTTGCTGAAGATAGGATGAGAGCCGGTTGATGGTGGCTGGAGCATTCTTTAACAGATAGACGGATGCCGGGGTCAGCGCCAGCACCAGCGCAATGAACAGCAACAGATGCTTGAGATGCTGCCGTTGCTTGCCGGTAGGGAGTTTGGGGTGTCGCAGGGACGAGCTGGCACGGTGCGCCATTCTCTTTCCGCGCCAGCTGGAAAACAGATTGAAGAATGACGTAGGTTTTTTGCGGGTTAAATGTTTGAGATCCTGCATGATGTCCCGATGAAGGTTTGCAATTCAAGATTGGTTACTGCTCTGATGTGCAAGCGGAAAAAGATGGAGAAACTATACAGGTATGCAGCTTTTGTTGTCAATCTAACAAACGAAGTGAAGTGTTTACACTACCCGCGTTTTGTCAGGTCACTGCCAGGGTGGAGGGGCAGGTTTTTGCAAACATCGAAGGAATTGTCAGTCAGCTCCCTTTATGGCGTTCGGGTGTGTGCTAATCTTTAAAAAAGGGGTGGCAATAGAGAGCGGTAAGTTTTGCAATGTGTTGATTTTCAATGGCCGCAAGAGTCAAAAACAGTTTGTATAGTTCTTCGTTTTGTGACGTTGCTCGTGCCAAGGTGGTGTAAAAGAAGGCTGATTCTTTTTCGGTGTTTATTGCATAGTCCAGGATCTGTATCTTGCTGAAACCTGGATTGAAGGCAATATCTTTCGGTTCCTCATTGTCGTCGTCAATTGCATAGCTCATCGAGTCGAGCCCAGGATTTTTTCCAAGTTCAAAGTCGGTCAGGCATTTTTTATGCTTTATCTCTTCTGCAGCTAATGTTCTGAGGATCTTCTTTACTCCCAAGTCTTTGACAGCGTCGGCAGCAGAATCATAATAGGAGGACGCTGCATCTTCCTGCCTGATTGCAAAATTTATCACATCACCAGCAGATACAAATTTCATGGTTCCTCCGGATAGTGTCTTTTAAAATTCAAACGTTTGAAATCTTGAGTACATGTGCCCTATCCCAGGCAGCGAATATGGGGGAGCATAGTGTGTATTCTCATAAAACACTTCTATTCTTCTGGTTACAAGTTAATTGTTAGCAGCGATGGCATACTCTGCGCAACTGGTTTATGTGCTGCCCATCCGATGATGCAGGAGAAGTCGTCAAAAAACTCCCGGATAGTTCCAATTCCTGATGGTACCGTGAGGGGGGGATCTGCCTGTTTCATTGACGTATGATGCCGTACTTTCCCATCCGGTATCGCAGTGTGCTGGCGTTGATTCCAAGCTGCGCGGCAGCCCCGTTTTTTCCCTCGATCCGCCAGCCTGATTTCTGCAGTGCCTGGAGGATGAGCTCCCGTTCCAGCACGTCGATTGCTTTAAAGTCCTGTACTGCCAGGTCGTTAACATTTCGGAACGTATCAAAATGGTCCATAACCTGTAGTACACTCCCCTGACTGATTATGATCGCCCGTTCGATCACACTTTCCAGCTCCCGTACATTGCCTGGCCATTGGTATTCCTGGAGGGCGTTTAATGTGCCTTGTGATACGGTCGTGATCTGTTTGCCGATCTTTTTATTGAATTTTGCGACAAAATGATTGACCAGGAGCGGGATGTCTTCCGGGCGATCCCTGAGTGGCGGCATCATGATGGGGAACACATTCAGGCGATAGTACAGGTCTTCCCGGAAACGCCTGTTCTTGATTTCCTCCTCCAGATTGCGGTTGGTGGCCGCAATGATTCTGACATCGGTCTTGATGGTGCGGGGGCTGCCCACACGCTCGAACTCGCCGTCCTGAATAACGCGCAGCAGCTTTGATTGTAACTCCAGCGGCATCTCGCCGATTTCGTCGAGAAAGATGGTGCCGCCGTCGGCTAACTCGAAACGCCCGATCTGCCGGGTATCAGAGCCTGTAAAGGCACCCCGCTCCCGTCCGAAAAGCTCGCTTTCCACCAGGGTCGCCGGAAGTGTCGTGCAGTTGATTGTGATCAATGGGCGCCCCTTGCGAGTGCTGCTGCTATGGATGGCGCGTGCTATGACCCCCTTGCCGGTGCCGGTCTCGCCCTGCAGAAGTACGGTGGCGTTCATGGGTGCTACCTGCTCGACTCGCATGAATACATGCGAGAGGGCATCACTTTGACCGATGATCTCGCCGAAGTTGTACTCACGGGAAACCTCCTGCTGCAGATAGATGTTCTCTGCCTGAAGACGGTCTTTTAATTGTTTGATTTCCGTATAGGTGCCCTGGAGTGACTCTTCAGCTTTTTTACGTTCTTCAATTTCCTGTGTGAGCCGAACATTTGACCTGAACAGCTCGCCTGTCCGTTCCACAACCGTTTGCTCCAGCACCTTGTTGTCATTCTCAATTTTTTTGTACAACAACCGTACCTCCAGGATGTTGTGGATACGCGTCGTTACCTCGACCAGGTCAACCGGTTTGCTGATGAAATCTTTTGCGCCGGCTGCCAGTGCACGTAGTTTGTGACCCGGTTGGGCGGTGATCGCGATGACCGGGACGTAACCATCGGTTTCGATTGCCTGCAGTCCTTCCATTACCTGGAACCCATCCATGCCGGGCATCTGCAGATCCAGCAGGATCAGGTCGTAGTGGTTGGCACGATGCAGTTCGCAGACGGCGTGCGGATCCATCGTCGAAGCAATGCGCGTATAGCCGGCATTGGTCAGCATTTGTTCGAGCAATTGCACATTGGCTTCCTGGTCGTCTACGATCAGAATGGCGGCATCAAGAATATCGGCGGAACTGACCATCATTGCCTCCCTTGGTTTTTTTCATCGGCTGAATACCACACTAGCACAATCTAGCCAAACAACCCACAAATATGGCCTCGAATATCAGAGGTGTCCGCAGAAAATTGAGGGTAGCCGATCGTTTTAAATCTACTCGCTGATCACTCCCGTTGGCCTAATCTACCGTTACTAAAGAACTAATATAATAAAGCGACTTAATGAGCTGGTTGGCCTGCTAATTGCGTTTATCTGCTGATCTTGCTCAATTCAGCCAAATTCGATCGCTCATTGTATGGGGAACGTAATGCTTCGCAGGGCCATGGATGTGCTTCAGGAAACAACAAAGGGAGGGGCAAGATGAGGCATAGGTCGCTAGGAGAAAATCAGCAGGACCAATCGTGATGTTAAAAAGTATCTAAAAGGGGAATGTATGAAAAGGTTTGCGCAACACAAGGCGTATCTCGCAGGTATGTTGGTTCTGACAGTTTTGTTCAGCAGCTCGTTGGTCTATGCACGTTCGCATAGTCACGACTCAGAGCATAATTCGACAGTCGCTACGACTCCAAGCGTGCTGGGGGCGGCCGCATCGTTCGGAGTGTTTGGTGGCGGCGCGGGGATGACCAACCAGGGGATTTATAGCGTAGTTAACGGGGATGTCGGCACCACAGCGGCGTCTACCCTGGTCACCGGATTTCATGATAAGGGAGCCGTATATACCCAAACGACACTCAATATCGGAAACGTGACCGGGACGGTGCACACAGCCACCGCTCCTGCCGGTTCCGTACCGAACGTCATCGCTTCTGCGGCGGCACTCTCCGCACAAACCGCTTTTGACAACCTGTCTCCCGCAGCGCTTCCAGGGGGGATAGATGTGTCTTCATTGGGGGGTGGCGCCGGACAACTTGGTAACCGCACCCTGGCCCCCGGCATCTACAAATCCGCACCGGGCACCTATGCCATACAGGGCGGGGATCTCTATCTCGATGGCCGTGGCGACCCGAACTCCATCTGGATCTTCCAGATGGCGACGACACTCACCGTGGGTGGCCCGGGAGCAGCTTTCCCCCAAAGCGTCATACTGGTCAATGGCGCTCAGGCCAAAAACGTCTTCTGGCAGGTCGGTAGCGCCGCAACGATTAACGCCGCTGGTGGCGGTACCATGGTGGGAACCATCATTGCTTCTTCAGGGGCTACCTTCTCTACCGCCGGCAATGTGGACATCGTAACACTGAATGGCAGAGCCTTGGCCCTGCATGCTTCGGTTACCATGGTGAATACACACATCAACGTGCCTGCGCCGTAACGCGTAGCTCCATCGTAAAAAGTCCCCGAGGAGGGGACAACCATGCATATATGCAAAGAGTTTTCAAGGATATGGCTTCTGGTAGTACTGCTTGTTGTTTTTGTAGCCGGTTGCGGAGGCAGTGACAGCACCAACAGCACCAACAGCAGCTCGCCAAAAGCTGTCACAGCATTTTCGCTGGCCGGAGATACGGGAACCATACATGAAACGGATAAGACGATTTCGGTAAGCATGCCCTACAACACGGATGTGAAGGCATTGGTGGCGACCTTTACGACCACAGGGGCGGGTGTGAAAGTCGATACTCTGTCACAGACGAGCGGGACTACGCCGAATGATTTCACGAGTCCGGTGGCATACAAGGTAAGCGCTGCCGATGGCACAACGGCAACCTACACCGTAACCGTAAGCAAGGGCTCGATATCCTCCAGGGGGATCAATGTATTTTCCTTTGCCGGAATCAATGGAGCAGGAGTAATCAATGAAACCGCAACGCCAAAGAGCATAGCGATAACTGTGCCGAGCGGGACAAACCTGACCAACCTGATGGCAATATTCACGACCACGGGGACGAGTGTAAAGGTGGGGACGACGCTTCAGAAGAGTGATACGACTACGAATGACTTCACAGCTCCGCTGGTATACATGGTGAGCGCTGCCGATGGTAGCAGTGCTGCATATACGGTAACGGTGACCGTGGCCGTCCCTGAAGGCCCCGCGCCGGTAAATCTTGGCACAGCCGGCAATTTTGTGATCCTGGCAAAATCAGCTGTCTCAACAACCGGAACCACCGCTGTTGTTGGAAATATTGGTGTGAGTCCTGCGGCTGCAAGTTTCATTACGGGATTCTCGCTGATCGCGGATTCCACGAAAACGTTTGCAACATCGTCGATCGTGAACGGAAAAGTATACGCAGCCAATTATACTCCACCGACCCCTGCCAGTATGACCACGGCTATAGGCGACATGCACACCGCGTTCACCGACGCTGCCGGCAGAGCAACCCCCGATTTTACTGAACTGGGCGCCGGAAATATCAGCGGTCTGACACTTGTTCCCGGACTCTATAAATGGGGTACCGGAGTTTTGGTGACAACCAGTGGCGTTACCCTTTCGGGCGGGGTAAATGACGTCTGGATCTTCCAGATAGCAAAAGATCTCACGGTGAACAACAGTGCCATTATCACCCTGGTCGGCGGTGCCCAGGCCAGGAACATCTTCTGGCAGGTCGCCGGCCAGGCAACCATTGGCACAGCGGCAAACTTCAAGGGAATCATATTGAGCAAAACCCTGATTTCGCTGAATACCGGTGCAAAAATGACCGGCCGGGCCTTGGCCCAGACCGCAGTTACCTTGAACGCCACTGCCATTACGGCTCCATAGCAAGCTTCGAGCAAGGCACGCTTTCACAACGTAGATACGTGTCTGACAAGACCTCCGTGGTTTAAAAAACGCGGAGGTCTATGGCGTAAGGAAACTAGAACAATGAAAATTCGCACCCGTCTCCACATCGTGACCGCAGCTTCTGCCGCCATGGTGATCATTATGGCGCTGCTGGTCTACTGGTCGCAGCACCGGCTGGCCACGGCAAACAAAGCCAAGAACCTGGCGGATGAGATTGTCAGCAGCGTTTTTGAACGCAATACCTTGAGAAACGACTATCTCAATCACGACGATCAACGGGCCAAAGACCAATGGTTTTTGAAGCAGAATCAGCTCAGTGATCTTTTGACGTCAGCGCCAGCCAATCTGGTCTCGATCAGTGACCGGGAAATATTTAGCGACATTCAGAAAAAAATTGAAGGGAGCTCGGCGATCTTTCAGCAGATCCTGAGTAACCGGGAGAACAGTAGAACTGTTGTGCCACGCACAAGCAGGGCAATCGAGATCGAAAACCGGCTGGTGGCGCAACTGCTGCTCAAATTCCTGGATACCATCGCCGATGCCCGCAAGCTGCAGGTGGCCGGAAATGAGCTGATTGTCTCCACCCAACGGACCGCTGCCTGGGTTTCGCTCTCGATGATTGTCTTGGTTGCCCTCTTCATGATGGCTGTTGCCTGGTCGATCAGCCGCATCATCAGCAAGGGAATCAACAGCCTGCAGCAGGGGGCTACGGCTGTTGGAGCCGGGAATCTTCATCATACGATCCCGTTCACGGGTGAGGACGAGTTCGCATCCGTGGCGTCGGCTTTCAACACTATGTCGAGAAAACTGGCGGAGTCCCATGCCGCACTGGAACACGATCTTGTGGCACGAAAGCGGGCTGCCAACGAGATCGAAGGGTTGAATCAGGAACTGAGCCACACGGTTTCACAGTTGCTGGGCGCCAATCAGGAGCTGGAGGCTTTTGCCTATTCGGTCTCCCATGACCTGCGCGCCCCGCTGCGGGCCATGGGAGGTTTCAGTGAAGCGCTGATGGAGGACTATGGCGACAAGCTGGAGGCGGAGGCGCGGGACTACCTCAATGAAATCGTCATCGGCAGCCGGCATATGGGGCAGCTGATCGACGGCCTGCTCACCCTGTCGCGCAGCACCAGGGGGGAATTGCGCCACGATCGGGTGGACCTTTCCGCCATGGCGGAACGCATCCGTGCTGAGCTGGAGAAGTCGGAGCCGCGGCGCCGGGTAACGTGGCGGATTGAGGCTGGTCTCAGCGGGGGAGGGGATGGGCGGATGATCGAGGTGGTCATGAGAAATCTGCTCGATAACGCCTGGAAGTACACGGCAGGCGTGGCAGAACCGCTTATCCGCATCTATGGCGAGCTGGAGCGGGATGAACGCTATTATTGCGTCGCTGATAACGGCGCCGGTTTTGACATGGCCCATGCCGAAAAACTCTTTCAGCCGTTCCAGCGTCTGCACCGGCAGGATGAGTTTCCCGGTATCGGCATCGGTCTGGCCACGGCCCAGCGCATCGTGCACCGCCATGGCGGCAGCATCCATGCGACCGGCACGCCACACAAAGGGGCATTGTTCAGCTTTTCGCTGCCGTATGGGGAAGAACAGATTCCTTCTCCCTGAGGGAGAAGGTGGCCGGAGGCCGGATGAGGGGGTAATAGTGTCGTTTATAGCAATCCCCCCTCACCCTAGCCCTCTCCCTCAGGGAGAGGGGACAAAACAACAGGAGAAAACTATGAACATCAATAAGTCAATACTGATGGTGGAAGATAACCCGCAGGATGAAAAGCTGATCCTGCGGGCGCTGAACAAGGTCAATCTGGCCAATCAGGTGGATGTGGTGCGTGACGGACAACAGGCGCTTGATTACCTGTTCCGGGAAGGGGAATTTGCCGGGCGCGCCGGTGACGAGCTTCCTGCCATTGTGCTGCTCGACATCGGCCTGCCGCGTGTCAGTGGTCTGGACGTGCTGAAAAGAGTGCGCAGCGACCCGAGAACCCGCCTGCAGCCGGTGGTGATTCTGACGTCGTCCGACGAAGAGCGGGATCGTCTGGCCAGCTATCAAGACGGCGCCAACAGTTTTGTGCGTAAGCCGCTCGATTTCACCGAATTTGCCGAAACCGTGGCGCGTCTCGGTATTTACTGGCTGGCGGTCAATAAACCGCCGCAGGAGTGATCTTGTCATGTCAGAATTTTTGAACATCCTGGTTATTGAAGACTGTCAGGCCGACTTCCTGATGGTCGAGCGTCATCTTAAACAGAACGGTCTGTCAGCCGTCTGTTGTCGCGTGGATACCCTTGGTGCGCTGAAAGAATCCATTGACAGGGGGGGCTGGGATCTCGTTCTGGCTGACTACAGCGTTCCGCAACTCAGTTTTCAGGAAAATCTGAGCCTGTTGCGGGGAGCGCATCCCGATCTGCCGGTGATCATGGTTACCGGCACCGTGGGCGAAGAAAAGGCGGTGGAACTCCTCAAACTGGGGGCCTGTGACTTCGTGCTCAAGGGAAATCTGGCCCGTCTGGTGCCGGCCATCGAGCGTAGCTTGATGGATACTTCGGAACGCAAGGGTAAGCGCGCTGTCGAGGAGCAGTACCGTCAGGCTCAGCGGATGGAAGCGGTCGGACAGTTGGCCGGAGGGGTGGCCCATGATTTCAACAATATCCTGCAGGCGATCTTTGGCTACTCACATCTGATTTTGACTCATGCCGGTGACAACGAACCGGTGAAACGTTATGTCGAAGAATTGATGAAAGCCTCGAACAGAGCTGCCGATCTTACCAGAAGCCTGCTGGCTTTCAGCAGAAAACAGGCCGTAACCCTGGCCGTAATCGAACTCAACGAAGTAATACAGGGAAACGAGACGTTTCTCCGCCGGCTGATCAGGGAAGATATCGAGCTGCGGATTATCTGCTCAGGAGAACCATCTACCATTCTGGCTGATCGCGGGCAGATAGAGCAGGTATTCATGAACCTGGTGGCCAATGGCCGTGACGCCATGCCGAACGGTGGCCGGCTCTCCATTGAAACTCAAACCGTAACTCTGAACCAGGAATTCATCGAAAGCCACGGCTATGGCACAGCCGGTGAATATTGTTCCTTTTCGGTTTCTGACAGTGGCGTTGGCATGGACAAAGAGACGCAGTCACAAATATTTGAGCCGTTTTTTACCACGAAAGAACAGGGTTCAGGAACCGGACTTGGTCTCTCGATGGCGTACGGCATTGTCAAGAAACATAACGGATTCATAACCGTCTACAGTGAGCCGGGCAGGGGAACTATCTTCAAAATTTATCTTCCCAGCGTACGTGCCTCGGCTCTCGCCGGATCAGCAGAAGTACCTGCAATCGCTTCCCCGCGGGGCGGGACCGAGACCATCCTGGTCGGCGAGGACGATGATGCCCTGCGGAGGTTGTCAAAAAATGTACTGGGACACTACGGTTACCGGGTGATTGAGGCGGTGGACGGCCAGGATGCGGTGGATAAATTTGTTGAATACGGGGAGAGCATTGATCTCGTTATTCTCGACGCCATTATGCCGAAAAAAAACGGCAAGCAGGCGTGCGATGAGATGAGGAAAATACGCCCCGCTCTTCAGGTGCTCTTTGTCAGCGGCTACACGCGGGACGTTTTTACGGACGGTCATCTGTTTGACGGCAACACCGGATTTATTCAGAAACCGGTTTCACCTGATGTGCTTTTGGCCAGGGTACGTGAGATGCTGGATAAGAGAGTATAGAACACCGATCATTCCCGCCAGCTAATGCCGTATTCCCGGCACCACTCCCGTGCAAGCTCCCGGTACGCCTGATCCCGGTACTTGTACCAGCTCTGCTCAATGCCATACCGCCGGAGCGTCTCCTTGAACCTGCGGAAAGCCCCTCTTCCCGAGATGGAGCGGAACAGGTTCTCGGCGATCTTCAGGTTGTCGACCGTGGCACAGAAACACTCCATGATGGCGTACTCGTGGATGTCATAGCTGGAGGGGAGCGGGACAAGGTCTCCGTCGTCTTGACAGGCCTGCACCTATATATTCTCGAAGTAACCACCTGGGGCAATCAATGGAGGAACTCAGCGTTTAATTCCGGAACTCTCTTCGGAGCCAGGGTATCTGAAATGTTTTTTTGCAGGCGGTATAGTGTCCTTGAAAAAACGGTTGCGTTATATTTATCGTAACGTTTTAAATCAGATAACGTGATAAAATTATAACGCATGGGGTATGGGCATGGAAAACATAACGGTTGCTGCCGTTGTTTCAAGTGATTACCTGGATACACGCAAGTTCTCGTGGATGAACTACGCAAGCTTGCCGCCCGGCACTCCGTAGTTGTAGAAGCGCCGCGCCGCTTCGGCAAGACGAGTGTTATCAAGGAATTTGTCCGTCAAGAGCGAGAGAAGGGCAACGAAAGTCGTTTTTCAATTCTGTTTCTTGAGCTGGAAGGGGGGGAAACCCTGGATCAGTTCTGCCTGAAGCTCTATCGGGAACTCATCAATCTCTACGACATCCGCCGTTATGGAGAATGGCTTAAAACAATACTTCATGACAGCTGGAACGCTGTAGCTTCTCGCGTGCCCTCCGTCGGTGTTCCCGAGTTTGAGCTTGGGGCAATTTCGGGGACAGTATATAAAACTATTTCGATTTTCGCTTTGGTCCTGGTTTTTGTGGCCGGAGAGTTCTTTCGAGCAGCGACTCCATCTGATCAATGAATGCCTCTTGTCCAAGTGGTCTGCCGGAACGCTCATGTTTGCGGAAGGTGGTCATTTCATCTTCGGATGACAACGTCAGTAAATTCTTCCAATTTCCAACCATTGAAAACCGGGTAGGAGGGGAGCCTCTCAGCTCCCGACCCCCCTAAGAACCGGACTTGT
>DAINBV010000011.1:0-79758 GCA_036732725.1 Geobacteraceae bacterium | reverse complement strand
GATCGGTGCCGATGTGCGGTTTGGCCAGGTTGCAGATTTCCGGGTCAGCGCCAAAGTCGGCCAGGCGTTGCAGAATCCAGGGAACGTGGGGATCCTTGGACCGGCAGGTTAATTTACCATCGGAAAATGTTCCCGCACCCCCCTCGCCAAATTGTACATTGCTTTCACCCTGCAGTATTCCTGTCTGCCAGAATTGCTGAACGTCCTTACCCCGTTGCTCTACCGGTTGTCCCCGCTCGATCAACGTGGCGGACAGGCCGTATTCGGCCAGGCGCAGGGCGGCAAACAATCCGGCCGGGCCGCTGCCGACGATCACAATCCGCTCTCTGCTGGTAACGGTCCGGCACTTGGTTGGTGGCAGTTCCTCCTGCCACTCCAGGCCGGCTGTCTGCGGCAGTTGTTCCCGCATTGCTTGGTTCTCCTCCTCGGAGGAGAACGTAAAGGATACGGTGTAGACAAGTTTTATGTTCGATTTGTGGCGTGCATCAATCCCTTTGCGCATGATACGAAACTGTTGCAGCTGCTGTGGCGCACAGTTGATCAAACGTGAAACACGGGAAATGAGCTCTGATTCCTGGTCATGGAGTGACAGGGTGATGGCGCGAAGGATAAAGGGCATGGTTGGTTAATTTTGCTGGAATTTTTTACGATCCAGGAGTTGTTCGACGATGATAACGATATCAACCGGCTTGGTTGACTTGGGGATGTGAACCTTGGCGCCCATTTCCGGCGCATCGTGTTCGTGGGGAGATTCCTGGAACATGGAGGTCAGCAGGACGATGATCGGTGGCTTGTCTCCTGCCAGGCGGCCGATTTCCATACAGGTGCTGACCCCTCCCATGCGCGGCATGACCAGATCTGAAATCACTGCATCGGGAGATTTCTCAAGATATGCCTTCACCCCTTCAATGCCGTCATTGGCGTTGAATACGGTAAAGCCGTTTTCATTGAAGGCATCGGAGAGTACCTTCAGAAAAAAAGGATCATCATCAATAATCAAAATGTTGCCGCGTGAGTCCATCATGCCAGCCTCATCTGTTTTTTGGGGATGATAGCCTACTTCGGTCATAAAATAAACCGGAATTGTTCATCGCTACGACTCGTAAACCGGGAATTCCAGGCGGAAGATCGTGCCGGTATCGCCGGTGGAGGCAACCTCGATGCTTCCCTGATAAATATGGGCAATGCGCCGCACTACCGGTAGTCCCATGCCGGTTCCCCGTGCCTTGGTGCTGACAAACGGGTCAAAAATGTGGGGCAGGATATCTGCCGGGATTCCCTTGCCGTTATCGGCAACGGTAATGACAATCCGTCTGTTTTCGGTGGTGACCTCCAGCTTCAGTGTGCCGCCCGACGACATTTCATCCAGTGCGTTTAAGAACAGATTGGTAAAGATCTGTTCCAGTTCAGCAGGGTCGGCTTTGATGAAGGGGATCTGATCGGCATAGCTACATTCTACCGATATGTTGCCTGATTCAATCTGGGGCGCAAAAATCTCCAGTGCCGAATCAATGATGCTTGGTATCAGTACCTTGTCAGTCAGTGTGCGGGTACGGCGGGAGGCGTCCAGCAGTTTGCTGATGATGGCGTCAATGCGATCAATTTCCTTGAGGATCTTTTCCTGGTATTCGTGCTGTTCCGGATCGTTCCCCAGGTGGCGCATCAGCTGCACAAAAAGTGAAATGGAGTTAAGCGGGTTACGGATTTCATGGGCCATGCCGGCGGAAAGATAGCCAAGAGCAGCCAGTTTCTCCGACTGGGTTATTTCGAGCTGGGCTTTCTGGAGTGCCTCGGTTTTTTCCCGGATACGTTCCTGCAACTCCCGGTTCCACCCCTCGATCTGCTCCAGCAGCTGGAGGCGTTCCTCCTGCAGGTCGCGGTTGTGAAGCTCTATCAACCGGACGCGCAGCACATTTTCAATCCGTTCCACCAGATTCTGGTTGTTGAACGGTTTGGTGATGTATTCACTGGCGCCTGCTTTCATCATGGCAACGGCGATTGCTTCACTCCCCTTGCCGGTAAACACAACCACAGCCGTGTCCGGGAAACGGGTGCGAATTTCGTTCAAGGTTGCCAGACCGTCCATCTGTGGCATCATGTAGTCGAGCAGCACCAGCTCCGGTTTTGTCTGTGCGATGATTTCAAGCCCGTCCAGCGGGGAGGGGGTGGTGATAACCTGATATCCGCGCCGCTTCAGCAACAGTGAAACCAGCTCTAGTATATGCTGGTCATCATCGATGACGACAATGGTGGCGGTTTGTTCTGGAGATACGGCTGATGTCATGGCGATCGTGGCGGGGGGAATGGTCAGGATTCGCTTACAGGCAAGCGGACGGTCAGAACCGGGCAGTTGGCGGTACGCACAACCCGCTCGGCGGTACTGCCGAAGATGATGTGGTCGAGGCCGGTACGGCCGTGGGTTCCGACGACAATCAACGATGCCTGGACTTCATGGGCGGTGGCGACAATTTCATCACACGGAATACCGGTGACGAGTTTTATGGAATAGTTGGGGAAATCGGTCAGCCGTTCCTGACAGAACTTTTTCAACATTTCCTGAGCGCTTTCTTCAATTTCCTTTTCCAACTGCTCAAACGAGATGTGGGGGACATAAAAACCGCGCAGATCAACCGGTTCGTTGATGACATGCATTACCACCAGCTCACTTTCAAATTGGCGTGCCAGCGTCAAGGCGTAGTTGAAGGCGTGATCGGAACTTTCGGAAAAATCAATGGCAGTCACAATTCTGGTAAACAACTGCATAAGCTCCTCCTGAATCTAAAGCTTGTTCGGCGATGGTTGGTTGAATATTTTGGCAATCACGTTGTTAAGTTCGTCAATTTTCAGCGGTTTGTTGATGTATTCAAAAGCCCCGAGGTTCATTGCTTCCAGGTATGACTCAACCTCTCCGTAGGCGGTAACCATAATCACGTTACTGGCCGGGAGGGTGCGGTTGAGCTCGCGTAAAAACGTGATTCCATTCATGATCGGCATATTCATGTCGGTAATAATCAGATCCACATCGTTGTCACGCAGATATTCCAGCGCTTGCTGTCCGTTGGCAGCTGCCGCCACCTGATGTCCATCTCGCGTCAAAATCCTTGAAAGCGCGGTACGGGCGTTTTCCTCATCATCAACAACCAGTATCCGTTTGATGGTTTCTTGCACAATCTTCTCCTGAACATGCTGCTTCTTCATCGTGCGCTGTGAAGAAGTCTAGCATGGCGGGTCTGATTGTCAATCGAGGCAAGAAAAAAACTATGGTGTTTTTTCTGCACGGAGGGTTACGCTCTTGGAGCCGAATGGCGGGAGCAGCTTTCCGTTTTGAAACGCTTCAACTGCGCCGATGTCGGAAAGGTCGAGCGTGATGGTTTGCAACGCCCGCCACTCGATGCGATCTCCGGCGGTCAGTTCGTGTTGTTCCGGCTCGCTGGCATCGACGGTGACAGTCAAAGTACTGTTACGCACCGCTTTGAGAGCAAGAATAAAACCTTTGACGCTTTCTTCTGCTGGTGGTGCCGTCTCTTTGGCTGCAGTGTCTGACGCTGTGACCGTTTTTTCTTCGCTGCTCGTCTCGTGTTGCGTGACGGGCGTAGGGTTGGCACGGGACGAAGAGATGATTGCTTGCGGCGCAGGGAGTGTAAGCGCAGGAGCCGGCAGTGGCAACGTTGGGCGTTGTGGTGTTGAGGCCGGCCGGTTCATGATGGCTGAGGTGATCAATACTAGGGATAGCAGTACCAGGGGGAGGATCAGCCGTTGCAACGGAATTGCCAGGCGACGTTTCCTGGCTGTGCCGGCAGTGCTGGCGGGAACGCTCGCTTCATCCTGGGAATATGCCTTGGCGTACATGCGGATCATATCATCGGGATTGAGTCCCAGGCTGGTGGCATAAATGCGTACAAAACCCTTCAGATATGCCAGACTGGTAAATTGCGCCAGATTATTATCCTCCAGCGCCTGCAGGTACTCAACCCCGATCTTGGTTGCAGTGGCAGCATCTTCCAGCGTCATTTCCTGAAACTGGCGGCAGCGTTTAAAAATATCTCCGGCAGAAGGGGTGGATATGTCGTCGTTCTGTGGCACGTATTCCGGCACGCGCACCTCGTCTCGTTTATTTCAGGATGTCCAGATAATTAATCGCGGAACGCCCAGGTTCTGAATCAGGTATGATCTTGACCGCCTGTTGAAAATCTGAGCGGGCTGCATCGCGGTTGCCTGCTTTGAGATAGGCCAGCCCGCGGTAATAGTAGGCGGCCCCGTATTCGCTGTAGAGTGAGATCGCCTTGGAATACGCCTCAATCGCCTGTTCGTTTTTTCCCGAGGCAAACCAGACTCTGCCAATGCAGACATGGGTAACCGGATTGCGTGGATTGCTGGTGGCAATGATTCTGAATTCCTCCAGCGCCTTGGGGTAGTCCCCCTTGCCAAGGTATGCCAGGCCGAGATTGAGCGTGGCGTTTTCACTATTTTCATAAAAAAGGTCGTTCTTTACGATTTTGAATTGTTCGATGGCGTTATCCCAGCGTTTCAGGTCGAGATAGGCCACTCCCAGATCATTGCGGGCCGTGGAGTTGTTCGGTTTCATGCTGATTGCTTTTTGCAAGCGGGGTTCTGCCAGTTCGGGGCGGCGTTTGCCGATGTATGCCAAGCCAAGGTTGTAGAGCACATCCGGGTTGTCGGGATCAAGCTTCTCTGCCTCGGTCAGTTCGATCAAGGCGGAGGTGAAATTACGTTCACCGAGAAATGAAAGCCCCATCTGATAGTGGTAGGCAGCCGGATCCTTTTTGCCAAACTGCGGATCCCGTCCGGTGACACACCCTGCCATTAGCAGCATGATGATCAAAAATATTCCGTGCTTCATGGTCTACTCCTGGAGTTATACCTTTATGACAGCGAATCGAGCTGCCGGAAACTGGTCAGCGAGGTAAAGCTCTTGTAGCGTTTTTCAATTTCCTTGTAGTCGAGGGTTTTCATGCGGTTGAGACTGAAATCCTCCACGTTGAACGATGCCATGACCGAGCCGAAAATGATCGCCTGACGAATCCCGTCTTCGGACAGGTCTCCCTGGTTGGCAAGATATCCCATGAAGCCGCCGGCAAAGGTGTCTCCGGCGCCGGTCGGGTCGAACACTTCTTCCAATGGATAGGCGGGGGCGGCAAATACGGTCTGGGGGGTAAACATGAGCACGCCGTACTCACCCCGCTTGACCACCAGCCGTTTGCATCCCAGTGCCATGATCTGCTGGGCAGCCTTGACCAGATTGGATTCGCCGGTGAACTGGCGTGCCTCGCCTTCATTGATCACCACGATATCAACTTTTTGCAGTACCTTGCGCAATGACTCCGGCTTGGAGGTGATCCAGAAATTCATGGTGTCGCAGGCCACCAGTTTGGGGGCTTTCATCTGCTCCAGCACCTCCAGTTGTAGGTCAGGGTCGATATTGGCCAGAAACAGGTACTCGGCCTCGCGATAGGTGGCAGGGAGATCTGGTTTGAACTCCATCAGCACGTTCAGCTGGGTATCGAGGGTTTGGGCTTCATTCAGGTCATAGCCGTATTTGCCACTCCAGTGAAAGGTCTTGCCGGGGATGCGTTGTAAACCGTCGGTGTTGATGGAGCGTGACTGGAGAAACGTTACATGTTCCTTCGGGAAATCGTCACCAACTACAGCTACCAGAGATACATCGGTAAAAAAACTGGCCGAGGTTGAAAAATAGGTGGCAGATCCACCCAGCACATTTTCCCCTCTGCCAAAGGGGGTTTCAACGGTATCAAAAGCAACGGTGCCAACAACAACAATACTCATGTGAAAGACTCCTTGAAATTATTTATAGGTACGTGCCGGCCAGTAACGCCAGCCGTTGGCGTGTCGACTCAGGAATGCAGGAACGGTCGGTGATGATGGCGTACTGCAGGGCTGTGGCACAAGGGCAACTCCGTTCCGTGGAGATCAGTCCAACGGCATGGCCGATGATCGACTTTGCCATGGTCACGTTTTTGTGAATGATCTCGAGAATCGCTTCCACGGTTACGTCGTCATGGGTTTCGTGCCAGCAATCGTAGTCGGTGGAGAGGGCGATCACGCCGTAGCAGATTTCAGCTTCGCGGGCCAGTTTTGCCTCGGTCAGGTTAGTCATGCCGATGATATTCCCCCCCAGTTGGCGGTACATGAACGATTCGGCGCGGGTTGAAAAGGCGGGACCTTCCATGCAGAGATAGGTTCCCCCCTGGTGAACGGTTGCCCCGGCTTGCCCTGCGGCCTGGAACAGAATCCCGGAAAGAGCCGAGCAGACCGGGTCGGCAAAGCCAACGTGGGCTACCACGCCATTGCCAAAGAAGGTGTCGTTGCGAATCCCCTTGGTGCGGTCAATGAACTGGTCGGGAATCACGATATGTCCGGGTGCGATTTCTTCCTTCAGGCTGCCGACGGCAGAAACCGAAATGATTCGTTGCACGCCGAGCTGTTTCATTCCGTACACGTTGGCGCGATAATTTATCTCCGAAGGGAGCAGGCGGTGGCCACGGCCATGACGTGGCAAAAATACCATTTTGATGCCATGTAGCATGCCGGTTACATACTGATCCGAGGGGTCACCATAGGGGGTTGAAATCTGAACCGTCTCAATCTTCTCAAGCCCTTCCATTTCATACAGCCCACTGCCGCCAATCACGCCTAGTGTCATTTGACTCATTATTCCATGCTCCTGCGGTGAAGTTTATGATCGGGGAACTGTACGGGTTTTACCCTGAAAATTCAACTGTTAAACAGTGGCGGCGGTGCCGTGCCAGATTTCAGCCGCTGCAATAGTGGCTTGCACGGCTGAACGGGATCATGTATCGTACAGCGTTCCCAGTGCCGCGTCAGGATAGGTCGATGTTTTTTTATCTCTGCTACAATCTGATCTCGATTTTACTGCTGTTTCCGGTGATTGCCTATCACCTGTACCGTTCGCTCAGTCGTGGGCGGCAACCGGCTTTTGGCCAACGCTTCGGCCTGCTGCCCGACTCGCTACGCCAGCTTTGTCGACAACGCCGGGTTATCTGGGTACATGCCGTGTCGGTCGGTGAAACCATTGCCAGTCGCCCATTGCTGAAGGGGTTGCGCGAACGTTATCCCGATCATCTGCTGCTGGTTTCCAACACCACCGAAACCGGTCAAGCCATTGTTGCTAGCTATGGAGAAGTTGACGGTTACTTCTATTTTCCCTTTGATTTCCTCCCTTCGGTGCGGCTGGCACTCGACTCCCTCAATCCGGCCATGGTAATCATCATGGAAACGGAGATCTGGCCCAATTTCAATCGTGAAGCCGCCCGCCGCGGGATTCCGTTGTTTTTGGCCAATGGCCGCATTTCCGATCGTTCCTATCGTCGTTACCAAACCTACGCCTGGTTTTTCCGTCACCCCTTGCACGATTTCGCGCTGCTCTGCATGCAGACCGAACTTGATCGCAAGCGGATCATATCCATCGGCGCTCCCCCGGCACGGGTCATGGCGGTGGGTAATCTCAAATATGATATCCCGATTTCCGCGCCCGACCATGATCAGCAACAGAGTTTGCGTCAGGAATATGGCATTCCTGACGGGGTGGTGCTGCTGGTGGCTGCCAGCACCCATTCTGGCGAAGAGCCTCCCGTGATTGAGGCGTATCGCCGGTTGCTGGAGGGAGGTGCTCCACTGCTGCTGGTGCTGGTACCCCGACATCCCGAGCGGGGCGATGAGGTGGCCGCTCTGCTGCGGGGGGCGGGGCTGACCTTTGTCCGCCGCACGGAACAGACGCCGGAGCAGCAGTGCCAAGCCGGCCAGGTACTCCTGGTTGATACGGTGGGTGAACTGATGAAACTCTACCGCTTGTCTGACCTGGCCTACGTGGGGGGGAGCCTGGTTGCTACCGGTGGGCACAACCTGCTGGAACCGGCTTCAGTTGGCATTCCTTCGGTGTTTGGCCCGCATATGACCAACTTCCGGGAGATTACGGAACTGGTGCTGAGTTATGGCGCCGGGATTCAGGTTGCCAACGGCGAAGAACTGTATGACCGGTTGGCGGCGCTGGTGGCCAGTCCGGAGTTGCGAGGAGTGCTTGGCAGAAACGGTCTGAAGCTGATGCGTGATAACGGTGGTGCCACCGAACGGCATCTGGCTGCCATCGCTGCGCTGGTATGAATCTCAACTGTGCCTCATATTGGCGCCGTCTTGCTTCCGGAGGCGATGTCACCATTGCCGGGCGTTGTCTGCTCGGCGCACTGATCCCGTTCTCCCAGGTATATGCAGCCGTGCAAAGCGTGCGGGGATGGTTATACCGCCGGGGAATCGTGCCAACCCGCACACTCCCCCGGCCGGTTGTGTCGATCGGTAACCTGACCGTCGGTGGTACCGGCAAGACTCCGGTAACGGCCTGGATTGCCCGGTATCTGCAGGGGAACGGCTACCGGGTGGCAATCGTGTCACGCGGCTATGGTGGCTCGCTGGAAGGTAAGGTGGCGCTGGTTTCCGATGGTGTTAGCTTGTTTCTGTCAGCGGCGGAATGTGGTGATGAACCGTACCTGCTGGCCCGTTCCCTCCCCGGTGTGACCGTCGTGATCGGCTCGAACCGCCATGCCGCCGGCTGTCTGGCGCTGGCACGCTGTCAGCCGGATATTTTTTTGCTGGACGATGGTTTTCAGCATCTGCGCTTGAAGCGTGATCTGAACATAGTGCTGCTCGATGCTGCCAACCCCTATGGCAATGGCTGGACACTCCCGGCCGGACTGTTGCGGGAACCGGTCACAGCATTGAGACGGGGAGATCTGATTATCCGTACCCGTTGCCAGGATGTTGAACGGCCGCTGGGGGAGATCTCACTTCCCAGTTGTCGTGCCCGGCACCTGCTGAGTGATGTGCTGTCCCTGACGGGAGGAGACCCGTCGCCGCTGGCATCGCTGTACGGTAAGCGTTGCCTCGCCTTTGCCGGAATTGCCGAACCGGAAAGTTTCTTTGCCGGTTTGCGGCAGGCCGGGGTTGAGCTGGTGGCAACCGCTGTCTTCCCCGATCATATCCGCTACGGCGAGACACAGCTGCTGCAGATTGCCGACTGCATGAAGCAATCTGGTGCGGAACTGGCATTGACAACCGAGAAAGATGGAGTGAAACTGCTCCCCTTTGGCGACAGTACGCGGCAGATCCTGCAAGTGCGCTTGCAGCTTGAGCTGGATCATCCCGAGCTGCTGACCAATGCATTGCAGGCGTTACCCCCCCCAACTTACCACCACAAAGGAGAACTATCATGCTGATCGTTATGAACCACAATGCCACGCAGGTTGATGTGGATGCCGTTACGGCAATTGTTGCTGAGATGGGGTATACTGCTGCGCCGATTCCGGGGAGCGAACGTACGGCAATTGGTGTGCTGGGGAATCACGGCTACGTGGATGACAGTAAAATCCTGGAGCTTCCCGGCGTGCAGCGGGTAATTCATGTTTCCAAGCCGTACAAACTGGTTTCCCGTGATTTTCACCCGGAAGATACGATTGTGGATGTGGCGGGAGTCAAGGTGGGCAAAGGGTATCGCCCTGTGGTGGTGGGGGGACCGTGTGCCGTGGAGAGCGAAGAGCAGATTGTTACCACGGCTCTGTTTGTAAAAAAATGCGGCGGTGACATGCTGCGGGGCGGGGCTTACAAGCCGCGCACCGGTCCCCACACCTTCCAGGGATTGCGGGAAGAGGGGTTGAAGCTGCTGGCGATTGCCGGTAAGGCGAGTGGTCTGCCGATTGTGACGGAAATCATGAGCCCGGATAACGTGGGGCTGGTGGCTGAATATGCCGATTTGCTGCAGGTTGGCGCCCGCAATATGCAGAACTTCGACCTGTTGCGGGAATTGGGGAAGATCCGCAAGCCGATTCTGCTCAAACGTGGCATGAGCGCCACGGTGGAGGAGTTTCTGGCTGCCGCCGAATACATCCTGGCCGAAGGGAATGATCAGGTCATTCTCTGTGAACGCGGTATCCGTACCTTCGAAACCGCCACCCGCAATACGCTTGACCTGTCGGTGGTACCGCTGATCAAGGAGCTCTCGCACCTGCCGATCATGGTCGATCCTTCACACGCCACCGGCAAGCGTTCGCTGGTATCGCCCATGGCAAAAGCCGCCCTGGTTTCCGGTGCCGACGGGGTGCTGATCGAGGTTCATCCCAACCCGGAAAAAGCGTTGTCGGACGGGCCGCAATCCCTGACCTTTCCCGGATTTGAGCTGATGATGGAGGAAATGAAACGCTTGATGTCATTTTTGACAAACGAGTGATTCCCGCATACAAAATGCTTGAATTCAGCTCAGGGCAGGTGTAAGGTTTATCCATAGCAGTTGTTCTCTCTACCCTGCCCGTTGGTTGCAGCGCCCGGGCGGAATAATAAACACAAAAGGAAGTCGCTCCCTGGCATGGTGTGCTGCCCCGTTGCGGGATTTGCCTGAAATGCCATACCGATTTCCGCCGTTAAGGAACTCGCCGGAGGCCCTTAATGCTGACGTCAGGGTGGAGAGAATGAAACAAAGGGGGATGCCGCATGGTATCCCCCTTTGTTTGTCTCTACCATTCCCCTCAATTCCCCTATGACGTTTTCCTGACTTCAGGCGGTTGTATTGTGCTGGTCAGGACCCGCCGTAATGCCTCCAGTAAACGCTGATTCTCTTCCCTGCTGTTGATGGCACAGCGGAAAAAACGTCCCGACAACCCCAGAAATGTGGAGCAATCCCGGATCAGAACACGATGGTGAATCAGGCGCTCCTTGAGTTCCATGGATGACATGCCATCGGTCAACTCCACCAGCAGAAAGTTGGTTGATGACGGATATACCTTGAGCTGCTTGAATTCCGACAGGCGCTGGAACAGGTAGCGCCGTTCCAGGCGGATGAACTCCAGGGTCTGTTCCCGGTAATCGCGGTCATGGAGCGATGCCGTACCGGCTACCAGTGCCAGGGTGTTGACGCTCCACGGCCCCCCCATGGCATCCAGGCGTTCCGCCAGGGTGGCGCTGGCAATGGCGTAGCCGAGGCGCAAGCCGGGAATGCCGAAAAATTTGGTCATGGAGCGGAGAATGATGCCATTGTCACCCTTGGCAATCCATTGCTTGGCCGATGCTTCTTCGCAGAAATCCATGAAGGCTTCATCAAGCACCAGGAACGTACCGGCGGCAATACAGAGGGAATAGATTTTTTCAACCACCGCCTGGGGGTAGAGCGTACCATTGGGATTGCCCGGATTGCAGAGGTAGAGTGCGTCGACCCCTTCTGCCAGAGCGTGTTCCAGTGCCGTCAGATCAATGGCAAAGTTGTTTTCCGGCGAGAGAATGAAGTGTTTGGTTTCCCAGTGGTGCTGACTCAAGGCGCGCACATATTCGCTGAAAGAGGGGGAAATGATCAGCGCCCGGTTTCCCGGCAGCATGGCGGGGAGGTGGTACATGATCTCGGTGGAACCGTTGGCAATCAGCAGGGAGCTGACCGGAATCTTGTGATACCCCGCCAGGGCATGCTTCAGTTCCCGGTGGCTGCAGTCCGGATAGTGGGTCAGGTTGTCCAGGTTGCAGATCAGCGCCTTGCGGGCCATGGATGAGATGCCGAGCGGATTGATGCTGGCCGAAAAGTCGGCAATTTCGTTCGGTGCACAGCCGAGTTGGCGCGCATAATCAAATACATTACCACCATGATCATATCTGTGGGACATAGGTACCTTTCACACCATAGGCACAGGCAATGCAAAGTGCCGTCATCAGCAGGGTCGTTGTATACATTAAAATAATCATACTACGGTAAGCCCGTTCGTCAAGTGGATGTTCCGGGACGCCGATATATTCCTTCCATGAGGGGACGCCGCCGTAGCTGGCCGTGCCACCGAGCCGTACCCCCAGTGCGCCGGCTGCGGCTGCTTCCGGGTGTCCACTGTTGGGGGAAGGGTGCTTATGGCGGTCGCGCCGGAAGACTGCCAGGGCATCGCGCCAGGAAAGTCCGGCCAGAGGCGCCGATGCAATCATGATCACTGCGGTCAGGCGGGCCGGTATGAAATTGAGCAGGTCGTCCATGCGTGCCGATGCCCAGCCGAAATGGAGGTAACGTGCATTCTTGTAACCGACCATGGAATCAAGGGTATTGACCGCTTTGTACAGCATGGCCGCCACCGGCCCCCCCACGGTCAACCAGAACAGGGGGGCAATAATGCCGTCGGAGCTGTTTTCGGCCACGGTTTCCACCAGTGCCCGCCAGATTTCCGGTTCATCAAGCTGCTCCGTATCCCGGCCGACAATGTAGGAAAGTTGTTGGCGGGCCGTCCCAATGTCCCCCTTCTGCAATGCCTGGGCAACCAGCCGGGATTCCGTGTGCAGAGAGCGGGCGGCCAGGCAGGTGGAGGAAAGCAGAATCGCGACCAAAATTCCCAGCAGTGGCGCCAGGGCGGCGCCCCCTCGCAGCACTCCCCAACTCCCCATACCGGTGACCAGGGTTGTGATCAACAACAGCAGAATTCCGCCGATCCGTTCGTTGCTGACAGCGGCGCGGAGTTTTGTTTCCAGCCAGGAAATGAGCCGCCCGATAAAAATTACCGGATGGGGGAGCCAGCGCGGGTCCCCCCAGATCAGGTCAAGTATAACCGCCAGGGCCAGGATGCCCGGATCAGCAGGGCTCACGATTCCAGGCCGCACAAGCGATAGAGCAGGTCAAGGTCAAGGTGCTGTTGCAGATGTTCCGCCAGCAGATCAAAGGGGTCATGGTCGGGCTTTTTGGCGCTGCCGCGGCGGAGCGGCATCCCTTTTTCGCTGCGGATCCGGTTGAGGTACATCTCCCGAAAGCGGGGATTGTCAAACAGGCCGTGCAGATAGGTGCCGAACACCCGTCCCCCCAGTGCCACCGAGCCATCCTCCACCGTTACGGAGGTTTCACCGCGTCTGAAGATACGGGCAAACGGACGTGAAGGGCCGGTGTGGACCGTTTTCCCCATGTGGATTTCATAGCCGGTCAGGATGCCGTTGCATTCAGGTAGTATGGCTTGCCCGGCATCTTCCAGGTATGCCAGCGCCTGATGGGTTTCCTTTTCCGCCAGCAGTTCCGTTTCAACTGCCAACAGCCCGAGACCGATCGCTTCACGTATTTCCGATTCCACTCCGTGGGGATCGAGCACCCGGTCCCCCAGCATCTGGTAACCGCCGCAGATGCCGATGATGTGTCCCCGAAAACTCTTGACTGCGTCGTAAATACCGCGCTCCATCAGGAAGTAGAGGTCAGCCACCGTCGATTTGCTCCCCGGAATAATCAGCAGATCGAGCTTGTCAACCTGCTCCGGCGCCTCCACATAGGAAAGGAGAACATCCGGTTCGTGTTCCAGGGAATCAAAGTCTGAAAAATTGGAAATGCGGGGAAGTCTCAGGATGCCGATGTGTATTTTTTTATGTCCCGCCGAGATATTGACCACTTTGGATCGATTTCCCAGTACCACGCTGTCCTCGGCCGGTAGCGCCAGATCCGGGAGCCAGGGAACCACGCCGAGCACCGGGATGCCGGTTTTACTGCTGATATACTCGATGCCGGAATCAAGGATCGATCGATCGCCCCGGAACTTGTTGATGATGATCCCTTTGATATAGCTCCGCTCCAACGGTTCCAGCAGTTCTATGGTGCCGACAATCTGGGCAAACACTCCGCCGCGATCAATATCCGCCACCAGGATTACCGGGCAGCGGGCCATCATCGCTATCTTCAGGTTGGCGATATCGTGCTGTTTCAGGTTGATCTCGGAAATACTGCCAGCCCCTTCGATGACGATAAATTCGTAGCTGCTCCGCAAACGATCGAAGCTTTCCCACACTTTCTCAAATGCTTGCGGCTTATAGGCATCATACTCCCTTACCTGCATAGTGCCGACCGGTCTCCCCTGAATGATCACCTGGCTGCCGGTGTCGGAGTTCGGTTTGAGCAACACCGGATTCATGTCGGTGTGGGGATTGATATCGCAGGCCTGAGCCTGTACTGCCTGGGCCCGGCCGATTTCCCCCCCCTCCGGGGTGACGTAGGAGTTGAGCGACATGTTCTGGGATTTGAACGGGGCAACCGAAAGCCCGTGTTTGAGCAGCAGGCGGCAGATTCCGGCTGTCAGAACCGATTTTCCCACATCCGAAGCGGTACCGCAGAGCATGATCGCCGAGGAATCTTCCAGCGGACCCTCCGGCTGTAGCCGCTCCGGCTGCGTACCTTTGAGTTCTTTTTTGGCCGCATAACCGCGGGGGGTTACCATCCGTCCGGCGCGATCAATGAAGCTGCTGGCGTTACCGATGATCACCACCGTTGACATATCAACCTCGTGGTTCAGCAACTCTCCCAGGGTTGAGACGGTTACCTGTTCTTCTTCGCGGCAGGCGTGACGCACAATCCCGACCGGTGTGCCGGCCGGACGGGAGAGGAGAATAATCCGGCGCGCTTCCTCCAGTTGCATGATCCGCTTCTTGCTGCGCGGATTAAACAGGGCAATGACAAAGTCTGCCTCGGCGGCCGCCTGGAGGCGGGTTTTTATCAGCTCCCACGGGGTCAGCAAGTCGGAGAGGGAGATAACGGCAAAATCGTGCATCAGGGGAGCCCCCAGGCGGGAGGCTGCGGCCTGGACTGCCGAGATTCCCGGAATGACGACAACGTGCGGTTGCTGTTCCGGAGGTGTGGCAGTGTCATATTCCATTAATTCATATACCAGTCCGGCCATACCATAAATACCGGCATCACCTCCTGAAACCAGCGCCACCGTTTCGCCGGCTGAAGCAGCGGCCAGTGCAGCCCGACAGCGGTCAATCTCCTGCATCATACCGGTGGAAAGCACCTTCTGGTCGTTAATCAATTCACGTATTTGCTCAATATAGGCGTCATAGCCGATAATGGTTGTGGCTGATGCAAGCGCCTGGCGCGCCGCTTCCGTCACGTGGGCAACGTCACCGGGGCCGGAGCCGATAATGTAGAGGATTGACATGCGTGGTATCCTTGAAATTCTGATAGTTGTGTGAAACGGTCGGGATTATTGCACGGCAGATGGAGCGGATGCAAGCAGGAAGGGATGAATACGAAAAGCAAAAGGCCATCTTTCCGAAGAAATATGGCCTTTTTGAAATTTGGCGTCCCCTACCGGATTTGAACCGGTGTCGCCGCCGTGAAAGGGCGGTGTCCTGGGCCGGGCTAGACGAAGGGGACGTAAGAAATTGTTACCCGCTCAAGAGACTGATACTTTTAAAGCAATTCGCCGAGATTGTCAATATATTCTGGCTCTCTTTTTTGATTATTCCTGAACATGTCCCCAAAATAGAACAATAGAGAACAAATATGCAATTGACAGCTGGCATAATAAAAAAACCACTTTCAATGCGAAAGTGGTTTTTTGTATTTGGCGTCCCCTACCGGATTTGAACCGGTGTCGCCGCCGTGAAAGGGCGGTGTCCTGGGCCGGGCTAGACGAAGGGGACGTAAGTAAGTGCTACCCGCTCAAGAGACTTGTACTTTTATAGTAATCTGATGGAGCTGTCAATATTTTTTTTACATCATGCAAAATTATTTGTCCTGAGCGGGTCTCTTGCATTGACAACCGGCGGTGCTGGTTATTATATTCAACCGACAACAGTTGCAGAAAAGGAGGATTATTTCCACATGCCGATCTATGAATATGTTTGCTCCCAATGTAGTCACCAGTTTGAGCGCCGTCAAAAATTTTCTGACGAGCCGATTAAAACATGCCCCGAATGCGGCAGTTCCGTTGAGAAAATGATTTCCTCAACCGCGTTCAGCCTGAAAGGCGGCGGCTGGTTTAACAGCGGCTACTGCCCCAAAACCGAAGCACCCAAGCCAACAGCCTGCGCGGCTGGCGGGTGTGCCTGTAAAGAATAACAGAGCCCGAGGATGTTACCATGAAAATTAGAAAAGCGGTTTTTCCCGTTGCCGGGCTTGGCACCCGTTTCCTGCCGGCAACCAAGTCGTCTCCCAAAGAGATGCTCCCCCTGATTGATAAACCGCTGGTGCAGTACGTGGTGGAGGAGGCGGTGGCGTCCGGTATCGAACAGATACTGTTTGTCACCGGACGTAACAAGCGTTCCATTGAAGACCATTTTGATATCGCGGTGGAGCTGGAAGCGCATCTCTATGACAAGGGGAAAGCGCTGGAGCTTTCCCATGTCCGTGAACTGGCTGAAATGGTCGACATCTTCTATGTTCGCCAGCGTCAGGCGCTTGGTTTGGGACATGCAATTCTGTGTGCCCGTGATTTTATCGGTGATGAACCGTTTGCGGTTTTGTTGGGGGATGACATTATTGACAGCGAAACTCCCTGTCTGAAGCAGTTGATGGAAACCTATCAGCGTCAGGGAGGTTCGGTGCTGGCACTGGAACAGGTGCCGATGGAATCGATCTCATCGTATGGCTGTGTGGCTGCCACCAAGTTGTCGGAACGCGATTTTCAGGTGACCGACATGGTGGAAAAACCAAAGCGGGAAGAAGCTCCCTCCGACATGGCGATTATCGGTCGTTATGTCCTGACACCCCGGATTTTTGCACTGCTGGAACAGCAGGAGCCGGGCAAGGGGGGGGAAATCCAGTTAACGGATGCTATCCTGAAATTGTCACACCAGGAAAAGGTTTATGGTTGTCTGTTTGAAGGACTGCGCCATGATTGTGGCGATAAACTCGGCTTCCTCAAGGCGACCGTCGATATGGCGCTCAAGCGGGATGAGTTTAAGGAAGACTTTGAGAAGTATCTGCGGCAGCGCCTGTCGTTCGACTGCTGCCGCTAAAGGAAGTATGCCCCAGGGAAATTGGTAGTGGAATTACATTTCAATTCCCACCCGCGCCGGTACACCAGCCCGGTAGTAATGTTTGATCTCTTTCATTTCCGTAACCAGATCGGCGGCATCAATCAGCCGCTGGTCTGCGTTGCGACCGGTCAGTACCAATTCGACCGCCTTCGGTTTCAGTGCCAGCAGTTCCAGCACCTGCTCCACATCGATCAAGCCAAAGCCGACCGCACCAAGTATTTCATCACAGATCAGCAGGTCAAACTCTCCTGAAACGAGCAGGGTACGGGCACGCCGCAGCGCATCCTGTGCCAGTTGACGATCTTCGGCACTATCCTTGGTATTGACCCAGCCGGGGCGGCCGGTTTGGATAATGGTGTAGAGCGGCGCCAGCTTTTCTGCCAACAGATGCTCACCGTAGGGACCGCCTCCCTTGATGAACTGAAACACACAGACCCGTAAACCGCGCCCAACCGCCCGCAATGCCAAACCAAGGGCAGCGGTGGTTTTACCTTTTCCGTTGCCGGTGTAGATCTGTATACAACCTTGTTCCAATCCCATCTTGTGCCTCCTGGTAATCAATACCTTCCAAGTATAATGTTGCTATCTGTCCGGAACTATATAACGTACACGTCAACGGAGCAACGAAAAACAGCGCGGTCTCCCGCGTTCAATGGAGCAGCGTCCTGTATGGTTGCGATGATCAAAGTGGAGTATGGTTAGATGTCTGTCTGGTGCAGTTGCTGATGGATGTTCGCAGCCAGGGCGCTCGAAATTCCCGCTACCGCTGCGATCTGTTCCGGCGATGCTTCCTGCAACTGCTTCAGACTGCCAAAATGCTGCAAGAGAGCAGAGCGGCGCTTTTTTCCAACACCGCTCAGGCGATCCAGGCCGGATGATATCTCATTGGTACTGCGCAGTTTGCGATGGTACTCAATCGCAAACCGGTGGGCTTCATCCCGCAAGGCGGCCAGTAGTAAGAGCGGGCGCGAATTTTGTCGCAGCACTACTGGATTTTTCCGGCCGGGAAGAAACACCCGTTCATCGCTTTTAGCTACTTCCGTCTGAGTCACGTCGTGAGCGACCCTGCTTTTAGCCAGGGAAACCAGATCAAACTGACCGGTCAAGCCGAGTTCCTCCACAATTTCTGCGGTGGCGGAAAGTTGCCCCAGTCCGCCATCCACCACCACCAGGTCCGGAAGCCCCTGGGTTGCAATGGCGTCCTCCCGAAAACGTCGCCCGAATATTTCCCGCAGCATGGCAAAATCATCCTGTCCCGTCACGGACTGGATACGGTAATGGCGATACCCTTGTTTATCCGGCGCGCCATCACTGAAAGCTACGCCACTGCCGACGGAATGGCGTCCCTGGATGGTGGAAATATCGTAACATTCCATGCGGCGGGGGAGGCGGGCCAGCTGCAGCTTTTGCTGCAGCTCCTGCAGCACAGCCTCGGCAGATATTCTCTTCTGATCCCGCTCTTTCAGCGCCTGCTGTGCATTCTTCATCGCCAGAGCTACCAGCTCGCGTTTGACACCCCGCTGCGGTTGGTACATCGAGACCGCCTTCCCTCTGGTTTCCCGTAACAGTTCCCCCAATGCCTCCAGATCCTGGCACTCAATCGGCAACAGGATTTCATCGGGGATTGAATTTGCCTCGGCATAGTGTTGCCGCAGGAATGCTTCGATCCCTTCGGCATCATCCAGCTCCCAGGAAAGAGTGAAGAGGCGGCTGCCAGTCAGCGTGCCGGAGCGGATGTACAACAGCGCCAGCTCCAGCCGGTTCTGATCCCGGTAGTAACCCAACACGTCACTGTCGCCGCCACGGGTGACCACCTTCTGCTTCTCGACCGTAATTTCAACCGAGCGGAGCAGATTGCGCCAGCGGGCAGCCTCCTCGTAGTTCATCTGCTCCGATGCCTCCAGCATCCGTCGCTTGAACTCCGCCAGCAACTGGCGACCTTTCCCCTCCAGAAACAGCATCGCATCCGCCACCAGCCGGTTGTAATCTTCTACGCTAATCAGGCCGTGACAGGGGGCGCTGCATTGGCCGATCTGATGATAGAGGCAGGGGCGCTGGCGAGACTGGCAGGTCTTGAGCGGATAATGGCGCAGCGGGAAGATGCGGATCAGCTGGCGCAGTACGTCGCGGGCCGCTGAGGCCGAGGAATAGGGGCCGAAATAACGTGCTCCGTCACGGGGCGGTTTACGCACAATGGTAAAGCGGGGGAATTCTTCCCGTGGATCGATGCGCACCGAAAAGTAGGTTTTGTCATCCTTCAGGTCGAGGTTGTAGCGGGGGTGGTGCTGTTTGATGAGTGTGTTTTCCAACAGCAGCGCTTCTTTTTCGGTATCGGTGATGACCACCTCAAGGTCGGCCACCCGGGCCACCAGGAAGGCGACGTGGTAGCGGGAATCGCCACCGCGAAAGTAGCTCCGTACCCGTTGTCGCAAGTTGCGCGCCTTGCCGACATAGATAATGATCCCCTCGCTGTCCCGCATCAGGTAGACACCGGGAGAGTTCGGTAGTTGCTGTAGTTTGTCCTCAAGGCTCATGGCGGCATTCTAGCTGCTTGCCGTGCAAATGAAAAGTTCAATTGCAACCAGATCACTTCCTATGTCGCAGGATTGTGGCAGGGAACACAAAAAAGCGGGGCATGAAGCCCCGCTTATGATCTGGAACTACTTTCACCGCTTGCCAAGGGAATAAAAAAAAGGCACAATGCCGCCTGCATCAGCACACCTACCTACACAGGAGTCGCTACCAATGGCATTGCGCGTCTATAACACCATGACGGGAGAAAAAGAGAATTTTGTGCCGCTTCATCCCGGTAAAGCCGGGATGTATGTTTGCGGTGTCACGGTGTACGATTATTGCCACATCGGACATGCCCGGGCCAATGTGGTCTTTGATGTTATCTTCCGCTATCTGAAATACTCCGGCTATGATGTTACTTACGTGCGTAACTATACCGATATCGACGACAAGATCATCAACCGCGCCAATCAGGAAGGGGTTGATTACCGCACGATTGCCGACCGCTATATCCAGGCTTTTGATGAAGATATGGCCCGGCTCGGGCTGGCCCTGCCAACGGTGCAGCCCAAGGCAACCGATCATATCAGCGGTATTATTGCCATCATCGAAACCCTGATTGCCAAAGGGCACGCCTACGAATCGGATGGCGATGTCTATTTTGGCGTAGAATCGTTTCCAGGCTACCTGAAACTCTCCGGTCGCAATCTGGAAGAGATGCAGGCCGGGGCGCGGGTTGAGATCGGTGACAAGAAGCGACACCCGATGGACTTTGCGCTCTGGAAAAGTTCCAAGCCGGGAGAACCGTGGTGGCAATCACCCTGGGGGAATGGACGTCCCGGCTGGCATATTGAATGTTCTGCCATGAGCATGGAATTTCTTGGCAAGACCTTTGATTTTCATGGCGGCGGCAAAGACCTGGTCTTCCCTCACCACGAAAATGAGATTGCCCAGTCGGAAGGGGCCAACGGCTGCCAATTCGTGCGTTATTGGCTGCACAACGGGTTCGTCAATATCAATAGTGAAAAAATGAGTAAATCGCTCGGTAATTTCTTCACCATTCGCACGGTATTGGAAAACTACCATCCGGAAACGCTCCGCTTTTTCATCCTGTCGGCCCATTATCGCTCGCCGATTGACTTCAGCGACCAGAACCTGGATGAAGCCCAGACAGCTCTGGAACGATTGTATCTCTGTCTCGCCAACATCGATGCGGTGCTGAACAGCTCGTCTCAAGATGCTGATCTGCCGGCCTGCGAAAGCTTGTCGTCGGTCGGGGTGGAGCTGCAGGAGAAGAGCGAACAGTTCATCTCCCGTTTTGTGGATGCCATGGACGATGATTTCAATACCGCCCAGGCGTTGGGGGTGCTGTTTGAGACGGTGCGCGCCAGCAATCGTTTCCTGGCGGAAACCGGCGTGATTACTCCGCTCGGTCTGTCGCTGCTGGCCCGTGTACGCCACCTGTTTGATGAAGCCGGAACGGTGCTGGGGCTGTTCAGTACACCGGCTGCGCAATGGCTTGCTGACATCAAGCAGGCCAAAGCCGGTTCGGTCGATCTCTCCAACGCTGAAATCGAGGCATTGATTGCCGAACGGAGCGAAGCGCGGCGAGCCAAAAATTTCAAGCGTGGTGACGAAATTCGCGATCTCCTGCTGGAAAAAAGGATTCACCTGCTTGATTCGGCTAATGGTACCACCTGGCAGATAAAATAAATCACGAGCGATAGCGGAGAAGCCAATGGAGTGGGAGTGCTGTTGGAATAGAGCGGTTATTGCACCGGGAGAATGCCCCCATATTCAGGAAGATGATACGGAACTCCTGGTTGCCCATGAACGCCGTATCCTGGAAAAATGCTGTGATTGCGAGATGTTCCTGCGTGATCTCAAGCAGTTTGGCGAGAGCCAGCACCCGCTGGCAGCGGTTGTTACCCTGCTGCATGGCGACTACCAGCGCAAAAAAAACCAGATTCAATCCCTGGCCAGTTTTCTCGATACCCAAACACTTCAGGTTCGTTTTCTCCACGAACTCGGTTCCGTCCTGCAAAGTTCTGTTGACCTTGATGAAGTCCTCTCCGTTGCCTTGACTGCCATTACCGCCGGCAAGGGGTTTGGCATGAACCGGGCTTTCCTGTTGCTGCTCAATAAGGAACGCACGGTTCTGGTCGGCCATCTGGCGATCGGCCCGCGCCACATGGAAGAGGCGTGGCAGGTCTGGGAAGAGATTTCCTGCAACGACATGGATCTGAAAACCCTGGCCCATAATTTCCGTACCAACAAGTTGAGTGCCGAACGGGCCAAATTCCACGATATCCTTGAGCAGATGACGATTGAGGTTTCACGCACGGATCATATCCTGGTGAAAGCACTCTCCAGTAAACATACCATCCTGATTGAAAATGCCTTTCACCATCCCGACGTTGATCCTGGCTTTGCAGCGCTGCTCGGCATCGACACCTTTCTGCTGATGCCGCTGGTTTTTCACAACCGCCATATCGGCGTGATTATCGCCGACAACTGTATTACCCATCGCCCCATCACCCTCAATGATATGCGCTCTCTGGAAACATTCTCCTTTCCGGTGGCGTTTGCGATTGAGCGTGCTTCGTTGTACGACCGGTTACAGGTGGAATTGAGCCGGGTTACGGAGGCAAATACCAAGCTGCGCGAACAGCAGGAGTTGATCGTCCGGATGGAAAAAATGGCACTGGTGGGGCGGATCACCTCCAGTGTGGCCCACTCCATTCGCAATCCGCTGATGGTGATCGGCGGCTTTGCCCGCTCAATGTTGAAGAGCACGCCGGAGGTTGATCCCAAGCGCACCTACATCGAATCAATTGTGACTGAAACCGCCCAGATCGAAAGTGTCCTGGATGAAATTCTCAATTATTCCGACTCATTGTTTCCTGCCCGTGATTTCTGGGACATCAACCAGGTCGTGGAAAGCGCCATCCGGGATGTACAGGAGATGCTGTTACAAAAAAACGGGGTCTGTCTCTTCACACCGGAACCATCACTTCCGCTGGTATATGTGGATATCAAGCTGATTTCCTACTGTCTCCGTTCACTGATTATCAGCGATTGCGAAGGGAGAGAAAACGAAACGGTTACGATTGCCGCCCACCTGCGTGACAATTACATTCAGCTGACAATTGCAGATTCCGGAAGGGTCGTGACCCAGGAAGAGCTTGAGATGCTTCTGACCCCATTTTCCATGACCTATGATATGCGGGGGGGCCTGGGACTTTCCTTGTGCCGCTCCATGCTTGAACGGCAGGGAATTCCCCTGATAGTCGTTGCCCCGCCTGAAGGGGGGCTTACCTATACGATGACACTTCCCACCATTAAGGAGGAACAGCATGAAAAGACTACTGATAGTTGACGACGAAGCAAACATCCGATTGTTGTATGCCGACGAGTTGAAAGATGAAGGGTACGAGGTGGTGACCGCTGCCAATGTTGCCGAAGCGCTGCAGAAAATCCAGGAGGGAACCTTTGATCTGGCGGTGCTGGACATCAAGCTGAAGAATGAAAGCGGTATCGAACTGTTACAGCAACTGGTCAAGGAGCGCCATGACATGCCGACGATCCTCTGCTCGGCCTTTTCCTGCTACAAGGATGATTTCTCAGCCTGGCTGGCGGATGGCTATGTGGTCAAATCGGGTGACCTGACGGAGTTGAAACAGGAAATCGTGCGAGTGCTGGCGAAAAAAGGGAAATAAGCACCCAATGGCAATCGGCGCGGAAGGACGGTAGAGCTTGCCCGGACAGGTTGTAGATCGGCGGGGAAGTCAGAGTAACGGTGAATCGGTTGTCCACGCTGCAGTCTGACACCACAAGGAGGGTTTGACTATGAAAGCAGTCATTATGGCCGGCGGGTTTGGCACCCGCATCCAGCCGCTCACCAGCAGTCTGCCGAAACCGATGATACCGCTGTTCAACCGCCCGATCATGCTGCACATCGTCGAGTTGCTCAAAAAACATGATATCACCGACCTGGTGATGCTGCTCTATCACCAGCCGAGCGTGATCAAGAAATTCTTCCGCGATGGATCGGATTTTGGGGTCAAAATCACCTATGTTACGCCGTTGCAGGATATGGGAACCGCTGGTGCTGTCAAGGCGGCGGAGAAATATCTTGATGAGCGTTTTCTGGTGATCAGCGGTGACCTGCTGACCGATTTCAACCTGAAAAAGGTCATTGATTTTCATGACGATAACCGGGCCAGGGCGACCATCACCCTCACGTCGGTCAAGGATCCGCTCCAGTTTGGCGTGGTGATCACGGATAAACAGAAGCGGATCACCCAGTTTCTGGAAAAACCGGGCTGGGGTGAAGTGATCTCCGATACCATCAATACGGGTATCTATGTGCTGGAACCGGAAATTCTTTCCCTGATTCCGGATGGGGAAAATTTCGATTTTTCCCAGGATCTTTTTCCCCGCATGCTGGCGCAACAGGATCCCTTGTTCGGCTATATTGCCAAAGGGTACTGGCGTGATATCGGCAATACCGATTCCTACCGTGAAGCCTACGGTGATATTTTCAAGGGAAAGGTAAATCTCAAGATCGACGAGCCGAAGCAGGATTATGTCGGCAAGGATCTGAGGATCGGGGCGGATGTCAAGCTGGAACAGCCAACCACTCTGGAAGGGACGGTGGTGGTGGGGGATAACAGCCAGATTCTTGGTGATGTGCGGATCAAGGATTCGGTGATCGGCCGCAACTGTACCATTGAAAGCGGCGTCAAGCTCAATCGCTGCGTTATCTGGGACAATGCCTACATCAAGCGGGGCGCTAAAATAACCGATAGTGTCATCTGCTGCAATGTACGGATCGGGCAGGGGGCGATCCTGGAAGAAGGGGTGATCGTTGCCGACAACACCGCGGTCGGTGACGACGTGACCGTTAAGGCGGATGTGAAAATCTGGCCGCGCAAGATCATCGAAGCTGGCTCCACCGTCACCGCCAACATGATCTGGGGTGATAAATGGAAAAAATCGTTGTTCGAAGGGGCGATTATCCGCGGACTTTCCAATGTGGAGCTGACCCCCGAATTTGTCGCCAAGCTGGGGTGTGCCTATGGTACCACCCTTCCCAAGGGGAGCTACGTATTGGGGGGGCGTGACACCAATCTGGCGTCACGCATGCTCAAGCGCTGTTTTGTGGGGGGAATTCTCTCGGCCGGCGTCAATGTGCGCGACATGAAAATGACTTCGCTGCCGATGTTGCGTTACAAACTGAAAACCTTTGGCGAAGTTGGTGGCTTCCATTTTCGCCAGTCACCCGATGATCCGGCTGCCATGGAGCTGGTCTTTCTTGACGGTGATGGGCTTGATTTCTCCAGCGGCATGGCAAAAAATGCCGAGCGGATCTTTTACAAGGAAAATTTTCGCCGGGCTCACCACAGCGAGCCGGGCGCGATCAGTGATATCAACAACGTGGCTGATTTTTACCGGGAAGGGTTCCTGCGCGCCATTAACAAGGAGGTTGTCAAAAAAGCAGGGTGGACGGTGGTGGTCGATTTCAACTTTTCACCCGCCAGCCAGATGCTGCCGCAGATCCTCAACGAACTCGGTTGCAATGTAATCGCCCTGAATGCCTATACGGATGAGCGGCAGGGGACCCACACGGTCAAAAGCCGTGACGCTGCCCATGACCAGCTCTCCAAGATTGTCAGTTCACTCGGGGCGCAGGCCGGTTTCTGGCTTGATCCGAGCGCTGAAGCAATCACGCTGTTTGATGATACCGGCCGGATGCTGAGCGGAGTGGAGCTGATGACCGTAACCACGCAACTGGTACTGGCACGAGGGCAGCAGGGGGTGATCTCGATTCCGGTGCAAGCCCCGTCAACCATTGAAACCATGGTCGCCGAGAGCGGCTGCCAGGTTAATCGATCCAAAAGCTCCGATCGCGCCATGCTGGAAGCGGCCGGCTCGTCGGAAGTTCTGCTGGCAGCCACCGGTGACGGACGTTTCGTGTTCCCCCGCTTTCAGGTCGCCTTTGACGGCATGTATGCCATCGCCAAGCTGGTGGAGCTGGGCGCCAGTCGTGGCATCTCTTTTTCCCGTCTGGTTGCGGATACACCTCGGCAGGCCTATTTGCAGACCACCCTCCCGTGTGCCTGGGAAATGAAGGGGGGGATCATGCGCAAGATGAGTGAGGATAGTCTTGATAAGGAGGCGACCTTCATTGACGGCATCAAGGTCCATTTTAATCAGGATTGGGCGCTGGTCTTGCCGGATCAGTACCTCCCCTGCGTTCATATCTTCGCCGAAGCAAAAGAGCAGAAAATCGCCCAGAAGTTGCTGGCCGAGTATCAGAAAAAAGTTGAGGGATGGAAAAAAGAACTGGAATCAAGCGGCTCCTGAGCCACGTAAACTCCTTCCATAAGCCAGGGATACACGGACTTAGATCTCTCGTACGTTCCGAAAGGATACTCGTTTGGATAAAGTAACCATGATGATTACTGCCCGCAAGATGGTCAAGCAGGTGAACGATCTGCCAACCATCCCGGAAATAACGGCAAAAGTAGTCAGTTTGCTGGACGATCCGGGGAGTGAACCGGATCAGATTGCCGACCTGATCCTCTCCGATCAGGTGCTGGCGGCGCGGGTGATCCGTATGGTCAATTCGCCGCTCTACGGACATAACACCGAAATCGCGTCGGTCAAGCGGGGGCTGTTGTACATCGGCTTCAGCAAGGTGCGGGAAATGATCCTGACCAATTCGTTTGTCGATGCCTTCAAGAATCACCAATCCTCCTTTGATATGAAAACCTTCTGGCTGCACTCGTTCAGTGTGGGCGCCATCTCCCAACGGATTGCCGAACGGATCGGCTATCCCGATATTGAAAAGGCGTATATGGTCGGCATTATTCATGACATCGGTAAAGTGTTTCTGGGGCACTACTTCCGTGACCAGTATGCCGAAATGCTGACCATGATCAGCGGACAGCCGTATACCGTCCATGAAGCCGAGATGGAAGTGTTCAGCACCAGCCATTGCGAAGTCGGGCTCTGTCTGGGGCAACGCTGGGATTTCCCCGTGGCCTATTGTGACAGCATCTCCTATCACCATGACTCACAGCAGGCAACGGTTGATCCGTTGTTGACCTCTATCATCAGTCTGGCTGATTTCTTCAGTACATCCTCACCGGTGGCAGGAACCAGTCAGGCGATGATTCCCGGCCGCTCCGAAGAAAATGCCTGGCGGGTGCTGCGCCAGCTGGCGGTCAAGCCGGTGCCCGAGACGATGGAAAGCTTCATGGGGGCGTTGGGAGTTGATGGTGCTGCGGCCACGCTGGCCGAAAATGTTTTCAAGATCATGATTGAATCATGACGGAAGGAGAATTTGCCATGGGTAACGATCCCTCGCTCTCGTGCTCCAAATGTTCACAGGTCTGGCAGAATCGTGGCACCACCAATTGCTGGAGCAATGATCCGGCCACCGCTCCCCCCCGCCCCGGGAATTGTCCGTCGGACGTCTACGGTGATGTGGTGCGGCACGCCTTCGATGAATATCGTGGCGACAGCATCGATGCCCGGATTGCCCATGTTGCCGCCCAGGTGGAAGGACTCTGCTACCAGCCGGTTCCCGGCAGTGATGCGGTCAATGCCCGCTGGACGCGGGTGGAAGATACCATCGCTTTCGCCAAGTTGATGGGGTACCGGAAAATCGGCATTGCCACCTGTATCGGGATGCTGGAAGAAACCGAGCGCTTGTCGGCCATCCTGCGGGCCCAGGGATTTGATCCCCAGAGTGTCTGTTGCAAGGCGGGGAGCATTGACAAGCTTGAATTGGGATTGCAGGAAAGCGACAAGGTGCGTCCTGGATCCTTTGAACCGGCCTGTAATCCGATTGCCCAGGCTGAAATCTGTAACCGGCTGGAAACCGACATGAACATGATTGTCGGCTTGTGTGTCGGGCACGACATGTTGTTTAACAAACATTCCAAGGCGCCGGTAACCACCCTGGTGGTCAAGGACCGGGTCACCGGACATAACCCGGTGGCGGTGCTGTACGGGCAGAATTTCTATTACAAACGGCTGCAGAAACAGGAAATGGTTTTTTGACGGTTTAGGCAGGTTTTTATGGCTTTTGAAATATTTTGAAAAAATAACATATATGCAGCTTGATTTCATACTTTAAACCCACTGGTCTTTAACAAGATTCTAGTGGGTTTTTTAATTCTGGTCATACCCATGCCGTTGCTTCTATAGCAACCCGTACTTCGACTCGCCAGCCTGAATCGACTACTGCTGAGCGGCACAAAGCCCTTGGCTGGCTTTCCCCCATGCTCCTCATGCATGAAAAGAAACTTTACATGTGAATTTTTATATCGATGGCAATATATTGAAAATATTGAATAAAGTGTGAAATGTAAAGTTTCTTTTCAGTCGTTTTTCTGTTGAATCTCCCGTGTTGGTGCTGTAGACAGATGGAATCAAAATGTTGAAATGTTAAAAAACAGCTCGGGTATTCTGTAAAACCGGGAAATATCCCTGATTTAGTCCAAGAATATCTTTCTGAATGGAGAACTGTATGATTGGAAACATCATAATCCTTGGAATAACAGTAAGTATAATCATGTATGCAAAGAAGGTTTTCTGGTCTGATTTGGCTAAAAAAACATTTTATTTTTGGTCGGCCATAGTGCTCTTGTTCTTTCTAGTAATATCTGTAGTTCAACCCAATATTGAATTAATTAAATCACCATTTACAAAGGAAATAAATGGCAAGGTGGTAGATGCAATATCGAACAAACCCATTTCTGGAGCAACTGTAATAATCGACTGGTATTACTATTATGGAGAGTTTCCAATGCACAGTAGTGCGAGCTCTACAAAACAACTGATTATTACAACAGATGCAAGTGGCGAATTTAAGGTATCTAGACGATTAAAAACGTTAGCATTCAATATGTTTCCTCTTTATACAAGAGGATTGGGGAATGTTAACGCTGTGGTGTTTCATCATGATTATAAGTATATGTCTGAAACGGAAATAACCGACAAAATGATGTTGGTTAAAAAATCCCGTTACTCAAATATTGATGAACGGGTTGAAGATTATGGAAACTTAATTGTACTGGCAGATTCAAAGGCCAGAAAAGGGCAAAGTAAAGCAGCTGAAGCTATTAGAACAGTAGCAGCGCAACTCGATAAAATTATAAAAATGCATTTTGGATATAAGGAGAGGTGACAATGAGACTTTACATAGTGATAAAGGCAATTATTGTAGGCATTCTCTTTGCCACTACTGCCATAGCATATAATACTGAAGAAAGTGTAGCTCTTGATCAGAATGGAAATGAATTAAAAGGCGGTCACGAAAAAATGGCCGATTGGTCATTCAGGTTGAATGGAGTTCCACTTTCAATAAATACTCAAGCGATAAGATTGGGCACACGCGATGAAGATAGTGGGAACAATCCTCTGCGCCATTTTTATAATCCATCTACAGGAAAAGGGCTGCCAGGCTTTCATAATGCAAAGGAACGAGCTGTTGGTATTTACGACAGTGCTGTAAAGACATATAGAAATGGTGGGACTTCTGCTTATTACCAGCTTGGGCATGCCTTGCACTTATTGCAAGACATGACTGCGCCGGCGCATGCAAACTCCGCTACACATTTATGGCAAAGTACTATTGGAAAAACCGGTTATGAGTGGTGGATTACCAAAAATTGGGATGGCAAAATAAGACCTTTCTTGCAATACCTGCAAAATGGACGGTGGCTTGATCCAATAGTTGCTGGTGATATGGCAGGATATATGGAAATTATGGCAACCCAAACTCATTAAGGAGGCTTTGCTTTTGATGATGATTTTGCCCACACCATACCACTTGAAAACACAGGGAATTTTAACAGAAGTATTGTAGGCGATTCGGATTCAGAAGGAATGTCGATGTTCCTTGTTCCAGCAGCCGTCAAAGTGGGGGCCGGGCTCCTAAAAACTTTTTGCCGAGACATAAATTGTGGAGGCCCCGCACCTCCTGCTTCCAGCGGCACTCACCCCGGAGGCGACCACCCCGATGACAACTTCGACGTTTCATCACGAATGATTGAACTGGAAGAGTTGGACGTCACCAAGCAGGGTTGGAAAGACCTCTATGGAAGAACAGGTATCAAAAAAGGCTACAACGGCCTATTTCTGGAAAAAATTGTTACTGAAGCCTACGCCAAGTTGGCGGCTACGACCACCGAGGCAGACTACAATACGGAAGCCCGGCAATTTGGCCTTGTTCTCGATAAAGCCCAGACGGAAGCTAAACATTCCTTTGAAGAGACTTACTATGCTTCCGCCGACATAGCTGTGCTCTCCGATGGTTTTGTTGATAACGCCGCCGAACTACTACTGAAAAAGCTGAAAGTACCAATCCGCGAGGTAAAAGAAACCTTCAGCCCTGCCGCTCTCATCAAGAACCAGCCGGTGTTGCTGCTCCCCTCAGGATCGCTCGGCGGCTTTCAAAACTCCACCCATTTCAAAGCCACTCTGGACGAATACGTCAAGAATGGCGGCACGATCATCGTCTTCGCTCAGGCCAACGGCTATGACTACGCCAGCCTGCCGACCCCGGACGGCACACCAATAACCGCCTACGGCTGGGATGAAGACCAGAACTGCTTTGCTGACGCTGTTGCAATTGAAACCTGGCACCAGATGCTCTCCGGGCAAAACAGAGCCACCCCCACGGTCAATGTGGACGGCTACTTCATGAACTATCCGCAGAACAGCACCGTCCTGCTCAAACGCACCGCCAACGGCCAACCGGCCATGATCATGTACGAACATGGCGCAGGGCGCGTGATCGCCACTACGATGTATTCCGACTGGGCCTACGGCCATGGCCAGGCATCCGCCGAGGAAATTGCTCTGGTGCGGGACATGCTGGCTTGGGCCAAGAAACCGGCGCAATTGCCGGAGTTCAAGGCAGGTGAACAGGTAAACCTGACCATGAACATCAGCAACTCTACCAACAGCGACGCCACTCAGGTCAAAATCATGATTCAATCTCCCGACCGATCACGGACAGTCTATGGACAGATTTACAACCAGCCGGTTGCAGCCGGACAATCTGCCCCGCTTAGCATTTATGCCGCCAGCGGCTCATCATCGGATCTGGGCATCTATCATGCGGACTATCAGTTGCTGGACGCAGCCGGAAACATCATCCAACCCCAGGCTGAAACCGACTCGGGTCGCTTTGCCGTTATCAACCCGCCGCAGCTGCAGACCCCGACCACTGGCATTCGCATGTCGATTACTTCCCCCACCCAGCAGGTGTTTTTTAACGAGCCGTTCACCTACACCTTCCACATATTCAACGACACCGCCACCACCCGCAATCTGACTCTGAAAAGCTGGCTGCCGCATACCAACCGGTGGCACGAATGGACGGTGGCCGCAAACCCCAACAGCGAAACACAAATCACCGGTTCCGACCTGTTTATCGATACCCGCTGGATGTTCGAGACGTTGAGGGCGTATCTGTACGACGAAAACGGCGCGCAGATCGGCAGTTATATGCTGAGCTTCAAGGGGCTGTATCCGAAGGTAGATGTCACTACAACCACTGGCAAGGTGATGTACGGCAGAGGCGAAACCGTAAGCCTCGCCGTAAATCTCAAGAACACCCAGAACGCTGCGAGCGCCGTAAAGCTCCACGTCACGGTCACCGATCCGTCGTACAGCATCGTGTTCAGCAACGTGGCGGATATCTCCATCCCGGCGAGCGGCACGAGCGTCCAGCCATATTCTTTCCCTCTGCTTGCAAACGCGCAGGGCGGCTTTTACACCATTTCCGCCGAGGTTTTTGACAGCTCCGACAACAAGGTCGGCGGTGATTCGGCGTCTATTGAAATACCCTTGAGCCAGATATCCGTAACCCACACACTACCCCCTGCCTTTGTCGTCGGCTCAAATATGATGTCCTTCAACCTCGCGAATAACGGCAAGGTGGCAGTTAACTCCGGAAACCTCGAATACACCCTGAAAGACCCGGACGGCGTGATTTTGAACAACGACTCACTCCCTTTTAATCTCGCGTTGGCGCAAAGTAAAACCATTGATATTCCCATCAGCCTCCCCGCACTCAAGTTCGGCGCCTACACCCTTTCCTATTCCGAGAGCGACGAGACCAAGGCCGGAAAGAGCACGACCATCACCCTGGCCAACAGCGTCAACATCGTCGCCTCATTCGACAAACCCTCATACCGTGTCAGGGAGACGGGCAACTTGACGCTCACCCTTACGAACAGCGGCAGGTTCAACTTGGACAATGTCAGCGTTACCGTATCCGTGCCGGATGCGGGATATACGGACACAAAGAGCATGAACATCGGCCAGGGACAAGCTCTGTCCTTGCAATATGCAATACAACTCCCGGAAACCATCGCGGCGGGTCAGCACGCGGCAAGCGTCATAGTCACGCTGCCGGGCGGTTCCCTGGTTTCCAAGAACGTCACCTTCACGGTTCCCCAATCCGCATTGGCTTTATCCCTCAATCAGTCCGCCTCTGTTGCCGGAACCACAATAAACCCGGTGATCGCTAACAACGGCGGAGTGGATACCCAGGTGCAATACCGGATGACACTCTACGACGCAAAGTCAGCCCAGATTGCCGACAAGAGTTTTACTGAAATTGTACCGGCAAATGGTGCGTTTACCCTCAATCTGCCGGTGCCTGCCGGCGCTATGGACGGTGGCTATACGCTAGTGACGGCTTACAGTGACCAGAAAACCGGGCGAGCCGAGATCGTACAGAAGCCCCTGACGATAACAGGCGTCAAGGCGGCGTTGACATTGCAAACCGCCAAACCGGCGTATCTGTCCACCGAAGGCATCACTGCCTTGAGCAACGTTATCAACAGCGGCACCCTGTTGCAAGGCAGCAACCTACATTTGCTGGTTGCTACCGCTGTTGGAAGTCAGAAACAAAAGACTTGGACGAGTCAATTTGATTTCCAGCAAGGGGTACGGGATGGGGTGGATACTTACGGGGTGAATGATTGGATTATTCCGGATGATGATTTTGATGGAACGACAATTGATACGAGCAAATGGTCGCCTTTTGGGAACGTGAGCATAAAATCGGGCAAATTTTTCGTAGACAGCTCCAACGTGTTATCAGGAATGACCGGCAAGTGGTACATTGATGGTGATTTTGATATAGAGGTAGATTTCAGTAATAACAAAAGCTTTAACATAAAGGGTGCCCAATTGGTCCTGAGCGGGGTAACTTTCAGCGGTTGGATTTTTATACAGAATAATCCTGCTCAGGGCTATCAAAGTGCCATTAACATAGGTGGCCAAGATGTGGTGCAAAGGGCTACGGGGGGAGGCCTAGTTGCAAACGGAAGTTTCAGGATTCAGCGTACCGGTAGTACCATTGCAACTTTCTATAAAAATGGCTCCACCTGGGTTGAGATGCTGAAAGGAACCTATCCGGAACTATCATCTATACTTCATGTAAGCCCTTATTTATGGAGTGGATTCCCCTCTCCGAATACCACGGTTGAATTTGATAACTTTACGGTTAAGGGAAGAATCAAGACTGAGAGCCAGACCGTTGATTCAATACGGCTGTTGCCCTTGCACGACAACTTCGATGATGGTAGCTTGAACAGCGATCGCTGGTCAGTTCGTAGTACAGGAAGCGTTGCAACTAACGAATTAGGCGGCAACCTTGTCACCAAGCTTACCCTGGATGGAGTTCAGTCGTATTCAAACGTGGCGAGCCGTTTCCCCCTGGAAGGTGACTTTGACATCTCAATCGACTGGAAAGCACCTGTCGCGCCCGCTACCGGAGATTGGGGCTCAATTTTCCAGCTCAACGAGTTGGATCAGAATATCGCGCCGGATAACACCCTGACCGGAAACGCACTACAGATAAAAAGAGCCTACATAAACGGACTCGGCCATGTCTACCAGGCCGGCCATTACAATGGCACTACCTGGGATTCATTGAGCAGCCCGGTCTCCACAACTGACATATCCGGGAGGTTTCGCGTACAAAAAACCGGTTCGCTCGTCACTGTCTGGTACTGGAACAGCAGCCTTAAACGCTGGGAATGGAACAACGACACGGCGGGGTATACCTGGAGCAGTGCCTGGACCACGCCATCCTTTGTCCAGTTTGGGACAGCGAATAACGCTCCCGGCAACCCGGCGGCTGAAACAAGCTGGAACAACTTCAAGGCTGGCAGCGGCGCTGCATATCTCGGTAAAGGGACAATCCGTCTGAAGCAGGACGCTGGGCAGACAAGCAACTGGCAGACTATTTCCTGGAATTCCACCGAACCGATCGGAACCTCCGTAAAGTTCCGTGCGCGCACAGCGGAAAACGAGGGCGACCTTGCCAATGCTCCCTGGGTTTACTACGTCACAAGCGGGTCTCTGATAACCAATCCGAAAGGGCGCTGGATAGAACTTGAAGCGACGCTGGCGACAATGAACACTTCCGTCACCCCTCTTCTTAATGACGTGACTGTCACTTACGGAAGCAGTCAGGGCGACATCCTCTGGCAGGCCGACGTTCCGCTCAATCTGGCGCAAGGGGCGGTTTCCGATTTCACCAACACTGTCGGCACACTGGGGAATGCAGGAAAATACTATCTCCAAGGGACTGTTACCTCCACCACGGGACAGGCTATTGCCACCTCAGAATCTGCGTTCTTCATAGCCCAAGGAAATACGGCCCTCAGCGTTTTGCCGGACAAGAGAGTCTACAGTCCTGGTGAAACGGTCACCATAACCGGCGAGGTAAGGAATCACGCCACCGTCGAGGCAGCGAACCTTTCTCTCCTTCTCAAGGGTAAACTTTCCGGCGGAACGGAGCAGCCCCTTGCCACCGAAACCTTCACCATCCCGTCTGGCGGTAGCCATTCATTTACTGTCACAACCACGGCAGGAACTAACGGGGTCGTAACACTTACCGGCGCGGTAACTCAGAATAGCTCCATTCTTGCGGAAATCACCGACCAGTACGAGGTTGCGGCGCCCAATGTGACGGCAACCCTTACAGCGCAGGACACAGCCAGTAACGACCCGTTCACCATGAACCTACAACTGGCCAACAGCGGCAAAACCGACGCAACTGTCACAGTCGCCAAATCGTTCCCTTCCTTACCCGAGACGGTGAGTGTGCCTGCCGGGCAGACTCGGCTCCTCCAATACTCACAGCAGATTAGCGCCGACACTGCTTACACATTTACCCTGACCGGTGACCTGACACAGGCCGTCTCTAAAACCGTGAAGTACGGCCTTGCGGGGAATATCACCATTACTCCACAAACCCTCTACTCCGAAGGAAAGGTCGCCATACCGGCAACTGTCACCAATGGCGGTTCGATGGACGGGCAATTTGGCGTCAACTACCAACTGACGCAGGCTGCCACTGTTTTGAATCAACAGGCCGCAACCTATTACATCACCAAGGGAGGCAATGCCGCCGACAACCTGAGTTACAACCTTACGGAAGGTTCCTACCAACTGACCGCCATCGGTCAATTGCCGGCTTTGGCCGCAACAACGAACTTTACCGTAAGAAAAGAGATCAAGGCTGATCTGACGCAGACCATCGGCACCCAGAGCGGAACAAGCCTCCCGGTCACCATCAAGATCACCAACCTTGGATTCAATGCTATCTCTGGAACTGTGCGTTTATCATTGCTCGACGCCCAGAGTAGTGCGGTCTGGAGCGCCAGCCAGGATGTCAGTCTGCCACAAGCCTTGGCCCCTGTCCCCCAAGCGCTGGCATTTATTATAAATCTCTCGGCTGTCAAACCGGGAAGTTACACGATCAAAGCCGAACTTCTCGACTCCGGCAATCGGCAGTTGGCAGCACAGGTGGCGCCGTTTACTCTTCTTGCGCCGATATTTGCCCTGACCCAGATTCCTCCCTACCAGACCTTTCAGCCGGGGGCAAGCGGCACGTTTACCTTTAAAATCAAAAACAGCGGCAACCGCGAAGGCGCCTGCACACTGGCGTTCAAGGCCGCTGACCTGTCAGACTCCAGCCGCACGGAATGGCTTAAACCGGGAGAAGAGAAGGAGTTGTCCTTTACGGAAACGCTTCCCGTTGACCTGGATGAGAAAGATTACAGCGCCGCCTATCGCCTGAGCGGCAATGGTATTACGGTGGCCGAAGATGTGGTGCGCTACCGTCTGGCCGGGATCAATCTGAACGTATCGGCCAGTCTTGACCGGCAACAGTACCGCCCCGGTGAAACCGCCACCTTCACCCTGACTGTCGATCAACCGGCGGGAACCGCGCCTCTGGAGATGTTTGTCCGAGTGCATTACAACAGCTACGATGAGAAACGCAGCTTTACCTTGTCCGGGTCTCAAACCCTGACGTTTAACGTGCCGCTTGCCGCCATTACCGGCGAGAAGCTTTTCTACGGCATCTATCACCAGTCGGGGCGTTCGATTCATCTCAATACAATGTATGTCAATGCCGCCAACGACCAGCTTGCCATCAGCAGCGACAAACAGGTGTACAACCCCGGCGAAACCGTGGCGGTCACCGTGCAGGGGAGCGTTGCCGGGGATTTGCTGCTAACCGGCCCCGGAGGTTTCAGCACCGCCATGACCTTTAGTGGCACGGCATCACGCGGTATTTTGCTCCCACCGGACATGACAGCCGGAACCTATATGATTACCGCTCAACTCAAAACTCAGAACTCTGAACTCATAACTACTTCTCACCCTATCGACGTGGCCGGACTCAAGATTACGCTGCGGGAGGCGCGCCTGGACAAGGCTGCCTACAGCGCAAGCGATACCATGAAACTGACCGTCACCATAGAGAGTAACCAGGACCTGTCGGCCATGTTGCGCACCTGGGTAGTCGATCCGACCGGAACCTATACCGAGGCAGGCAGCGGAGATATTGCGCTTGCCGCCACATCGCCTTTGATCTCAACTCTCAACTCGCACCTCGCAACTGCCTCCGCGGGTATCCACAAGCTGGTTTACGGCATCTATCGCGGCAACGACCTGATCGCTTCCGGGGCCAAGGCTTTTGATATCGGCGATGCGCTCGTGACGGCTGTTTCCACCGATAAGCGGGACTATACCGGGATCAACGAACCGGTGACGGTCAAGGTTGAGATGTTCGGTACGGCAACCGGTAAACTGGCTCTGCAACTGGATGGTACAACCGTTCAGACCGCATCCGTAACCTTGAACGGTTTCGGAAGCCAAGCAGCACCCCTTCAGCCTGGCACCGTTACACCGGGGCGCCACGTTGTTAAGGCGATCCTCTCTGCAGGTGGACTTATCTCAACACGCGAAACCGAGTTCGTCTATGGCACCACACTGCCAGACTTAACGACGCGTCTGACAGCTCAGCCGCCAAACGGCCAGGAACTGCTACTAACTGCTACGGTCACTAACCAGGGTAAGAGCGCTGCCGGTCAGAGTAGCCTGACGCTCTATGACGGCAATCCGTCAGCCGGTGGCACCGTTATCGCCGTGCTGCCGGTGCCGGCATTGGATGCCGGCGCGTCCACGTCGCAGTCATATCATTGGAACATCCTTGGCAAGGCTGGTGAACATCTGGTCTACGCAGTTGCCGATAGTAACAACACGATCGTTGAATTTGATGAGAGAAACAATATGTCGTTGTCATCCTTCACCCTCCCATCATTTGCCTTTTCCATTGCAACCGGCAAGACGGTTTATGCTGCCAACGAAGAGGCCGCGCTCTCCGTAACGCTGGCAAACCTGTCGGCAAGCAACGCCTATCCTGATGCGGCCGTGGAATTGAAATTGACTGATCCGGCTGGTGCGGTACAGAGCCTCGTGGTGAAGGCTTTGCCGCTGCAACCGGCTTATGCGACTGGTTTTGTCACCTCTTGGAACACCGGGAGCAGCATGCCGGGCGGATATACCCTGAAAGGGCGGCTATTGTCGGGAGCAACCGAGCTGGCGGCACAGGAAGTAGGATTCACGATTCAGCCGACCGTGGTAATTACGGGGAATTTTACACTATCGAAAAACGAGGTTCTGCCCGGTTCACCCCTGAGCATTGCAACATCGGTGCTCAATAGCGGGAATGTGGATGTGACAACTGGTGAAATCCTGGTAGAAATTGTTAATACGACAAATGGGGCGATATCCCAGTCCCAAACCTTGCCGATTGAGCATCTTGTTGTTCTGGGTAAGAGTCTGCTGACGGTGTCAGTTGATAAGGTAGATGTTCCGTCGGGAGAATATCTGTTGCGAGTAACTGCGTTGACTGGCGGATTAAGATTCGCTCTGGGCGAGCAGTTGCTCAAGGTTTTACCGCCGCTGGAGATTACCCACGGTTTCGATCTCGCTCCGCGCGTGCTGGTCCTCGCGGGTCGCGAAAAAGCCGATGCAAAGAGTTCTGATCCGGTTGAACTGCAGATCCGCCAAACATTGAGCGGAACAGGCATATTCTTCTCGATAGTCAACGATCCGGACGGGTTCCGGCGCGAGCTCCGCTCCGGGATGTACAACATGTTTATCCTGGCCGGTAGCCGGCCGCTCGTCGATCACCTGGACGACGAACTGGCGGAACGGGTATTTGCCGGCGACGGCCTGATCCTCTTCAGTTATGACAAGCTCGATGATCAGAAGATGCGTGAATTCACCGGAGTCAAGACCGAGGGGCGTCTCCCCGCCGCTCTTCGTCCGTTGACCATTCTGCCGGGGCCGATGACCAACGCCGGCAGTGATCAGGTTACAGGTACTCCGCTCAAGCTGCGCCTGCTGTCGGCAACAGCACAAGCGGCGGTAACCGTAGGCGACAAAGGGAATGACTATCCCTTTGTCGTCATCAATCCATACGGCACAGGCAGGGTGGCCATCTTTGCCTCGGATGCTTCCGCCGGACTTCTGCGGAATGCCGTTTCGTATGTCACGCCTCTTCAGGCCGAGCCTATTGCCGGTGTACCGCTCAATGCGGTGATCACCCTTAAGAGTTCCGGTGCGCCATTCGATCTGAGGGTAACCGAGAGTGTACCCATGGCCATGCCGATCCTGATGACCCGGCCACTGGGAACGATGGATCAGAACAGGATCACATGGCTGACCAGTCTGGCACAGGGCGCTACGGCGACGTTTGCCTATGCTGTCGGGCTGCCGGAGTCCGGCGGTTGGTTTGAGATGAACACGGAAATGTCGTTTGCAAAGGGTGGGGGGTATGAACTTTACAGGACCATGCCGCACACCGTGGGTACCGAAAGAAGCCTGGCCGACATCAGAATGGATGTTTTAAATCAGTTGCACAGTATCCCGGTTACAGGAAAGGATGCGGACGCACTTGACCATATTATTGGAAAATACGGGACATTCCTTGCGATGCCGGACTATTCCGCGCAACAGCTCGACAGGGTGATCGGCCAGCTCCTTGCGGTGGTTGATGAGCTTCGTGGTTTATCGGCGGATACGGCGGCGGTCAGGCAGGATCTTGATCGGTTGCTCAAGGTTTACGGCGTGAAGTGGAGGGCTTATAGCGGAATGATGTAGTGCGTACAACGTTATATGGGAAAAAAGAGGGGCTGCCGCTGGCGGTCCCTCTTCATTTGACGTGATCATCGGTTTCAGCTTTTACAAGACCGTGGATGCGAGCGATAACAGCAAAAGCTGAGATTTGAAATCTGCAGGGGATACTTGTTGCGTATAAAAAATGATTGCTGTAATCTTCCGTCACAATAAATTTTCTGCTGGTACCCGCACTGCATCTTTAAAACAATTCTCCAGACATTTCAGCTAGGTACAACTGTCGTGCCCTTTGCTGCAGAAACAGCGGCTATGCCGGAATACTATGGATGACGAAGGGATTTGACCAATGATTATTGTAACCGGCGGCGCCGGACTGATCGGCAGCGCCATTGTTGCCAACCTGAACAGCCTGGGAAGGGACGATATCCTGATTGTGGACCATCTGGGGCTCAGCGATAAATGGCGTAATCTGTCGCCACTCCGCTTTTGTGATTACCTGGAAAAAGATAAATTTGAACAGTTGCTGGATCGGGGGGAGCTGGGCAATCGGCTGGCAGGAGGGAAACTGGAGGCGGTATTTCATCTCGGCGCCTGTTCCGCCACCACCGAACCGGATGCCACCTATCTGGTCAACAACAATTTTGAATACAGCCGCAAGCTGGCCCTGGCTGCCCTGGCGTGCGATGCCCGTTTCATCTATGCTTCCAGTGCCGCTACCTACGGCAACGGGGAACACGGGTTCGTGGATGATGAAAGCATGCTGCCGTTACTCCGGCCGATGAACATGTACGGTTATTCCAAACAGCTGTTTGACCTGTGGGCGCAACGTCACGGCTTGCTCAACCGGATGGTGGGGATCAAATACTTCAATGTCTACGGCCCCAATGAACAGCACAAAGGTGATATGCGTTCCCTGGTGCTGAAGGCGTATCAGCAGATTCTTGAAACCGGGGTCTTGCGACTTTTCAAGTCGCATCGTCCCGAATATGCCGATGGTGAACAGCTGCGCGATTTCATCTATGTCAAGGATGCGGCGGCCATGACGGTGCATTTTCTGAACAACGAGCAGGCTAATGGAATCTTCAATGTGGGAGGGGGGACCACCGTCAGCTGGAATCGCCTGGCGCAGGCGGTCTTCAATGCCATGGGGCGTCCGGTCAGGATCGACTACATCGATATGCCGGAATCAATCCGCGCCACCTACCAGTATCTCACCTGTGCCGATACGGCCAAGATCCTGGCAGCCGGATATACTGCGCCGGTCATGTCGGTGGAAGATGCCGTGTTCGATTATATCACCAGCTACCTGGTCCCCGGAAAACGCCTGGGAGACGGCGAGAACATCTGAAACGATCGTTGGGCCACAGAGACACAGAGGAAATCACAAAGTTTTTTAGAATTTTACCCGGAACCAATTGGTGAACACAATTAATCCAGTCTTGTTGCATAACTATTCATTTCTTATCTCTGTGGCTCTGTGTCTCCGTGGCAAATGTTTTTTATAGGTTTATCGCTCCCCCCACAACGCCTCTGACAGTCCGGAACGGCGTACTACCTTGCGCTTGACCGCTGCCGTGAACACCTCGCTGTTCCCCCACACCGTACACCCCGATACTGCCCGCGTGATGCCGGTATAGAGCAATTCCCGCGACAGGAGCGGAGTGTCCCGGTTGGGGAGCAGCATCAGCACCGTGTTGAATTCAGATCCCTGACTTTTGTGTATGGTCATGGCGTAGACGGTTTCATGGGGCGGTAAGCGCAGCGGTGAAACCTTGCGAACGCCACCATCAGCCAACGGGAAGTATACTTTGGGGGCCTGGTCTGCCTCCGGGTCAGGAAACACGATCCCCACATCGCCGTTGAAAAGTTTGCAGCTGTCGTCATTGGCGGTAATCATGACCGGTCGCCCGGTGTACCAACGCTGACGCGGGTCGATCACCCCTTGTTCGGCCAGAATCCGTTCCACCAGCAGGTTCAGCGCTTCGACACCGTAGGGACCCTGGCGTACGGCGCACAGCACCCGGAACTGGTCGAACTTTTCCAGCGCTTCCCGGGGAGTCGCGGCAGCCAGGTAGTGGCGATACCCCTCCACGATCCGGGGCGCCAATGCTTTTTTAAGATTGGCCGCTTCAGGTATGTCATGCCATGCGATCTGTGGCGAATCCTCTTCTTGGAGCAGCTGCAGCGCCTGTGAAGCACGACCGCCATTGATCGTCTCTGCCAGAGTGGCGAGACCGCTGGCGGAGCGGAAACGGTAGTTTTTCTTCAACACCACCAGGGTATCGGTCAGGAGTGAAGCCGCGGGCGTAGTACCAGCCGTTGGCAGTTGTGCGCCGGTCATGCCGGTCACCAGCTGCGAAAACCGTGGTGAAAATGGCACCTCTCTCCCATTGCCGCACAGATCCCCCAGCACCGCCCCCGCCTCAACCGATGCCAGCTGGTCCCGGTCTCCCAGCAGGATCAGACGTGCTTCTGGCTTGAGCGCCTGCACCAGTTTTGCCATCAACGGCAGATCAACCATGGAGGCTTCATCAATAATCACCACATCATGGGGGAGCGGGTTGTCGGCTGAGAAGCGGAACCTGACCGAGCCGTGGATAGAGCCGAGCAGGCGGTGAATCGTGGTGACTGCCGTGGGAATCTGCTCCCTGATCGCTGCCGGGGAGTCGAGCGAGTTCTTCATCCGGCTGATCGATTCCTTGAGCCGGGCAGCCGCCTTGCCGGTTGGCGCCGCCATGGCGATCCGTTGTGGTGTCTCCTGCTGTTGTTCCAGAAGCAAGGCCAGTATTTTCACCACCGTCGATGTTTTCCCGGTCCCCGGTCCGCCCGAGATGATGCAGAACCGTTTGAACAGTGCGGCCATGGCTGCCACCGCTTGCCAGTCACACTCCCGGTCGCTGGCAGGGAAGAGCCGCGCCAATCCTCCCCGTAGAATCTCCTGATCAACGCTCTGCGCCGATCCCGCTTTTTCCCGCACTCCCCGTACCAGTTCAGATTCGTAGTTCCAGTAGCGATGCAGGTAGAGCCGTGCTGCGCGGTCGAGCAGCAGGGGACGAAAATCTCCCGGTGCCCCCACCGCCGCCGCGCTTTTCAGCAGTGTGATCAGTTGTGGCAGGGGAGGGAGTTGATAGACCTTGTCCAACAGCAGGAGTTCCCGTCCGGCAATCTCCTCCAGGTTGAGGCAGATATGACCTTCCCCCACGGCATGGCTCACCAGTGCGGCGCAGCACCACAGCTCCGGGGAGTCGTAGTCCGATTCCCGGCAGATGAAGGTGGCGTAGTGCCGGTCAATGGAACGGAGTTCAAGCTTCATACGCCTCCCCTTCGGTTGCCAGCAGCAACCCGGTCAGCCTGGTTACCAGTTCTACCGGTGGCCGGTCACGGAAGATGCCGAACGGTTCCTGATTGCTGCGGTTCACCCCCCGCAGAAACAGGTAGTACACCCCGCCGAAATGGGTCTCATAGCGATACTCCGCCATCCGTAGCGATAAATAGCGGTTAAGCGCCACCGTATAGAGCAGGTACTGCAGAGGATAGAGATGGCGCAGCATCTCACGTTGCATCGCCGCTTGACCATACTCCTCCACCCGGTACCCCAGATGGTTCGATTTCCAGTCCAGCAGGTAAAAACGCCCACCCTGGCGGAATACCAGGTCCATGGAACCTTTCAACATCCCCCGCACCGGTTTGAACTGCAGCGCCGCCATCACCGCCTGCAGGTCGAGCGCCTGGTAGTCGTCGAGGTAGCCGTGCAGGGCGTGGTGGAACTGGTCTGACGAGATGAATTTCAGCGGAAAGAAGAAATCAAGTTCCGACAGCCATCCTCCGCTGGTGAGCGCTGACAGGGTAACCTGGCCGTCGGCGGAGGGGAGCGGGGTGGTGATCACATTGGTCACCATTTCACTGATACATGGTTGCCAGTCAGGGGCAAAGCCTTGCAGCTCCAGCTGCTTACTCACCAGTCCGTCGATATGCTCGTTGGTGGCGGCCGCAAAATCGAGCTGTTCAAAAATATCGTGCATGACGTTGCCGGCCCGTACTCCGCGGGGAAAGGTGAAAATGCTCTTTTCATCCCGCAGCTGTTCAGGTTCTGCTGGCAATTGCAGCTGGCCGGGCTGCAGCTGATCCCGATCCGGCAGTTCTGTTGTCGAAGATTCGTGGCAGGCCAGGGCAGTGAAGCTGGTGACCCGCCAGTCACCACGGATCGTTCCCTGGAAGATCCGCGGCCGGAAGGTTTCCTCCTGCTGTTGCTGCGGCTGCCAGATGACTGCTACGCTCTGATCGGGGAGCTGTGCCGCACTGATCGTTCCGCCGCTGGCGTCCGCCAGTTGCTGCAGCTGTGCCAACAGCTGCTCGCCGGAAAGCCCCAGATACTCCCGGGCCAGCAAGGGGAGCAGATCAGCGCTGTTGCGGGTGGCGGCGGAGGCGTGGAACAGATACGCCAGGGGAGATGTCTCGGGAGAACTCTTGTCCGATTTGCTGACCACCTTGCCGCCGTACAGGTAGCAACGGTACTTGGCGCGGGTGACCGCCACGTACAGCAGGCGCAGACTCTCGGCCAGCGCTTCCGTTTGGCCGCTGGCGCGGTGCTGTTCCAGTTCCGCGGAACCGAAATCCTTGACCATCCGGTTGTGGTCATGGAAGGTGACGATCTGATCGTTTCCCTGGATTCCCCCCCAGAGATAGGGGCAAAAAACCACCGGGTATTCCAGCCCTTTGCTGACATGGATCGTCAGGATCTTGACCGCTTTTTCATCGGTTTCCAGCCGGATCTCGTGTTCCTCGCTCTTATTCCGGCTGTCGCCCGATTCGCTGACCCGCTCGCTGAACCAGGTCACCAGACCTTCCATGCCGATCCCCCGTTCATGGGCCTTGCCGTGGATGACTTCAAAACAGTGCAGCAGATTGGTCAGGCGGCGTTCGCCGTCGGGATAGCGCAGCAAACGTCCCCGCACCTTTTCCCGTTCCATCAGCAGCCGGGTCATCACCATGAACCCCTTGTCGTGCCAGCTCTGGTGGTAGTCCCGGAACTGCTCCAGGCATGCCTCCCACTCCTGTTCATCCTCCAGCAAACGGGCGATGTCGCTGCCGTTGCGCCCCAGGATATCGGTTACCAGGGCTCCCCGCACGCTCGACTCATGGCCGGGATTCAGAATGCCCTGCAGCAGGGTGCAGATTTCCCTCGCCTCGGGAGTGGCAAAAAGGGTCATGTCGCTGCGCATCACGGTCGGGATCCTGAGACGGATCAGCGCATCGCGCATGGCGCTCGCCTGCCGGTGACTGCGGACGATCACCGCAATATCCCCTGGTAGCAGCGCTTGACCATCAATCAGGGCGGTGCCGTCGTTTCCCTCCCGTAGCAGGCGTGCTATTTCGGCAGCCACATGGCCGGGGATCATGTGGTTGGCCTTGCTGACGTTCAGCCCCTCCGGCGGCATGGTCCAGATTTGCAGCGGTGAGTCTTCGCCACCTGCCGTGGTCAGGCGTGTATCCGTTGTCTGTCCGGCCACCACCGGATGATAGGAAATCTGGTCGAACAGGAACGGTTTCCTGTGGTTGGCGAAGATGCTGTTGAACCCCTCCAGCAGCGGGGGGGTGGAACGCCAGTTACTGGTCAGGGTGAAGCGTTGTGCTTGTGGCACATCGCCGGCCGCCTCGATATAGGCAAAGATGTCGGCCCCCCGGAAGCTGTAGATCGCCTGTTTGGGGTCACCGATCAGAAACAGCGGCAGTTGCGTGGCGCCGTAGATGCTCTTGAAAATCTGATACTGCACCGGGTCCGTATCCTGGAATTCATCAATCAGCGCCGCCGGGTAATTGTCCCGCAACCGGGCGCTGAATGCCGTCCCGTTCTCCCGCTCCAGCGCCCGGAAAAGGTCATTCAGCAGGTCATCAAAAAAACGGATGTTCAGCTGCTGTTTGCGGTCGGGGAGCTGCTGGTTGCAGTAGCTGATCAATTCTCCGAAGAAGGCGAGCAGCCGCTGCTCAACCTGTTGCAGCAGCTGTTGGCAGCGCTCAAAAAACGGGTGCTCCGGCGCCGTGCCGGTCGGTTTGGTCCCCTTGATGATGCCGGAGGTGCAGAACTTGACGAAATCGGCCGGCAGATCGTAGGGGGTGTCGGCGGAGATAAAACGATCCAGTTGGGCTGCGTAGTCCGGGAGGGCTGCCACGGGATACCCTTTGTGTTTGTCCCTGCTCAACCCCTTGCTGGCAGACAGCAGATCCATCACTTCCTGCCGTTGCCGCGGCCACTCCCGTTGCAGTGTGCTGAAGATGGTCTGGCAGCCGGCATGCAGAGCGGCCACCTGTTCAGGGGTATGGAAGGGAAGTATCTCCAGTTTGGGGTTGCCGACCATCTGGCGGGCAAAGTTGCGCAACGTGTCAGGGGAATGTTTTTTCTTCAACAAATAGCCGAGCAACTGGGGAGAGTCGTTGAAAAAGGAACGGCGCCAGAAATCGTCCACCACCTCACGCAGCAATCCGGTTTGATCGGTTACCAGCTCCGAATCGTAGCGGGAGCCGCTCTCAAAGGCATTTTCATTCAGTGCCCGCAGGCAAAAACCGTGAATGGTGAAGATCGAGGCGGTGTCAAACAGCTTGAGAGCCCGGTCCAGGGTCGTGCGCACCAGCTCGCTATCTCCCCACAATCCGTTTCCATTGTGACAGAGCGCAGAGAGCAGTTGATCGTTGGTTGTTCCTCCTGTCACCACGTCCAATGCTTCGCGGATGCGGGCCCTGATTCTGGCGCGCAACTCTTTGGTGGCTGCCTCGGTGTAGGTCACCACCAGAATCTGTTGCGGCTGCAGTTGCCGTTCCACCAGCAGGCGCAGATAGAGCAAGGCAATCGCGTAGGTTTTTCCGGTGCCGGCGCTCGCTTCAATCAGATGCGTTCCCGGAAGTTCGACCTCAAGATGTTTCAGTTCCTGCATGATCATACCTAGCTGCGGTGCCGGAGCAACGGCTCCAGTACTGCCCGGGAAATTCGTTCAAATTCGGCATCAAAGGGGGCGCTCAAGCCGCTGTCCGGTTTGAAGCAAAGCCGGAAATAGGGGTCGCTTCCTTCGCCCGGTATGTCGTTGTAGCTGTCATCGTTCCATTTGCCAGAGGCCTTGCCCAGATCCCAGGGAGGGGAGGCGCCGGCATAGGCCAGGGCCGATTCGGGGAAAAAGGGCAACGGTCTGGTCAACCCCTGCCAATAGAGCTCCAGCAGGGAGTGCAGCAGATCCGCCGCGTCATCCAGCGGCTGGAACCCGGCATGCTTGCCGTTCATCAACAGCATGGTTTCACGCGGATACCCCTGGGGTGCGGCGGCATTGAGCGCCAGGTGCTGGATCCAGCAGCTCAGCAGGTCCCTGGCTTTCAGCCGTGCCGGGCGGTAGCGGTACATCCGGTCGGGCCAGATTCCGGAGAGGCGTCCGTAGAGCCTGAAGCCTTTGATGGTCAGATCCAGATCCAGCGGTTTCAGTGCTGTCGCAGTGCCGATGGCCGCTGTCACGCTTTTCGCCAGGTTGCTGACCTCGCGCACATGCTCTCCAAACAGCAGGTCGCCATGGCGGGCCGGGGGGAGCAGTCCCTGGCTGCGCACTCCGGGGAGCAGTGACGCCGGATCATGTCCTTGTAACAGCGTCTCAAGGATCATGTTCTTGAGCGAATAGGAACCCAAGCCGTCCGATCCGAACGGTTCCCGCTCCTCCAGTGCCCGGGCGAGCTCTTTCAGCCGGATCCCGAGCCGCTGTTCACAGAAGAAACGGGCCGGATTGGCGATGAAACGCAGCAGTTGCGGGAGCGGAACATCCCGCCATTCCTCGTTCGGTTCGGCCATGGCGGTTGGCATGAAGCTGGTGGCCAGGGGGATGGCGGCTGTTTTCTCCTGCAGGGCTCCCCAGTTTTCCTGCGAGTAGCTGAACAGGCGCGGGTGGTGGCAGAAATAGGCCCGGCTGAACGGCTGCAGGCGATGGCAGGTTAGGACGGTTTGCTCAATGGTCTCCCCGCTTCCGGCCGGGACAAAGGCCCGATGAATCGCATCCAGCAGCTCCGACACCACCACCGAGGGGGGGATTTCGCTGTTGTCGCGGATGCTCTGGCCAAGGTAGCTGATGTAGAGCGAGTGGCGGGCCGACAGGATGGTTTCCAGAAACAGGTAACGATCCTCGTCACGTAACGAGCGATCCCCCTTTCTCGGGTGCAGTCCGATCAGATCAAAACCGTGGGGCGGGTTCTGGCGGGGGAAGGCGCCATCATTCATGCCGATCATGGCAATCACCGGGAATGGAATGCTGCGCATCGGCAACATGGCGCAAAAGGTGACTCCGCCGGTCATGAAGCCGAGCCCCTTCTGTTCCTGCTCCAGCCGGGAGGTCACCAGGGAGCGGATCACGGCAAACGGAACCTCCCCGTCAAAATGGGAGAGTTCTCCCTCGTTTGCCAGGTCATCGATCAACGTGCCGATGGTTGACAGCTCCCGGGCGGTGCTGTCATCGGCAATGACGCATTCTGTCAGCAAGGTTCGCAGTTGCCGGCACCAGTCGGGGAGCGGCCGTGGTTTTTCCAGCTGATGCCTTACCCGCCGCACCATTCCGATAAAGTCGAGCAGTTTGCCGAGGGTCACGGCCGGTGCCCCTTCCAGATCGTCAAAGGGGAGCGTGTCATGGAACAGCTCCCCGTGCTGATCCGACATGGCATAGCCGAGCAACAGCCGGTCAAGGCCGGCCCGCCAGGAATGGGAACGGTAGCCGGGGAGGTCGAGGTCGAGGCGATCCTGTTCATCCAAGCCCCAGCGCACCCTGGTCGTTTCCAGCCAGTCGCGGACAGTGCCCAGTTCATCCTCTTCCAGGCCATGCTGGCGCCGTACCGGTGACAGGGAGAGGAGATCCAGCAGCTGGACCACGGTCAAACGGCTTCCGGGGAGCGCCAGCAACTGCAGCAGGGCTGAGGCGACTTCTCCCTCGCTGGCCAGGCGGCGGTCGGCAATGGAATAGGGGATCCGCACCTGCTGGTCGTGCCCCGATTCGAATACGGCGGTGATGTAGGGGGCATAGGCTTCGATGTCCGGTGTCATGACCAGGATGTGGCGCGGCTCAAGCGCGGGGTCATCTTCCAGCAGTGAGAGCAGCTGGTCGTACAGTACCTCCACCTCGCGCATCGGGGTGTGGCAGGAGTGGATCTGGATCGAACGATCGCCGGCCGGAATCGTCCGTTTGCCGTCATGGTTCTCCGCGCCGCTGAGGTTGAGGATGTCCGCCTGGATCTGATGCAGCAGGCATTGGCCGTCCGGCTCGGCGTACAGATCGGTCTCCTGGATCGCCACCGTTGCCAGTTCAATGGTCATGGCGGAAAAATCTTTCCCCAGCCGGCCGAGGGATGCCAGGAGCGGATTCCCCTCAATCCTTGCCTCACGCTCTGCGGCGCTGCAGCGGGCCAATGATTTTTCACTGAGGATATCGGCCCAGTATTCCCGTGTCGGACTGAGCAGGAACAGGTTGATCTCCATTCGCTCTGCTGCTGCCGCGATCACCTCCAGGTGGTAGGCCGGCAGGTAGGAGATGCCGAACAGCGCCACCCGTTGGGGGAAGCGGCTCCGGTCCGGCGGGAGCGTGGCCGTTAGCGAGCAGAACTGCTCCTTCAGTTGTCCCCGGTGCCGCCCAGTGCTGTCGGCTACCAGCTTGCACCACAGTGCGGCCTGCCAGGCTTGCTCGCTCTCGACAGGAGCCTCCTGCTCCCATTGCTTGAGCAGGTCAGGGCGGTAGAGGGTGTACTGATCATAGCTGTCCGCAATCTTCTGGGCCAGTTGAAACCGTTTCAGGTCGTCGCGGTCATCGGACAGGTAGTGGCGCAGGGGGGCGAACAGATCGGAGCTGACGCATTCCGGCAGTAGTCCGAAGATCTTCCAGAGCATGACCGGTGAACTGAAGCAGTCATCCTGCTCGGGATCGGTTATTGTCTGATCAAACAGTTGCTTGACAAACAGGTTGGGAAACGGGTAGTCACCGTTGGCCCAGACACCGAAACGAGAGGCGAGTTCCATGGAGAGCCAGCGCTGCATCCCCTTGCTCTGCATGACGATGATTTCGGGCGCAAACGGGTCGGGGAGCGGGGCTCGCAGGAGATCGGCCAGGGCGTCCAACAGATGTTCCATCCGGTTGCTGGTATAGATGGCGAGCGACATGTGGGGTGCGTTAAAACAGGTCGAGGTTGCCGAGCGCTTTCAGCGGCTGGTTGCTGAAGACCGGTTTCTCCCTCGGCGCACCGGCTGCCGGTTGTGGTGTGGCAGGAGCAGCCGGGATGACCTCGTGCGGGAGCGGCGCTTCTTCGGCGATCTGTTCCACTTCCAGGGTTTCGTCCATGCCGTTGGCTTTGAAGAAATAGCGGTCGTACAGCCGGTGGTGGGCAGACCAGCGGGAGCTGCTGGCGCTCTCCTTGGCGATATGGGAGCGGATGCCGTTGATTTTGGAATCCATGTCATCCAGGTAGTTGAGAATGGTCGCTTCCAGGGTCTTGGGGCGCTTGGGGGAGCCGTATTCATACTGGCCATGGTGGGAAAGGATCTGGTGTTTCAGCAACAGTGCCAGTTCGCGGGGAAAACCGGCCACCTGGCGGATCTTGTCTTCCACCAGTTCGACCCCCATGGTGATGTGCCCCAGCAGTTTGCCGGCGTCGGTGTAATCAAAGGAACGCTCATAGCTCATCTCATAGATTTTCCCCACATCGTGCAACAGTGCGCCCACCACCAGCAGGTCTTCATTCAACCCCTGATAGAGCGGTACAATCGCCTTGACCAGCTTGACCAGCGCCAGGGAGTGTTCCAGCAAACCACCCAGGTAGACGTGGTGCATTGCCTTGGCGGCCGGCGCCATGCAATACTGGGACATCAGCGGCTCGTCCGTCAGAAATTGCTCCATCAGCGAGCGGAGATAGGGATTGGTGAGGCTGGCAACTACCTGTGCCAGTTCCTGTCGCATTTCGGTGATGTCACGGGGTGACTCGGGGAGGAAGTCGGCCAGATTGACCTCGCACTCCTGCAGCTTGCTGATCTCGTTCAGCACAATCTGCATCTTGTTCATGTAGACCGAGGCCTTGCCGCGCACCAGGACAAAATCATCCTTGTCAAACAGCTTGTCCAGAACATCCACGTTATCCCAGACTTTACCTTCGATCTCACCGGTTTTGTCCATGAAACGGAGGTTCATGTACGGTTTGCCGTTTTTGGCCATGGCCATGATCTTGTCCTTGACCAGCAGTACGGTGTTGATGGAATCGCGATCCTTGATCTCGGCGACGGTTTGTTTTGCCATTATGGGGTGCTCCTGTTGGTGTGAAGTTGATCGAATGTTGCTGCCGAAAAGAATCTAACATCCACATTTTCGGCTGTACAGCTAAAAAACAGCGCTCTCCCCTTGCCTTTTCGGTTTGAGATCGTTAAAGTCCTCCCATGCCGATCTCCATGATGGAACCGACACCGATCCTGTTCGGACATGATCCCCGCACTTCCGTAGTCGCCGTTGAACCGGCCGGCCCATTTGTGCGCCTGTTTCTGCGCCAGGGAGCCGATGTCAGTTTCCAGGATCTCCCCTTTTCTCCCTTTATCCTGGTCGATTCCCCCTCCCGCCTGACCGGCTGCAGCATCCCCTGCTCGATCCGCCAACTGGAAGGGGAGGGACGCTATTGCTACCAGTTGAACTACGGCAGTTGGGGAGCGTGCTGTGCTGCCCACGATTACTTGGAAAAGACGGCCGCTCGCCACCCTGGCGGCGAAGCTCCCTTTCTCTGGATCAACGATCTCTCCCACCAGTTTCTGCTCGCCACCGGCATGACCCTCTTCAAGGGGATGGAGTACGACCAGCTGCGGGTCGTGGCACTGGATATCGAGACCAGCTGTGCGGCCGGCTATGAGTTTTCAAACCCCTTGCGTCCCGATGACCGGATTATTTCCGTGGCGCTGAAAGATTCGTTTGGTGAGGAACTGGTGCTGGGAGGAGACCTGCTGGCAGAGCCGGAGCTGCTGCAGGCTCTGAATGACGCCATCCGGCGGCTCGATCCCGATGTGATCGTCGGCCATAATATTTTCCGCTTTGATCTCGATTATCTGGTTAAACGTGCCCGCCTGCACGGCATTCCACTCTGTTGGGGGCGCAACGGCAGCGAACTGCATGTTACCCCCCATTCCCGCTGGAATCTGGCGGAGCGAATCGTCGATTATCCCCGCTGTGATGTCTACGGTCGTCATATCCTGGATACCTATTTCCTGGTGCAGTTGTACGATCTTGGTACCCGCAACATCGAAAGTTACGGCCTCAAGCCGGTGGCGCGCCATTTTGGCCTTGCGGCGCCGGATCGCACCTATCTGGACGGGGAACAGATCGGGGATGTCTTCCGGAATGATCCCCAACGCCTGTTCGACTACAACCGGGATGACGTGCGGGAAACCCTGGCGCTGTTCCGGGTGGTCGGTTACCCCTGGTTCCTGCAGAGCCAGATCTTCCCTTATTCGTTCCAGAACTGCCCGCTCAAGGGGAATGCCACCCGTATCAACGCCCTGCTGCTGCGGGAATATCTGCATCGCCAGCACGCTATTCCGGAACGTACCGGGGAAGCGGAACGGTTTGAGGGTGGCTACACGGAGATCCTGCATCAGGGAGTGGTGGGGCCGGTGGTGCATTGCGACGTGGCTTCGCTCTATCCGTCATTGATGCTGACCTATCGCCTCGGGACACGCAAAGATCCGCTCGGCATTTTTCTGCCAATGCTGGCCACCCTGCGTAGTTTCCGGCTGGACGCCAAACAGGCGGAGCGGAGTGCGCCCGGGGACGAGGAACGGGCCTACTGGCGATCGCTGCAGCAGGTGTTCAAGGTGGTGATCAATTCGTTTTTCGGCTACCTGGGGAGCGCCCGGCACAATTTTTCCGATCCGGAAACAGCGGCAGAGGTGACCCGTCTCGGCAGGGTGACGGTCAAGCAGATGCTGGAAGGGTTGCGCCGGGAGGGGGCCGAGCCGCTGGAAGTCGATACGGACGGGATCTATTTCAAGCCTCCCCCCGGTTGTGAACTGGAACAGCAGGAGCGGGAGCTGGTGGCTAAACTGTCACTCCAGCTTCCCGAGGGAATCGAGGTGGAGCATGATGGCCGCTATCGCACCATGTTGGCCTATAAAGCCAAAAATTATGCACTGCTTGACTACAATGACGGGATTATCATCCGGGGGAGCAGCCTGAAATCGCGAGGGATTGAACGCTATCTGCGGGAGTTCATGCGGGAGGTGATTACGCTTTTGCTACACGGTAAGGGTGGGGAGGTGGAGCGGTTATATCAACAGTACGCTGAAATGCTCCGCTCCCGGACCCTCCCGGTGGCGCTGGTGGCGCGGACGGAAACCATTAATGAATCACCGGCCAGCTATCAGGAAAAAGTGCGCAACGCTAAGCGCAACCCCTCGGCACCCTTCGAGATCGCCCTCAGGGGGGAGCGTCCCTACCGTGCCGGTGATCAGGTCAGCTACTATGTCTGCGGCGCGGCCAAAGATCCGCTGGTGTATGAACAGTGCCGTTCCGTGGCGGAGTTTAATCCCCTGCGTCCCGATATTAATGTCCCCTATTACCTGGAAAAGCTGCGCCATCTGAAAAAGCGCTTTGAGCCGTTTCTTCCCCCGGAACCGACACTGTTTGATTTCTAAGCGGGAGTTGAGCAAGTTGGTCAGGTTTTTGCTGTCATAGCAGGCGAGATGTGCTAGGTTGGCACTGTTTTTTTGCTGGCTGGTCAGGGCGTCCGGTTACTCCAGGTCTTCGCCGGTAACTTCCATCTCCTCGGTCATCTCGTTCAAGGCCGGGTCTTTACGACGGAAAGCAACAATCAGGCGGTAGCAGACCGCGTAGGCAATCATGGCGGCGCAAAAACCGAGGATGGCGCACCCGAGCAGCAACGGCTTGGCATCGTTGATCAGCAGCGCCTTGATGTGCTCCCAGTCAAGCTGATCGATCTTGACGGTCATCGGTACCCCGAGGATATAGGCGCCGATCTTGTGGCTGACAATCAGGGTTGGAATCGTGGTGAGATAGGTGTTGACCATGGAGCCGGTAACACAGGTCAGCTTGTTGAGACGCAGCAAAAAGGCGAGCGCCAGTGCCAGGCCGGTGTGTAGTCCGGGGGCCGGCGGAATGAAGCTGATAAAGACACCGACCGCAAATCCGGCGGAAATATGGCCGGGATGTCTGTCGATCGACATGATGGAGTAAAAGCGTTGTTTCAGTTTTTCTACGGAGAACATGGTCACCTCGGGTGCCCCCACACTAAAGCGTCGACTCCGTTTTGTCAATCCGGCAACCGTTTGCCCAGGCGATCTAACCGGCAACAATCGATTTGCAATCACACAGAACTCAATTAAGGAAACTATCATTATGCCCCACCTGAAACATTTGCTCGCCGTTGACAAACTTCGCTGGAACTGTGATCCGGCGCAGTTTGATTTTGATACCACGGCCGAACTCCCCGATCTTGATGATGCCATTGGCCAGAAGCGGGCGCTCCGCTCAATCGATTTCGGACTTGGCATGGAAACCACCGGTTTCAACCTCTATATTGCCGGCGAAACCGGCACCAGTCGCACCTCCACCATCCGCAGCATCCTCAAAAAACGGGCCCAGGATGAACCACAACCCGCCGACTGGGTGTATGTCAACAATTTCAAGGACAGCGATTCCGCCATCTCCATTCCGTTGCCGGCAGGCAAGGGGAGCGAGCTGGCAGCGGATATGAAGGAACTGATCGACGCGGTCAAAAAAGATATTCCCAAGGCATTGGAAAGCCCGGAATATGAGGCGCGGCGGGCTGAAATCCTGGATGAATTCCAGAAAGCGAGCAACGATCTGTTTCAGACCCTGGAAAAGGAGTCGTCAAAACATGGCTTTGCCCTGCAGCGGACTGTCTCCGGTCTGGTTATCGTCCCCCAGAAGGATGGGGAAAATTACACCCAGGAACAGTATGACGCCCTGACGGAGAAAAAACGTGACAAGCTGGAGGCTCTGGGTAAAAAACTGACCGATCTGCTCAACGATGTGCTGCGCCGGGTGCGGGATAACGAGAAGTCGACCAAGGAGGCCTTGAGTCAGGCCGATCGTGAGCTCGGCATGTCGAGTCTGGGACACCGCCTCGATCCGCTACGGGAAAAATATGCCGGACTCGACAAGGTGCTCGCCTATCTTGAGGCGGTTCAGGAAGATATTCTGAATAATCTGGAAGATTTCAAGCCGCAAGCCGGTCAGCCGCAGATTCCCGGCATCAAGATGCCACGCCAGGAGCCGACCTTTGAACGCTACGACGTCAATGTTCTGGTGGATAACAAGGATACGGCGGGAGCACCGGTGGTGTTCGAATCGAACCCGACCTACAACAATCTGTTTGGCCGGATTGAGCATGTGATGCAATACGGCGGTGTGGCGGTGACCGATTTTACCCTGATCCGCGCCGGGGCGCTGCACCGTGCCAATGGCGGCTATCTGGTGATTGATGCCCGTGAGGTGCTGATCAACCCGTTTGTGTGGGATGCTCTCAAGCGCTGCATCCGTACCGGTGAAATCCGGATCGAGGATGTGCTGGAACAGTATCGCTTCATGACCATGGTGACCCTCAAGCCGGAAGCGGTGCCGCTGCAGACCAAAATCATCATGATCGGGACACCCTGGATTTATTACCTGCTGTTTTACATGGACCCGGATTACCGCAAGTTTTTCAAGGTCAAGGCGGAATTTGACAGTCAGCTTGAACGAACGCCTGAAATCATGCGCGATTACGCCCTGTTCGTGGCGACCCATTGCCGTTGCGAAGGGTTGCTCCATTTTGATCGCAGCGCCATTGCCCGTTTGCTGGAGTACACCTCACGCATGGTGGAAAACCAGAACAAGCTGTCATCCCAGTTCATGGAAATTGCCGATTTTATCCGTGAAGCGAGCTTCTGGGCCAAAAAGGACGGGCACGAGCTGGTGAGTGGTCCGGATGTGTTGCGGGCCATAGAAGAGAAGGAATACCGGGTTAACCGGATTGAAGAACGGATGCAGGAACTGTACGATGACGGTACCATCATGGTCGATACGGACGGTGAGGTGACCGGCCAGATCAACGGTCTTTCGGTAATTGGCCTGGGAGATCATACCTTTGGACGACCGGCCCGTATTACGGTGCGGGTCTACACCGGTCAGGCCGGCATGGTCAATATCGAGCGGGAAGCCAAGCTCTCCGGGCCGATTCATGACAAAGGGGTGTTGATTCTGACCGGATTCCTGGGGGGGACATTTGCGGTCAAGCATCCGCTTTCCCTGTCAGCATCGATCTGCTTTGAGCAGTCCTACGATGGAATCGAGGGGGACAGCGCCTCGTCAACCGAGCTGTACGCCCTGTTGTCAGCCCTCTCGGGAATTCCGATCCGCCAGGGAATTGCCGTGACCGGCAGCGTTAACCAGCGGGGGCATATCCAGCCGATCGGCGGGGTCAATTACAAGATCGAAGGATTCTTTGCGGTCTGCCGCTCCCAAGGATTGACCGGGCGCCAGGGGGTGATGATTCCCAAATCGAATGAACGCCACCTGATGTTGTGTGATGAAGTGGTGGAGGCGGTTAGCGCCGGCCAATTCCATATCTGGAGCGTTGAAACCGTTGAGCAGGGGATTGAAATCCTGACCGGCATGAAAGCCGGGGTGCGGGGAAAGACCGGCTCGTTCCACAAACAATCGGTTTTTGGGTTGGTTGAACATCGTCTGGCTGAAATGGCAAAAGAGTTGCAAGAGGCGGACACTAAAAAAACGTCCGGCAATCGGGGCGGTAAGAAAGTTCCGGCAAAAAAATAATGCATGCTATCAACCACAGGAGGAAGTGTCATGGCAATTGAGTGGAGAGAGTCGTTGTCGATCGGAGTGGCTGAAATTGATGACCAGCACAAAGAGCTGATCTCGCGTTTTTCAGCGTTGCTCAAGGCGTGTGAAACAGGCCAGGGGATTATTGAACTGAAAAAACTGATGCTGTTTTTAAACGACTATGTGATCAAGCATTTCAACGACGAGGAAGGGATTCAGCGGGTGAAAAAATATCCCGACTACGAAGCCCATCGCAAGGAACACCTGTATTTTATCGAACAGATCAAGGCTCTGCAGGCTGAGGTGGACCAGGATGGGGTGGCGGTGCACCATGTGATGGAAGTCAACAACATGTTACTCAAGTGGTTGATTCACCATATCTCCACGGTTGATGTGGCGTTGGGGAAATTCTTGAAAAGCAAGGGGAAATAAGCAGGTGATGCGGAGACCGGTTCGTGATGTTCTGGGGAAGAACTTGTGAACATGCTCCTCTGTTATGCCTGGTAGGAGGAGTAGAGCTGTTTGACCCGCGCCAGGTAATTGCGGGTCTCGCGGGGGAGTTGATCGGGGCGTCTGTCAACGTTGCCAGGCCCCCAGTTGTAGGCTGCCAGGGCGGAATCAACGTTGCCGTCATAACGTTTGAGCAGGTCGCGCAAAAAACGCGTTCCCCCCATGACATTCTGTTGAGGATCAAAGGAATCGCTGACACCGAGCGAACGGGCAGTGCCGGGCATGAGCTGCATCAGCCCCTGTGCCCCGGCATGGGAGACGGCATGGGGATTGAAGTTGCTTTCAGCGCTGATGACCGCCTTGATCAGGTTGGCATCGACACCGTAGCGCTGTGATGCGGCGGCAATGATTTCATCGACCCCTTCCGGTGTGCTTGCCGATAGTAGTGGCAGGGGAACATCGGTTGTTCCGGCAGCAGAGCGATCGCTGACCGCCAAGTCATGCAGTTGTGTGGAGGATACGGCAGCGGTCGGTTTTTGCTCAGGGGAGCCGGCTGGAGCTGCCGGAAGATTGGCGTTGTAGGAAGCAATCAGCGCCTGCAACGGCTGATTCAGGCGTTGTGGCATGGAAGCGCCATCATCGCCGTTGTCCATTGCCAGGGATAAGCTGGATTGCATCATCTGCAAATTGAGGAGCTGGGCCAGAGCCTGAGCCTTGTCGGGGGTGGCGGTTGATCCCGTGGCGCCACCTTCCAGCGCCTGTTGCAAGCGCAGGGCAAAGCGGTCGTTCAGCTCCTGGCTGCGCTGGTTGGCTGCAGGCGCTGCATAGGAAGCTCGCAGCTGGTCAAGAGTTATGCTGGGATTAACAGGTATCGACACGAAGAGTGCTCCGCTCTAGGAGATGTTCTTTTTTTTCAGTTTCTCGATCAAGGTTGTCCGTTTCAGGTTTAACAGCGCCGCGGCGTCTTTTTTGTTGCCGTTGGAACGATCAAGCGCCTGGGTAATCAGGCGGCGTTCAAAGGCATCAATCGCTGAGTTGAGGCAGATGCCAGCTTCCGGCAAGTTGTCGGAGGAAGAGAAGGTGATCGTCTCTGCGATGGCGGTTCGTTCGATGTTGAGATACTTTTCCGGTAAGTCATCGGGTGTGACAAAACCGCTGTTTTTGAGTGTCACCACCCGTTCCACCAGATTTTCCAACTCCCTTACATTACCCGGCCAGGCATAATTGCAGAGAATGTCGAGGGTGTCGCGGGAAAAGCCCTTGACCGACTGCCGCCGTTCACTATTGAAGCGGGACAGAAATGAATGAATCAGGAGCGGAATATCGTCTTTCCGGTCGCGTAACGGTGGCATGGTGATTGGAATGACCGAAAGGCGATAGTACAGGTCTTCACGAAAGTCCTTGCTGACAACCAGCTCTTCCAGATTTTTATTGGTTGCGGCAATAATGCGCACATCAATTTTCTGTGATTTGGTCGAGCCGACCGGTTCAATTTCGCGGCTTTGCAGCACTCTCAGCAGTTTTACCTGCAGGCTGGCCTTCATATCCCCGATTTCATCCAGAAACAAAGTTCCCTTGTCAGCCATTTCAAAGCGCCCGATCCGGTTGGCATACGCCCCGGTAAACGATCCCTTGACATGGCCGAACAGTTCACTTTCCAGCAGGTCTTCGGGAATTGCGCCACAGTTGACCGGAACAAAATTCCGGTTATTGCGATCACTCAGCTGATGGATGGCACGAGCTGCAAGTTCCTTGCCGGTTCCGGATTCTCCCTGGATCAAGATGGTGGCATTTGATTCCGCCACCTTCTCGATGGTTTCAAACAGGGAGAGGATCGGGCGGCTTTTCCCCACGATGGTAGCGTTAAGCAGTTGGGAATGCTGGCCGACGTGACCACGCGTGGAGTTGGATTTCATGGTCTGGTATTCCATGGCCCGCATGACCAGGCTTTCCAGTTCGTCCAGGTTGATCGGCTTGGGGAGCAGAAACAGATTCTCGTGTGAGGAATGCTGGAATGGTTCGTTTTCAGTGGCGTAGCCGATAACTACCAGTAACGGGTTGATCTGGTGGATCTTTGACAGCAGGTCGGGGGCGATGGCTGTCAGGCAGCTGAGGTCGGCAATGATGACGCCGATCTGTTTTTCCTGCAGGATGTCAAAAAACTTTTGCGGCGCCGGGAGCGTAACCACCTCATACCCTTGATACGTCAAAAAAGCTGATACCAGATCGCAGGTTTTGCGATCTGAGTCACATATCATCAGGGTTGTGTGTAATGGCATGGCGCTCCGCCTGCTGCAAAAAAGCTCTGAATTTAAGTCGATACAGTTTGTATATCAAGAGTGTCTTGGGATGTCAATAAAATGACTCCGGGGATGGTAACATTTTTTTGACACATGCAGTGATCTGAATGGAATATTTTTTTAATCCTGCTTGATAAAACAGTATTTGCATGGTAAATTCTCAAGCTCATTCAGTCCCCTGTCGTGATGAGGGGCTGATTTTATGTTCAAATAACTCACCAAACCAAATGAGATCTGTACAGGGGGATTCGCCATGAGTAATGCACTGGTGCCGGTAAAAGTGGATGATCCGCACGGCGAATTGATTCAGCTGGTAAGTTTCAATCTTGATCAGGAAGAGTATGGCGTCGATGTCCTCAAGGTGCGTGAAATCATTCGCATGCCAATCGTAACCCGGGTTCCCAACACACCGCACTATGTCGAAGGGGTCATCAATCTGCGCGGCAAGGTTATTCCGATTATTTCCATGCGTAAAAAATTCGGTTTGATGGAGGTCGACAACGACAAGCAGACCCGGATCATGGTCATGGATGTGGGGGGAGATCTGATGGGTTTTATTGTTGATGCCGTCTCCGAAGTCATCCGCATTTCCGGTAGTGAAATTCAGCCGTCACCGGCGGTTGTTGCCACCGGTATTGATCAGGAATGCATCGCCGGTGTTATCAATCAGGCAGAGCGATTGCTGGTCTTGCTGGAGCTGGAAAAGATGTTCTCCCTGACAGAAAAGAAGTTTATGGGGGCTCTGTAATACTCACAAAGATTTTTGATAGTTAGCAAGGAGACTGCAATGCCGCCAATTGATTGTGATGATCAGGAATTGCTGGAAGGATTCCTTACCGAAACAACAGAGTTACTCGAAAAACTTGATGATGATCTGGTGCTGCTGGAAAAAACACCGGATGACCCGGATCTGATGAACCGGATTTTCAGGTCGATCCACACGGTCAAGGGGGCCTCGAGCTTTCTTGGCTTTGATTTGTTGGTAAAAGTTACTCACAAAACGGAAGATGTTCTTAATCGTCTGCGCAAGGGGGAATTGATCGTAAACCCCGGACTGATGGATGTTATTCTTGAAGCAACCGATGTGGTCAAGGTTCTGGTCGGCGATATCAAGGCCGGTGATATCCAGGAACGGGACACCGATACCATTATTGCCAAGTTGCTCCCCTTTTTGTCGGAGTCGGCAGCAGCTACTCCGGTTGCAGCGCCACCTGCAGCTGAACAGCCGGTTACGCCGGAAACTGTGCCAGAGGCTGAACCGGTTACGGTAGCTGAAGCAGCGGTTCCAGCCTCGCAACCACCTGCGCCAGCGGAAACTCCTGCGGTGACTTCGCCTCCGCCGGCTGCTCCTGCCGCCAACCAGATAGTTCCCAAAAAGACGACTCCTCCCCCCAAACCGGCGGAAGGGAAAGGGGATGACCTCTCCGATAACACGACAGTGCGTGTTGACGTCAAGCGCCTGGATGATCTGATGAATCAGGTCGGCGAGTTGGTGCTGGAGCGTAATCGTATGATCCAGATGAATCTGGATCTTCAGCAGGGAGAAGCGACCCGGCTTGATTTCAACGAAGAATTCAGCAAGCTTTCCAAGCGGATGAATTTTGTGACCTCGGAACTGCAGATGCAGGTTCTGAAAATGCGCATGATCCCGGTTGAAAAGGTCTTCAAAAAATTCCCTCGTATTGTTCGCAGTATGGCGCGTGATCTGGGGAAAGAGGTCGATCTGCAGATTTTCGGTGAAGAAACCGAACTTGATCGTTCCGTGGTTGATGAGATTGGGGATCCCTTGATTCATCTGATCCGTAATGCCATGGACCATGGTCTGGAAACACCGGATGAACGGTCTGCCGCCGGAAAGTCGCGGGTCGGAACACTGGTGCTGGCGGCGGTTCACGAAGGTAACTCGATCATTATCAGCATCAAGGACGATGGTCGCGGTATTGATACTGACCGTGTCGGTCGCAAGGCGATCGAAAAAGGGTTGATCTCCGAGGAACAATTGGCTGCCATGAGCCAGCGGGAGATGTTTGACCTGATCTTTCTCCCCGGTTTTTCTACCAAGGAAAAGGCAACCGACCTGTCCGGACGTGGTGTCGGGATGGATGTGGTCAAAACCAATATCAAAAAATTGAACGGTCTGATTGAAATCAAAAGTGAAAAAGGGTTTGGTTCGGAATTTATTCTGCGTCTCCCGCTGACACTGGCAATTATCCAGTCGTTACTGGTGGAGGTGGAGGGGGAAGTCTACTCGATCCCGCTTTCTTCGGTGTTGGAAACCTTGCGGGTCAATCAGAAGGACTTTCATCTGATCGGCGGCCAGGAAGTGCTGAAGTTGCGCGATATGGTGTTGCCGCTGGTCCGGCTTGAGACGGTCTTTAATGTGCAGAAACGCTATGACCATGATGATATCTGCTATGTGGTGGTGGTGGGTGCAGCCGACAAGCGCATGGGATTGGTGGTCACCCGTCTGGTCGGACAGCAGGAGGTTGCCATCAAGTCACTCGGCAGTTATCTGGCCAATATCCCCGGAATTGCCGGATCAACTATTCTTGGCGATGGGCGTGTAACCCTGATTGTCGACCCGGTCGGACTGATTGATGGTGGCGACAAGTAAGGTCACTATTTTAAGGAGTAGCTCGTGGCTATATCGGATAAAGATTTTGAGCAACTACGCGATTTCATTTATAACATTTGTGGCATGTATTTTCATGCCACAAAAAAATATTTTCTGGAAAGCCGTCTTGCCAAACGAATGGAAGCAACCGGGGTCAAGACCCATCAGGAGTATTACCAGCTGCTGAAATCTTCCCGTGGCACGGAGGAACTGAAGTTTCTGATGGATGAGATTACCACCAACGAAACCTATTTCTTTCGCAACGTGCCTCAGTTGAATGCGCTGGAAACTAAACTGTTGCCGGAAATCGTGGAAATCAAAAACAAAATGGGGTTTCGCAAGCTCCGTATCTGGAGCGCAGCCTCGTCTTCCGGTGAAGAAGCGTACACGCTGGCAATGATTCTGCAAGAAAAGCGGGCAACGCTCCTCAAGGACTGGATCATTGAGATCGTCGGCACCGACATCAACGAGACGGTGGTGGCCCAGGCCAAGGAAGCTGTCTACAACGCCTACTCGGTCCGCAATATACCGGAATTGTATAAACGCAAGTATATCAAGGAAGACAACGGTAAATTCATTCTCTCCCCGGAAGTGAAGAAATTCGTTACCTTCAACAAACTCAACCTGTACGATGATAACAAGATGATCTTTATGAAGACCTTTGATATTATCTTTTGTGCCAACGTACTGATTTATTTCGATACAGCGTCAAAATCAAAGGTTGTCCAGCATTTTTATAATAACCTGCAACCGTATGGATACTTCTTTGTCGGTCAGTCAGAGTCGCTGCACGGGGTCAATGACAAGTTCAAGACGGTACATTTTCCCGGCGGCTTTACCTACAAAAAGTAATCTGAAAGGTGTGGATCCATGGACAAGCATGTAATGATTGAAAAAGCCAGGGCCTTGGTTGAAAAGATTGAAGATCTTCCCACCATCCCGGCGGTTGCGACCCAGGTCTTGCAACTGATAGACCAGCCGGATGTTCAGATTGAGGAAGTGGCAGATCTGATGCTGACCGATCAGGTGATGACGGCGCGGGTCATGAAGATGATCAATTCACCGGTCTACAAGCCGGAACATGAAGTTACCTCGCTCAAACGAGCCCTGATCTTCCTCGGTTTGCGACACATTCGTGAAATAGCATTGACCACCTCGTTTATCGGCGCATTTGAATCGGACAAGGGGGCGCTGGATATTTCCTCTTTCTGGGAACACTCTTTTGGTGTTGGCATGGTATCGAAAATCATTGCCAAGAAAATCGGCTATGCTGATTTGGAAAATGCCTACATCGCCGGTATTATCCACGATCTGGGAGAAGTCTTTTTAAGTAATTTCATGCGGGACGAGTTCCAGACAGTTCTTGATTCCATTCAGGGGAAGCCGATCAAGCTGCTGGATGCCGAACTGGAATATTTTGGTACCACCCATGCTGAAATAGGTCTCTGTATGGCGCAAAAATGGAACTTTCCACCGTTGTACTGTGAAGTGATTGCCTTGCATCACTCCCCAGACCAGGCGATGGTTGATCCTGTACTGTGCGCCATCGTCAATCTGGCGGATCTGTTTTGCGGAGTGCGTGGACTTAATTACGGTGATCGGGAATGGGTCAGTTTCAATCTGTCGGAAGAAGAAGGGTGGCAGATTCTCAAAAAGCAGTCGCCGGCGTTGGCGGATCTTGATGTGGAGCGTTTCTGTTATGAGCTTGATGATGCTATTCCCGATGTAAAAGAACTGGTAAATTCAATATTCAAATCGGAGTCCTGACGTGCTTGCTCCCCAAACCGGAAAAATCAGAATTCTGATTGTTGATGATTCTTCGTTTATGCGGATGGCTATTCGGAGCGTGCTCTCCAAGGAGCCGACCTTTGATATCGTGGGAACCGCGGTTGATGGAAGAGAAGGGGTTGAAAAGGCAATCAGTCTCAAACCTGACCTGATTACCATGGATATTGAAATGCCGAATATGGACGGCATTCAAGCGCTGAAGCAGATCATGGCAAAAGCGCCGACCAGGGTCATCATGGTTTCCACCCTGACCAATGAAGGCGCCAGGTCAACTTTTGAAGCGCTGGATGCCGGTGCAGTTGATTACATTCCCAAGAACGTAACTGATTCGACGGAAGCTCAAACCACCTTCAAGTCTGAATTGCTGCGTAAAGTCAAAGAGGCTGTCAAATCGCACATTGTCCGAGCAGCCACTTCTTTTGGCGCTGCTCCCGCACGTCCGTTTGCCGCTGTTGCCGCCAGCGCTGCCACCCGCCCCACCTCGTCAAAGTTTATGGGCAAAAAAATCAGTTACGTCGGGATTGGCGCTTCAACCGGAGGCCCGGTGGCGTTGCAGGAGGTACTTTCCCGTATCCCGGTCAATTTTCCCTACGGGATTATTGTTGGCATCCATATGCCCAAAGCATTTACCGGTCCGTACGCAGACCGTCTGAATGCCAAATGTTCCATGACAATTCGCGAAGCGGTGGATGGTGATGTTCTCAAGCCCGGCCTGGCGCTGATCGCACCGGGGGGGATGCACACGACGCTGGTGCGCCAGGGAGCCAACATCGTGGTAAAAACCAAGCCGACCAGTGAATTCCCGCAGTACGTCTACATCCCGTCGGTTGATCTGCTCATGTCCAGCATGGCGGAGGCGACCAACGGAGCGATGCTCGGTGTGATCCTGACCGGCATGGGGAACGACGGTTTCAAGGGGATGCAGCTGCTCAAGCAAAAAGGTGGGTTGACCATTGCCCAGGACGAAGCGACATCGACGATCTATGGCATGCCCAAGGCGTGTGTTGATGGTGGTGTGGCCGATGAAGTGCTCCCGTTGGGGCAGATCGGGTTCGAGATTTCCAAGTTCATGAAATAACCACATTTGTATGCATACAACAAGGCGACTCACCTGTCATGGGTAGGTCGCCTTATTGTATGGGGAATTGACAGCTTGCTCCGTTGTCAGGCAGCCATCTTGAATGTTTCGTGCAATACGCGTACGGCCAGTTCGGTATATTTTTCTTCGATGGCCACCGATACCTTGATTTCCGAGGTTGAAATCATCTGGATGTTGATATTGTTGAACGCCAGTGCTGAAAACATGCGGGCAGCTACGCCGGCATGATTGCGCATACCGAGTCCGACAATGGAAACCTTGCTGATGTTTTTGTCAGCAATCACCTCACGCGCCTTCAGATCCTGGGCAATGCGGTCGGTGATCAGGCGAGCCTTTTCCAGGTCTGCTTTTGAAATTGAAAAGGTTACATCCGCCAAGCCGGCCTGACTGACGTTCTGAACGATCATGTCAACGGAAATATCGGCGTCAGCCAGTGCGGTAAGGATTCTGGCAGCGGTTCCCGGAGTGTCGGGAACTCCCAGAACAGCGATCTTGGCCTCATTTTTGTCATACACGATACCTGTAACAACAACACCTTCCATAACGGTTTCCTCTCTGGTTATCAATGTGCCTGGGCTGCTGTTGAAGCTCGACCGGACGTGAATCGTAATATTGTGATTCTTGGCGTATTCAATGGCGCGAATCTGAACGCCGCGGGCGCCCTGACTGGCAAGTTCCAGCATTTCGTCGTATGAAATCTGCTCAATTTTACGGGCATCGTCGCAAACGGCCGGATCTGCGCTGAAGATGCCGTCCACATCCGAGTACAACTCACACACTTCTGCACCAAGTGCGTGGGTCAGGGCCACGGCAGAGGTATCGCCACCTCCCCGTCCCAGTGTGGTGATGACGCCGTTACCATCGATTCCCTGGAATCCGGCCACAATCACGATGGAGCCGAGGCGGATATCGTTATTGATCTTGGCCGGGTTGATGTACTCGATGGATGCGTGGGTATGGCGTGAATCGGTGATGATTGGTACCTGCCACCCCAGATAGGTACTGACTTTGTAGCCGAGGGATGTGATGCAGAGCGCCAGCAGGCCGACCGAAACCTGCTCTCCGGCCGAGATCAGCAGGTCGTATTCACGCCCCTCCTGGCCGGGGCACATCTCCTGCGCCATCTCGATCAAACGGTTGGTTTCGCCGGCTCTGGCGGAAATAACCACCACAACATCGTTGTTGTGGTTAAATGAATCAATTACACGTTGAGCTACTTTTTTGATCTGCTCAGGCGTGCTGACGGCTGTGCCGCCATATTTTTGTACAACAAGTGCCATGCCTATCTCCTGAAATCAATCTGATATGTGGAGCTGATTTGAAAAATGCCCAGCCGTACGGCTGGGCATGCAAACAGAATAGCGTAGATAGAGTCCTAAATCAAGCCGTGTGCAACCATGGCATTAGCTACCTTGATAAAACCGCAGATGTTGGCGCCGAGAACATAGTTCCCCGGAGCGCCGTACTCTTCAGCGGTTTCAAAACAGTTGCGGTGGATGTTGACCATGATCTCTTCCAGTTTTTTTTCGGTGAATTCGAATGACCATGAGTCGCGTCCGGCGTTCTGTTGCATTTCCAGAGCCGAGGTGGCAACACCACCGGCATTGGCAGCCTTGCCGGGGCCATAGGCGATACCGGCATCCAGAAATACCTTGATCCCTTCGGGAGTAGTTGGCATATTGGCGCCTTCGCCGACAGCGATGCACCCATTTTTTACCAGGGTGGCGGCGTCCTTGCCGTTGATCTCATTCTGGGTGGCGGACGGCATGGCGACCTGACAGGGAATCTCCCAGATATTGCCGTTGGCAATGTACTTGGCGTCCTTGTGTTTGAGCACATAATCGGAAATGCGGCGCCGCTCAACTTCCTTGAGCTGTTTGATCAGGTCGAGGTCGAGTCCTTTTTCGTGGTAGATCACGCCGTTGGAGTCGGAACAGGCCACGCATTTCCCCCCCAGTTGGTGGATTTTTTCGATGGTGTAAATTGCCACGTTACCTGAGCCGGAGACCAGGCAAGTCTTGCCGTCGAAAGAGTCCTTACGGGCCTTCAGCATTTCATTGACAAAGAAGGTCGCGCCATAACCGGTTGCCTCGGTACGGACCAGTGAACCGCCCCAGGTAAGTCCCTTACCGGTCAGAACCCCTGGTTCATAACGATTGGTGATACGCTTGTACTGGCCGAACATGTAGCCGATTTCGCGGCCACCCACGCCGATGTCGCCGGCCGGCACGTCGGTGTGTTCACCCAGGTGCCGGTACAGTTCGGTCATGAAACTCTGGCAGAAGCGCATGACTTCATCGTCGGACTTTCCTTTCGGGTCGAAATCAGATCCTCCTTTGCCGCCGCCGATTGGCAAGCCGGTCAGGGAGTTTTTGAAAATCTGCTCGAAGCCGAGAAATTTGATGATGCCGAGATATACGGATGGATGGAAGCGCAGCCCCCCTTTGTAGGGACCGAGTGAGCTGTTGAATTCAACTCGGAAGCCGCGGTTGATCTGGACGATTCCTTTGTCATCCTGCCACGGTACCCGGAAGATGATCTGGCGTTCCGGTTCACAGATGCGCTCGATGATCTTGCGTTCCAGGTACTGGGGATGCTTGGTTACAACTGGTCCCAGGCATTCCAGAACTTCAAGAACTGCCTGATGAAATTCGGTTTCGCCGGGATTGCGTTTCAGAACCTCCTGGTACATTCCTTCGATTTTTTCGTCTACCTGAGCCATGCTAACCTCCAATTAGTATGAGATGATGTGCAAATCGTATACACGAGATTAAAAGGCAATGCAAATAATATGAGCACATATGTTTTGAAAACAGGCTATAAACAGTGCACTGCTCATATTTTGTTCTGGACATGGTGGCCGTAGTTGCGTTATAGGCATGCGGGATTGGTGACAATAAAGGCTGTTTTGCGGCATATAGCTTCTTTTTGTGGCAAAAAAAACTCAATTTGTTGGTGAGACTAAAAATACAGACTGCCGCATATTGCCTGTCTAAACAGTTTGTGTCCCCCTAAATTCCTTCGATCGGCTGGATTTGTTGATCGGGGTTTGTTTGACTCTGAGTAAACTGGTATGTTTTCTGCTATAGCGATAATTCCCTCCCAACGATGGGGAGTATGGATTCTCGCACGGTGGCGTATGTTGTCCTGTACTATTTTTGTTGTATTTTCGTTGACGTAAAAGTAAAATAAAGCCCACTTTTATTTCCGAGGTTTCCCGATGCTGATAGTTGTTTGTATCAAACAGGTTCCCGACACCACCCAGGTCCAGATCGATCCGGTCACCAATACCCTGGTGCGTGAGGGAATACCGTTTATTGTCAATCCGTACGATACCCATGCGCTGGAAGAGGCGCTACGCCTGAAAGACCGTTTTGGCTGCACCGTAGTTGCCATCTCCATGGGGCCTCCCAATGCCGAGGCTACCCTGAAAAAAGCGCTGGCGCTCGGTGTCGATCGTGCCATCCTGCTTTCCGACCGAGTGTTTGGCGGGGCGGACACCCTGGCCACCAGTATGGTGCTTTCGGCAGCCATTGCCCGTTTGAACGCCGAAGTCGAGCCGGTCGGGATGGTGCTGTGTGGCAAGCAGACCATTGATGGCGATACTGCCCAGGTAGGGCCGGGAATTGCCAGTCGTCTCAACTACCGTCAGCTGACGCTGGTCGATAAAATCATCGACCTTGATCCGGCTGCCTCCCGTATCCGGGTGCGCCGCAAGCTGGAGGGGCGTCATGAGGTGGTGGAATCGCCGCTTCCGGCCATGCTGACCGTGGTGCGGGAACTGAACCGCCCCCGTTATCCGCGGGTGGCAATGCGTCTGGCTGCCGCAACGGCACCGGTCGAGGTATGGAACAATCAGGTGCTGCAGTTGAATGAGCAAACCATCGGACTGAAAGGCTCGCCGACCTGGGTCAGTAAGATATTCTCACCGGAACGGGTCCAGGGAGAAATCCTGGGAGATGGCTATGGCGATCCCCAGGGAACAGCCAGATTGTTGATCGAGAAATTGATGGCAAAGGATATGTTACCACTATGACAGAGACCAAGCTGAAACCGAAAAAACCGCGCGGCGTGGCCCGCTCCATTGACGGCAAATGCATCGCCTGTGGCGCCCGTTGCCAGAGCGCCTGTCCCGTAAACTGCGTCGAGATGAACGATGCCGGTGAGCCGATTATCGACTCCAGCAAGTGCATCGGTTGCCAGAAATGCGTCAAGGTCTGTCCGGCCGACGCCCTTGAAATGTACTTCACCCCCGAGGAACTGAAACTACTGGCTGAACTGGCACAGGCGGCTGGTGGTGTGGTGGTGGAGGAAGTGGACGAAGAGGCGGCAGCCCTGGCAAAAAAACTGGCAGCCTACCGTGGGGTGTGGGTGTTTGTGGAACAGACTGAAGGAGAACCGGCCAAGGTATCCTGGGAACTGATGGGAGTCGGTAAGGAGCTGGCGGCCTCGTTGTCAGTGGAATTGTGCGCGGTCGTGATCGGGCAGGGGGTGGAGCATCTCTGTCAGGAAGCATTCGAGTATGGCGCCAGCAAGGCGTATCTGATGGATGCGCCGGTCTATGCCAACTACCGTACCGAGGCGTACGTTGAGGCGTGCTGTCATCTGATTGAAGCGTACAAGCCGGAAATCATCCTGATGGGCGCCACCGGCATGGGGCGCGACCTGGCCGGAGCAGTGGCCACCCGCGTCGGAACCGGACTGACAGCCGACTGCACCGGCTTGGCCATTGGTGACAACCGTAACCTGATGCAGACCCGTCCGGCCTTTGGCGGCAATATCATGGCGACCATCGTGTGTGACAAGTATCGTCCTCAAATGTCAACCGTGCGTCCCAACGTGATGCCAATGGCGGAGCGCCAACCAGGGAGCACGGGTGAGATCGTGCGAGTCGGTTTTGCGATCCCCGAACAGGATGTACTTACCAAGGTGCTGGAAATTATACATGACGCCAGCCATCGTGACCAGATTGACATCACCGGCGCCGAATTTATCGTTTCCGGTGGCCGCGGCATGATGGGGCCGGAAAACTTTGCCATGCTGCAGGAACTGGCTGACGAGATCGGTGGCGTGGTGGGAGCTTCGCGCAGCGCGGTTGATGCCGGCTGGATGCCGGGAGACCGGCAGGTGGGGCAGACCGGCCGCACCGTGCGTCCCAAGATCTACATTGCCTGCGGTATTTCCGGTGCGATCCAGCACCTGGTCGGCATGCAGGATTCGGACATGATTATCGCCATCAACCGCGATAAACAGGCGCCGATCTTTGAAGTGGCAACCTACGGCATCGTGGGGGACCTGTTCGAAATGGTTCCGGCGATTACCAAGGCAATTCGCGAAATGAAAAATACCGTCCGACCTGTGCGACATGCCTGACCTGTCGATCGGTCAGAACAGTCTTTAAAAGGATTCCACATGACACCCAATCACACAATTTTTACGATTCTTCTGATAGCTTCACTGGCGGTCTTCGTCATCAGTTGCTGGCGCAGATTCAGCCTGCTTTCCATCGGTCAGCACGAAAATCGCACCGATAACATCGGCGTCAGGATCGGCAACATGATCCGTTTTGCCTTCGGTCAACAGCGGGTGTTGGCCAAGCCGTTCGGCATCAACCATTTCATTATCTTCTGGTCGTTTATCCTGCTGATCGGCGCCAATTCGGAGTTTCTGCTGCACGGTCTGTTTCCTGGCATCAGTCTCTCCCTGCTGCCGGACAGCATCTATCTCTCATTGCTGTTCAGTTTTGATGTCGTTTCCCTGCTGGCGCTGCTTGCCATCTTGGTGGCTGCCATCCGCCGCACCGTTGCTCCTCCCTATCCCGAGGCGCGTACCTTTGAGGCCTATTTTATTCTGACCCTGATCGCCGTGCTGATGCTGGCCTATTTTGGCATCAATGCCGGCAAGATCGCCCGCTTCGATCAGTCGATGAAACAGATGGCCAGCATGGTCATGCCGGTTTCCAACCTGATGGCCGGTTTTGTGCCACCGGAACAGGCCCGGATGGTCCATGACATCAGCTGGTGGCTGCATGCCTTTGCCTTGTTTACCTTTATCTGCTTTCTTCCCAACAGCAAGCACCTGCATATTCTGACCGCCATCCCCAACTGTTTCTTCCGTCGCCTGGAAAAGCCGAATACCCTGCCGCGGGAAGAATTCGTGTCCGGTAACAGCTTTGGCGTTGCCTCGGTCGATCGCTTCAGCTGGAAAGATCTGCTCGATTCCTTTTCCTGCACCGAATGCGGCCGCTGTCAGAACGCCTGCCCGGCCGGGATTACCGGCAAGCCGCTCAATCCTCGTGGCGTGATCCATGATATCAAGGTCAACCTGCTGGAAAACGGTCCCGACATGAAACGGGGCGGGGAAGCGCATCTGCCGCTGATCGGTGATGGTGGCGAGGGGAGCGTCTCCGAGGAGGCGATCTGGGGATGTACCACCTGCGGCGCCTGTATGCAGGCCTGTCCGGTTTTCATCGAGCAGATGCCGAAGATTGTCCAGATGCGTCGTCATCTGGTGGAGACGGAAGCGCGTTTCCCGGAAGAGTTACTCAATCTGTTTGAAAACATGGAAGGGCGCAGCAATCCATGGGGGATTGCGCCGTCAGAGCGGGTCAAATGGTCGGCCCACTCGACGATCAAGCCGTTTGAAAAGGGAGTCACCGAATACCTGTTCTATGTCGGCTGTGCCGGCGCCTTCGATTCCCGCAACAAGCAGGTTACGGTGGCGTTGACCCAATTGCTGGACAAGGCCGGGGTCTCCTACGGCATTCTCGGCAAGGATGAAAAATGTTGCGGCGACAGCGTGCGACGTCTGGGGAACGAATACCTGTTTGACCTGATGGCGCGGGAAAATGTGGCCTTGTTCAAGGAACGGGGAGTGGTCAAGGTGATCACCCAGTGTCCCCACTGTTTTTCAACCCTCAAAAATGATTACCGTCAGTACGGCATCGAGCTGCAGGTTATGCATCACAGCGAGATGCTGCAGGAACTGGTGGCAGCCGGTCGTCTGAAGCCGAACAGCTCCAAGGTTGATTTCGGCACCACCCTGTTCCATGATTCGTGCTACCTCGGCCGGCACAATGACATCTACGAAGCGCCGCGTGAAACCCTTGCTTCGGCCACCGGACATGCTGCGCTGGAAATGGAACGCAACCGGGAAAATTCCTTCTGCTGTGGCGCCGGCGGCGGCCGGATGTGGCTGGAGGAACATGGTGGTGAGCGGATCAACCTGACCAGGGTCAAGGAAGCGTTAGTGCAGAAGCCGGATACGGTCTGCGTTTCCTGCCCCTACTGTCTGACCATGTTTGAAGACGGTTTGAAAGATGTCAAGGCGGAAAACGTCAAGGTGCGTGACATCGCCGAGGTATTGGCGGAAGCGGTGCTGCGCTGATAGCAGAAATGGCGGTAACATGGTGGTAGCCCCAAAGGGGCGGTAGAATACAGCGCGGGCCGTAAGTCCCGCGCTGTGGTTAGGTCACAAATTTCATGGGGTTGACACCCCATGCTCTCATCTATCGCCCCTGCGGGGCTCAGGTTTGATTATGGATTTATTACCCGTGGCTGACGCCATGGGCTCCAGTATTTCGCCCCTTCAGGGCGATACAGTGTTCTCCGCTTCTCCGCGTTTCAAGTGTTTTTCCCCGGTTTCTCCCTAACTCCGTTTCACCCGAAAGCCTGCCTTTTCCATGGCGCTCAGATCAAGTCCCTGCGAGCTTGGCGCTACGGGCATTTTTTGCTCATGCCTGGCTCCGCTCTCCCGCGGTGGGCGGGGTGCCTTTGCAGCGCCACCCGGCTCGGCCTCCTTGATCGAAAGCGCAATCCGCTTGCGCTGCACGTCGGCTGACAACACCTTGACCTTTACCAGGTCACCCACCCGTACCGCCTCCGCCGGATCCTTGATGTAGCGGTTGGCCAGATGACTGATGTGCACCAGTCCGTCCTGATGGACGCCGATGTCCACAAACGCGCCGAAGGCGGTCACGTTGGTTACCACCCCCTGCAGAATCAACCCTTCCTGCAGATCACTGATCTCACGGATATCGTCGCGGAATGAAGCGGTCTCGAACTGTTTGCGCGGGTCGCGTCCCGGTTTTTTCAGCTCTTCCAGGATGTCGCGCAGGGTCGGCAGGCCGATGCTGTCGGAGACATAGCGCTGCAGGTTGATGCTCCCGGCCAGGGCCGGGTCGCCGGTCAGTTGCTGCACGGTTACCCCCAGGTCGGCTGCCATCACTTCCACCAGCGGGTAGCGTTCGGGATGGACCGCGCTGTTGTCCAACGGATGAGCGCCACCACGGATGCGGAGAAATCCGGCTGCCTGCTCGAATCCCTTGGCGCCGAAACGGGGGACTTTCAGCAATGCCTGGCGGGTGGCAAAGGGGCCGTTGCTATCGCGGTAGCTGACCATCCCCCGTGCCTGCGCCGGACCGACACCGGAAACGTAGGAGAGGAGCGCTGCCGAGGCGGTGTTGAGATCGACCCCCACAAAGTTGACGCATGACTCCACTACCCCGTCCAGCGCTTTTTTCAACATTCCCTGGTCAACATCGTGCTGATACTGGCCGACCCCGATACTCTTGGGGTCGACTTTTACCAGTTCGGCCAGCGGATCCTGCAGCCGGCGGGCAATGGAGATGGCGCCACGTACGGTCAGGTCAAGTTCGGGGAACTCCTGGCGGGCAATCTCCGAGGCCGAGTAGACGCTGGCGCCGGCTTCGCTGACCATGATTACCGCCACATGCTGTCCTGATTCCGCCAGGGTCTCCTTGACGAACAATTCCATCTCCCGGCCGGCCGTGCCGTTGCCGATGGCAATCATCTCGATCCGGTGGGTGGTCACCAATCGTAGCAGTTCCCGTCTCGCCTCGGGAATCCGTTGCGCTCCGGTGTGGGGGTAGATGGTGACATGTTCCAGGAAGCGGCCGGTCTGGTCAACTGCCGCCAGCTTGGAACCGGTGCGCAGACCGGGGTCGACACCCAACACCCGCTTCCCTCCCGCCGGTGGTGCCAGCAGCAGGTTGCGCAGGTTGTCGGCAAACACCTTGATGGCGGTTTCATCGGCCACGTTCTTGGCCTGCAGCCGCAACTCCCCTTCAATCGAGCTGGCGATCAGCCGCTTGTAGGCATCGGCTGCTATTGATTCCAGCAGTGGTCTGAAGATGCTCTCTCCGCCGATGGTACGCGCTTTCAATCCTGCCAGAATCTCGTCCAGGGGAGCCTGCAGGGTCAGAAACAGCACCTCTTCCTTCTCGCCGCGCCGCATGGCCAGCATGCGGTGGGAGGGGACGGTTTTGATCGCCTCCTGATAGTCGTAATACATCTCGAACTTGGTGACCTGAGCTTTTTTGTCGCTGACAACCTGGGAAGAGAATATCCCCTGATCCCAGGTCAGGCGGCGTACAAAGGCACGGGCGTCGGCATCGTCCGACAGCCGTTCTGCCAGGATATGGCCGGCCCCCTCCAGTGCGGCGGCCGGGTCGGGTACCCCGGCTTCCGGGTTGACATAGGGAAAGGCAGCTTCTTCTGCCGTTCCGGTTGTCAGTTGCTGGGCCGCCATCAGATCTGCCAGCGGCTCCAGTCCCCGTTCGCGGGCGATCACCGCCTTGGTGCGCCGTTTAGGTTTGTAGGGGAGGTAGAGGTCTTCCAGTTCGGTTTTGAGGCGGCAGGTTACAATCCGTTGCTCCAACTCGGGGGTCAGTTTCCCCTGCTCGCCGATGACTGCCAGGATGCTGACCTTGCGCTCTTCCAGCTCACTGAAATAGGCCAGCCGTTCTTCGATGGTGCGGATCTGCACCTCGTCCAGTTCGCCGGTCTGTTCCTTGCGGTAGCGGGCGATAAAAGGGACCGTAGCCCCTTCCTGAAGCAGCGCCACGGTCTGCTGGATCTGGAATGGTTGTAAGCCGGTTTCATCCCGCAGGTATGAATTGATGCTTATCTGCTGCTGATTGCTCAATGCCATTGCGTGCTGCTCCTGAATTGTCTGGTGTAGGCCGCGCTACGGCGGCGGGGTGGGGATACTACTACAGCCGGAAGAGAATGTGAAGCATCCCGCGCTCGGTACGCCGGCGGCATGTTGCCGAAATGTGAAATAACAGTTGAAATTCGCGGTGGTATTGCCTATTGTCGCAGGTTCAACACCACCTGCGGAGAAGTAAGGAATGTCCCCTCTCAGTACCCCCCTGCTGATCATAGCCTATCACGACGATGCCCGGGGTGCGTTGGTTAAATCCGTGGCCGCCCTCGGTATCGAAACTGTGGTGGCGGCAAGCTTTCTGGAAGCGGAAGATGCAGCGCTGGCCGGTCTGTTCTGCGGCATTCTGGTTGATCTCCCTTCCATGGTCAAAGCCAAGGGGGAAGAGAAAACGGTGGCCTGTTCCCTGACCGGATTTTTTCCCACCTTGCGGGTACGCACCATCGGCTCCATGCTGATCCCCATGACCATGCCGGGTGAGGCGAAGCAGGACGGCAGCCTCAACGATTTTATTGCCAAGAGCTGCGCCGATTTTGTGCCGCGCCGTCTGCGAGCCAGCCGTCGCAAAGAGGTGATCCTTTCCACCCTCTGCCGTTGCCAGAGTGGCGAGGGGCAGCGTGGATTTACCCTCAACCTTTCCTGGGGGGGGGCCTTCATCGCCGATGTACAACCGGAGAAATTCCAGGTTGGGCAGGAATTGTCGCTGATACTGCACGAAGCGGAGCTGGAAGTACCGGTGACGGTGCGCTGGCTTCAACCATGGGGGTGCCAGCGGCGTCCCGGATTCGGGGTCGAATTCAGGGAGATTACCCCGGCGCTGGAGGAAGTGTTGTTGCTGCTGCTGCACCACGGCCGGGATGCCTGTAAAGATCGCATGGTGGCGAGCTAGTAATTTTTGCGGAGTATGTACATGGTACGAGCGTACCTTTATTTGACCATATTTGTGCCGTTGACCTTTTTATTCTCTTTCAGTGCCGGAGTGTGCGCCCTGTTTGATCGCAGTGGTCTGCTGTATGACCTGCATGCCCGCTTGTGGGCCCGTATGGCGTTGGGGTTGAACCATACCGGGGTGAGCCTGTGCGGCGCCGGGAACATTCCCGCTGGCCCCTGCATTTTCATGAGCAATCATCAGAGTAACTTTGACATCCTGGCGCTGATTGCCATTCTGCCGCGCCGAATTTACTGGATCGCCAAGAAGGAGCTGTTTGAAATCCCGGTGTTTGGCACCTCCATGCGCCGTGCCGGCTATATTCCCTTGGACCGGAGCAATGGACGTAACGCCTTCAAGAGCATGAAAGAGGCGGCGGCCATTATCTGCCAGGGAAAAAGCGTGGTCATGTTTCCCGAAGGTACCCGCTCTACGGACGGCAAGTTGCTCCCCTTCAAGCGCGGCGGCTTTGTCCTGGCAGCCGAAGCGGGAGTTCCGGTGGTGCCGGTGACCATCAACGGGAGTGGCACGGTCAATCCGGGTGGCAGGATACGGCTCTATTCCGGGATGATCTCCCTGACGCTCCACCCCCCCCTGATGATCCCGGAGGGGCTGAAGAAGGGCGACGCCCAGGAATGGCTGGAAAGATCGGTGCATGCCGCCATTTCATCGCGTCTGGAGGTGTAGCCATGTATGCCGGCATCAAATTCATACCGTTGATACTGCTCGGCCTGGCGGCCCTGCTCTGGGGAATCCCTGCCAGCCATCGCCTCAAGCCCCCTTTGGATATCGGCGCAGCGCTGGTGACGATTGCCGGCGTGCTGCTGTTGATGTCCGGCATTCTTTTGACCGCTATTCCTCATTTTATCAGGTAACGCCATGAACTCACGCTTGACCGTTATTGCCATCAACGCCGTTGTGATCCTGTTACTCTGCCTGCTGTTGTTTATCGCCGGTACCTGGTGGCGCTTGAATACCCAGTATGCCCTGGGAGAGGCGGCCTTCAACAAGGGCGATTTCAGCGGGGCAGTGGCTGGTTTTGAATCGGCCATCCACCTCTATCTCCCCTTCAATGAAAAAATCGAACTGGCAGCGCAAAAATTGTGGAGTGTCGGTCAGATCAGCGAACGCCAGGGAGATGTGAACCGGGCCCTGATCGCCTACCGCGCCTTGCGCAGTTCGTTCTATGCCGACCGCTGGCTGACCCAACCGGGCAAAGAGTGGATTGCCCGTTGCGATGCCAGAATAGCCACCCTTGTTCCTCTGCAGAAAGAAAGGTAATCCCCGTGGAACAGATCGAATCGAACGCAGCTCTTAACATTATCCCGCTGGGAGGTCTCGGCGAAATCGGCATGAACATGATGGCCTACCAGTACGGTGACCAGATCCTGATTGTCGATTGCGGACTGATGTTCCCCGAACCGGACATGCTCGGCATCGACTACGTAATCCCCGACATCAGCTGGTTGCGGGAACGGAGCGAACAGGTGACCGCCATCCTGATCACCCATGGACACGAGGATCACATCGGCGCGCTCCCCTATGTGCTGCAGGAATTGAACGTGCCGGTCTATGGCACCGCCCTGACCCTTGGTTTCATCGAAGGGAAACTGAAAGAATTCGACCTTGATTCGCGGGTCGATCTGCGGGTGGTCAAGCCGCGTGATGTGGTCAGCCTCGGTCTGTTCGAGGTAGAATTCCTGCGGGTGGCCCATTCGATCGTCGATGGCTGCGCCCTTGCCATCCGTACCCCGGAAGGGGTGGTGATCCACACCGGCGACTTCAAGATCGACCACACCCCGGTGGACGGGGAGCTGACCGATCTTCCCTCCTTTGCCCGTTATGGCGAAGAGGGGGTGCTGGCATTGCTCTCCGATTCCACCAACGTGGAGCGGGAAGGGTTCACCCTGTCGGAAAAATATGTGGGCGAGGCGTTTGCCGAAATCTTCCCCTCCTGTGAAGGTCGGATCATCGTGGCCGCCTTTTCCAGCAGTATCCACCGGGTGCAGCAGGTGGCGGATGCGGCGGCCCGCTGTGGCCGCAAGATCCTGCTCAATGGCCGCTCCATGGTTTCCAACGTGCGTATTGCCCGCCAGCTCGGCTACCTCCACATTGCCGACGAGCAGTTCATGGAGTTGCGGGAACTCCCCCACACCCCCCGTGAGCAGGTCTGCATGATCACCACCGGCAGCCAGGGGGAACCGCGCTCATCCCTGATCCGGATTGCCATGGATGACCACAAGCAGATCAAGCTGGAAAAGGGGGATACGGTGATCCTCTCCTCTCGCGTGATCCCCGGTAACGAACGGACCATCTCCCAGTTGATCAACCATCTCTACCGGCGCGGCGCCGAGGTGTACCATGAAAAAGTATCGGAAGTGCACGTCTCCGGTCATGCCAGCCAGGAAGAGCTGAAACTGATCCTCAACCTGGTGCGCCCCCGCTATTTCATGCCGATCCATGGCGAATACCGCCATCTCACCCTGCATAAAAAACTGGCCCAAAAGGTCGGAATTCCCGAGGAACGCTGCATCCTGGCCACCAATGGTGACCTGGTGTCGTTCTATGCCGACACGGCGGCGATCGTGGAAAAGGTCGAGTCAGGGCGGGTGTTCGTGGATGGCAAGGGGATCGGCGACGTGGGGAACATGGTGCTCAAGGATCGCAAGCATCTCTCGGAAGACGGGATGGTGGTGGTGATCATCGGCATCAACAAGGAATCGACTGAAATCATCTACGGTCCTGACATCGTCTCGCGCGGATTCGTGTTCGAGGACGAAAGCCAGGCCTACCTGGAAACTGCCCGTTGTATCGTGGTCGATGCGCTGGCGGAGTTGAGCGGTGAAATGCGCGCCGACGTGGAGGAGGTCAGTCTGACCGTGCGCCAGGTCTTGCGCCGCTTCTTCAAGAAAAGCATCGAGCGGCGGCCGGTGATCCTGCCGATGATCCTGGAGATGTAGCCGCTCTACCCGTACCTCCATGATTCCTGACAACAGCATGGAGGTTGGCACATCCATCTTTGCTACTCAACCACGTCCTCATACTTGCACTGATTGTTGCTTGATTACCTACTACCTGTCCAGGATACCTGACATGCACCCCTATCTGACTGCCGGCATACCCGGTTGTGGCGGAACCATCAAAACATCCGCCGAAGATTTTTATGTGGAAGAACTCCCCTCCTACCTCCCCTGCGGTTCCGGCGAACATTGCTACCTGACCTTTGAAAAACGGGGGATCACCACCCTGGAGGCGATCCGGCGGATTGCCAACGCCCTGAAGATCCCGGAGCGGGAGATCGGCTATGCCGGCATGAAAGATGCCGTCGGTGTTACCCGGCAGACGATCTCGCTAGCGCGCATCACCCCGCAGCAGGCGCTGGAACTGCAGCTGGATGGTCTGGTGATGGTGGCGGCCGAGCGGCACGGCAACAAGCTCAAACTGGGGCATCTGCGGGGGAATCGTTTCCGTATCGTGATCCGCGGCGTGCTCCCCGAAACGGAGCAGTTGCTGCCGCGCCTGCTGGAGCTGCTGGGGCGCAAAGGGGTTCCCAACTACTTTGGCGCCCAGCGTTATGGCGCCCAGGGGAATTCCCATCTGATCGGCGCCGCCATGTTGCGCCGGGAGTGGCGCGCCTGTGTCGATCATCTGATCGGCCAGCCGGATGCGCTGCGGGATCAGGAGTGGCGGGATGCCATCGTCGCCTACCAGCAGGGGCGGTTGGAAGATGCGTTACGGCTGTTTCCCCGTCACTGCCGCAGCGAGCGGGATGTGCTGCAACGTCTGGTGGGGCGGCCGGAGGGGTATGAACGGGCCTTTGGCGCTGTCCATCCCCGCCTGAAAAAACTCTACCTGTCGGCTCTGCAATCGTACCTGTTCGACCAGGTGGTGGCGCTGCGCATCGACCGGCTTGATCAGTTGCTGGATGGTGATCTGGCGTGCAAGCATATCAACGGTGCCTGTTTTCAGGTGGAAGTGGCTGCCCAGGAGCAGGAACGGGCCGACGCCTTCGAGATTTCTCCCAGCGGGCCGATGTTCGGTCGCAAGATGAAGCGTCCGGCCGGTGCGGCTGATCAGCTGGAGCAGGGGGTGCTGCAGCAGTCGGGAATTGAACAGGCCAATTTTGAGCCCCACGGCGGAGTCAGTCTGGATGGGGAGCGCCGGCCGTTGCGTGTGCCGGTGGCTGATCTGTCGGGCGTGGTGGAGGGGGATGTGGTGACTCTTGAATTTTCGCTCCCCAAAGGTTGCTATGCCACCTCGCTGGTGCGGGAGATCACCAAGACGTTCTGAGGTGCCGTAGATTGCATTCAGATACAAGAGTGCCCCTGTTGCAGCTTGGCAACAGGGGCACTCTTGTTGTGGGCAGTTAGTCACCCAACGGTATAGCTACTTCGTGTTACTCACCACCCAGTGCTTGTGAGATTGCATGAATCATCGTGTCAGTGAGTTGTTGCAGATACGCCAGTGATGGCATGGCCGGAGCGTATGCTATTGCGAACTTGATCTCATCAAAGGTACGGTTCTGTTTCATTGAGCTTGCCAGCGGTCCGTGACAGTCTGAACAGTTATCCTTGTACAGTGTGGGACCGTCACAATTAACGCTACCAGGAGGGTTACCACCACCGCGACATTGTGGTGGCTCCGGCGTTGGATCCGGTGTCGGATCGGGCAAGGGATCAGGTGTTACATCACCGCCGAGTGCTTTGGCGATGGCATCAATCTCAGCATCAGTCAAGCTGATCAACTGCTGCATGTAGGGGAGGTTCACGATGGCGTTCTTGATATTGTCAAACGTTGCGCCCTTTTTCATCGATGTTGCCAGCGGAGCGTGGCAGCTGGCGCATTTCTGAGCGTACAGTGTTGCTCCGTAAAGATCTGGGGGAGGAGATGTTGTTCCAGCTTCAGGAAGAACATCCAACTGCCAGGGACCTGTGATTGCGCTGCCGTTGTGTACCAGTGCATCTTTGCTGTGGCAGCTGCAGTTGTAGCCACCGGCC
>DAINBV010000010.1:0-81693 GCA_036732725.1 Geobacteraceae bacterium | reverse complement strand
GTACATTGCTTATTTTACCCCTCAGGCTGTCTCACAAACCCCGGCCACCTCAATAACGTTATCAATCTTGCTACCTGATACGATGCTATTCAGCTTTCTATCCCAAGCTTCAAGGGCTTGCTGTTTCTCTTTATCATAGTTGTTCTGGTTGTATGTTTTGATTACTCCTTGCTTGGAGTGATTCAATATCGCGTCAATCACCTCATCCATAAAGCCGAGCTTTGACATAATGGTTGCAGCAGAACGTCTGCCATCGTGCGGCGTGAAGTGCTCAACCCCTAGACGGTTCTCTGTAACTGCGTTGCCAGCGGCGTCAAATACTGGTTTGCCAGTATGGAGTACAGGCAATGCAAGATTGCGTCTGATAGCCTTTGATAGTGACTTCTCACTAATCGGCTGTATCTTCTTGCCAATAGGACAAGCAAAGATAAAGCCTTTGTCTGATATCTCCTGAGACTTCTTGTCTTTAGCGGTCAGGCTGCCTATGAGTTCAAGCGCTGTATCGGTTAAGTAAACCCTATGAGCCTTCTTGTTCTTAGACCGTTCAGCGGGGATGGTCCACCACCTACCATCGTTGTCTATCTCATTTGTATGCATCCCGATCACTTCACCGGGGCGCTGTGCTGTCACGAATACCAGCTTGATAGCTCGCTTGATTTCATCTGAGATGCTGGCAGTAGCAAGGTTGCTCCAAAGAACTTTAATCTCCTGCTCTGACAGTACCCTGTCACGACTGTTTACAGGTGCAGGCATCTTGATCCCATCACACGGGGAGTGCTCAAGTATGTCACGCTCTACTGACCAGTTGAACATCTTGCGTATGCACCTGAAGAAGCTGTTAGCTGTACCAGATGAGCCACGCTCAACAATGCTTTCCAGTAGCAGAACAACATCACGCTTCTTTATGTCTGCTGCTTTACGCTTGCCCCATGCTGGCAAGGCATCCTTATTTAGCAAGCGCTCATCCTCTTGCCACTGTCGCTTATTTACCATTGCATGTTTCTTTATATACTCATCGATCAAGTCTTCAATAGTAGGAGCCTTGCGGCGCTCATCTGCGGCCTGTTCCTTTTCTTCCATTGGATCAAAGCCGTTCTTGACACGCCTCCTTGCAGCATCGAATCTATCTCTAGCTGTTTCGAGTGTAACGAGCGGGTAAGTGCCTAGGTTCAGCTCTTTACGCTTGCCTTCAAAGTTATAGAGATACAGCCACGTTTTCACGCCAGAGGGCATAACACGGATGTTGAACCCATTACCCTCTCCCTTGATGAGCTTTTTGTCAGTGGGTTTGAGCTTACGAATCATGGTGTCTGTGAACGTAGTGACCTTCATGGCTCCCCCTATTGTGCTGTAGTCATGCTGTAGTAGATAGTTGGGATAGGGCTGAAACAACTGAAACAGCATGACTATATTTATGAATGATTTTACTTGAAATGTCAATAAGTTATTATCTGTTTATGGAAAGAGTGTGAACAGAGAGAAACGGGAGTGAATAACTATATTACCTAACTTTTAATCAGGTGGTCGTTGGTTCGACCCCAACGCGGCTCACCAAACATTACAGGGTGTTACGATTTGATCGTAACACCCTTTTTGTTGTTTTTTGTATCGCTACGGTCCAACGACGGTCTATCGCAGTTTGTTGTAAAGCGCTGCGAATGGTTTGGCAGTAATTTGCATATGATTTGACATTGTGGCGGGTACAACGACAACAGGCGGCGGAAGTAATTCCGTCGCCTGTCAGATGGTCAGTTTGAAAGTGGGTGAAGCGGGAGGTCTACTCTCCCAGGTAGGTGTAGCCGAGCAGGGTGCGGTCAAGCAGTTCGATGAAGTGACTGCTCTCCTCAATGGAGATCTTTTTGAGCGCCACGCTCTTTTCCAGATTGTCGCGCACATGTTTGAGAATTTCGGGCCCTTTGTACTGTACGTATTTCAGGGTTTCCCAGGTGGCATCACCGTTGATGACCGTGTCGATCATGTAGCCGGTTTTTTTGTTGAAGGTGATGTGCACGGCATTGGTGTCACCAAACAGGTTGTGGAGATCCCCCAGGATTTCCTGATAGGCGCCGATCAAAAAGAAGCCGAGGTAATAATTCTCATCCTTTTTGATCTTATGCAGCGGCAGTGATTTCGTGCGCCCGTTTTCCCCCACAAAACTGGTGATTTCCCCATCTGAGTCGCAGGTGATGTCGGCAATCGAAGCCATGACATCCGGCTTTTGGTTCAGCCGTTGAATCGGCATGATCGGAAACAGCTGATCGATCGCCCAGGAGTCGGGAATTGACTGGAAGAGTGAGAAGTTGGCGAAATAGGTTTGCCGCAGATGGAGCTGGAAGTTCTGCAGCTCTTCGGGAACCGGCTTGATCTTTTCGAGGATCCCACTGATTTTCTTGATGATCTTGGTGTAAAGCCACTCGGCAATGGCACGGTCGTTGAGCGTCAGGTAACCGAGGTTAAAGAGGCTGACCGCTTCGTTGATCAGTTGCAGCGTGTCGTGATAATCTTCGCGCAAAGAATAACGGTCGATGCTCTTGTTGATGTCCAGCAGCTTCTTAACGGTTGGCGCAATTTTTTCCGATTGAGCCAGCATCTCTTCGAAGTCGGGCATCAGGTTCTGGGTGTTGGTGTTGAGCACGTTGGTGACCATGACCGAGTAATGGGCAACCGTGGCGCGTCCCGATTCCGAAATGATGTTGGGGCATTCCACTCCGGCTTCGTCACAGATGTTCTTGATCTGGTAGATTACGTCATTGGCGTATTCTTCGATGGTGTAATTGACACTGGAAAAATAGCTCGATTTGGAGCCGTCGTAATCAACTCCCAGGCCGCCGCCAATATCCAGGTATTGGATGTCAACGCCCAGTTTACGCATTTCCGAATAGATCCGGGCGGCTTCGATCAGTGCCGTCTTGATCTTGTCGATCTTGGTGATCTGGCTGCCGATGTGGGAATGGAGCAGTTTGACGCAGGGGAGCATACCCTCTTCGTCCAGCATTCTGATGGCGGCAATGATCTCGGACATGCGCAGGCCGAACTTGGCGTCCTCGCCGCCGGAGGTGGCCCACTTGCCGGTTCCTTTGGAGGAAAGTTTTACGCGGATTCCGAGTTGCGGGGTGATGCCGGTCTTTTTGGCCAGTTCGATGATTTTTTCCAGCTCGAACAGTTTTTCTACCACAATCGTGATGTTGTAACCGATTTTGGTGGCGTACAGCACGGTCTCGATATATTCGGCATCCTTGTAGCCGTTGCAGATGATCGGTAGCCCGTGGCCGGTGGAAATGGAGATGCCGGCCACCAGCTCCGGTTTTGAACCTACTTCCAGTCCAATATTGTAACGTTTGCCGTAGTTGGCGATTGCTTCAACCACCTGGCGCTGCTGGTTGACCTTGATCGGGTAAAAGGTCTGATATTTGGCCGGATAATTATTTTCACTGATTGCATTCTTGAAGACCCGGTTGATGCTGGCGATCCGTCCCTGCAGCACATCCATGAAACGGAGCAGCACCGGCGGCTTGATCTTGCGCTTGATCAGGTCATCAACCAGTACCCGCAGATCGATGGAGCTTTTAGAGCTTGATGACGGGTGAACACACATGTTCCCTTTTTTGTTGATCGAAAATAGATCAGCACCCCAGTTATCCAGGTTGTAGACCTTGGCGGAATCAGTGATTGACCATCGTTCCATGGCGGCTCCTTACATGTACAGCTGTTGGATGTTCCGATCGGGAAATATTCCCGGCTGCTAACAGCTCAACGTTTTTCGGAAAAGTGTAAAAATATCGTGTAAAGTGTTGTGAATGTCAATGTAATTTATCCCGCGCGGCTTCCGTGGTGGATTAGCTGTCCAACAACCTTGACATTGAGCAGCTAAATGATTACATCTTCAAACTGATAGCTGGAATACTTTGAAGACGGGTGGTGAGTGGTATGCCACGATATACCGGTGGGAAACCGTTTCAACAGGAAATTTTCAGTCGCCATGTCGGTGAGATCCGCTCCCTGCTGCATGCGCTTGAGTTGCGCGATGCCCTTGATGAGGGGGAAAATCGTCCCTTGATGGATATGTATGAAACACGGGATGAGATTGTGCTGGAATTTGACCTCCCCGGTTTTGAGCTGGCGGATATTTCCGTCACCATCCGCGGCACAACGGTGCTGCTCGATGCCCGCCGCCCCTGTGGTCCGGTTGCTGAAAACAGCCGTTTTATCTGTCTGGAACGAAGCCACGGCACATTTCATCACGCTGTCGCCTTGCCGTGTAGTATTGATCCCACCACTCTATCCGCGGAATACCGCCGGGGTGTTCTGCGGGTGATCTGCCCCAAAATAGACGACCGTCAGGTAGTTATAAAGGAGATACAAGATTGAGCGATAATGAACAAAACAACAACGAGCAACCTGACAACGAAGAATTAAAAATACCGGAACTGTTGCCACTGTTACCGATCCGGGATGTGGTGGTCTATCCGTTTATGATTATCCCGCTGTTTGTCGGGCGGGAAATGTCGATCAAAGCGGTTGACAGCGCCCTGGCCGGCGATCGCATGATCGTGCTGGCCACCCAGCATGATGTGGGTGATGAGGATCCGCCACCTGACAAGATCTATGAAGTTGGCACGGTTGCCATGATCATGCGGATGCTGAAGCTTCCCGACGGCAGGGTTAAAATCCTGGTGCAGGGGCTGGCTAAAACCCGCATTACGGAATTTGTCAGCCAGGATCCGTATTACATTGTGCGCAATGAGCGTCAGAATGATTTGCCGGTTCAGGAAAGCTCCCTTGAAACGGAAGCTCTGATTCGCACCGTACGTGAGCAGCTGGCCAAGATCATCGAACTCGGCAAGCAGATATCGCCGGAAGTGGTTGTGATCCTTGAAAACATCCAGGATCCCGGCAGCCTGGGCGACCTGATCGCCAGCAACCTGGGGCTGAAGGTTAGCGATGCGCAAATGCTGCTGGAGATCAACGATCCGGTTCTGCGCCTGACCAAAGTGAACGAGTTTCTCAACCGCGAGGTGGAGTTGCTGAGCGTGCAGGCCAAAATCCAGAACGCCGCCCGCGAAGAAATGGGGAAAAACCAGAAAGAGTATTATCTGCGGGAGCAGATGAAGGCGATTCAGAGCGAGCTGGGTGATAACGAAGGTAAGGAAGAACTGCAGGAAATCAAAAAAACGATTGAAGCCTCCAAGATGCCGGAAGCGGTGAAAAAGGAGGCGCTCAAACAGCTCGGCCGCCTGGAAAACATGCACCCCGATGCTGGTGAAGCCGGCATTATCCGCACCTACCTGGACTGGCTGGTGGAGCTACCGTGGAGTACTTCATCCCGTGATAACCTGGATATCCAGCGTGCCGAGAAAATCCTCAATGACGACCATTACTACCTGGACAAGATCAAGGAACGGATTCTTGAATTCCTGGCGGTGCGCAAGCTGAAGAAAAAAATGAAGGGGCCGATTCTCTGCTTCGTCGGCCCCCCGGGGGTCGGCAAGACCTCGCTCGGCAAGTCAATTGCCCGCGCCATGGGGCGCAAATTCGTACGAATGTCGCTGGGTGGTGTGCGGGATGAGGCTGAAATCCGTGGCCATCGCCGTACCTACATCGGCGCCATGCCGGGGCGCATCATCCAGGCGATGAAGCAGGCCGGCACCAACAATCCGGTGATCATGCTGGATGAAATCGACAAGCTTGGCTATGATTACAAGGGTGATCCGTCATCGGCACTTCTGGAGGTGCTTGATCCGGAACAGAACCATTCCTTTTCCGATCACTATATCAACCAGCCGTTCAATCTTTCCAATGTCATGTTCATTGCAACCGCCAACCAGATCGATCCGGTGCCGTCGGCCTTGCGTGACCGCATGGAGGTCATCAATCTTTCCGGCTATACCGAAGAGGAAAAACTGCATATCGCCAAGCGCTATCTGGTGCCGCGGCAGACCAAGGAAAACGGGCTGAAAGAGAAGCATATCAGTTTTGACGATGACGTGCTGAACGAGATTATTTCAAAATATACCCGCGAAGCCGGGTTGCGTAACCTGGAACGTCAGATCGGCACTGTTTGCCGCAAAGTGGCGCGCAAGGTGGCGGAAGGCTCACGTAAAAGCGTCAAGATTGCCACCAAAACGCTGCATACCTACCTGGGAGCCCCCAAATATCTGCGGGAGGATGATCTTGACCACAACGAAGTCGGCGTGGTCAACGGTCTGGCGTGGACACCGGTCGGTGGGGAAATCCTGCATATCGAAGCGACACTCATGCAGGGTAAGGGTGGTTTGATCCTGACCGGTCAGCTGGGGGATGTGATGAAGGAGTCGGTGCAGGCGGCCCATTCCTTCATACGGGCCCATGCCGCTGATATCAATATTCAGCCCGAGTTTTTCCAGGAACATGAAATTCATGTCCATGTTCCGGCAGGAGCGATCCCCAAGGACGGCCCTTCGGCCGGTGTTGCCATGACAACCGCCTTGATGTCGATTCTGACCGGCTCACCGGTGCGCAAGGATGTGGCCATGACCGGTGAAGTTACCTTGCGGGGTAAAGTGTTGCCGATTGGCGGCCTGAAGGAAAAAATTCTGGCAGCGGTGCGGTCACAGATGAAGATTGTCATTATTCCTGAGCAGAATAAAAAGGATCTGGAAGATGTTCCGCCTGAAATTCTCAAGCGGGTCAAGATCGTGCCGATTTCAGATGTGTATGAAGCGCTCAAGCTGGCGCTGGAAACGTTCCCGGCGGCGGCAACCAAAGGGGGCAAGGTTCAAACGCACAAACCCCGCAGCTCGACCGCAACTCCCAAGGTGGTGGTTACTCCGGGAAAGGAAATTTCAGCGGCAGCCCGTTGATCAGTGCTGTCATAGCCGCCAACATCTCCACACGGAGTCTCAAGTCACAGCCCCTGTCACATGTTCAATCATGTGGCAGGGGCTGTTTTCTTTCTCTCTTCGGTAGCTGCAAAGGTTGCATGCTCTGACGGCAACAACGATAGTTTGTTGCCGTTCGGATCTGTTTTTAGTATACAAAGAGGCAACTCGATTGACTTTTCGGAGGAAACCCATGCTCAACCTGATCTGGTGCGCTGTTCTTTGCATGCTAACGCTGTCCGCGTGCGGGTCGGAGACTCCCACCCGCAAGAATGATTTCGTACCGCTGACATCAATCGAGATTGTTGCCGCGGCACCATCCATTGCGGTCAAAACATCCACCCGGGTCACGGCCATCGGTCACTACTCGGGGATCTTCACCCGTGACATCAGTGACCAGGTGGTGTTTACCAGTGATGCAGCAACGGTGGCCGCTTTCAATAACCCGGCTGCTCCGTCCCGGGTTAAGGGTCTGTTGCCGGGGGCAGCCACCCTGACCGCGACTAAAGGAACTATCAGTGCCAGTTGCCGGCTGACCGTTACCAATGCCACTCTTTCAACCATGACAATCACTCCTGCCAATCCGAATCTTGCCAGGGGGATGACAACCCAGTTCAGTGCCAGCGGCAAATTTTCCGATACTACTACCCAGGATCTGACCTTCGATGCTGTCTGGCTCTCCAGCGATACCGGCGTAGCTACGGTCAGTGATGCGGCAGCCAGCAAGGGATTCGCCCAAGCCGTGGCGCTCGGCTCCACCACGGTGAGCGCGACCTTCGATGGTGCCAAGGCGGACACTCTGCTGACCATTACCGGCCCGGTCCTGCAATCGATTGCCATCACTCCGGCCAACCCAACGCTGCTCAGCATCTCCGGCACAAACTTCAAAGCTGTCGGAACCTATTCCGATGGCACGACTCCCGACATCACCGGCCTGGTGAGCTGGAGCTCATCCCAGACCGGGATTGCCACGATTGCTACGGGGGGGATTGCCACAACCGTGGCACAAGGGACCTCTCTGATCAGTGCCGACCTGGATGGTGTCAGCGGGTCAACCAATCTCAAGGTAACCGGCGGAAATCTTGTCTCATTTACCGTGGCCCCGGCCAATGCAGTCATGGTCAAGGGAACCAGCGGCCGCATAATAGCTACCGGATCTTTTAGCAATAATACCACCCGGGATATTTCTGGCCAACTGACCTGGAGCTCATCCAACAGCGCCACCGTAGCGGTGACTGTCGCCGGGGGGAATCTGGTCTGGTTGAACGGAGTAGACACGACCATTGGAAGCGGGCCGACCATCAAGGCAACCTATGGCGCCCTCAATGCCAGTGCGATAATTACCGTGCTGCCGCTCACGCTCAACACCCTTACCATATCCCCGGTCAGCGGTGATATTTCAGCTGGCACCAGCCGCCGCTTTACCGTTTCCGGCAACTTCAGTGACGGCAGCACTCACGATCTGACTGCCAGCGCCGACTGGACCTCCGGCAACAGCTCGGTGGCAACCGTTGGAAATACCGGCGTGCTCAAGGGGGATGTTACCGGAGTGGCTAGCAGCGCAACGCCGGTGGCCATCAAAGCCGCTTTTGGCGGGTTATCGGCGTCGGTTCCGCTCACCGTGCGGAGCAGAACTCTCCAGGATCTGACGATCACCACTACATCTACCACGCTCGTCGCCGGAAACCAGATTCCTTACATGGCAATGGCTCATTACAGCGACGGCACCAGCCAGGACGTGACTGAAGTTACCAGCTGGAACAGTGATAACAGCAATATTGCCATCCAGGCTGACAGCACGAGTCTCCCCGGAATATTCCTGGCAGTCGATTCCGGCCTGGCAAAAATTACCGCTAGTTTTGGCGGCAAATCACAAACGCTGCAGCTCGTCATTCCATAAGGTGGGGGGCATGATGTTTGGACCAAAGACTGAGAGGAAAATATGAAACGAACCAGCTGGATACTATTGGCCCTGTGTCTGCCATTGCTGTGCTGTAGTCCGGCATTGGCCCGGCAGCAGGCAGGGATGTATGCGGGGGTGTATGGAGGCGGTAACCTGGTGCCGTCCGCCAAGAGTTCCGATGGTCAAGGGAGTTTTAACCTGACCTTCAAGCCGGCGCTGCAATTTGGCGCAGTGCTCGGTTGGGAGATCCGCCCCGATAACTTTCTGGGGGGAGAAGGGCGGGTTGAACTGGAATACTCCCATCGTAACAACCGGCTTGACCAGGTGGAGTTTGTGGAAGGGAAAGTCCCGGGAGGAGGCGGGCTGACCGTCGACAGCCTGTTGCTCAACAGTTACTATGTCTACCATGACAATAGTATCTGGTCCCCGTACTTTGGGCTTGGTGCCGGTGCGGCTCGTATTGCGGCCGACGGGATGCAGGTCATGGGGCAGCCGCTGAGCAGCGATACGGACCTGGTCTTTGCCTATCAGGTGGGAACCGGGGTCGATTTTGCCGTGACAGACCGGGTAACTCTGGATCTCGGTTATCGTTTCTTCGGCTGCAGCCAGCCGAAATTTGGCGAGTCAAACGGACAAAAATTCAAGGTCGACTATGTAAGCCATAGTGTGATTGTCGGAGTCCGGTTCGGGTTTTAAGCGGGAGCCGTGCGGTACCCGACAATGAACGACTGATCCGCAAACATCCCCCGCCATCCCGAATCTGCAATCGAAGGATGGCGGGGTGTTTTTATTGCCTGCTAAAAAACTTCATAGAACCCATAGGTGCCGAGTTTGTGCACCTTCATCAGGTTGGTTGAGCCACGGGTTTCAATCGGTATCCCCATGGTGATCACCACCAGGTCCTCCCGTTTAAACCCGGAAGAGAGTAATTTTTTCTCCACTTCAAAAATTTGCTGATCCGTATGTTCCATAATGCCGACCTCAATCGATCTGATCCCCCAGCAGAGGGTCAATCTGCGCCGGATCGATTCGCTGTTGGTAAAGGCGATGATCGGAATCGTGGGGCGGAAACGGGAGATCAGCGCCGCCGTGCTCCCGGAACGGGTAAACACCACGATTGCCCGGGCATGCAAGGTTGCGGCGGCGCGACAGGCCGACTCAGCCACCGCCATGGAGATACTTCCCCGGATATCTTCGTGAGGCGCCACCTGCCGCATGAAACCGGTCTGCTCCACATCCAGCGCCACTTTGACCATGGTCTCAACCGCTTCCAGCGGGTAGTCGCCGCTGGCGGTTTCGGCTGACAACATAACCGCGTCAGTCCCGTCGATAATTGCGTTGGCAACATCCGAGGTCTCGGCCCTGGTCGGGCGAGGGTTCTTGATCATGGAGTCAAGCATCTGGGTGGCGGTAATCACCGGTTTGCCGGCCCGGTTGCATGCTTCGATGATCTTCTTTTGATGAATCGGCACTTTTTCCGGCTGGATTTCAACCCCCAGGTCTCCCCGGGCAACCATGATGGCATCGGAAACTTTCAGGATCTTGTCAAAGTTTTTGAGCGCTTCCGGTTTCTCGATCTTGGCCACCACCGGAATCTGTTTACCGGCAGCCGAAATGATCCGTTTCAACTCTTCCACGTCTTCGGCGGTCCTGACGAACGAAAGGGCAATGAAATCGATGTCGTTTTCCAGGCAGAAATCAAGGTCAAGGCGGTCCTTCTCGGTGAGCGAAGGGGCGGATACCTGGACTCCCGGCAGGTTGATCCCTTTGTTGTTCTTTAAAATTCCACCGGTTACCACGCTGCACCTGACATTGTCCCCTTCAATTGCCAGTACCTTGAATTCCAGCAGTCCGTCATCCAGCAGGATTCTGCTCCCCGGACGAACGTCATGGGGTAATTCCTTGTAGATGGTCGGAATTATACCGTTGGCGCCCAGCACTTCTGCCGTGGTAATGACCACTTCGTCCCCTTTTTGCAGCGGCATGGCATTGTCCTGCATCTTGCCGGTACGAATCTTCGGACCTTGCAGATCAGCCAGTATGCCGACCTCACGTCCCAGGCGGGCGGAAACATCACGGATGCGTGCGATCAGCTCCCGTTTTTCGCTGTTTTCACCGTGGGAAAAATTGAGCCTGATGACGTCAACCCCGGCCACTATCAGGTCGTGCAGCATTTTTTTCGAGGAACTGACCGGGCCGATGGTGGCCACGATCTTGGTTTTTCTTTCAGTACGAGGCATGGTTGTTGGTTACTCCTTTCTCGTGATGGTGTTGATACCTGTGATCATTTCCCGTGCCTTGCGGCGCTCCCGTATCAAGCGGAGTGTCAGTGGCGTCAGCACTGCAATAAAGAGCAGGGCACATCCCCCCCATTCGCGGGGTGACAGCTGCTCTTTCAGTACAAAGAAGCCGGCCAGCAGGCTCCAGACCGGGTCAAGGGTGTAGATCAGCCCGGCTCTGGTTGGGGTGGTGTAGCGCTGAAACGCATTTTGCAGCGTAAAACAGAGTACCGTGGGAAAGATGGCGCAATAGACCACCGTCATGAGCGCCGTTGGATTCATGACGTAGGATGGTGACGGAAGCAGCAGCGCCAGCGTCGTCGATATACATGCCACGGTGGTAAACTGCACCAGCGATACCAGGTAGATGTCATCTCCACTGCGGAGCGCTTTTGATACTGCCAGAATATGCAGGGCAATACAGAAGGCACAGATCGTTGATACCAGGTCGCCGTTGTTGAAACCGCCTCCCCCACTTGCCAGCAGCCCGATCCCTCCGGCCGCCAGGATGATGCCGGCCAGATTGGCTCCGCCGATGCGGTCGCGCCAGATCAGTTTCGACAGCAGCGGAATAAACAGCACAAACAGGTTGTTGAGAATGCCGGCCCGTGAAATGCTGGTTCCGCTGACTCCGAACACGAAAACGATGTTGGTGGTCCCCAGCGCCCCCCCCACAATTGCCCCGCGAGTCACGACACTTCTGGTCAGGTGTGGCAGGCGGCGTAGCGAGAGCAGCAGCATGAGCAGTGTTGCCAGTACAAACCGCAACGCCACAAAATGAAGCGGTGGAATGGTCGCCAGGCCGATTTTGGTGAAAAGAAAGCTTCCCCCCCAGAAGAGAGTCGTCAGCACCAGCAGAAGATAGACCCTGGATGGGGATGGCGGGGTGCTGTTCATGGGTGTGATCCCTTCCCCGTACGGCGCAGTGTCAGGGAACCGATCCCCCCCAGTAGGGCGACTGCAGCTGCCAGCAGGTAGGCCGAGCTGAAACTGCCGCTGCGGTCGGCCATGTAGCCGGCCACAGCCGGCCCGGCTACCTGGCCGATCCCAAACAGCAGAGTCACGAATCCGAGTGCTGCCGATGCCATCTTGTGACCGAAGATGTCGCCGCAGGCAGCAGCCATGATGGCCGGGATGCTGAAGGCGGTCATGCCGAACAGGAGAGCCGCCACGGTAAACATCGGCGGGGTGGTAGCCAGGCCGAAGAGCGCAAAAGCTACCGTATGGATCAGATAGATGATCACCAGAGTGTTGGCGCGGCCGATCCGGTCTGACAGGCTCCCCCAGAGAAAGCTGATCAGCAGGTTGGCCCACCCCATCAGCATGAACAGATTGCCGGCGGAACCCTTGCTGTAGCCACCGGCGGCCATCAGGTGTTTGACGAAAAAAGTCATGAAGATGATGTAGGAAAAACCGAATGCCACGTAGACCAGACCCAGTTGCCAGGCCTGGCGTGAGCAAAAGACCGAGTGCCATGCCGCGGTGTGCCGGTCAGCCGGCAGGGAACTTGCTGCAGCATAGGGGGATGACAGGTCGAGGGTTGCCTGGGATGGTTTGTTGCGAATGACCAGCCAGCAGATGACGGCAATCACCAGCGAAATGATTCCGAAGATCTGCCAGCAGGTTTGCCAGCCGTTTGCGCCGGAGCGGGCCAGCAACGGAGGAACCAGCGAGCCGGTTCCGATCAGGGCAAAGGCGGAGCCGGTTACGGCAATCCCTGCGGCCAGCCCCCGGCGCTCTTGCGGAAACCAGGTTGCCCACATCCCCATCACGGCGATATTGGCGGCGCCACTCCCGATGCCGGTGATTCCGCGCCAGAAAGCAGCGCCGATAAAACTGTCTGCCATGCCGGTCATGATCATGCCGATGCCAAGCAGTGTCAGGCCGGTGGTGACTATGATGCGGGCTCCCAGGTGGGCTGCCAGTGCGCCACCCGCCAATGCCATGACCAGATAGCCGACCAGATTGGTGCTGGCCAGTACCCCTGCCTGGGCATTGTCAAGCCCAAGCCCGGCCTGCATGGAAGGGAGCACAACCGAATAACCGAAACGGGCCAGTCCGAGCGCGCTGAAGACCGCCATGGTTCCGGCGGCCAGCACCAGCCAGGGATAGGCGCGCTGTGTGGTAATGTTCATGCAAAAACCTTTCGCGAGCTTGAACAGCTGGTGTCTTATACCAGCTTTACGGTAGTGGCGTAAGTTAAAATTTGTTGCATCTTTGCTTGCAAAATGGCAAGACTCTGATATGTCCAGGCTTGCCCATGGATTGAGGCTCAACCGTTGTCGTTATTCACGTGTAAAAGGATACAAGGCATGACCGGCAATAACCAGGTGCTCAAGGAATACCTCAAAACGCTGACGGTTCTGGTGGTGGAAGATGATGTTACCACCTGTGCTTCACTGGAACGTCTGCTGGGGGCACTGGTGAGCAAGGTGCATGTGGCGAACAACGGCATTGATGGTCTGACGTCGTTCCGTGAATATTCACCGCAGGTGGTGATTACCGATATCTGCATGCCGGTCATGGATGGATTGACCATGGTGCAGCTGATCAGGAATGAGAACCGCTATGTGCCGATCATCATCACCACCGCTTTTGAACAGAGTGATTATCTGATGCGGGCGATTGATATCGGGGTAGACAAGTTTGTACTCAAGCCGATCCAGATCCCCAAGCTTACCCAGGCGCTGCTTGATTGCGCCGGCCGTCTGCATGACCAGGAGTATATCCGTCACATTGCTCTCCATGATCCGCTGACCGACCTTCCCAATCGCACACTGCTCAAGGAACGTTTTGATATGGCGGTTGCCAGTTCACGGCGTAACAAGGAACAGCTGGCGCTCCTTTTTATCGATCTGGATCACTTCAAATCGATTAACGACAACTTTGGTCACAGCGTTGGTGACCAGGTACTGCGCGAGATCGCTTCCCGCCTGTTAACGCAGCACCGTGCTTGCGATACGGTCTGCCGTATGAGCGGTGATGAATTCCTGGTGGTGATTACCGGCGTGCATAGCCGCCAGGATGTGGAAGTGGCGGCTGAGAAAACAAGATCCGCGCTGGAATACGAGCTGTCGAATGAGAATGCCTATTTCCTGATGACCGCCAGTATCGGCATTGCGCTTTACCCGGATGATGGCAGTGGCATGGAAGAGCTGATCCGCAAGGCTGATATGGCCATGTATCAGGTCAAACAACAGGGGAAGAACAATTACGCTTTTTACCAGCACAAGCATGGCAACGACGCCACCGGTGTAATAAATCTGTCACAACAAAAATCAGACAAGGTAACCCATGATGAATTCCACAACCCGCCCGCTGGCTGAAAAACATGAACAGCTGAAACAACTGCTGGCAGAGATGCAAGGGTGTCTGGTCGCATTTTCCGGAGGAGTCGATTCGACCCTGCTGTTTGCGGTGGCAACCGCTGTGCTGGGGGAAAGGGCGCTGGCCGTTACCGCTACTTCCGCCACCTATCCGGAAAGGGAACGGCGGGAAGCGGGGGAGTTGGCGCGGCAGATTGGCGGTCGCCATCGTGAAGTCGTGTCAGAGGAGTTGGAACTCCCCGAGTTCAAGCATAATCCCCGTAACCGTTGCTATTACTGTAAAAAGGAACTTTTCAGCAAGCTGCGCTCGATTGCCGATCAGGAAGGGTTGCGTTGTGTGCTGGATGGCACCAATTGTGATGATGCCAGTGATCATCGTCCCGGACGCCAGGCGGCCCGGGAACTCGGCATCCGCTCTCCGCTGGAAGAGGCGGGATTTACCAAACACGATATTCGTGAACTTTCGCGGCAACTGGGGTTGCCAACCTGGGACAAACCGGCTTATGCCTGTCTTTCCAGCCGCTTCCCCTATGGAACCGCCATTACCGCCGAGCGGGTCAGGCAGGTCGGAGAAGCTGAAGACGGGTTGTATGCCCTTGGATTCCGGGTCGTGCGGGTACGCTACCATGACAATTTGGCCCGCTTGGAGCTGGGGGAGGAAGAGTTCAGCCAGGCGGCCGGCGCTCGGCGTAGCGATGTGATCAGGATCATCAAACAGGCTGGTTTTACCTATGTAGCCCTCGATCTGCAAGGGTACCGGACCGGCGCGATGAACGAGTAGTCCGGAGAGAATTTTGCTGTTACATAACTATTGGTATTTGAAGGGATAATACATGAGTACAACCGGTTCGGAATACCGGCTCGACGGGATTTATAAACAGCGGCAGGAAGGTTTTTACATGCAACGGGTCAAGCTGGCAGCCGGAGTCATTTCCGCTCTCCAGGCGAAAACCGTTGCCGAGGTAGCCACACGCTTCGGTCAGGGGACCATCCACTTGACCAGCCGTGGCAGCATGGAAATCCATTGGCTGAAGGAAGTTGACCTTCCCCAGGTCAAGCGTGAGCTGGCCAAGGTTGGTCTGACGTCGCGCGGCGCCTGTGGCGGCGCCGTGCGTGGCATCACCTGCGGCACCCAGGGGAGCCAGGGTTTTCCGTTGCTTGAAGCGCTGGCCCAACGCTTGCACCGTCACTTCACCGGCAATCCACGTTTCGAACATTTGCCGAAGAAATTCAAGATCGGCCTGGAAGCGGATGCGACCGGTGGCAGGCATCTGATTCAGGATCTGGGACTGGTGCTGGCCAAGGTTGACGAGGGGAAAGGATATTACGATGTCTGGATTGCCGGTGGTCTGGGGCGTGAACCGCACCCCGGCTTTTTGCTGGCAGAGCAGGTGGCCGAGGAACGAATAATTCCGCTTATCGAAGCGGTTGTCACGGTGTATGCGACCCATGCTCCCCCGCCGAAACGTCTCAAATACCTGGCGAAAGAATTTGGCCAAGCAGAATTACGCCGCTTGATCGAAGCCGAACCGCTTTACAACCAACTCCTGCCAGCGGTAGCGGGGCTGCCCGAATCCCTGATTGCCGGGGCAGAAGGATGTCAACGGCTGGAATTACCAATCTTTTCAGGTCAGTTGACTGCTGACCAGTTGGGTGAAATCGCTGCTGTGGCCGATCGTTGTGCCGATGGGATGCTGATGGTCACCGCCGATCAGGATCTGGCCCTGCTGCTGTCGCCAGGTGTCGAACTGGGCAAGGAACTGGAACTGTTGCGTCAACGAACCACCCTCCCGTTTTCCGGCGATTCCCCTACGCTACGGGTCTGTCCCGGCAGTCATGAATGTCGCATGGGGCTGGCGGCAACCCGTGATCTTGCCGGACAGCTGCAGCAACAGATCGGTATTCAGGGTGAGCGCCGCAGCTGGGCTCTGTCCGGTTGCCCCAACTCCTGTACTCAGCCGCAATTGGCTGAGATCGGCATTGTCACTGCCGTGCTCCATAAGGATGAAGATGGTCAGCGCACCCCGCGGTTTGATCTTTATCTGCGTGATGGGGCCGGTTTCGGCACGCTTACGGCGCAAACTCTTTCTGCGGAAGAATTGTTCAGCAGGGTGGGGGAACTGGGGTAAAAAATCGTTACCGCCGGGTATGAAATGAGAATTGCCACTTCCCGTGATGGAAGTGGCAATTCTGCGTTTTAGCTTTAATCCGCCAGATCGCTCAAGTATGTGCAGTGTCAGCGCCAGATAATTTACGGCCAACTCTCCGGTTAAAATTTAAACCTGACTCCGATCGTGGCATTATGGCTCTCCAGCTTCATGCTGGTGGCGATATCCTTGCTGGAATCAAAATCAGCCTGCTCTGTGGCAAAGTAACGGTAGCCAATATCCAGTGAAACCTGGTGGTTCAGGGCGATACCGACACCAGCGCCGAACTGGTAAGCGAATATGGTTTTGTCAGCCTCACCGTATAGGAGTGTTTTAGTTGACGTGATGGGATTAGTGCCGCGGGTGTCGCTCAGGTACAGGTCGGCAAAGCCGATGCCACCACCAAGATAGGGGGTGACGCTAGAGCTGTTGTGCAGATCGACAAAACTGTTAAACATCACGGAGAAAGCGCCCAGATAGCCGGTTATGGCGCGGTAGTTCAGCCCGCTCTGGTCGGTAATCGATTTGATTTCCGATTGTTTGTAGGAAAGCTCTCCTTCCAGGCGGAGCAGGCCAAAGTCATAGCCACCGCTGCCGCCGATGTTATAACCGGGGTCAAATGCCACCCGGTCGTTAAAGTTCGCTTTGGTGACAAAGTCGGTACCGGGCACCGTAATGTCTGCCGGCAGGGTGATGCCGGTAAAGGCAGATAGATAGGGACCGGGGCGGCTGGGTGCAGCCAGGGCGGCTGCCGGTAGCACCAAGGTTATAAGCGCCGTGAAGAGTGCGAATCTGTTTTTCATTGATCACCTCCGCCAAGCTGAAATTTTGACAAGTATACCATTCTTACTCATGCTTGGCACACAAATCAATGTCCGTGTTTGGTATGGTGAACAGGGGTGGAGCTGTGCATCCGGTGGGTGTGGACACAATAGGCTGTGGTGAGTCGTAGGCGGGGGTGGTGGAGCTGTTTTAATGCCGTGTGCGCCACTCTCTTGGTGATGGCGGAAATTACGTGCAACTTCAGATGAAACTTTTTGGCGCCTATGACAAAAGAATCCTTCAGCTCATTCCAGATCTCGAACCCGCAAAATATGATTATTGCAAGTGCCATCACTACCAGCGGTTCCATAAGCGCCTCCCCCGAACTTCATTGTTGTCAGTAAGAGATATGAAAAGTTGTCTGCCTTCATGGGTCTCTGCAGTGTAGGTAAAACAGTACCGCAGTTATCTTGGTTGTCAACAATGAAAATAAATTATGTTTGTGGTGTGTGGAGAGGTATGCAGTCAGAGGTTGTGCTCAGGCAGGAGGGTGGCGGCTAACGGAAATGATATGGTTATTTATGTCTGTTCAGGGTTTATCGCGATCTATAATTTTATTGTACTTTATTCCCTGGGAAGCAAAATAGGTAACCAAATCAGGTTGTTGTTTGAAATCAAGGGTCTTTTTCATTTTGAGAACTTCTGAATACTCAAGTTCCACAGCCGGATAATACCCGTTTACTGTTATTGGGCTGTTGGAATACAAAATTTGACAGGTAGGATCATAGTGTTTGTTGTCGTGTTTGATCCAGGCATGTTCATAGATTTTGTCCAGTTTCCAAAAGCCGAATACATAGCGGGCGCCTTTGATAACGCTGCAGGCAACATCGGCATTGTGATAACATTTACCCTCTTCCATATACGGCAATATTTTATCTACATAATCTGTCGGAATGGTTGTTATGGAAATTTTAGGTTTGACGGAATGGAAGGAGATTCCTTGCAAAATCAGGTGAGCCTGGATACAGCTCAATACTCCGTCGTCAAGTATCAATACCTGTTGCAGATACTCGGTAATCAGATCTTTATACAATAATATCGAGGCGAAATCGTCTAGCATACGGTGCCCTCAAAGAATTAATCGGCCACGTTTTAATAATTGTATGTATGCCAGTAAAATGTCAACACCAAACACGTGCTGTTTTAATGAATGGTGAAAATCACAAAAAAGTACCTGTGAGAAATCGTAGGCGCATTGTTCTGTTAGTCGTTGCATCGTTTGAAGTAAACAGTAAGACCTCCGGGTATGCGTTTTTGATTTCAATGGGCATTACCATGATACGATCCTTCAGTGATCGGGTGGCTATTGTCTGGCGTCAGTAGGGGCGCAGTTGCTTGCCGCAGCCGATGTGCCAGTGCAGATGCTTGGAGGACTGGTAATCCCCCAGGTTGGTATAGACACGGGCGCCCCCGAAGCGTTCCATAAATTCCCCCGCAATGATTCTGGCCGTCCGCATCAGTTCCAGGAGCAGGTCGTTGTCCCCCTCTTCCATGGTCAGTAGCGATTCTATATGCCGCTTGGGAAGCAGGACGACGTGGTTTTCCCACAGCGGATTGGTGTGGTGAAAGGCGAAGACCTGCTCGTTTTCGAAGTACACCGGCACATCCAGCAGCCCTTTCAAAATCTTTGCGCAGTAAAAATCACAGGTTGGTTCGGTCATTTCAGCTCGCTTCATAGTTCTTGATATGGGGAATCGGGTAGTTGTTACGGGAAACTTGCGATCTTTGGTGGTGGACGTACGGTAACAAAAAAGCACCTGCGATTTCTCGTAGGTGCTTTGTGTTTTTTGGCTCCCCAACCCGGACTCGAACCAGGGACAAGGTGATTAACAGTCACCTGCTCTACCAACTGAGCTATTGGGGAATAGCTTCGTGCTGCGTTGAAGTGTGTCGTTTTTACTACAACTCCCTGACCGGTGTCAATACTATTTTTGACAGATAGTGCGAATTTTACCCGCATGACGCCTGCTTTGGCAGGTGCGGGACAGATAATTCCTTGCGATACAATGGTTTGGTATGCTATTTTTGCTGTTCACTTTTTGCCACACTACTGAGATACGAGGAGTTCCCATAATGTCAGAAATAACCAGTTCACCTGAAAAGAATAAAGCGATTGACCTGGCGCTCAGCCAGATTGAAAAACAGTTTGGCAAGGGCGCTATCATGCGCCTTGGTACCGATGAAGCGTTGCCGGGGGTGGAGGCGATTTCCACCGGCTCGATTTCTCTGGATCTGGCGTTGGGGGTAGGTGGTGTGCCGCGCGGCAGAGTGATCGAGATCTATGGTCCCGAGTCGTCCGGTAAAACCACTCTGGCACTGCATATTATCGCCGAGGCGATGAAGCAGGGGGGGATTGCCGCCTTTGTCGATGCCGAACATGCCCTCGATATCGGTTATGCCCGCAAGCTGGGGGTGAAAACCGATGATCTGCTGGTGTCACAGCCGGATACGGGTGAGCAGGCACTGGAAATTGCGGAAACTCTGGTGCGCAGCGGCGCCATCGACGTACTGGTGGTTGACTCGGTGGCAGCGCTGGTTCCCAAGGCGGAAATCGAAGGGGATATGGGGGATTCCCATATGGGGCTGCAGGCGCGGCTCATGTCCCAGGCCTTGCGCAAACTGACCGGTATCATCAGCAAATCCAACTGTTGCGTGATCTTTATTAACCAGATTCGTATGAAAATCGGGGTCATGTTCGGTAATCCGGAAACAACCACCGGCGGCAATGCCCTCAAGTTCTACGCTTCGGTCCGTCTGGACATTCGCAAGATCGCCACCCTGAAACAGGGGGACCAGATTATCGGCTCCCGCACCAGGGTCAAGGTGGTCAAGAACAAGGTTGCTCCTCCCTTCAAAGAGGTGGAGTTCGATATTCTCTACGGTGAGGGTATTTCCCGGACCGGTGATGTGCTTGATCTGGCGGTCGATAAGAACATTGTTGAAAAAAGCGGGGCATGGTTCTCCTACGGCAAGGAACGGATCGGACAAGGGCGTGAGAACTCACGCAACTGGCTGATCCAGCATCCCGAAACCCTGGCCGAAATTGAAGCCAAATTGATGGATTTGATCAAAAATCCTGCTGGTGTCGGAGCATAATCGGAGGGACCGATGGATCTGAACGAAATTCTTACCATAGCTGTCAAGGCCAAGGGGTCGGATATTCATATCAAGACCGGTCTGCCGCCGATTGTCCGGATTGATGGCAAGCTGCACCCGATTCCCAATGCCCAGCGCTTGTCGCCTGATTTTGTCAGCAGTATGGCGAGTAGCATGATGAATGACCGGCAGAAGCGGATCTTCGAGGAAAATTCGGAGGTCGATCTGGCCTATGCCGTACCCGGTCTCGGACGTTTCAGGGTCAGCGTGTTTCGCCAGCGCGGTACCACCGCCATGGTGTTCCGTTCCATTTCCTTTGTGATTCCTTCGCTGGAGGGGCTTAATCTCCCGCCGGTGCTGCAAAAGATATGCAAGGAAGAACGCGGTCTGATCCTGGTCACCGGCACCACCGGTTCGGGTAAGTCCTCTTCCCTGGCCGCCATGATCGACTACATCAACCAGACCCGTACCTGCAACATCATCACCATCGAGGACCCGGTGGAGTTTCTCCACCGCGATAACAAGAGTATTATCAGCCAGCGCGAAGTCGGCTCCGATACCCCCACCTTTTCGGCTGCGCTCAAAGGGGCGCTGCGCCAGGACCCGGATGTTATCCTGGTGGGTGAGATGCGTGACTACGAAACCATCGAAACCGCGCTGACAGCTGCTGAAACCGGTCACCTGGTCATGTCGACCCTGCACACCATGGATGCCGCTGAAACCATCAACCGTATCATCGGTGTCTTTCCCCCCTATCACCAGCGACAGGTTCGTATCCAGCTGGCGGGAGTGATCAAGGGGGTAATTTCCCAGCGCCTGGTGCCGCGGGCCGATGGCAAGGGACGCGTCCCGGCGGTAGAGGTCCTGCTCAGTACCGCCCGGGTGCGGGAATGCATCGATGACAAGGAAAAAACCAAGCAACTGCACGATGCCATCGCACAAGGGTTTGTCACCTACGGCATGCAGACCTTTGACCAGTCGTTGATGAAGTTATACTCCGCCAAGTTGATTACCTATGATGAGGCGTTGCGCCAGAGTTCCAACCCGGACGATTTTGCCCTCAAGGTTTCCGGTATCTCCGGAACCTCCGATGCTTCCTGGGACGGCTTTGAAAACAAGGATGAAGCGATCGCCGAACCGGAACCGATTGAAATTGAGAAGTACTGACCCTGATTCGTGGCAGGAGGCGTGGAAATACGCCTTGCGGCTGTTGAATGCCCGTGATTATACCAGCCAGCGGCTGCTGGGAAAGCTGACGGACAAGGGGTATGACCCGGCGTCGGCCGGGCAGGCGATCAGGCAGCTTCAGCAGGAAGGATGGCTGAACGATAGCCGCTTTGCACTCCGCTTTGCCGAGGCTGCCGTGGCAGCGGGGCGCTATTTCGGACCGCGCTTGTGCTTGGAAATGAAACGCCGTGGTTTCCCCCCCGATATTATTGCCACCACTTTGGAACAGGTAACAGAGGAGCATGCCGCCACGGACCAGATCCGCTCGCTGCTGGAACGGCGCTACGGCCGGTTTTCGTATCACAGCGCCGACGACCGGGAAAAACGCCGGGTGCTGGGGTATCTGCAACGCAAGGGGTTTGCGCTCTCCGACATTCTGACCTGTCTGAAACAGGACGCCCCATAAGCTACTTCTATTTGACGCATTACCACTATACAAGCAGAGGATAATTATGACTGGAAAAGAAATACGGGCACGATTTTTAAACTACTTTGAAACACGGGGACACGTGGTTGTGCCGAGCTCCGGCATTCTCCCCAAGAACGATCCGACCCTGATGTTTACCAATGCCGGCATGAACCAGTTCAAGGACTGTTTCCTTGGCATGGAGGATCGCGGCTACTATCGGGCCGCCAGTTCCCAGAAATGTGTCCGGGCGGGGGGCAAGCACAATGACCTGGAAAATGTCGGGCGTACGGCTCGTCATCACACCTTCTTTGAGATGCTGGGGAATTTTTCCTTTGGTGATTATTTCAAAAAAGAGGCGATTGCCTTTGCCTGGGAATTTTTGACAGTTGACTTGAAGCTGGATAAAAGCCGACTATACGTGACGGTCTACAACGACGATGATGAAGCCGCCGATATCTGGCATCAGCAGGAAGGGGTTCCCCGGGAGCGGATTTACCGCTTTGGCGAGAAAGACAACTTCTGGTCCATGGGTGACACCGGCCCCTGTGGCCCCTGCACCGAGATCTTCTGGGACAACGGCCCCGAGGTCGGTTGTGGCTCCCCTGATTGTGCCGTCGGATGCGATTGTGACCGTTACATGGAGATCTGGAACAACGTCTTCATGCAGTTCAATCGCTCGGCAGACGGAACCATGACCCCGCTCCCCAAGCCATCGGTTGACACCGGCATGGGGCTGGAACGAATCACCACCGTCATGCAGGGAGTGCGCTCCAATTACGATACCGACCTGTTGCAGGGGATTATCCGCCATATCGAACGCCACAGCGGTAAAAAATACGGCGATAACGAGAAGGATAGTGTCTCCATGCGGGTGATTGCCGACCATTGCCGTGCGGTTACCTTTCTGATTTGTGACGGTGCCCTGCCGAGTAACGAAGGGCGCGGTTACGTGCTGCGGCGCATCATGCGCCGGGCGGCCCGCCATGCCAAGATGCTCGGTGTCAATCAGCCGTTGCTGTACCGGATGGTGGATGCGGTGCGCGAAATGATGGGGGATGCCTACCCGGAGCTGGCCGAGCGGGAAGCGTACATCAAAAAAGTTGTCCTGGCGGAAGAGGAACGCTTTAACGAAACTCTCGACCGTGGTCTCGGTATTCTCAATGAGGAAGTGTCGACACTGCGTGCAGCCGGAAAAACGGTCATTCCGGGTGAGGTGCTGTTCAAGCTGTATGACACCTTCGGCTTCCCGACTGACCTGACTGCCGATATCGTTGAATCGGAAGGTTTTACGGTTGATGAGGCCGGTTTTGAAGCGTGTATGGAGAAACAGCGCGAACTGGGGCGTGAACACTGGAAAGGATCAGGGGCGGCGGGCATTGCCGATATCTACAAGTCGATTCATAACCGCGGGATCCACTCCCGCTTTATCGGCTATGATGCGCTGACCGCCTATTCACCCGTGCTGGCGCTGGTGCGTGATGGTGTGGAAGCCGATTCGGCCAATGCCGGTGATCAGGTTGACCTGATCGTGGAAACCACCCCCTTTTATGGCGAGTCGGGTGGCCAGGCGGGTGATGTGGGAATCATTTCTTCCGGCAGTGCCCACCTGGAAGTGGTTGAATCAAGCCGGCCGTTCACCGATCTGATCGTACACCATTGCCATGTTACGGAAGGGGCACTGCGAGTGGGAGATGCGGTCAACCTGACCGTCACGACCCCGACCCGTACGGCGACTGCCCGTAACCATACCGCCACCCATCTGCTGCAGAGCGCCTTGCGGCAGGTGCTGGGAGATCATGTCAAGCAGGCCGGTTCGCTGGTAACGCCGGATCGGCTGCGCTTTGACTTTACCCACTTTTCCGCCATGACCAGCGATGAGCTCCATCAGGTTGAAATGCTGGTCAACGGTTTCATCATGGAAAATGACGGCGTTACCACCAACCAGATGCCGATTGCCGAGGCGGTCGAAGCAGGAGCAACGGCGCTGTTTGATGAAAAATACGGCGACACGGTGCGCGTGGTGCGGGTCGGTGAAGTCAGCATGGAACTGTGCGGTGGCACCCATGTGCGTGCGTCCGGTGATATCGGCTTGTTCAAGATTGTCAGCGAAGCCGGTATCGCTGCGGGGGTACGCCGGATCGAGGCGGTAACCGGCAGCGGCGCGCTGGAGTATATCCGGCAGAAGGAAGATGAGCAGAGAACCATTGCCTCCCTGTTGAAAGCGGAAGGGGGGAACCCGGTTGAGCGGCTGGAGCGGCTGCTGGCGCGTCAACGCGAGTTGCAGCGGGAAATTGAAGCGCTGCAGGGAAGACTGAATGCCGCCGCCTCCGGTGATCTGCTCTCCCGCGCTGTCGAGGTGGCGGGGATCAAGTTGTTGGCAACCGAGGTGCAGGTCGAAGATATCAAGAAGTTGCGTGATCTTTCCGATACCCTCAAGGATCGCCTTGGCGAAGGGGTAATGGTGCTGGGCGCTGCCATTGACGGCAAGGCCAACCTGTTGGTGGTTGTCAGCAAAGGGTTGACCGGCCGCATCAAGGCGGGTGATCTGGTCAAGCAGCTGGCGCCGCTGGTGGGGGGTAGCGGTGGTGGCAAACCGGAACTGGCCCAGGCCGGTGGCAGCCAGCCGGAAAAATTGGCCGATGCACTGGCTGCTGCAGCAACGTTGATCGCTTCTCTGGCATAAATGATGGTGCATATGCGTACGAGCTGTTTACTGCTGTTGTTACTGATCGTTGCGGTGGCAGCGGCTGCCGACGGGGTGATCCCCCTGGAAACCTTGAAATCGCAGATGAATTCCCGTTTCAAGGCTGCGCTCCCCCAGCAGTGGGGTGAACAGGTGAGCGGTGTCCGCTCCCACCTGGCAACCAAAGAAAAACTGCTGGCGTTGACACTGGATGCCTGTGGCAGCGCCAGGGGAAAAGGGTTTGATGCAGAGTTGATTACGTATCTGGAGCAGGAACAGATCCCTGCCACGCTCTTTATCAATGCCCGCTGGATCGATGCCAACCCGGAAACGTTTCTGAAGTTGTCCCGCAATCCATTGTTCGAAATCGCCAACCACGGTCTGCATCACAAGCCGGCCTCGATCACCGGACGGAGTGTCTATGGCATTGCCGGTACCAGGTCGGTGGTTGAGTTGACCGACGAGATCGAATTGAATGCCCGCAAGATCGAATCACTGACCGGGCGGCGCCCGCTGTTGTACCGCTCCGGTACCGCCTATTATGATGATGTGGCGGTACAGATCAGCAATGCGCTCGGGCATGAGGTGGCAGGATACAGTGTGCTCGGAGATGCCGGCGCCACCTACAGCGCCACCCAGGTAACCCGTGCGTTGCTGGCGTCAAAACCGGGGGATGTGATCCTTTGTCACTTCAATCATCCGGAAAGTGGTACCGCCGTCGGTATTCGGGGAGCCATTCCGGAGCTCAAGCGTCGCGGTTACCGTTTTGTACAAATGTCACCCTATCTGCTTCAGAACAGACCGCGTTAGTACGGTCAACTGGCAACTGACACCTGCCGCCAGCGTTAATCGATGTACCGCAAGGAACCCACATGACCAATTCAGAAAAAGTTCTACACGTCGCAGTCAGCTCTGATTTCATCAAGCTTGACAGTTTCCTCAAGCTTGCCAACCTGGTCGGTTCAGGAGGGGAAGCGAAAATCCTGATTGCCGAGGGTGAAGTGCTGGTGAATGACCAGGTAGAACTTCGACGTGGCCGAAAATTGTTTCCGGGTGACTGTGTCAGCTACGGCGGGCATCAGGCGCAGGTGGTAGCGCAGGGATGAAAAGCGTGGTTAGCTTGTTGATACAGCTGCTGATCGGTCTCGGTCTTAGTCAGTCTGCCTTGGCAGCCTACAATCTGGAAGTGCCGGTTGACCCGTGGGAAGAGTACCGTTTGCAGTTCAAAACCTACTCGCAACTGCTGCTCAAGTCATATGACCGGGCGTTTATCAATGATTATGACGGGGCACTGCGTGAGGTTAACAAGGCGATTGAACTGCTGCCGGATGAAGGACTGGGGTATTCCGAACGGGCGTATTATTATCAAATGATGAACAGAACTGCTGCTGCCGAGGGGGATTTACTGCGGGCACTGGCGCTGTTCGGGCAAACTCTGGAGCGCTACCGTCCCGCCAAGGGTACCAAAAAAAAGATCGTGCTCAAAAAACCTGATCCGGTTTCTGCCGCCCGCCTGGTGGCCACCACCCATTACCAGCGGGGAGAAGCGTATTTCCGTTTTGAAGACTACAAGGCTGCTGCCGATGATTTTGCCTTGGCGTGTCAGGGGGGAGAAACGGTGGCCTGCTCGAAAATGTGGGAAACCAAGATGATTCAAAAGCGCGGCACTAACTGGGTTCCGGTGACGTCGCGTCAGTTCTTCGATAAAAACAGGGTTGAAAACATCTCTCCCGGTATGGTCCGAGTCTGGATACGGCGGGAGGATGCGCCGGTTATGCAGACGGAAGCAGCGCTGCAAGGGGCGTTACAGCAGCATCTGGAATTACGTTGCGGTAGTGGTGACTATCGGATTCTGGAAGGCTTTTCCGCCATGCAACGTGATGATGATGTGGATCTGGCGGTTGTCGAGCGGTATCAGAAGCCGGTTGCCGGCAGTGCTGTCAGCAAGTTGCTCTATCGTTATTGCGACGCCTCCAAACGTAAATGATTTGACTTTTAAATGCAGTCGCTACTACTATTTACCCCTTTGTATACGATATACAATATTACACCATGAGGATTCGTACCACGAACTCTCAGCCAGGAGCCTATGATGAATACCAGCTTTCTTGATGCCTGTTGGGGAAAACCCGTAGATCGCACACCGGTTTGGCTGATGCGCCAGGCAGGACGTTATCTCCCTGAATACATGGCCGTCCGTTCCAAATGTACCTTTCTTGAATTGTGTAAAACACCGGAACTGGCCGCCGAAGTCTCCATCCAGCCGATTGACGCCCTTGATGTTGATGCAGCCATCATGTTTTCCGATATCCTCACGCCGATTGAGCCGATGGGAATGAAACTTGATTTTGTCCCCGGGCCGGTATTTGAAAGCCCGATCCGCAGCATGGCGGATGTGGAAAAACTGCGGATCCCCCAGATGGAACAGGATGTGCCGTATGTTCTTGAAACAATCAAGATTCTGCGCCGTGAACTGGCCGGCCGCGTGCCGTTGATCGGTTTTGGTGGCGCTCCCTTTACCCTGGCGTGCTACATGGTGGAAGGAAAAGGGTCAAAAGAATTCGCCCAGATCAAACGGATGATGTACAGCGCTCCTGATGTGTACGCAGCGTTGATGGACAAGATTACCACCATGGACATGGAATACCTGAATGCCCAGATCAAGGCTGGCGCCCAGGCAATCCAGATCTTTGATACCTGGGGTGGAATCCTCTCTCCGGCAGATTATGAACGCTATGTACTCCCCTACACAACTCGCCTGATCAACGGACTGAACCGGACCGAAACCCCGGTTATCCATTTCGTCAAGGGAGCCGGTGCGATTCTCCCCAGCGTACAGAAGGCTGGTGGTGATGTGATGGGACTTGACTGGCACGTCAATCTCGGCACTGCCCGTGACCAGCTCGGGAGCATGGCAGTTCAGGGAAATCTTGATCCGACCGTGTTGTTTGCATCGCACGATATAATTGAGCGTGAAGTTCAGCGAGTGCTTGATGAAAATGCCGGGCGTCCTGGTCACATCTTCAACCTCGGACATGGTATCCTGCCGACAGTCAACCCGGAAAATGCCAAATTCATGGTTGAATGCGTTCACCGTTTGTCCCAGAAATAAACCTGTAACAGCTATCAGCCACAGAGGTTGCAGGATGTTGATTCCATTGCCGTGTTGCCGCCCAGGTTGCGCCGCAGGAGAGGGTCGAGCATCCCGTTGTTCTCTGTGGCTGTCTGCTTTTGCAGTAAACTAACAAGCTTGTAGAGGTTCTTATGTCCGTTTCATTTAAAAATACCGTAGTATTTGTCACCGACCTTCCCCGTGCAAAAGCATTTTACGCCGGTCTGCTCGGCTTGCCGGTGGCGGGTGAGAGTGAAATGATGGTCGAGTTTTTACCGGGAGCAGTCACCAGCTTCGGGATTGCCCTGGCGCTGACTGATGAAGCGCGCAAACTGGTGGGGCGCCATACCGGCATCACCTTCAAGGATGAAAATATTGTGGAACTGTATGCCGCTCTGACATCTGCCGGGGCCCGGATAGTGGAGCCGCTGGAATCGAGCCCGTGGGGTAAGATGGCGGTGATTGCCGATCCTGACGGTAACCAGCTGGCGCTGACGGATCGCTGATATGAAACCTGTCATGAAGCTGGTTACCGATGATCTGTTGCAGCAGGTTTCCCGCGCCGCGCTCCTCTCACCCCGCCTGCGCAAGAACTACAACCTTCATCCCTGCGACGAGTCACGTTGTCATCGTCTGTTGAACGCCATCGAACCGGCATCCTACATCCGTCCCCATCGGCACCTCGACCCGGAGAAAGATGAAGCCTTTATTCTCATGCAGGGGCGTCTCGGCATTATTCTTTTTTCCGAGAACGGTGAACCGATCGAATGTACGATACTTTCTCGCCAGAATGGAATAGTTGCGGCTGATATCCCTCACGGTGTCTATCACACCGCCGTAAGTCTTGAAACAGGCACGGTGTTTTATGAAGCCAAGGCCGGCCCCTATCTCCCGCTGACTGCTGAAGAAACTGCCTCCTGGGCACCGCTTGATACGGATAGTACGGCGGCGGACTATCTGGAACAACTTCGTACACTCTTTTCCGGCCAGCTTTAAGTATCAATGTTATGAGGTATGTTCCCGCGGTTGCTTTCATCCTGTTCTGTTTCGCTACTGTTTCGCTGGCAGCACCAGCACCCTATCTTCCGCGCCACCGTCCCATGGCAGGTGTGGGCGTACTGCTACTTAAACCACAATCATCCGCCACCAATTTCCCACTTTATTTGTACCATGAACCTGGCCTAAGTCGCCTGTCAGAACTGTCACCTGCTGCGCTCCCCCTCTTTGACGGCTTGTTCGGCAACCTGTCGTCGCTCCCTCCGCTGGTTGTGACCCGCCGTCAGGGGGAGTGGTTCAAGGTCATCTATGACCGTGCCGGACGGGAAGGATGGTTGAAGCCGGAGCGGGACGGCTCGTTTTATCCCTACGATCATTGGCTGCGGCAAAATACGGTCAGGCTGCTGCCGGCGCTGCAAAAAAAGTATTACCAGTTGTATCAGCAGCCGAATCAGCTTCCTGTTGTCACCGTCACTCCGCGCCAGCAGTTCAAGGTGTTGATGTTGCGCGACGTCTGGGCCCAGGTGCTGACTGATCAGGGGGGGCTTGGCTGGTTGCGCTGGAAAGATGACGACGGGCGGCTGGTAATCGGAATCGCACCTTACGCTAAGGATAAGTAACTATGGCACTACATCGTTTTTCACGCACAGAACTGTTGATTGGGGCGGCCGGATTGGAACGTTTGCGTTCCAGTCATGTGGTTGTCTGCGGTATTGGCGGCGTTGGCAGCTACGCTGCCGAGGCGCTGGGGCGGGCCGGAGTCGGTACCATCACGCTGGTCGATTTTGACGACATCTGTCTGACCAACTGCAACCGCCAGATTCATGCCACCAGCAGCAGCGTCGGACGGTCAAAGGTTGCCGTCATGGCCGAACGCCTGCGGGATATCAACCCCCAGGCAACGGTACTGGAGTGCCATAAATTCTTTTCGCAGGCTAGCGCCGAGAACATACTCTCCTGCAAACCGGACTATGTACTGGATGCCATCGATCATTTTACTGCAAAAGCTGCACTGATCATCTACTGCCGTGAAGCGGGGATACCGGTTATCTCCAGCATGGGGGCCGCCAACAAGCTTGACCCAGCCCAAATAAAAGTTGCCGACATTGCCGATACATCAAAGTGTCGCATGGCGCGCAGTATGCGTAAAATTCTGCGGCAAGCCGGGATTGTCAGTGGTGTTCCGGTGGTCTATTCCACGGAGGAGCATCGCCCGCTTGATCCTGCTTCGTCATCGGCCTGCGGTAGCGAGTGCATCTGTCCCAATCGCGGCAGCCAACAATTCAGTTGTGAACACCGGCGCGTTATTCTTGGCAGCATCTCCTATCTCCCTTCCCTGTTCGGGCTGACAATGGCGGGAGTCGTGATCAATAACTTGCTGGAATTTCAGCACCGGTAAGCGATTGCCAAAATTAACAAAGTAGTTGAACATTTTGATTTTATGGCTATACTGTATACACTTTTATTCAAACAGGAGGTGTCTCATGGGAAAAGAATATTCGTTGCAGGAAGCATTGGCACTGGCTATCAAGGCTGAAAAAGACAGCATGGACTTTTATCGTAAAGCTGCATCGATTGCAACTAACGAACGCGCCAAAAAAGCGCTCGATATGCTCGCCAACGAAGAAGTCGGGCATCTCAAATCCTTCTTTGCGCATTACAAAGGGACGGAATTTGGCGATCTCACCAGCTATATCAATGCGCCGGCTGATACAAAAAACCCGACCTATGTCAAGCTGTTGAAGGCAATTGATGAAAATACCGGTGAACAGAAGGCGTTTGAACTGGCGCTGGCAGAAGAAAAAGAGTGCATCGGCCAGTACACCCAGTTGGCTGCCGGTGTGGTAGATCCCGGTGTACGCACCGTTTTCGAAAGAGTTGTCAGGGAAACCCAGGGGCACTATGACCTGATCGAAGCTGAATACTCCCACATCATGGGGATGGTCAACGATTCCGATATGGATACCTACGTGCGCGAATAGGATCTCGCAGGACGGAGAGAATTATTACCAGGCTTGCCCAAATCTGGGGCAAGCCTTTTTTTAAAAGGAGATAGTATGAAAAAAGTAGTGATACTTGTCCTGGCAACAGCCTTGTTGACATCATTGGCGTGGGGTGCTGAAAAAGCGGCGGTCAACGCGAACGTTAAGGGTGGCGATGCAAAGGCTGCCCAGGCAATACTTGATAAAAAATGTACCAAATGCCATAGCGCTAAGATTATCGATGCAGCGCTGAAAAGCAACAAGGATATGGTGAAGATCCAGCAGGAAATGGAGAAAAAAGGGGCCAGGTTGAATGCCAAGGAACGTGAAGTCCTCGGTATATTCTGGAAACAGCAGAACCCGCTCAAACAGGGAAAATAGGCTGCCTGGAGCGATATGAAATTCACCCTGTTGACCCATTTCAAAGAGTTTCCCAAAAAATCAAATACGGGGCGTCTGGTGCTGGATGTTTTGGGAGAGGAAGCCGATCAGGTTCGCTGGGACCGGATCAATCCACCGGAACAATTGCTCAAGGATATCGAGGCGGGTGGGGTGGCGCTGATTTATCCTGGTGCCTCCGGCCAGAATGATGATGATTTAAGCGGCATCGACCACTTTATCCTGATTGACGGCACCTGGCATGAAGCCCGCAAAATCCACCAGCGCAGTCCGTATCTGCAGCAAGTCCGGCGCGTCAACCTGCAACCAGCTGGAGTCTCGCGCTATAATCTCAGGAAAAATCAGAAAGTTGCCTGTCTCTGTACTGCAGAGTGTGTGATTGAAGTGTTACGAACAGTCGGCCGGCATGAAGATGCCGGCCGACTGGAAGAACGGTTCTTGAAGTTTATCCGCCCGACGAGCGGGATGGGGGACTCTGCTACAGCTTGAATTGCCGTACCAGTCGCTGAAGTTCATCTGATTGTGCGGAAAGCGTTGCCGCCGCAGCCGCGGTTTCGGTTGCTCCCTGGGCGGTTTGCTGTACGACGCTGGTAATCTGCTGGATGTTGCTGGAAATTTCACCGGTGGTTGCCGTCTGCTGTTCGGCAGCAGTGGCAATCTGATTGATCTGCATGGTGACATCGTTGATCTGTTGAAGTATCTGTTCCAGAGCGTGTCCTGATTGAAGCGAATATTCAGTCCCTTTTTCTACCTCCGCAACCCCTTCCTCAATGGCAGCAACCGCTCCCCTGGTTTCGTTCTGGATCGCCTTGATCATTTCCCCGATTTCACGCGTAGCGCGGGTGGTCCGTTCTGCCAAGGCACGGACTTCATCGGCTACCACGGCAAAACCGCGCCCCTGTTCACCGGCCCGGGCAGCTTCAATGGCAGCATTGAGTGCCAGCAGGTTGGTCTGATCAGCGATATCCTCGATGGTGCCGATAATCTGGCCAATCTGGTCTGAGCGTGCCCCTAGTTCCTCAACAGTTTTGGCGGTCTTTTTTACACGGCTGGCAATCCGTTCCATACCACCGGTTGCCTGACGCACCACATCGGCTCCCTCCCGTGCGGCATCGCTGGCATGGCTGGAATTTTGCGCCGCATTCAGGCAGTTGCTGGCAATGTCACCCGACGTGGCTGACATCTGTTCACTGGCAATGGCAACGGTTGTGGTTTGGGACGCGACATCTTCTGTTCCTGCGGCAATCTGATCGGCGTTGATCCGCAGGAGCCGTGATGCCGATGATACTTGGTCCGAGGTTTGGGATATCTGGGATATCATACTGCGCATGGTTGTCTGTAGGCTGCTGATACCGCGCAGAATGGTACTGATTTCATTGTTGCGCTTGGCCTTGATGTCTTGCGACAGGTCACCGGCGCTGATGCCGTTTACATACACGATGATGCGCTGCAGTGCGTCATTGATCGTCCAGAACAGCAGGTAACTGAATATCGCTCCGAGCAGGACAAAAACGGTGGTTGAGGCAATCGCAACCGGTAAGGTAAAAGAGCGTCCCAGGATGACGGCAACAATAATGCAGAAACTGTAGCAGAGGCAAAGCAATGCGATTCTGGTGCGGATTTTCAGACCCAGGTAAAGATCAAGAATAAAATTCATGATGAGCCTTTCAAGTATCTTGTGGCGAAAAATAATTGACAGTAACACAACCAGCCCTGGCTGTACGAACCGGAACAACGGGGAAATACACTAACATAGTTTCCATGAAATGTAAAAGGCCGGGTTTCCCCGGCCTTTCGATGGCTACACAGCATGTTGCGGTTATTCCTTGATGTACTTTGGACCTTCTGTCTTGATGAAATCGAGTAGCTGTTTTATGGCCGGTGAAGGAACTCCTTTGGTCACCAACCTGATGGTGGAGGTTACGGCGGGATTTGGTTTGATCGCTCGTACGCTTTCATCTGCCATTCCCAACGGATCGATGCCGATCGCTTCCGGATTGGAAAGCACTGTGTCCTTGATCCCTTTGTAATCGGTCGTCTCAAGATTTTCCGACACGACTTTATCGCCATCGAGAATAATTTTTGTGAACAGTGCATTTTGACCGGGAGAGTTTTTACCCCATACCACCAGAACCGCGCCGTCTTTACCACCGACTTCTTTCCAGTTGCTGATCTTGCCGGTAAAAAGCCCCTTGAGCTGGTCCTTGCTCAAACTGGTGACCGGGTTTGAAGCGTGAAGAAAAACAGCGACCTTGTTGGTGCCGACCTCAACCTGTTGTAAGGCTGCCTTGTCAACCTTGACGTTTTCCTTTTCCGCCCCGGCTACCATGCTGTCAAACGGTACGGCAGCTACGGCGGCATCCAGTTTGCCGGTGACCAGATCGGCCAGACCACGTGCCGGGGTACTCTGGAGGATGATCAGGTTATTGCCGGTCGCTTTTTCAAAAGCTCCCTTGATCGGGGTGAAAATGGTGGCAATGGCTGCACCGCCACCGCCAACCTTGATCTCGGCAGAAAATGCCAGGGTTGTCGAAAGTGCTACCGTTGCTGCGGTTAACAGAGAAATGCGCTTGAACATGTCGTTGCCCTCCCAGGCTGGTTATTTGATGTATTTCGGGCCTTCGGTTTTGATGAAATCAATCAGCTTCTGGACATTGGCTGATGGCGCCCCTTTGGTAATCAGGGTGATGGGACGTGCCACTTCCGGAGTCTCCGGTGAACGCACCGTGTTATTTATAATAGCTTGCGGGCCAATGCCGATCGCTTCGGGATTGACCGAGATGTTCTGACGAACATCCTCAGCCGTCGATGCACTGATTACCTCGTTGGTCGGTTGAGCGCCATCCATGATATGTTTGATGAACATGGTATTGGTTCCCTGGGTCAGCCCTCCCCACACCACCAATATCGGCGCATCCTTTCCCCCCACATCCTTCCAGTTGGTGGTCTTTCCCGTAAAAATAGCGGTTAACTCGGCTTTGCTAAGTTTAGGAACCGGATTGTCTTTATGTACGATGACAATCACCTTGTCTTTACCGATCACTATCGCCTGATAAACTGCCGGATCAGCAACAACAACCTTTTCCTTGTTCAGTAGTGACATCCAGTCATCAAAGGAAAGTCCGGCAGCAGCGGCATTGACTGCGCCTCTCTCAAGGTCGATGAAGGCCTGCTTGGGGCCGTTGGCAATGATGGAAAGATCAAGCTGGGATGCTTTTTCAAAGGCTGCCTCGATCGGTTTCAGTACATTTTCAGTCGGTGCGGCGCCGGCGCCGATTTTGAGCTCTTCGGCCATTGCTGGTGTCGCTGCTGTCAGTAGTGCGATCAGATAAAGTATGAATTTCTTTGGCATGTTGATTCTCCTCCCTATTCTGTAGTGAATACGAAATTACAACCTGAACCAGCCAACCATCTGCTGCAGGTCGCCAGCCAGTTGAGCAAAGTTCTGTGAGGTGTTCTTGATCTCATTGACCGACAGAGTCAGTTGAAGGGTAACATCATGAATTCCTACCATGGTGCGATTGACGTCTTCGGCCGTGGCCGACTGTTCTTCGGTGGCGGTGGCGATGGTCTGCACCATGCCGAACACCTGCTCCACGTTGCTGACGATATCACCCATTGACTTGAGAGTACCATCAACATGCTGAATGATTCCTTCGATTGCTTTACGTTCTTTTTGCATGATCACTACCGAGGCATCGACCTCATCGTGCATTCCTTTTACCGTACGAGCGATTTCATCCGATGATTCGATGGTGCGGTGCGCCAGTTGGCGAACACTATCGGCAACGACGGCAAAGCCACGCCCCATGTCACCAGCCCGGGCAGCTTCAATAGAAGCATTCAAGGCGAGCAGATTGGTCTGATCGGCGATATCCTTGATCATCTCCACAATCTCGTTGATCGCTTCTGATTTGGCGCCGAGCGCCTCAGTTTTTTCAGCTGATTGGCGAACTATATCAGCAAAGGCGAACAGCTCCCGTGAGGTGATGTCAAGGGCTTGCTGTCCCTGCAGTGCAATCTGTTTCATGCGGCCGGCCGAGTCGGAGGTGTTGATGGCATTGCCGGAAACATCCTGAATCGTCTGTACCATTTCGGTCATGGCGGTGACGGTGGTCTCGATGCCGCTGGTCTGGGTCTGGGAGTTCTGCTCCAGTTGATTGGCCGTTGATGCCAGCTCCTGTGAACTGCTGGCAACGGTCGAGGTGGTCGCGGTTATCCGCCCGACCATGTCGCGCAGGTTGTGTACCATTTTCTGCATGGAGGTCTGTACCTGGCCAAACTCATCGTTGGAGTGCCGCAACTCGCTGGTATGCAGGTTTCCTTCGGCCACGCTTTCAGCCACGACGATCAGCTGATTGAGTGGCTTGATGACGGAACGAAAGCTCCAGACACCGAAAAAAGTACCGATCACGGCAGCACAGCAGCCGAGCAGCAGGACAATGAAGGTACTGGTTTTAACCATCTTGTTGACGGTGGCAATCGCCTTTTCCTGATCACCCCGGGCAGCCGAGGCGGTTTCCTTTCCCTTTTCAGCTTGCTTGAGCACCAGCTGGCGCAGCTTGTCGCCAATCTTGATCACCTGCTCATTGGCATGCAGGTGCGCTTTAAGGGTTGTCACGATTCCGGTTTCGGCAAACAGTTCACCCCGGATGCCGTTGAGCGATCCCTGTACGGCATTCAGGATCTTGAGTTCTTCCCGGACGCCAATTTTGGCCAACGAGCTGTTCAAGTCCTTGGTGATGGCGTTAACTTTGGCAAAGACGTTGTTGATTTCCGGGGTTAGTTTGTCAATTTCGGCAATGCTGGTCAGGGTGAACAATTTGTTGGAATACCCTTCCAGCGACATACCGAGTGCCACCAGTTCCGAATTGCTGATCAGAATACTGTTGGCTGCGTTGGACTGGGAAAAAATGGTTCCCTGCCGCCCTGATTCAATACCAAACTTTTCATTGGCAAGTGTCGCCTCCTGCTCCAGAGTCAGGAAAAGGGCATTTACCTTCTCGGCGGTCTCCTTGCCGGCTGCAATCGACTTATCCCTTGCTTCATCGGTTTTCTGGGAAAGCGCTGCGCTCTGCAGCTTGGCGAACTCCTCAATCTGGTTGATAATTGCTCTGCAATCGGCAGCAATCTGGGGGTTGTCTTTTTGATAGCTGTTGTTGCTAATCTTGTTATTTACCGCATTCAGTTTGCCTTTGGCAATCAGCACACCGGTGCTTTTTTGGGCCGCCTTCATGTCCAGCAGAATCATCTGCAGATCTTTGATAAGATTACGTAATTCTTCTACGCTTCGTACTTTTCCGGAAAATTGGCCGGTGTCGCGTAGGGCGGCAGCAAACGAGTTGGTGCGACCGGTCTGCAGGATGCGGATACGCTTGTCCAATTCCTTGAGTCGTAGTGATGCATCTTTCAGCCGGGAAGAAATCTTCTGATTGGCGTCATTGGCCAGCGCCTCGCTCTTCAGCCGGTTGGCAGCTACCGCAAACAATTCCTGACTGATGGTGGTCAGTTCGTCGTAGGTTTCAAACTTGCTGTTAGCCATCTCTTCCAGCGACTGCTGCGATGCTTTAACGCTGTTCAGCGATTTTTCAGCCTCGCCCCGGTAGGTTTGGTATTCCTTCATGTCGCGGGCGGCGTTGACCTTGACCAGGTCGGTGATCGTCCCCTGTAGCTCTTTCTGGAACTCGATGGTGCGCATCTGGTAGGGGGTGCTTTTCTGGGTAAGGTAGGCCAGTTTACCCTTGATGAATGTCATGCCGAAAATACTGGTAATGACGATTGACCAGACGGCGAGGGCGCCGATCACCATATTAAGAATCAGTTTTGTTTTAATTTTCATGGAATATCCTTGCTTATAATGCATGCATAAAAACAACGGATGAACTTATACCATCTTTGATTGAAATATCAATGGTTTTTGGCGTGATGCCAGTGGGGGGAGGCGGGTTGGCTGGTATGTTGTCAGGAATAGTACTCGGGGTGGTACATCATCACCAGGCGGGTTCTGTTTTCCAGGCAGAGCTGGCAGAGTTGTCCGGCATCATCCCAGACCTCGTTGGCCAGCCATTCACCGGCGCTGGCGTACAGCGACTGTTCCTCAGTATCATCAAATTCCTTGTGACAGATGCTGCAGATTTTAATCATCTGGTTCCTCATCTCTAAATGCGCGGCGGTATTCCTGCTCAAGCTGTTGGCGTTCCCCCGAGGCGATCGTATCCCAGGGGAGCGCGGCAGTCAGCGGGATAGTACGGTTGACGTAGGCGGCAGTATCGATGTCGCACATGCGGGCACCCTTTTTGAGACCTGTTCCCTCGGACATTGCCAGCAGCAGCGGGGTCAGGCGGCGATCACCCCGCGACAGCAGCGCCTGCAGGTAGCACTCCTTCAATCCTTCCACCTTGAGGCGTACATTGGAAAGTGGACGGAAGGCCTGCTCGAGCAACTTTACTTTCTTTTCCAGAGAGGGGAGTGGTTCCATGCCACACCATTGGAAGGGGGTAAACGGTTTGGGGATGAATGGATTGACAGAGAGGATGATTTCTCCCAGTCGTCGGTTGGCGCGTGCGCGCTCTACCACACGGCCGCGGATTTCCGTTACCAGCTGCACCAACTCGTCCAGGTCTTCTTTGGTTTCAGTTGGCAGGCCGATAATGAAATAGAGTCGCAGGTTGAGAATATCGTTGGCGATCAGCCGCTCACAGGTTTCCAGGATCTGCTCACGGGTCAGATTCTTGCGAATCATGTCCCGCAGACGCTGGGATCCCCCCTCGGGGGCCAGCGAAATGGTCTTGTGTCCGCTTTGCTGGAGTGCCTGCAACGCCTCCCCTCCGATGCGGTCGATGCGCAGGGATGAAACCGAGACCTTCCCCCCTTGTGTCACGATATAGTTACAGAGTTGATTGAAGGCGGGATGATCGGAGACGGCGGCGCCGACCAGACCGATTTTGGAGCAGTGCTGCAGTCCACGATCAATCTGCGGTATCAGGATTTCTAGCGGGTGATAGCGAAAAGGGGCATAGATAAAACCGGAGGTGCAGAAGCGACAGCCGCGAGGGCAGCCGCGACTGACTTCAATCAGAAACATATCGTTGAATTCGGTCTGCTCTGTCAGTATCACCGAACAGGCCGGCTGGTTTTCAGCCGGATCACTGCAACCGCGCACTACCTGGGGTGGGACTCCGGCGCCGCTCTCGAATCCACAGACACCATCCTGATCATAACGGGGGGAAATCAACGAGGGGACATATACCCCTGGCAACGATGCCAGAGCGTGCAACAAATTGCTTCGACTCCCTTGAGCGCCCGAGGTAAGCAGCGCCAGCAGTGGTGGCAGAATTACTTCACCCTCGCCGATACAGATAGCGTCGATGCAGTCGGCCACCGGTTCGGGATTGATAAAAAAAGCCGCCCCCCCTGCCAGGATCAGCGGGTGAGAGTCATCCCGGTCGGCAGATAACGGCGGAATGCGGGCCATGTCAAGTATGCGCGGGATGGAGAGGTAGTCAGGTTCAAAGGAGGTGGAAAAGGCAAGGATGTCAAAATCACCCAAAGGACGTTCAGTTTCCAGAGACATGAGCTGGATGCCGCTTTTGGCGTACTCGTCACAATCTTCCCGGTCTGGCAAGAAAGCGCGTTCGCACTGGATATCAGCCGTTTCGGTCAAGATGCGGTAGACCGTCTGAAATCCGAGGCTGCTCATGGCAGTGTGGTACTGGTTCGGGTAGACCAGGCAGATGGAAAGAGCGCCACCGCGTCCGCCATGTTGCTGGCACAGGTTGGTTTCAGCGTTCAGTAAAATCCGTAACTTTTGTTTTATTTTCCAGCTCATGGCGGGAGAGTATAACAGGTGGGATGGTGAATGCACACAGAAAAAGCGCTCCTGATGTGGAGCGCTTTTTCTGTGTGTAACAAATGAATAACGGTATTGGTTGGTGTGGCCGTTGTCTATGAGCGTTTCAGCATTACCGCAACGGACAGGGCGTTTTCCTTGCTCAGAAAACCAGGGGTCGTCTCCGGGTAATGATTAGGCATGAAGAGGGTTCCGGCCGGCACCGCGTCCGTAATCCGCGCCGTAGCAGTCACGCTGCCGGTTGAAGAGGTTACGGTCACGATCTCATCCTCGGAGATCCCGGCAGAACGGGCATCTAACGGGTTGATCGATATGAAGGGGGTAGCGGCAACCATCATGTTGTTGGCTGAGTGGATCGTGTAGGTGCCGTTGTGATGCAGGATGCTGCCAATCACCAGTTGGTAGGGAACCGCAGGATTATTGGCTGTCAGTTTTGCCGGTGAACTTGCCATGAAGCGGGCCGGTTTGTCATTGAAGGATACCCGGTTTTTGACACGCCATAAACTGCACCCCTGGTCGTTACAGGTTTCGCGATAGAGACCGGAGAGCGTGGTGATCTCATGGTCCAGTTCGGCTGTTGTCTGCTTTTTCTCAGGTATGACCGGTGCCAGCAGTGATTGCAGTGTTGTCAGTATGTCGGCATCGGTTTTTGCCAGACCTGCCGGTGCGATGGCGCGGGTAAATGATTGAACACGGTTGTCGATGGAGGTGAATGAACCGGCTTTCTCGGCGCCGGTGGCAGCCGGAAGGAATACGGTAGCATAGCGGGCGGTATCGGTGATGAACAGATCCTGCACGACCAACAGTTCGAGCTTTTGCAGTGCTTTTTCCCAACGGGTGCGCTCCGGCATGTAACGCAGCGGATCACTTCCCATGACGTACAACGCCTTGATAGTTCCCTGTTCGATCCCTTCCAGCATCTGAAACAAATTTTTTCCGGTGCTGGCTGGAAGTGTAGCATGCCATGCTTTTCCAAATACGGGAGTCATGGCGGCATAGCTGTGGTACCCTGGCAGATATTCGGGGCAGACCCCCATGTCGAGCATCCCCTGGGTATTGTTTTTTTCGTCCAACGGGTAGATGCCGGCGCCGTTTTCACCTACCGCACCGGTCAGGAGCGCCAGATTGATCACTCCCTTGACGGCCTGAGTCATGTCATTGGAACGGATGATTTCAGAACCATAGATCACGGCGGTTTTGCGATTGGCAATCAATGCCGCGGTTTTGCGTAAAGCTGCTTCACTGATGCCGCAGGCCTGATAGATCTGATCGAATGAAAGAGCCTCTACTGCTGCCGTGAGTGTGTCAAGAGAGCTGGTCGACTGTTGGATAAAGGCGCTGTTGACTGCCTGATCAGCCAGGAGCGCCTTGTTGAGACCTGCGACCAGCCAGGCTTCACTTCCCGGTTTATACTGCAGCAAGGAATTGGCAAATTTATTGAGCGAAGTAGCCCGCGAGGCAGCCAGTACCAAGTGGGCATTATTTTTGGTTGCCGCCTGAATAACACGATAGGCAAATCCGGCTGATTCAGCCTTGAGGTCGCTGCCGATTACAATCACCGCTTCTGCCTGTTCAATGGCGTCCATGGGGGTTGTGCCACCGCTGTAACCGAGCATTTCCCATTGGATGATCTGGGAGGGGAGGTAGCCAAGTCGAGCTTCCGAATCGATGTTGTTGGTTCCGACCGCACTGCGCAGGAATTTCTGGAACAGGTAATTCTCTTCGTTGGTGGCACGGGGGGAACCGATGCCGGCAACTGCATCCGGGCCGGATGCGGCAATGATTGATTTCAACTTGCTTGCAACTGTTTCCAGCGCCTGCTCCCAGGTGCTGGTCTGCAGTGCGCCGGCAGTGTCAGCCAGGCGAGGAGTTGTTACCCGCTCGGTGGCGTTGAAGGCCGTGTAGCCAAAACGGCCGTTGACACAAAGATTTCCACGGTTGTAACCATCATCGCTGCTGGTTACCCGCTCGATGCGACCATCTTTGGCGTGGTATTCAATCTGACAGCCGGAGGCACAGAAGGCACAGATACTTTTGCTGACTTTGAATGCCCAGGGGCGGCCGGCGAATTTGGACGGTTTACTGATCAGTGTTCCGGTGGGGCAGGCATTGACGCAGTTACCGCAGAAGTCACAATCGAGCGGTTCCCCGGTTTTTGTGTCAATAATTGTATTGTCGCCGCGATTGACGATCTCGATTGCTTCACGTCCTACTACTTCACGGCAGACCTTGACACACTTTTCACACAGGATGCATCGGTTGGGATCGCTTTCCAGCAGTTTCCAGTCATAGCGGATCGGCAGGCGTTCCAGGTTGGCGCGGTAGTTGTTCTTGTCAACTTTGAGACTGTAACAACTGTCCTGCAGGTCACATTCACCGGCGGCGTCACAAACCGGGCAGTCGAGGGGGTGGTTGACCAGCATCAGTTCCAGAGTCTTGCGGCGAGCCTGTTCAATCTCAGCCGAAGTGGTGGAGACAACAATCCCGTCCTTGACCGGTGTGTTGCAGGCGGTCATGAAACGCTCAACACCTTCGATCTTGACGATACATATTCGACAGGCGCCGGTGGTGGAAATCTTCTTCAGCCAGCATAGTGTCGGAATCGTTATACCGAGTTGTGCCGCAGCTTCTAAAATTGTTGTTCCTGCCGGAACAGTCGTCTGTTTGCCGTCGATGGTGACGGTTGCCGTTGCTGCGATATCTGTGTGATCTTTGTGTGCCATACCTGTTATATCTCCACTTTCAGCAGGGGTGCGCCGTCGCTCCTGCTCATTTCGTCATTTACAGTGCAATCATCGCCATGCGGTAGCAACGCAGGCAACGGTCAGCTTCGGTCTGGGCAGTGCTGTCGCTGAAGCCGAGCTCGACCTCGTTATAATTCCCCTTTGATGCCCGCGCCTTGCCGTGAATTTCATTCTGTCCGGCCCGTGAACCTGAATCGAGCCAGGCAACCTTTTCCCCTTTGTCGTACACGCCGAGGTAGGTTAGCAGGTCATCAAAAATATCGTCATCGGAAAGATACGCTTTCCCCTCTTCCAGATAGCGCTGAATAACATGCGCTGCCCTGTGGGCATTGCCGATACAGGCAACAACTGTCAATGGGCCGATCTCAGCATCGCCGCCGGCAAAGATTCCTTCGTGATCGGTCATCAGGGTACGGGAAAGCATGTTCCCCATGCTGTCTTTCAGATCTTTCCCCGCAGCATCCTTGAGCGGGACATGCTTGGTGACAACCGTATTCCATTTGGTGATGTCGATGCCAAAGTCGGTCGGGATGAAGCTCAAGTCCATGTCCTGGCCGATGGCCGGAATGACGGTGTCACATTCAACGATAAACTCGCTCCCCGGTACCGGCTCGGGACGGCGGCGGCCGGAAGCATCCGGCTCACCCATGGCCATGCGGACGCATTCCACGCCGGTGATCTGGTTGTTGTTATCAACAATTATTTTAGTCGGCAGCACCTGGAATTCGAAGGTTACCCCTTCCTCGTCAGCGCCATCAACTTCCCACACATCGGCCGGCATCTCGCTGCGCGAGCGGCGATACAACAGCGTCGATACTGCGGCACCTTCACGCAGGGCAACGCGGACACAGTCAATGGCCGTATTTCCGCCGCCAACTACGCAGACTTTTTGCCCCATGCCGGTTGGCCGGCCGAGGTAGGCATCACGGAGGAAGTCGATCCCCCCTTTGAGGAATCCGGTGTACCCCTTGTCTTCTCCTTCAACTCCCATCGGCTTGGAACGATGAGCGCCGGGGGCAATGAATACGGCGTCGTACTGCTGTTTCAGTTCTGCCAGCGATATGTCGACTCCGACCCGCATGTTGTATTTGATTTCTGCACCAACGGAAGCAATGATGTCAACATCCCGCTGCAAGATATGGCGTGGCATGCGGTAGGCCGGAATGCCGACTGCAATCATGCCGCCGCCGTACCCTTCGGGGAGCGCTTCATACACGGTGGAGCGATAGCCAGCCAGACCGAGGTAATAGGCGCACGCCAGTCCGGCAGGTCCGGCGCCGACGATGGCGACTTTTTTCCCTTTGGCAGGTGGCATCTGCACCGGGGGGGTAATGTTATGCATCCATTCGTAGTCGGAAGCAGTGCGCTTGAGTACCATGATGTTGATGGCATTATCGACGTTTTTGCGACGGCAGGCCGATTCGCATGGATGAGGACAGACGCGTCCGCAGACCGCCGGCATCGGCATGTTCTCACGGATGGTGGCCAGCGCATCGGCATACTGATAGTTTTTTATTTCTTCAATATACTTGGGAATATCAATGTGGGAAGGGCACTTGTCCATGCAAGGAGCAGTGATCTTGTGAATGTAGCGGTTGCCGTGATCCGGTTTGAACCCCTTGATGCGATTGACAAAATCATTACGGAAATGTTGCACGGCATCAAACACCGGAATCGTGGCGCTTTGGCAGAGGGTGCACTTGCAGTTTTTAAGCTGTTCCGCCAGATCACCCACGCAGTCCAGGTCCGATTCCTGCGCCGAACCGCTCAGTACGCTCTGGAACAGGTCCATCAGGACCTTGGTCCCTTTCTTGCCGGGGGTGCAGCGACCGCAGCAGTACATGGTTTGAACCCGTTGCATGTATTCGGCGGTCATGGCAACCACATCCACGTCTCTGTCGAACAGAATCAGTCCATCCCACCCCATAAAACTTTTAAGCGGTTGTTGACCGTCAAAGGTGACCGGCAGCTTGAATGAAACGTTCTGCGGCTCACCGCTCACATTCCGGTTGTCAACGATTTGTCTGCCCCATGATGAAAAAACGACCTGTGCCACACCAACCTCCACAAACGAAAACTCCAGCGGCTTGATAGAGTTAAGTCCTTGCAATTATTATGTAAAAGTACCTTGGAAAATTGTATACAGTATGCATGATTATCACAGTAACCTAGCATAAATCAAGGGAAAAATTCGAAGATTAAACCGTGCTTGCTCTGTCGGAGATTGCGCTTGCGTAGCATCTTCGGCTGCATTATAAAAAAGGCTACCAGCTAAATCGGAGCGGATATTAGTACTAGCGCGAAAGGCAGTCTTGCCATCAAACAGCTCTCCCTTTTGATCCCTTACCTGCGTAGTCTGCGCGGTCGTTATGTTGCCGGCACACTTTTTTTGCTGGCGACCAACGGTTTTGCGCTGACCATTCCGTGGTGTATGAAAATGGCGGTGGAAGCTTTGCAAGCTCCTGCAACGCGGCACTACCCCTCTTCCTGGTATGCTGCCGCGATTGCTGCGCTGGCGGCGGTTCACTGCATCACCCGCATATTTTCCCGCACCCTGATGCTCAATGCTGCCCGAATTATCGAGTATCGTATTCGCAATGCCTTGTTTGAGCGTTTGATGTTGCTGGATCAAGGGTATTATTCCACCTCTCGCACCGGCGATATCCTCTCCCGTTTTTCCAATGATCTGACCAATGTGCGCATGCTGGCCGGCTTTGGCGCCATGAGTATTATCAATACCGTCATTATCTACGCTGCCGCGATCTCGCTGATGCTGGGGATTCATCCCTGGCTGACCGTCTGGGCTGTGGTGCCGTTTCCGGTGATGGTGTTGGTAGTCAAAAAAATCAGTCATCGCCTGTTCGCGCGCTCACTCCAGGCACAGGAAGAGCTGGCGGCTCTTTCCAGCCTGGCGGAAGAGTCGGTGTCATCCATCCGGGTAGTCAAGTCGTTTTGTCGTGAGGGGCACTTTCTCCATCGTTTCCGTGAAACATCGCTGCAATATCTGCATCACAACCTGCGTATAGCGCGCTTGCGGGGATTGGTCATTCCGGTTATGGCTACCGCCACCGGTTCGGGAACCCTGGTCGTACTCTTCTACGGAGGACGCCTGGTGATTGGCGGAAGTATGACGCTGGGGGATTTTGTTGCCTTCAGCGGCTACCTTGCCATGCTGGTATGGCCGACGGCGGTGATGGGATGGATACTGACGCTGGCGCAGCGGGGGGCGGCATCCATGTCCCGTCTGGCAACCATTCTGAATGCTGTGCCGGCCTTGAGCGATCCCGATTGTGCGCTGGAATTGTCGGGCATTGAGAAGGGGATCGAGTTTCGTAATTGTACCTATTGTTCCGGAGAGCAGCTGGTGCTGAAAAATATCTCGTTTTCCGTGGCCGCCGGTGAGAAGTTTGGCATTACCGGTGCGGTCGGAAGTGGTAAGACAACGCTGGTGCGATTGATTGCCCGCTTGCTGCCGGTTTCCCGTGGAGTTCTTTTTTTTGATGATCTCGATTGTACGGACATATCTCGGGTCGCTCTGCGGCGTTTGATCGGCTATGTTCCCCAGGAGCCGTTTTTGTTCTCCCGCACTATCCGGGAAAACATTGCCTATGGTCTGGCAGAGGAGGATGACCTTGCGACTGACGAGGCGGCCCGTCAGGCCGGGTTGGTTGACGACATTGCAAAATTTACCGAAGGATTCAGCACCTTGATCGGCGAAAAAGGTGTGACGCTGTCGGGTGGGCAGAAGCAACGCCTGGCAATTGCCCGGGCGCTGGCAACGAATCCGCGCCTGCTGATTCTTGATGATCCGCTTTCAGCTGTTGATGCTGGCCGGGAAGAAGAAATCCTGACCGAACTGGGGAATTTTTATGGTGATCGCACCGTAATAATCGTGTCGCAGCGTTTGTCAGCCTTTCGTGATTGTGATCGAGTCATGGTGCTGGTGGATGGTGAATGTGCAGAAATTGGCTCGCCGCAGGAATTGCTGCAGCGTGGCGGGTTGTATGCCGGGATGCAGGCCAGGCAGGGGTGAGATATGTGCCTTGATTTTATACAGCAGTATAAAAATAGGGCAGCAAAATGGTGCCATGTCCGGCTGTTGAGCCTGTAACCTGCCATTATTAAAACAAAATCCGATTGGCAATACTTTTGCTTCCAGTTGGTGCATATCCAATGCCGGATATAGCAATCTGATACCAACGGGGGTATGTAGTGATGGAAGCCACGTCAATGTTGACCGGTTTGAAAAGCAGTGCTGATGTTCTTTTTCTGATGCTGGGGGCGGTCATGGTCTTTGCCATGCACGCCGGTTTTGCCTTTCTTGAAGTTGGCACGGTTCGCAAGAAGAATCAGGTCAATGCCTTTGTAAAAATCCTTACCGACTGGGCAGTTTCAACGGTCGTCTACTTTATGATCGGTTTCCCGATCTCCTATGGAATCTCCTTCTTTAAACCGGCGGAAGAGCTGTTGGGAAAAACCCAGGGATATGATCTGGTGCATTATTTCTTTCTGCTCTGCTTTGCCGCCTGTATCCCTGCCATTATTTCCGGTGGTATTGCCGAGCGTGCCAAGTTCTGGCCACAAGTGGTTGCCGGTGCGATATTTGCCGGCCTTGCCTATCCCTTGTTTGAATCACTGATCTGGGGGCAGAATGCGTCACTGCTGCAAGGGGTGTTTAAAAGCATGGGTGGGGCGGAATTCCATGATTATGCCGGTTCGGTGGTGGTTCATTCCATCGGTGGCTGGATTGCACTTCCGGCGGTTTTGATCCTTGGTCCTCGCATGGGGCGCTATGTGCGGGAAAAATCACACCCGATACCGGTCAGCAACATTCCCTTTCTGGCGCTCGGATCCTGGATTCTGGCGGTGGGGTGGTTTGGTTTCAATGTCATGAGCTCCGGCAACCTGGAAAAAATATCGGGACTGGTGGCGGTCAACTCCTTGATGGCAATGGTTGGCGGGATTCTGGTGGCGTTGGTGGCGGGGAAAAATGACCCCGGTTTTGTTCATAACGGTGCCCTGGCCGGTTTGATTGCGGTCTGCGCCGGCAGTGACATCATGCACCCGCTGGCAGCATTGGTGGTCGGGGGAATTGCCTCCTTGATCTTTGTCTATGGTTTTCATATCGAACAGGAAAAATTGAAAATCGACGATGTGCTTGGTGTCTGGCCTCTGCACGGTGTTATCGGCTCGTGGGGTGGCATCGCAGCCGGCATTTTCGGGCAAAAGGCGCTTGGTGGCATTGGTGGTGTCAGTTTTGTCTCCCAGGTGGGAGGAACTCTCTGTGCGATCGTGTTTGCACTGGCCAGTGGTTTTCTGGTGTACGGTGTACTGAATAAAACAGTTGGCATCCGTTTGCATGAAGAAGATGAATACCACGGAGCCGATATATCAATTCATAATATTGGCGCATATCCGGAAGATCATATCCGCTGAAGTCTGCCAAATGCCCGTTCAAATGGCGGCTAACGCCTCTAAAATCCTTTTCTTTCGTTGACAAGGGGGGCGGAGAGATGCTATCTAAAAAAGCATTTTATCCAGACATTTCTCCGCTCTCCGTGCGCTTTGTTCCACGTGCCGCGCCAAGAAGAGGTTATCTGACGTGATATCACTAAACACCTGTCGCAACAGTCTGATCCGTTTTCTCATAATTACACTGGTTATTGCCTCCCTGATTGTCCCATCCCGCGGCTACTGCCAGGATGCGGAAGACTCACAGATATTTATCTCCGGCTTTAATTCATACCAACAAAAAGATTACACCGGCACCATTGAAAAAATGAGTGAGGTGCTGCAGAAATATCCTGACACTCCTCTGCGTGATATGGCGTTGTTCTGGCTTTCACGCGCCTACTACAAAAACGGTAATCTGCAGGATGCCGCCAAATATCTTTCCCAGTTTTCCAAAGAATACCCCGATAATCCACTCAAAAGTACGGTTGAAGATGAGCTGCTGAAACTGACGGAGCGCTATGACAAAGGCGAGAAGCTGGCTGCGGGGCCTGTTGTGAAGCCGGCGACCAAGCCAGCGTCACAACAGACGAGCGCCCAGTCAAAAGCAGTTGATCAGCAACGTGTGATAAAATCGGCACAATTGGCTGCCGAGAAAGCCGCCGCCGACAAGGCTGCTGCCGAAAAAGCGGAACAGGAACGGGTCGCTGCCGCCAAGCTTGAAGCCGATCGTCTGGCTGCTCAAACGGCACAGGCAGAAAAACTGACTGCCGAGAAAGCTGCTGCCGATAAGTTGGCCGCCGAGCAGGCTGCCCTCAAGCTGGCTGCCGAGAAAGCCGCTGCTGACAAGGCTGCTGCCGAAAAAACGGAACAGGAACGGGTTGCTGCCGCCAAGCTTGAAGCCGATCGCCTGGCTGCTCAAACGGCGCAGGCAGAAAAACTGGCTGCTGAAAAAGCCGCTGCTGCGAAAATGGCCGCCGAGCAGGCCGCTCTCAAGCTGGCTGCCGAGAAAGCCGCTGCCGACAAGGCTGCTGCTGCAAAAGCGGAACAGGAACGGATTGCTGCCGCCAAGCTTGAAGCCGATCGCCTGGCTGCTCAAACAGCACAGGCAGAAAAACTGGCTGCTGAAAAAGCCGCTGCTGCGAAAATGGCCGCCGAGCAGGCCGCTCTCAAGCTGGCTGCCGAGAAAGCCGCTGCCGACAAGGCTGCTGCTGCAAAAGCGGAACAGGAACGGATTGCTGCCGCCAAGCTTGAAGCCGATCGCCTGGCTGCTCAAACAGCACAGGCAGAAAAACTGGCTGCTGAAAAAGCCGCTGCTGCGAAAATGGCCGCCGAGCAGGCCGCTCTCAAGCTGGCTGCCGAAAAAGCCGCCGCCGACAAGGCTGCTGCTGTAAAAGCGGAACAAGTGCGTCTGGCAGCGTTGAAGGCAAAAGCTGATCGCAAAGCTGCTGAAAAAGCAGAAGCCGATCGCCTGGCACAAGCAAGATCGGAAGCGGAGCGTCTGGCTGCTGCCAAAGCGGCCGCCGAAAAACTTGCGGCTGACAAGATTGTTGCCGAACAGGCTGAGATGGTGCGCCAGGCGCAGCTGAAAGCTGAACAGATGAAGCTTGAAGCCGAAAAAGAAGCTGCCGAACAGGCTGCACTTAAATTGGCTGCCGAGAAGACTGCTGCTACCAAAGCTGAGCAGGAGCGGATTGCTGCGTTGAAGGCAGCAGAAGAACGCAAAGCTGCCGAGCAGGCAGAAGTTGTCCGATTGGCACAGCAAAAAGCCGAACAGGAACGTATTGCTGTTGCCAAAGCGGAAGAAGCTCGGATTGCTGCCGCCAAGGCTGCTGATGAAAAACGTGCTGCTGAGAAACTGGCTGCCGAACAGGCTGCGGCAAGGGTTGCTGTCGAGAAGGCTGCTGCCGCAAAAGCCGAGCAGGAACGTATTGCTGTTGCCAAGGCTGAAGAACTGCGAGTTGCTGCCGAGCAAGCGGCGACCCGTAAGCTGGCGGCAGAAAAGGCCGAACAGGAACGTCAGGCAAGTCTGAAGGCGGAAAAAGAACGGCAGGCCGCCGCTGCAGCTGAACGTGCAGCACAGGCCAAGGCCGAGCAGGAACGCCTGGTGGTTGCCAAGGCAGAGGCTGAGCGTCTGGCAGCTGAACGAGCGATTGCCGTAAAACAAGCTGCCGAAAAAGCTGAGCAGGAACGCTTGGCCGCCGTAAAAGCCAAGGAAGAAAGCCGGATTGCCGCGCTGCTGGAAACTGCCCGTTTGGCACAGCTCCGGGCGGAGCAGGATCGTCTGGCTGCAGTCAAGGCTGAAGAGGCTCGTATGGCGCAGAAGCGCACTGCTGATGAAAAGGGTGCGGCTGCCAAAAAAGAACTGCGTGAAAAAGCGATTGCCCAGTATAAGTCGATTATTGAAACCTATCCAAATTCACAAGCTGCTACTACCGCTGCTGCCAAACTCAAGGAACTGGGTGTTGCGGTTGCCGTTCCCGTACAGCTCGCTGCTGCAAGCGAGCAACCGGAAAATTCCCAGGTACTGCGGTTTGAAGTTGCCCAGTACGCCGGTTTTGAATTCAACCTGTTGGCAGAGCCAAAAGCCTATAATGTGGGACAGCCGGTTGCCATACCATTTGAACTGATCAATCGTGGTAATGGCAATGATGTCTTTACACTTGCTTCAAGCTTCCCGTCCGAATTCAAGGCGTGGTTTGCAGCAGCAGCAGCAGCACCGACAACAGGCATTACCCAGACAACTCAGCTTGCTCCGGGAGAGTCTTTTAAAGGTACTATCAATCTACTCATTCCTGTTGCCAGCATTGATGGCTTGCGTTTCACCCATCCGGTCAGGGCTTCATCCCGTTTCCTGCAGGAAGCAACCCAGTCGCGTGAAGTCAAGGTTACCGCCGCCGCTCCGTTATTGCGTGCGATTGTCAAAACCGCCAAGACACAACCTTTACCGGGTGAAAATGTCGCTTATCGAGTCGCTCTCCTGAACGTTGGATCCGTGGCAGCACAGGATATTACCTTCCGTCTCGATTACCCGCCGCAACTTGAGCCGCTTGAATCAACGACAGCCGGTTTCAAACAGGAATCCAAGGGTGTGCTGATACTGTCTGGTCTGAATGTCAATTCCGGTGAAAGCAAGGAATTTACACTGGAGTTCAGGCTCAAGGGGGATTCGCTGGCCGGGCAGGAATTGCTGACCAGGGGGGAAGTGCGTAATAACCGGCTGGAAACAACGGCAGCCTTTGTCTCCAATCCGGCGATTGTTCAGGCGCAGCGTGGCGTGCTGGTTCGTTCGGCAGCCAATCGTCAGGTTGTCATACCGGGACAAACGGTAACCATTCCCTACGTGGTTACCAACAACGGCAATATCCGTGAGAAGTTCAAGATGACTACCGACGTGACCGGCGCACGTGAAGTGATTGTGTTTAATGACCTGAATCGCGATGGCATCAGGCAGGCCAGTGAACCGGTGATTACCGAAGTCGGACCGCTTGCTCCTCGTGAAGAAGCCAATATCGTGATTGAAATCAAAACTCCACGCTCTGCAGTAGATGCTTCCGAGGGGAATGTGCGCATTTCACTTACCTCGGAAGGTGATCCGAATCAGTCCTTTGCCGGTTCAACCCGTCTGGTTTATTCCCGTCCGGTACTGCAGATGGCAATGTCGAGCAAAGGCGGACAACTCAAGCCGGGTGATGTGGCTGCCTTTGAGTTGACGATAACCAATAATGGCACCAACCTGGCCAGGGTGGTCGAATTGTACAGCTACTGGCCTGAACAGCTGGAACTGGTGGCAGCCGAACCAGCCAACAGCTCGGTTGACAAGGGGACGGTCCTGTGGAAATTCAAGGAACTTGGTGCTGGTGAGAAGCGCACGATTAAGGTTTCATTCAGGGTCAAGCCGGCCACCGGGGTCGGTACCGCGATCGAGGTTAAGAATAGCCTTAAATATGAAGATCAACTGGGGAACAGGTACTAACTATGACGCGACGCTCTTGCTTGGCAACAGTTCTGGCGTGTGTATGTTTGACTGCCAGCAGCGGATGGGGAGAACAGTTTTACCTGTATTCACCTAAGGCAATTGCACCGGAAGAGCGGGGAGTGCGACGTGATGGAGTGGTGGTGCAGGAAGTACCGGTTCAATCGGGAGATACACTGTATGGTCTGTCGCGTAAATACAGCGGCAAAGGGATGTATTACCCGCAAATTCTGTTATTTAATAACATTAAGAATCCCAACCGGATTTATACCGGCGATCTGATCAAAATACCGCTTCCCTCCACACCGGTTGCTGCAGCTGCTCCTGCCGGATCCGCAGTGCCGAAACGCAGCCGCCCGGCACAAAAAACCAGCACCACGCTGGAAGCGGTTCCCAAATACCGCAACATGGTAACAGCTCCTCTCCCGGCAGGGCGGAAACAGGAGGCCAAGGGATCATCGGCCGAGCTTTCACTGGGTGAACTTAAAAAACTGGAAAAAAGTGATGCTTCCTCGCGTCGCACAAAAAAGTTCAGTGCAGCACGGGAGACGAGGGAACGCAAACAGACCGACCGTCGCATTGTCAAAAGAGAGACGCTTCCAGCGGCAGGAATTGCCGCTCCTGCAATCGAACAGCAATTGCAGAGTGTTATGCCCTCCTCAACGGCACCTAAAGATCCGGCAGTCACAGCAACCACGGGACAACAGCTGTTTGAACGGGCACTCAAGGCATATCATAAAGATGATTTCAACAAGGCAGTGGAACTGTTTGATCGCTTTCTGAAAGAAAATCCTTCATCTCCATTGGCAGCAGATGCCAACCTGTATAAAGCGGAATGTTATCTGAAACAGTCAGCACTTTGATAAACTTTTACATCGTTGTACCGTTTTGCATGATCTCGTGGCACCATTAAAGGGGCACACCATGTTTAAATCAAAGCTGACCGGCAAAATCATACTAATAATTGCTTCTACGCTTTTTATCGGTTTTGCCGGTTTGGGCATTTTGTCCATTTATCTTGAGTATAGTTCCATCCTGGCTCTGCAGAAGAAGAACTCCCTGACCCTGGCGTCAACCGTTACCCATGATCTGCTCAATCAGATGATGAAGGGGGACATGAAGGAGTTTGGATCGTATATCAGTGAGATAAAAACCAAGGGTCAGATTGTTGATATCAAACTGTACGATTCAAATAGTAAGGAATATGGTGGCGGGACACAGTCCGAGGAAATCCGGGCTGCTCTTTTAAAAGGACAACCGGCAGACTTTACCGCTTCCCGCGAGGGGAAACGGGTATTGAATCTGGTGGTGCCGCTGGCAAATGAGGAACGTTGCCGTGGTTGCCATAAGGGGGATAGTAAATATCTCGGCGGGGTTGTGGTGGCAACCTCTCTGGACGAGGGGGTTGCTTCGGCAATCCGTTTGACCATTATCATGTCATTGGTCGGATTCTTCTTCTTTGTCGTTATGTTGGCAACCCTCTATCTCTTTTTCAGCCGCACCATTGTAGTTCAGATCTCCCAGCTCTATCAACAACTGGGAGAACTGTCCGGTGCCGAGGGTGATCTGACCAAAGTCCTTAAAATCCACTCGGATGACGAGATCGGCCGGCTTGGCGTAGAAGTAAATCTGTTGACTCAAAAAATACGTGAAACCATTTCGGTGTTGTATCAACAGGCGTGCCATATCGGGACGAGCGTCTGTGAACTGGCTGCCGACACTGATCGAACGCTGCAAATGACTCAGGATCAAAAAGACCAGTCGCTGTCAGTCTCGGTTGCTTCCGAGGAGATGGCGCAAACGATCAATGATGTTGCCGGAAACACGCACCGTGCCGCGCTGCTCTCATCGGAGGTTGACAGTGCGGCAACCAGTGGCATGCAGGTGGTAATGGAAACCCGCAATTGCATGCAGCAGATCAGCGAAAGTGTCAATGGCGCACTGGAAGCAATCCGCGAATTGGAAACTTCGTCATCACACATCGGTGAGATGGTGGTACTGATCGAGGATATTGCCGATCAAACCAATCTGCTGGCGCTGAATGCCTCCATTGAAGCAGCCCGGGCTGGAGAAGCTGGAAAAGGGTTTGCGGTGGTTGCCAGTGAAGTAAAAAATCTGGCCGAGAAAACAACCCAGTCAACCCGTGAAATCAAACGGGTTGTGGCATCAATCCAGAAGCAAAGCCAGCAGGCGGCAACCCTGATTACGGAGGAGAGCAAGCTGGTCCAGATTGGTCTTGCCAAATCGGAAGAGGCGAGCCAGCAGCTTAACAACATTCAGCAGCATGCTGCCGAATCCCGCTCCATGATCGTGCAGATTGCCACAGCTTCGGAAGAACAGAGCGCCACAACCCAGGACATCACGGAAAAAATCCATCATGTATCGGAAGCGGCCTCGGCTACCTATACAACCATGAAGATTACCGCCGATGCCTTTGCTCAATTTTCCGATGTGGTCGAGCAGATTTATGGAACGGTTGGCAAGTTCTCGGTCGGTAATTATCATGACACGGCTAAAAGTTATATCCGTGCACTGGAAGCAAACGTGCAGTCAACCATAGCCGCCAGTCTGGCTGACAGTTCCCTGTCAATGGATGCCCTGTTTGACCGCAAGTACGTTCCGATTGCCAACACCAATCCGCAAAAGTACTCAACCCGTTTTGACCAGTTCTTTGACCGTAAAATCTCATCATTTCAGGAAGAGATTATCTCAAAGGATAGCAAGGTGTTGTTTGCCATCTGTGTTGACAACAATGGGTATGCGCCCTGTCACAATCTGCGCTACACTAAGCCGTTGACCGGTGATCCGGAAACCGATAAAAATAACAACCGCACCAAGCGAATTTTCAATGATCGCACCGGTATTCGTAGTGCACAGAACACGGACGGCTTCCTGTTGCAAACCTATCGTCGCGATACCGGAGAAATTCTTAACGATATGTCTTTTCCGCTGATTATCAACGGGAGGCATTGGGGTGCGATCCGTATCGGGTATCTGGTTCCGCGTGATTAGTCAACAATAACGGGTGATGAGCAGGTACTGCACCCGCAACCTATAACACTCGTGGCATGAAAAGCTGAAAGGCGAAGGCAGGAATAATGAAACATCTGGGAGATATACTGGTTGAGGCGGAAATAATCAGTAAAAAAACGCTGGAACGTGCCCTGGTTCGCCAAAAGGAAGGTAAGGACCGTCTCGGAATGGTGCTGGAAGAGATGGGGGTCATCACTGAGGAAGAACTGGCGGAAGCGCTTGCCAAGCAGTTCAACTTTAAAACCATCAAAAATCTTGTCAACCACACATTTCCACAAAATCTGCTGGATCTGCTCCCTTCTGATTTTGCCATGAAGAAGCTGGTTTTTCCGCTCAAGCAGAAAGATAACATGCTGGCTGTTGCCATTACCGACCCGTTTGACATGGAAACCATGGAAATGTTGAGTCGTATGACCGGTTTTCAAGTCGTGCCGGTGCTGACAACCCGCCGGGAAATCCTGGATGTGATTGCTAAAAACTATCTTAACAGTTCCATTAATGCCGATTCCGGCAAAACCATTCTGATTGTTGAAGATTCTGCTTCAGTTGCTACGGTTATTCAGGTGGCGCTCAATAAAGAAGGTTTTATGGTTATTACGGCCCAGGATGGGCTGGAGGGATTGAAGCTGGCGGTTACGGAGCGACCGCTCTTGATTATTACCGATTCCGTCATGCCACGTATGGATGGTTATGGATTATTGCGGGCACTTAAAAGTAATCCGATGACGGAGAATATTCCGGTTATCATGCTGACCTCCAAGGCGTCCACCGAAGATGAACAGAAAGCGCTTGAATTCGGGTTTATCGATTTTATTCCGAAGCCGGTTCAGCCGGTTCGTGTGGTAAGCCGGGTTAAGCGGGCGCTTGAGCTGACCAAGCGTTATAAATATCAGAAGCAGTAATTCAAAAATGGTTGATAAAGCTATGGAAGGTACATACATGAAACGTATTATGATGGCATTGTTTTGTCTGGTAACCGCTCTTGTTGTCTCGCAGCCATGTCTGGCGCAGCAACGTCTCTATGTGGCTGATGTTTCAGTTGTAGGGGGGAAGAACAAGGATGAAATGAAGAGTGTCATACAGACACTGCTGGCCTCGCGCCTTAATTCCGGGCAGATTGTTACGGTCGGGAGTGCTGCTGAAGCTGATGCTCTGGTTACGGGTACCTACATCACGATTGGCAAAATATTCAGTCTCGATGCGGTTGCCAAGACTGGTGCCGGTAAAATTATTGCCCGCTCATTTGTGCAGGGGGAGGGGGAAGATACCCTGATTCCTGCGGTGAGTAATCTGGCAGATAAACTGATTGCAGAACTGCAGAAAACGAATCATGGCAGCAGTGTCAATGGAGTGGTGACTGCACCCACAACGGCGGCGGCTGCACCGCACTCAGATATTATTGTCGCCCCTCCACAAGTTCAGCCTGCGGCATCGGGTGATTTTATCAAGAGTGAGCCGGTTACGACAGCCAGCGGTAGCTGGCAAAGCCAGCGCCTGGAAGCTGTTGCCAATCTGCTGGCAATCGGATCGACACTCCCCAGCGGGGAACGTGAAATTTTCATGGCTGAAGATCGCCGGGTTTCATATTACCGTAAAGGTGATGGTCTGAAGCTGGTTACGAGCATAGAGTTATCCCCTGCGGAAAAGATTATATCAATTGATACCGTAGAAAATAACGGTAAAACCGACCTGTATGTCACCATAATTCGCGCCAGTGATCTCTATTCACAGATACTGCAGGTGCAGGGAAATCGTCTGGTCAAGATTACCGAAGATCTTTCCTATTATTTCCGCGCCATCTCGCTGGCTGGCGGAGCTAAAAAGCTGTACGCCCAGAGTATGGGGCGAAATGACGATTATTATGGTGATGTGTATGAGGCGAAGCTTAACGGAGCACGGGTAGAACTGTCAAAGCCGATTAAAATGCCCCGTTTTGCCAATATTTACACCTTTAACCAGTTCCATGACAAGGAAGGTAACCTCTTCACCACAACCTATACACCCGATGGATACCTGGTTGTCTATGATCGTGAGCAGAAGGAGTTGTGGCGCAGTAACGATAAATTTGGCGGTTGTGAACTCTATTTTCAACGTGAAGGCGCCGATGCAAGGGTCACCGGCGACATTCATCGCTGGATTTTCATGAATCAGCGGATCCAGGTGACGTCCCAGAATGAAGTTCTGGTTGCAAAAAACGATGGTTTTTGGGTGCTGGGGAATGCCCGATCGTATAAAAAAGGTGCTGTCTATAATATGATCTGGAATGGTTCCAGTCTGGAGGAAAAGTGGCGCACCAAAGAGACGCAAAATTATATGCCAGATTATGTTTTTGATGAGTCACGTAATGAAATTCTGCTGCTTCAGGCAGTGCAGCGGTCCGGGATCTCAACCAAAGGCGCATCAGCGCTTCTAATCAAGAAAGTACAGTAACCACAATCATGAATATGACGCAGCCAGAGATAGCATTACCACGTGGTGTCAGTGATTTTTTGCCGGATACCACCAGTAAAATAGGATACATCGAAGGGCGCATTCGGCGGGTCTTCGAGCTATGGGGATTTCGGCGGGTCATTACTCCCAAGCTGGAGTATGAGGATGTGCTCTCCCTGGGAATGGGTGATCAGCTCAAAGGTAAAACCTACCGATTTGATGACCGTCAGTCAGGTCGCCTGTTGGCATTTCCCCCGGATATTACACCGCAGATTGCCCGGATTGTTGCCTCGCGGTTAGCCACGTGGCCGCTCCCCCATCGTATATCGTACAGTGGCCGGGTGTTGCGCCAGACTGAGATTCAGGCCGGACGGAGTCGCGAGTTGTTTCAATCCGGTGTAGAGTTGATCGGTCTTGATTCACCGGAAGCAGATGCAGAGCTGGTAGTCATGGCGATTGAGGTGCTGCAGAATCTTGGTTTTGAAAAATTCAAGATAGATCTGGGGCAAGTGGAGTTTTGTCGCGGAATTATGGCGGCCTCAGGCCTGCAGGGTGAAACGTTGCGCCAGTTGCAGCAGGCTGTCAGCAGCAAGGATTCGTCTGCAGTTGCCCGGATACTGGAACAAAATCAGCTGTCTGATGCAGTCAAACAGGAGCTGACCGCATTGCCACGCCTGTTCGGAGGTTGCGAGGTGGTAGCGGAGGCTCGGAAACTGGTTCGCAATGAGCGATCAATCGCCGCACTGGATAATCTTTCCAAGGTGCTTGAAATCCTGACAATGCATGGTGTCAGCGACTATCTGACGGTTGATTTGGGGGAAACTCGTGGGCTTGATTACCATACCGGGCTAACCTTTGAAGGGTTCGTGCAGGGTCTGGGAGAAGCTGTCTGCAGTGGTGGACGCTATGATACGCTGACAGCACGTTACGGTTTTGACGCACCGGCGACCGGATTTACGTTTAATGTACTTAATTTGTTGCAGGCATTGCAGTCATGTCCCGATCTGGTTGCCAGTATGGCAGGAGATTTTCTGCTGTTCAATCGCTCGCACGATTGTAAAGTTGCGCTTGATGTGGCACGTACTCTGCGTTCTGCCGGGTATCGTGTTGCCAGCGACATCATTCGCAGGGATTTCGCGGAATCACTGCACTATGCAGCTCGTATGAATATCCGTTATATGTTGGTGGTCGAGGAGTCAGCAGGAGTTGTCGATCACTATAACGCTGTCCGTGTTCAGGATGGCAAAACCGTGCCGCTGACGCGGGAACAGATTCAAATGCAAAACTTGGTGGATCATATCGAAAAAAATCTGGGAGACAGGTAATCATGGCAAATGTGATCGTGGTTGGAGCGCAATGGGGTGATGAAGGAAAAGGCAAGGTTGTCGATATTTATACCGAATATGCCGACGATATTGTACGTTACCAAGGTGGTAACAATGCCGGTCACACGCTGGTGGTCGGGAATGAAAAAGTCGTACTGCACCTGATACCTTCCGGCATCCTGCATGAAGGAAAGCGTTGTATTATCGGCAATGGTGTTGTTCTTGACCCGGAAGTATTCATCAAGGAAATTACCAAGCTGAAAGAGTCCGGGCGGATCAAGGATGACAGCTGCCTCTTACTCTCTGAATCGCTGCACCTGATTATGCCGTATCATAAACGGATTGACATTGCACGTGAAGCCAAAAGCGGCGATAAGAAAATCGGTACCACTGGTCGCGGTATCGGCCCTTGTTATGAAGATAAAATTGGCCGCCGCGGCATCCGTTTGATGGATCTGCTGGACGAAACTATTTTTGCCCAGAAGTTGCAGGAGTTTCTGGTAGAAAAGAACTTTTTACTGGAACAGATGCTGGGGGAAAAACCGTGCAGTTTCGACGAGATCTACGCTGAATATCGTGGCTATGCTGCCATACTTGCCAAGTATGTAGCCGATACGTCGCTGTTACTGAGCAAAGACCTGGCTAACGGTAAGAAAGCACTGTTTGAAGGAGCTCAGGGTACGCTGCTGGACGTTGATCATGGTACCTATCCCTTTGTCACGTCTTCATCTACCTGTGCCGGTGGGGCATGCACCGGTGCTGGCGTCAGTCCCCGTGCGATTGATGAGATTATCGGTATTGCCAAGGCTTACATTACCCGTGTAGGTAGTGGACCATTTCCAACCGAATTGCTGGAAGAAACCGGTGAAAAGCTGCGTCAGATCGGTGGTGAATTTGGCGCCACAACAGGGCGTCCGCGTCGTTGCGGCTGGTTTGATGCCATGGTGATTCGTTATGCCGTACGTGTCAACGGCCTAACCGGCATTGCTCTGACCAAACTGGACGTTCTTTCGGGTTTTGAGACGATCAAGGTCTGCACCGGCTACACCTACCAGGGAAAGCAGTTGGAAACTTTACCATCAGCGCTCCATATCTTTGAAAAATGTGAACCCGTGTACGAAGAACTTCCCGGTTGGAACAGTGATATCACCGAAGCAACCACCTTTGATCAATTGCCAGCGGAAGCGCGTAGCTATGTCAAACGGCTGGAAGAATTGGCTGGATGCGAGATAGTGATGGTTTCGGTGGGGCCACGTCGAGACCAAAGTATCGTTGTCAGAAACCCTTTTGCTTAGATAAAATAATTTAAAAACAGATGGTTATGGCGGCGGGATCGATTGACGATCTTGCCGCTTTTTTTTGGTCTGCAAAATGCAGTAAGTGCTTACTTACATAGCAAGTGATTACTTACATAAACGGAGCAACAATGGCCAAATCATCATCAACCCGACAAAAAATTCTTGAAGCAGCTTTCCAGATATTTTCCAGTAAAGGGTATGTCGGGACAACAACACGAGAAATTGCGCAACAAGCCGAGGTTGCCGAAGTTACCCTGTTCCGCCATTTTACCAATAAAGCAACCTTGTTGACGGAGTTGGTTCGATCCTATTCATCAATCCCGATTCTGACCGAACTTATGCCAGAGTTGCAATGCATGCCGTACAGGAATGCAGTTGAATTGCTCGCCATCAAATTCATAGAGCATTTGGACGTCAACTGGAAATGGATCCAGATCGTAAACCGCGAGATGCAACAAGCACCGGAAACAGAGCATCATCAGTACACGCTGTTGATCAATGAGCTGTTCGATATTCTCAGCGTTTTTTTTCAACAAGCACAACAACGAGGGGATGTCAGAGCTGATATCAAGCCTGAACATATGGCCAGAGGGTTTCACTGCATGATGTATGGTTTTTACCATGTGGAGAGCATGTTTGATGCAACGGCTGGGTTGACCCCCGAGCGAAGAGAGCTGCTGGAAAGTTTTATACTTCTTTTTTGCAAAAGCTCAAAAATAAAGTTGACTGAAAATGTAGTATGAAAGAATATAATTCTTTACAAAACAGGTCGAAATAGTCTTGTATGTGTAATAGCTAAGCTGCCGCTTAGAAACACTGCGTGGAATGTTGAAACATAGGAGAAACTCCTAAGACGCGGGTTGCCAGAATCGGCGGCAAGTTTAGGACAGACACTTCTTTGTTAGTTAAAGCTGAAGGTCTATGCTTATGATCGCAAAATAATCAATTCCAGAGAGCTACTTGATCATTGGAGTCGGTACGCCAGATTTCAATCGCTCCAATCATTTCTGTCAATCGTTTTACAGACCATCTAATGAATCTTTTTGCAACGTAATGTTCTGGAACAATAAAATTAAAAGGAGATCCTGACTATGAGTATTGTGAAAGCACTTCTGAAAACCGCATGTATCTATGCTGCATTGACTATGGCTACCGCTCTGCAGACATCAACCGCGCATGCTGCCTCGGTAACCGATGATAGTGGTATCGGCATTGCTTTTGTACCTGTCAAGGGTGGCTGCTTCAAGATGGGGGATACGGAAGAGAAAACCGTACACGAAGTCTGTGTCAGCGATTTTTCGATTGGCAAGTATGAAATAACCCAGGAGCAATGGCAGCAAGTCATGGGAAATAATCCTTCCCGCTATAATTCCTGTGGAAATGATTGTCCGGTTGATCAGGTCGGGTGGTACGACGTTCAGGAATTTATCAGCAAGCTTAACGCAAAAACAGGCAAATTTTATCGCTTACCGACTGAAGCAGAGTGGGAGTATGCCGCTCGCGAAGGTGGCAAGTCGATGAAATATGCCGGCGGTAACGATATAAATGCGGTCGCCTGGTATGACAAAAACTCGGCAAATACACCGCACAAAGTCGGTACGAAACAAGCCAACGCCCTGGGAATTTATGATATGAGCGGCAATGTGTGGGAATGGGTTAACGACTGTTACCGCGCTGATTACTACAAGAAAAGCCCAAAAATCAATCCGCAGGGACCGAATTGCAGCGACAAACGAGTGCTGCGCGGTGGCTCATGGTTTAACACTGCCAAGGACTCCCGTGTCGCATTTCGACTCAAGGATAATCCGGGATCCAGTTACCATTTTACCTTTGGATTCAGACTGGCCACCTCTTCCAAGTAATAGTTTGACGCGACACTGTCCTAAACAAAGATCTTAAATAAATCTGATACACCGATTTTGGAAAGGAGGGCTACTTTGAAAAGCTACCAGAGAAAAAAAACAGGGGGCGGATGCGGTAAGTTTTTAAGTCTATTTGGGGGGATGGCGATCGCTTCATGCATGATTACCTCACCGCTCATGGCGGCTGATGCATCCGTATCAGGCGAAGCAACAACCATTTTTCGTATGAAACAAACCATCTTCAAAGACAATCAGTATCCGCTGTATGAGTATCTTCGTTTCAATGTGGTCAAGAATCTTGAGAGCGGTTCTGCCGTCTCGTTTTACCTTGGAACCTGGGGGCGGGTTGATACGGCGGATAAAAGCACCGATGCCCATCGTGATGGTGACTTGCAGTACGCCTATCTGAGCTATCAAGGCGCCAAGAATAATACGGTGGTGAATCTGGGGCGCCAGTTTGTTACGGAAGGTGTCGCTGCGGAACGACTGGATGGCCTCTACCTTCACAGTGATTTCATCGCCGGTATCGGTGCTGCGGCATATGCCGGTAAATCGGTCATGTCAACCGACACACCTACCAAAGACAGCTTTTTGGTCTATGGTGGCCGCCTGACACAATCCATGCCCCAGTACTATACCGTCGGGCTCAGTGCTCTCAAAAGTGACACCGATAGCGGGGGGCGTTTCCGGGAAGAAGAAGGAGTCGACCTGTGGGTTCATCCTGTCAAACAACTTGACCTGACGGGTCGTTCTTCCTACAACTCGATCACCAAGGGGTGGATGGAACATGCCTACACCGCCTCGATTCTGCCAATGGAAAGTCTGCGCTTTAGTGCCGAGCTCTCCAACATTCAGTACAAAGACTACTTCTACAACATGACCTCGACGGTCTTTACCTCCAACATCAGTAATTTCATCAACACCGATGAAAAAATGATGTCCCTGGGGGGAGGCGTCTCCTATTCTCCCATTAAAAACCTGACCATAGTCGGAGATTACAAAGCCAACACCTATGAACATGCCGGACGTGCCAACTACTATGGTGGTCGTGTGAACTATGCACTGCCGGAATCGTTCCTGGTTGGCTGCGCCTACCATCGTATGGATGGCAAGACAGACCGTTTGAGCTACAGCGAATACCGTCTGTTTGCCTCCAAGAAACTTGGTCCGACTGACCTGGCAGTTGATTTCAACAACACCGAATATGACACCCGCATCAACGGCATTCGCAACAGCTACGGCGTTACCGGATCTGCCGGCTATGAATTCAATGAAAAGCTGAAAATCGGCGCTGATGTGGAATATTCCAAAAACCCGGACTTTGATAATGAAGTGCGTGGATTGATAAAGGTTAACTATCTGTTTGATACAAAACGGGAAAAGGGGGGCAAGCATGAAAAGTAGAATTTTCGTACTGTTGGCGATGTCATTGATGCTGTGTGTTTTGTACGCTTGTGCCAATACGAACAGCGTGGCAAGGATTCATCCTGAAGCGTTGAAAGGTGTTACAAACTGCACGGAATGCCATGATGATTCACTGAGTAACTTTAATCACCAGGCTCTCGATTTTTACAAAAAACATGGTTTTTATGCCAGTAACGCGCGCCAGGCATGTGCTTCCTGCCATCAGGAATCCTTTTGCAGTGATTGTCACACCAGAAAAGATGAAATCAAACCGAGTGACCGATTTGCCGACGCTCCAGGTCGCAATCTTCCCCATCGTGGCGACTACCTGAGTCAACACAAGATTGATGGCAAAGTAAATCCTGCTTCATGCGCCAAATGCCATGGACGTCAGAACAATGCGGGGTGCCAGTCATGTCACAAATAAGACCTCTACTGGCTGTTATTTCATTGGCAACTACAGTCGCCCTGGCCGGTTGCGGGGACAAAAATCCACAGGCCGTATTCAGCCCCGAGAGCGGGCATCCGTCAAACTGGGTTGGTGTGCATAAGACCTCAGCCAAGGCATCCCTCGAATCGTGTCTGGAATGTCATGCCGAACAACCTGAGGCAACAACGGGGAATAAAGGTGTTTCAAAAGTCAGTTGTATTGATTGTCATGCCAGCCCCACCTCAAAGCATCCAGTTAGCTGGAACTCCTATGCCTATGCGCGGCATGCAGCTACCTACAGTGCCGAAATTGCTGTTCCAGGTAAGGCCGTGTCATGTTCGAATGCCAGCTGCCATGGCACGCAACTTAACGGCTCTAGCGATGGGAAGATTCCATCCTGCACCAAATGCCATCCGCAAAAAGGGGCAACCTTCTCCAAACATCCGACGTCATGGACGTCGGTCATCGCGGACCATGGCGCCACGGTCAAAGCCAGCGGAACAGTCAGTTGCAGTACTACAACCTGTCATGGCAGTAAATTGGAAGGTGTCTTCCTGAGTGGACCGGCCTGCAAGAATTGCCATTCGGATTCACCAAGTCAATTTGTAAAACATCCGGCGACATGGACTGCTGCTCCTCAGCCGGGACTCAAATATCCTGATCATAAAAATTTGCCGCTTACCGGTACTGCTAGTTGCAGCACCAGCGCCTGTCATGGAACTACCTTGGCAGGAGGAGCATTTGGCGGACCATCCTGCTACAGCTGCCATATCAACTATGCCGGCAACAATGGCGAAGTTACCAGGCATCCTGTTACGGTCAGCTCATGGCGAACCGCTCATTCCGGCTATGTAACCGGGCATACGCCACTACCATCCCCAACCTGTACCAATGCAGCCTGCCATCTGCCGGGAACACGAACCGCGGATGCCTATTGCAAGAATTGCCATAACGGAAAATAACGGCAGAAAACGAAAAGAAGGAGAAATTTATGAATAAACGGATCAAACATTTCGTCGCCGGCTTATTGTTGATGTCGTGGCTGTCACTGGTATTGACTGGCTGTGGCGGCGGAAGTGGCGCTACAACAGCTCCGGCTCCGGAGCCATCCGCTGAAACCATGACCATTAAGGGGGTTGCCTTAAAAGGCCCCATCAAGGGAGCACAGGTCTGGGTCTATTTGCTCGACAAAAATGCACAAAAATCAAAAGAGCCGCTCAATGCCGTTGCCGGAACCACCGATGGCAATGGTAAATATTCGGTGATAATTCCCTCTACCACTGAACCGATCGTTATTGAAATTATAGGTGGCCCCAATGCCAGCTATACCAGTGAAATAACTGGACAGCCGGTTCCCTTTACTTCAGGCGAGGTCTTGCGGGCGGTCATACCCAACGGTTCACTGGCCAGTAATCCCGTTGTCACCCCGCTGACGCAAGCCGCCTATGATCGCCTGCTATTCGTGAAAGCGTCGAGTCCAGCCAGTGAAATTGCTACCTCAATTGCACAGGCAAATGACTATGTTGGCAAACAGAACAATGTCGCCAATATTTTGGCTGCTCCGGACAAGAGTTACACAACGGCTCTGACGGTGCTGGAGCAAATTCAGCAAACACAAGGTGCAACAGCTCTTGCCGAACTGTTAAAAAATGCTGTGACAACTAATGCAGCGCCGTATCAGACAGCTGTGCAGGCCGCCATTACAGCACTGCCGCCGGCTGTGGCGGCACCAATCCAGAGTGAAACCGCTGCCATGCAGAACGCAGTTGTCACTGCACCGGCACCAACGGAAATTCCGCCGGTTGCGATAGATACAACTCCACCCACGGCTCCGCTAAATCTCAAGGCTACCAGTCTTGACCCGAATGGCACCTCTTTGACTCTGGCATGGGATGTATCAACGCCCGGTACAGGATCCAATATTGCTGTTTCCGGTTATGAAGTCTACCGTGGATTAACGAACCAGCTCACCTCGGCAAGCAAAATTGCGTCTGCTACCACAACTACCTATCAAGATACAAAGTTGATACCGGATACAACCTATTACTACTGGGTAAAGGCCATCAACAAGAACGGTATCTATTCTGAATTCAGCCTGCTGACCGCTGTTAAAACGATTTTCAATCCCAGTATTTCAGTCACCGTAACTGCCAATGGCCAGCTGGGTAGCGATGTTCTGGCACTCCCCTCAAAAGATATCATCAAGCCGACCGCGCCGACCAACCTGACCGGTACGGCAATCGCACTCGATGCATCCAACAGTTCTGTCCAGCTCTCGTGGAGTGCCGCGACCGATGATGTCGGTGTAAAGAGTTATGACATCTATCGCAATGGGAGCAAGATCGCTTCAACCACGACTACCTTCTATCAAAACTCACCGGTTACATCCGGAGTTGCTTACAGCTATTACGTCATTGCTGTTGACGCGGCAGGGAATATGTCGCCTGCCAGTGCCACCTTTTCGATCACGCCCGTTGCGCTGAATCTTGGTATTACCGTTGGTGGTCAGGTTAACTGATGGTGAAAGGAGTAATCCAGCTCAATCTATTTGAACACATTATAGAGAGAAAGGGGGATGCAGGTAGATATTAGAGCACATTGGAAAGCAGATAACGCCGTTAATCAACAAAAATACAACAGGAGGAAACCATGTCTTTCAGAAAACTGTGGTACGTAGTGACACTCGTTGCATTTGCAATCTTGCCGTTAACCGGTTGCAGCAGCAATGGCAACTCAGTACAAACGACCCCTAAAGGTATTCAGCTTACGGTAGATGGTAAAGTTGATGCCAGCAAAGCATCTTCCAAGGCCGTTAGCCTGACAGCCGGTGATGCAAACTCGGTAACCGTTTATAATGCGCAGGATGGAAGCGCGCTCGGAACAGCAACCGTTGATGGCAGTGGCAAGTTCAGCGGTTTGACTTTCACACTTACCTCAGCCAAGACCGTGCTTGTTTTCAAAGCAACTGTTGCCCAGGGTGTTTTCCGAAGCATTGTACCGCTTGACCTAAGCAATCCCCCGGCAGCTGGGATCACAGCCAGCAACACGATTAACATCTCCATCAGCCAGGATAGCAACAACATCGCTGTAGCTGTGTCGCAACGGCTTGGTCTCGCCGGTATTCTCGGCGATGCCGGTATGACTCTTGCTGCTGTCAGCAAGACCTTTGCCGACGTTGTTGCCCTGGTTCTTGAGAACGGCGGCCAGGTTCTGGCTTACAACACCAGCGGTCTTGCCTTGAGCGGTTCAATTGGCAGTGCAGCACTGCTCCCTGCCAAGGATGCCAGCACCTTCACCTTTGATGATCTCAACGACATCAAACTGGATGCAAAGATTACTAGTGCCTTTATCCCTTCCACCAATCCGATTGTTAACTTCCAGGTAACCAACAAGGCAACCGGTAAAGGGATCAGCGGACTGCGCACCTTTGGCCTGCACATTGCCAAACTGATCCCTGAAGGAACCGACGGAACCAGTTCCATCTGGGTCAACTACATTGATAAAGGGATCGCTGTCCCGGCAGGTTCCGGCGCCGGCGCAACCGCTGCCACCAAGCCTTCCGCTGATCCTGCTACCAGTTACAATGCCGATGGTACGGTCAAGGTGAATGGCTACAAGGTAATTGACCATGGTGATGGTAGCTACACAGCAATTTTTGCTTCAGATGTAACCACCAACGCCAACAATGATCTGATCCATAACTACGACGCGGCTAAAATACACCGCATTGGCGTCACCGTAACGACAGTTGCAGTGCCGGGCGTAACCGCCACTGGTCCGATCAACCCGACTACCAATGCAATCAACACCAATATTAACCCGGTTAACCGTCTGGCGTTTGTGTATGACTTTACCCCGGCCACCGGTCTGCCGCTGCTCGATGCCAATAACAAACCGGCCTTTGCTCGTGACACGGTTACTAATGCTGGTTGTGAAGAGTGCCACTACAGCCTCTCTACTATTCCTAATCCTGATCAGACCAAAGGTGGCGCACTGTTGGGGCATACCCAGCGTCCGAACGTCAGATTGTGTGTAATCTGCCACACCAGCACCAACACCGGCGGTGAAGGTGAGTTCGTAACCTTCATCCATCGCATCCACATGGGCGAAAGATTGAATGATAGCGTTGCTGCTAATGGCTCCTTCAAACCGATTGCTGCAGGCTTGGTAAAGTATGGCGAGCATACCTATCCGCAGGACATCAGGGGATGCACCAAGTGCCACAAAGGTGGTGTTGATTCCGCTAACTGGAGCACCAAGGCTAATCGTAAAAACTGTGGTTCCTGCCACAACGCGCTCAATTTTGCGACTCATCAGGGTGGCCAGGCTGATGATAAGTTCTGTTCTGGTTGTCATGTCGGCGCCGGGGCTATCAAGGAAGTTGCCGCAGCACATATCACCGTTGACCCGACCTACAATAACCCCAACACCCCTGCTGGTCTGTCAAATTTCACCTACGTCATTAACAGCGTAACCCTGAATGCCAGCAGTCAGCCGGTAATTGCATTCCAGATCAAGAAAGATAACGCAGCCGTGACCTTTAACACCTTTGCAGCCACAGCAGGTCTTGTGCCGGTAACCGGTTTTAGCGGTGGCCCAACCCTCTATGTGGTCTACTCGGTGCCACAGGACGGCATCACAGCTCCGGCAGATTTCAATGCCCGTTCAAGTGTTTCCCTGACCAACCTCTGGAACGGAACCCAGGGGACACTTTCTGGTCCTGTTGCCGGTGTCTACACCGCTACCCTGACCGGTACGACTGCTGCTCCGATTAAAGTGCCTGCCAGTGCCAGCATGTTGACCGGCGCACTGATCGGCAACTTCACCCAGACCACCGTAACACCTAACGTTGTTCGTGACACCATCGCAGTACAAAAAGTAGCCACCGGCTTTAAAGCTCGTCGTACGATTGTTGATACAGCCAAATGCAACAAGTGTCATGAACAGTTGGGACTTTCACCCAGCTTCCATGGCGGCGCCCGTAATGATGCCACCCTGTGTGCCTTCTGTCACACCGCCAACCAGACCAGCAGCGGCTGGACAGCCAATGCCAATACCTTTATCCATGGCATTCATGCTTCGGCCAAGCGCTCGGTTCCCTTTACCTGGCATGCCGTATCGGCAACCGATACCTACTACAATGTCACCTTCCCCGGTTACCTGAGAAACTGTGAAATGTGCCATGTGGCAGGTACCAATGATTTCAGTGCTGCAGCTACCTTGAATGCCGTGCCGAACATGTTGTGGCCGACCGTAGCCAAAGGGAAATATGATGGCGCCTCTGCAACAGCATATACCCTGTCTCCTTATGTCATCAAAGACAACCTGTATGACTACGGCGTTGGTTTCAGTTACAACCCGGCAACTGATGCGACCACTCCAGCAGCTGCAACTACGCTGGTCAGCTCGCCGATTGCTTCGGCCTGCTTCTCATGCCATGACACCAACATTGCCAAGGCTCACATGATTGCCCAGGGCGGTTCGATCTACGAAGCACGCAGCACAGCGCTTCTCAAAACAGAAACCTGCGTTGTCTGTCATGGAACTGCCTCCAATACCTTGAATGGCAGCGTTCCGAGTATCAAAGCAGCTCACCGTTGGTGGTAAGCTGAATCAAGCACGGCCAATAAATTTGTTGCCCGTGTAACAACAATTGAGGTGCAATAACCCAGGGGGTGATCTTACCCCCTGGGTTTATTACATTCAGGAGTAGCTATGAATAAAATGAAGAAACTATTCTGTTTGGCCGGGGTGTCACTCTGCGTGGCGACGTTGGTGGCATGTAGTCAGTCTGTCGCACCGGAAGGTGGTAAAAAGAACGATGCCGGCAAGGTTGTCACGGCCAGCAACAGTAACGGCGAGTTGGCGGTCAGTTTTTTACGTGCCGTGCAGGATGGTAACAAGGAAAAGGTGTATCAGGTGGCTGGCCTGACAACCGCACTGGTTGACGAAAGCCGGGAAAAACTGGTGCATGCCGCTCAATACAAGCTGAGTGAAGGGGAACGCAAGGAGTGGGAACATGCGCTGCGCATGTCCGGCGAAATCGACTTCTTCCTCGCCAAAATGAAGAAATTGTTGCCCAAATCTGCGGAGATGAAAGTGGTGGAAACTACAACGAAAGTTCTGGATAACAAGGAAAAAATCTACATCCATCGCGTCAAGCTGACCTACCAGCAACAAGCGGAAGCAATGCATGACAAAACCGGTCAGCCGGTCAAGGAAATGATCGTCAATCTGCAGCAGCTGGAAAGAAGCGTCAAGGGACAGATGCTGCATGAATTTTCGTTCAGCGGTAATGATTTTGAAAAAATGGCGGACAAGGAATTTGAAGTGGTCTCGTATTGGAAATGAACCTGAAAAAGCATTTACCACAAAGGGCACAGAGGAACGCAGAGGAAGATCAAACTGTTTAGACCTTTATGTCTTTCGCCTGCATGGAAATATGCTGTTTTTGCAGAACTGTTTGTATTCTCAGCGAATCTCTGTGGCCATTGCTGTTTTGGATGAAGAACTGCAGGTTATATGTAACAAAAAGGCGGGATCAACTAATGATCCCGCCTTTTATCGTGATGGAGAGGGTGAAGCTTAAACCCCTTCGGTAACTTTCTTCTGCTTGTAATTCAGACGGTTCAGGGCGTGGATAAATGCTTTGGCCGATGCTTCGATAATGTCGGTGGAAGAGCCTTTGCCGACCACGGTGTGATTCCCTTCGCTGACCCGCACCGTGACTTCACCCTGGGCGTCGGTACCGCTGGTGATCGCCCCCACGTTGTACTGTTCCAGTTTAGCCTTGGTTTTGGTGAGTTTCTTGATCGCCTTGAGTGTGGCGTCAACCGGTCCATCTCCCAACTCAGCGGTTCTGGCCGATACACCCTCAATATCCATCTGGACCGTGGCGGTGGCAACGGCAAATGATCCGCAGGTAACCGTGATGTGATCCAGCTTGTATTTCTCCTCCTGGCGCGATTCCTCTGAGGCAATGGCGTCCAGGTCTTCATCAAAGACCTCTTTTTTAAGGTCAGCCAGTGCTTTGAAGCGCTCGAAAGCCCGTTTCAGTTTTTCGTCATCCAGGTCATGTCCCAGTTCGATCAGGCGCTTCTTGAAGGCATGGTTGCCGGAATGTTTCCCCAGAATCAGGGCGCTGGTTGCCAGGCCGACCGATTCCGGTGTCATGATCTCGTAGGTCGATTTTTCCATCAGCATGCCGTGCTGGTGAATGCCGGCCTCATGGGCAAAGGCATTGGCCCCGACGATCGCCTTGTTCGGTTGCACGCCGATGCCGGTAATTGTTGAGAGCAGGCGGCTGGCAGGAGTCAGCAGCTCGGTTGCCACGTTGCAGGAGAAGGGGAGAATGTCTTTTCTAGTGCGCAGAATCATCACAAATTCTTCCAGCGAACAGTTGCCGGCCCGCTCACCAATCCCGTTAATGGTGCATTCCACCTGGCGTGCGCCGGCCTGGATAGCGGCGATGGAGTTGGCAACGGAAAGTCCCAGATCGTTGTGGCAATGAACCGAGATAATCGCCTTGTCGATGTTGGGAACCGTACTTTTGAGGAAGCTGATGATGTCGTAATATTCGGTCGGAATGGTGTAGCCGACCGTATCAGGGATATTGACGGTGGTTGCGCCGGCGTCGATAACCGCTTCCACAACCTGGGCCAGAAAATCACGTCTGGTTCTGACCGCATCCTCGCAGGAAAACTCAACGTTGGGAGTGTAGCCGGCAGCGCGTTTGACGGCTTTGACCGCCGCTGCCAGAACTTTATCCGGCTCCATCTGCAGTTTGTACTTCATGTGGATATCAGAAGTGGCGATAAAGGTGTGGATGCGTCCCTTTTCACCGGCGTATTTCAGTGCTTCCCAGGCACGATCAATATCCTTTTCGTTGGAGCGGCAGAGACCGGCGATTTCAGGTCCCTTGATTTCCTGGGCGATTTTTCTGACTGCCTCGAAATCTCCTTCAGAAGCAATCGGGAATCCGGCTTCAATAACATCAACATTCATCTTCTGCAGATGCTTGGCAATCCGCAGTTTTTCCTCCATGTTCATGCTGTTGCCGGGCGCCTGTTCTCCATCCCGCAGGGTCGTATCAAAAATCCTGATGATCTGACGGTCATCCTTCTTGGGTGCTGATTTTGCCATGTTGTACTCCTTTCGTGTGCTGTTTCAGAATATAAAAATGCCTTCGCCCCAAACAGGGGCGAAGGCATTGATTAGCCGTCGCGGTACCACCCTTTTCATCCGCTGCACTGCCACAACTGGCAACTATCACAGCCGACCTCATTGACCACTTACGCGGGTTGACGATTTCGGCTAGCGGTAATTCACCGAAACAGCTCCAAGGCGAGTTCATCGTCAAGATTTACCGGTTTGCACCAACCACCGGCTCTCTGAAAAATCTGAAACGATTACTACTCCTCTTCACAGCTTTTGTAATTGTCATGCATCTTAAAAAAACTGATCATGCAAAGTCAAGCGGTTTCTTGCAGGGCCTATCCCTGGACAACTTCCTTGATGCCGGGGATCTTCTCTTTAATCGCTTTTTCAATCCCCATCTTGAGTGTCATGGTCGACATGGGGCAGCAGCCGCAGGCGCCGGTCAGGCGGACCTTGACAACGCCGTCTTCCGTTACTTCCAATAGTTCGACATCGCCACCATCAGCCTGCAGACCCGGACGAACCTGGTCAAGAACTTTCTGTACTTCTTCTTTCATTCCTGTTTCTCCTTTGTGGTTGTTTGTACTGCCGTTGAATATTGTTATTACCGTAGCGGCAAGCCTGGTTCGGTCAGGTGTTGTGGCTGCATGGCCCGATCCAGTTCTTGCGGAGTCATTAATTTTCTTGAAATTACGATTTCCCTGATTGATGCGCCGCTGGTCATTGATTCCTTTGCTATTTCGGCAGCGGCATTGTAACCGATCGTGGGGGCGAGTACCGTCACCAGTCCCAGTGATTCTTCCAGGTAGTGGCGGCAGCGATCATCATTGGCAGTGATTCCACTAATACACGATTGGGTGAATTTCTGCACGCAATTCTTGAGTATCTGGAGTGAAAAAGTCAAGTTATAGGCAATCAGCGGCATCATGACATTCAATTCCAGTTGTCCTGCCTGACTTGCCAGCATGACCGCATGATCACACCCCATGACCTGATAACAGACCATGTTGGCCATTTCGGCCAGGGAAGGGTTTATTTTTCCCGGCATGATGGAGGAGCCGGGCTGGATTGCCGGGAGGCGGATTTCATCCAGGCCGGTACGGGGACCGGAGGAGAGCAGGCGCAGGTCGTTGGCAATCCGCCCCAGCGTGACAGCGCAGCGCCGCAATGCCGAGGAGAGCGCCAGAAAGGGATCCATGTTCTGCATCGCCTCGAAGCGGTTTTCGCTGGCAACCAGTGGAAAACCGGTGCCTATGGCAAGCTGTTCAATGATTGCCGTGATGTAGGCCGGTTCAGCATTCAGGCCGGTTCCTACGGCTGTTCCGCCAATCCCCAGTTCCAGTAAGGCCGGAATGCATGCTTCCAACCCTTCCCGGTTTTTACGAATCGCCACCGCATAGCCGCTGAACTCCTGCCCCAGCCGAATCGGCACCGCATCCTGCAGGTGGGTTCGCCCTGATTTCAGAATGTGGTCAAATTCGATCCCCTTATGGGAAAGAGTGTTTTCCAGAGCTTCCAACGATTCCAGCAGCGGATCAAGCAGTTCCAACGCTGCCAGGCGGATTGCAGTCGGTATGACATCATTGGTCGATTGGGCCATGTTGACATGATCATTGGGGTGCAGGAAGGAAAAATCTCCCCGCTGTTTCCCCAGCAGTTCCAGGGCACGGTTTGCCAATACTTCATTGACATTCATGTTGTGCGATGTGCCGGCTCCGGCCTGGAAGGGATCAACCACAAACTGATCTGCCAATTCCCCTGACAGGACTTCGTCACTGGCAGCGACGATGCTCCTGCCAATCTCCTGTGGCAGCCGGCCGGTTGCCATGTTGGCAACTGCAGCGCACTTTTTGAGCATCACCACTGCCCAGACAAAGGTGGGGTGGGGAAGCAGACCGGAAATGGGAAAGTTCTGGACTGCGCGGGCGGTCTGTGCCCCATAATAACAGTCCTTTGGCACTTCCATACTGCCGAGGGAGTCTTTTTCGATGCGTCTGTCCATGTCTCGCCCTTCCGGTCGGAAAATAATATTGGTGAGCAATTTAACATTCGCGTGCTGAAAAGACAATTGCTAGCTGAGAGGCTACCACTTGACAGGCGACTCTGTTCCATGGTTACGTGCAGAAAATCGATCTGAAAGGAGTACCTGGATGTCATTTAGAACCATTGAATGGCGTGATGATGCCGTGATCATGATTGACCAGACCCGCCTCCCGGCTGAGGAGGTCTACGTCAGCTATACTGATTTTTCTTCGGTGGCCGAGGCGATTCGGGGGATGATCATCCGTGGTGCGCCGGCGATCGGGGTTGCCGCTGCCATGGGGATTGCCCTGGGGGCGCGGGAGATCATTGCCGATACCTTCGAGTCATTTTATCGACAGCTGGAAAATGTCTGTGATGTGATGGGGCGCACTCGTCCGACTGCGGTTAACCTGTTTTGGGCCATCAAGCGGATGAAGCAGGTCGCCACGGATAATCGTGACAAAAAACTGGATCAGATTCGGGAGATTCTTAAAAAAGAAGCGATTCGGATTGAGGCGGAAGACCTGACAATCTGCAGAAATATTGGTAAATGGGGTGCCACCCTGATACCACAGGGAGCCACAGTGCTGACCCATTGTAATGCCGGTGGATTGGCGACGGCCGGGTATGGTACGGCGCTGGGGGTTATTCGTGCTGCTCACGAGGCGGGAAAAAACATATCCGTCTTTGCCGATGAGACCCGTCCCTGGCTGCAGGGGGCGCGACTGACTGCCTGGGAATTGATGAAGGATGATATTCCGGTTACCCTGATTTCCGACAATATGGCCGGTTATTTCATGAACCGCGGCGAGATCAGTTGTTGTGTGGTGGGAGCGGACCGGATTGCTGCCAATGGGGATACTGCCAACAAGATCGGCACCTACTCGGTTGCGGTGCTGGCAAAAGAAAACAATATTCCTTTTTATGTGGCAGCGCCGGTTTCAACCTTTGATCTGACCCTTGCCGATGGGAGCAAGATTCCGATTGAAGAGCGGCCGTCAAGTGAGGTGACCCATATCAGGGGGAATGCCATTGCACCCGAGGGGGTCATGGTACGCAACCCGTCTTTTGATGTGACGCCGGCTCGTTATATCAGTGGCATAATTACCGAATATGGAGTTGTCAGCGGGGATTATCTCTCGGGTTTGCGGGCAATTGTGGCAGGCAAAACGCAATACTAGTGTTAAATAGAGGAACTTGGATTGGCATCAGAACGTTCAACAGCTTTGGGGATACCCCCAAAGCTGTTGAACGTTAGTACGCTCGTTTCTATTTTCCGGCTAAAAGCCATTGGTGCCAGGCATCCATCCCCTGGCCGGTGGTGGCAGATACTTCAAAAATGATGATGCCGGGGCTGACGCGCCGGGCATATTCCTTACATTTTTCCAGATCGAAATTAAGGTGCGGCAGCAGGTCGATCTTGTTTAACAACATGACTGTCGAGTTGTGAAACATCTGCGGGTATTTGAGCGGCTTGTCCTCACCTTCGGTAACGGAGAGCAGCACCACTTTGTGATCTTCCCCCAAGTCAAAGGCCGCCGGACAGACCAGGTTGCCGACGTTTTCGATAAATAACAGATCCAGCTGGTCCAGATCGAACTGTTCCGTGCCATGCATGATCTGATGGGCATCCAGGTGACAGCCGGCGCCGGTATTGATCTGCTTTACCGGAACCCCGGTGGCTGCGATCCGTTGGGCGTCGTTGTCGGTCTGTTGATCCCCCTCCACCACCGCGCATCGCTTGCGTTCCGAAAGTTCGCGCAAGGTTCTTTCCAGCACGGTTGTTTTACCCGAGCCGGGAGAGCTGACCAGATTCAGGACAAAGATCCCTTTCTCTTTGAACAGTGCCCGGTTGAAGCTTGCCAGACGATTGTTTTTTGCCAGGATATCCTCTTCGATGGCAATCCGTGTCCGTCCCGCTGGCTCCTGATCTTCCGCCGTATGCCGGTGATCATGGTCATGCTTGTGTGTGTGCTGGTGACTGCCGTGATCATGCTTGTGGTGGTGATGATCATGATGATGTTGGTGATCCGGTTCGCATCCGCAGGTCGTACACATGGTTGGTCTCCTTCTGTTGCGGTGGTGATTATCGGTTATGACATTCTTTGCAGAGCGCCTGGTCTGTTTCCAGTACATTCAGGTGAAACGGCAGCGTGCTGAATGGATTGTGGCACGACACACATCCCAGTTTTCCTCCCACGAAGATGATGTTGTTTCGTTTGGGGTCAGGTTTTTTGAATTGCCCAGGGTTGCTCAACACCATCTCGTGGTAATTGAGCCCAATGGCGTGTTTGCCCAGAACGCCGTGAAATCCCCGTTCCAGCACTTCCTGCCCGCTGCGGTCGTTGAGAATGATCAATGTTTTGCCATGACACTCAAGGCAACCGATGGTCATACGGTCAAGTGAGAAGCTTTTTCCGCCGGAACTGTAGGGCTTGTAGAGGTGGTCGTTTTTACGTTTATAGTCGCCATAGAGCATCAGGGGAAGGCTCATGGCATAATTGAAATGTGCCAGAAAGCTCTTGCGTGTGAGCGGGTCTTCCCGCACCTGCTTCAGGTAGTCACAGTTTTTGACTTTTTCTTCCGCAGATGAAGCTGGAGCAAGCCCCAGGAATAAACAGAACAGCAAGAGCAGTGCGGTACAATGTCGCATGGGATTCTCCTGGTACAACAGAAGGTGGTGTCCGGGGTGATAGGTATCACAGAAACTACCTGAAATACAAGCGGGATAGTTGCTTTTCGTGGTTGAAAATGACGGCTAATCGGCGTACTGTTTGCCAGCGAGCGACCAAGAACCGGGGGGATTAATTGTGTTGAATACCGTTGGATTTTATCAGGAAGTCCTGGATAATCTGTACGATGGCATTTTCTTCGTCAATAACAAAGGGTTGATTACCTACTGGAACAATGGTGCCGTCAAGCTGACCGGTTATCAGCATGACGATGTGGTAAATCGTAATTATTGTGAAATTTTTAAGCCGCTCAACAAATTTGGCAATGATCTGTGCGTAGCAGGAAACTGTCCGATCAGAGAAGTTCTACAAACCGAGCAATTAATGGAAATAGATGCCTATGTCCGCCATCGTGACGGGCATCTGCTTCCGATCTCGATCCGGATCGCGCCGGTTCGCGAAGTTGATAACCAGTTTGTGATAGCGGTTGAAATCCATAACAGTAATTCCCCCCGCTATGCTCTGCGCCAGCGCCTGGAAGAGTTGCAGGAAATGGCCATGTATGATGCCCTGACCGGTATTTCCAATCGCCGCTATGTGGAGATGAGTCTGGAAACCCGTCTGGAAGAATTGAAACGCTATCAGTGGCCTTTTGCGATCATGTTCATGGATGTTGACAATTTCAAGCATCTCAATGACTCATACGGTCATGTGGTCGGTGACCGGGTGTTGAAGATGATCAGCAGTACCATGGTCAACAGTCTGCGTTCATTTGATATCATTGGGCGCTGGGGTGGTGAGGAGTTTGTGGTTGTGCTGGTCAATGTGCCGGAAGGAGACCTTTTCAATGTCTGTGACCGTTTCCGGCGCCTGGTCGGTAATTCACAACTTCCGCTGGAAGACGGCGGCACCCTCTCTGCCACGGTTTCCGTTGGCGCCTCCCTGGCGGTTGATGGCGATACGGTTGATTCGTTGATTGCCCGCGCTGACCGGTTGATGTATGTCAGCAAGCGCAACGGCAAAAACCGGGTGACGATCGAAGCGGATCTGATTTCATAACTAGCTTGAATTACAGCTTTTAGGTTGTGTTGACAATGCCGGTGAACTCCTTTATACTCCACAAAATTTAAACTTCAGGACTCTGCATGAAACTTTGCCGACTAATCATAGCGCTTGTTATGCTCGCTTCACCGGTATCTGCCGCTGAAACAGCTCAGGCGTTGCTGCATGAATTGACAAGCCCGATTGCGCCTGAGCTAAATCCTTCCAATACCCCCGCGTTAGGTTTAGCGGAAGATAGTAATAATGCCGCGCCTGTGGCAGAACAGGTCTCCACGCTCTATACCCTGGAAGAGCTGCAGGGAAAAAACGACAAGCCTTCCCTGGAACTGGATCTCCCTGAAGCTGACTTGCCACTGGCCGATATCCCGCTGACCATGAACAGCAAGGTTGAATACTTTCTCTACTCATTTCAGACCAAGGGAAAAGAATCGTTTTCCCGTTGGCTGGCCCGTTCATCCCGTTATATACCGATGATGAAAGAAATCCTGAAGCGCGAGTCGATGCCGGAGGATCTGGTGTATGTTGCCATGATCGAAAGCGGGTTTCATCTGCAGGCGCGTTCCTGGGCCAATGCCGTGGGGCCGTGGCAGTTTATTTCCGATACGGGGCGGCGCTATTCGTTGCGCATCGACCAGTGGGTTGATGAACGCAAAGACCCGGTCAAGGCGACAACCGCCGCTGCGCGTTATCTGAAAGAACTGTACGGCATGTTCAATGGCGACTGGTATCTGGCCGCCGCCGGGTATAATGCCGGCGAAAACAAGATCCTGCGGGCGATCAACAAGTATAACACCACCGATTTCTGGGAGCTGTCCCAGGGGGCCTATCTGGCGCGCGAGACCAAAGATTATGTGCCTAAACTGTTGGCCGCAGCGATCATTGCCAAGGATCCTGCCCGCTACGGTTTTTCGGATATTGCCTACCAACCGGCAATCGAGTTTGAAACGGTCACTATTCCGAGTCGCACGGACCTGGATCTGATTGCCCGGTTGGCAGGAACAACCTACGAGACCGTTAAAGAGTTGAATCAGGATCTGAAACACTGGTGTACACCTCCCAACTATCCCAATTATGAACTGAAGCTCCCCAAGGGAACCAAACAGCAGTTTTTATTGGAATATGCCAAGATACCGGAAGATACACGTTTTACGGAACGGGTGCTGTATGCTCGTCACCATGCCCGCAAAGGGGATACGCTGAAGCGCTTGGCGCGAAAATACGGAACAACGGTGGAAAAACTGGCCGAGTTGAATGGCATCTCCCGCACGGCACGGATCGCCGGGCGTGACCTGACGGTTCCGGCCCGGCAGACCGTTGATTTCTCCCATGAAGGGCGAAGACAGGCACCTGCTGATTCACGTGACAAGTACGCAAAATATTATACCGTGAAAAAGGGGGACACCCTGGCATCCCTGGCCAAACGCTTTAATGTTTCCTCCCGTTTGCTCTCGGTCTGGAATAAAGTCAAACATACGGCAGCTCTCAAACCGGGACGTCGCCTGGTAATCGCCAAATTTTATGAAAAAAACGGCGCGCTGCATCCGGTGCAGGAAAAAAGTTAATTGCCGCCAATGTCAGTGCCGTGATGAAAGAAACAATAACGAGAAGGAGTTCTGATGTATAACATTTTGATTGCTGCCGCTGCTGCGCTGGCGGTTGCCCTGATTTCAATCTTTCTGCTTTCCATGCCGTGGTGGGGGGCTCTCCTGCTCGGATTTGCCGTTTTCTCCGGCGTGTTTGTGCTGCTTTCAAAGTTAACCATGAACAAAGTCATGGCGGCCCTGGAATCAGCTGGTAAGGATCTGCAGGCCCAGCGTTTCGAGAAGGCGGTGCGGGAGCTGAAAGAGACTCTGGCAAAATATGGCAAATGGCAGGTCTATGTGGAAGGGCAGTTGAATTCCCAGATCGGCATGATTTATTACATGAAGCGCGATTTTGCCAATGCGTTTCCGTATCTCGAAAAGTCGTTCTTTAAAAACTGGGCCGCCATGGCAATGCTTGCCATCAGTTACATGAAACGCCAGAAAAAGGACAAGATGATCGCAACCTTTGACAAGACCGTGCAATGGAATGGCAAGGAGGCGTTGTTATGGAATCTCTATGCTTATTGTCTGAATGAATCGGGCGAGACTGCTAAGGCCAAGGAAGTCCTGGAAAAAGGGTTGAAAAAAATTCCGGGAGATAATGGTTTGCAGGAAAACCTTGATAACTTACAACAGGGTAAGAAAATGAAGATGCGCCAGTATGGCGACCAGTGGTTCCAATTCCACCTGGAAAGTGTGGCAGCGCTTCAAAAACATCAGATGGCTGCCATGGGTGGATCCATGAGACGCCGGATGACGGTACGACGATAGACCCCAAGAAAACCGCCTCTGGCGGTTTTTTTGTGTTGATCACCCGAACAATTACGCATTTTACAGGTACGACAGACCATGAAGAACATGCGCCACCCGCAGTCACCCTATCTCCTGACGCTGCTTTGTGCCGTTGCCGTGGTATTTGGCAGAAGTCTCCTGAACGGTTTTGTCTGGGATGACCATGCCATTGTGCTTGGCCGCCAGGTCTATAGCAACTTTGATCTGCGTGCCATATTCCTGTCGCTGGCCAATGATGTGGAATACCTGCCGATCCGGGATCTCAGCTTTGCCCTCGATTTTGCCATCTGGGGGAGGAATGCGACCGGGTTTCACGCCACCAACCTGATATTGTACCTGGCAAGCGCGCTGCTGGTCTATTTTGTGACGCTGCGTCTCTTACTTCGCTTGACAATCGAGAGCAGTCCGCGACTGTTGTGCCGAACGGCGCTGCTGATAACCCTCTGTTACCTGCTCCACCCGGTTCAGGTTCAGGCGGTAAATATGATCACGTGCCGCAATGTTCTGCTGTCGGGGATCTTTTTTTATGGCGCTCTGCTCTGTTATCTGCATACCTTCAACGGTGACAACCGTCTCAAACTATCGCGCTACCTTTCGGCATTGCTGCTGTTTATCTGCGCCATGCTTTCCAAGGGAACCGTAATCATACTCCCCCTGGTACTGCTGCTGACACAGCTGTTTGATCGGGAGCATTGGGGAAATCGCAAACGATATTTCACCCTGGCGCCGTTCTTTGGGATTTCCGTTGTTTTCTTTTTCATTTTCAAAAAGATTGCTACCCTGACCCATGTGACCGGACAACTGGGGGGGGCGCGCAGTCTGGCGGAAACCGTGCTGGTGGCGTTGCAGATACCATGGTTCTATGCCCGAAAGCTGCTGTTTCCGGTTGATCTGGCGCCGGAATACGGTGCCACCTTCACTGCGGCAGGTGCGGCAGAACTGGCGCCGGCCTCCCTCTTTATTGTGTTGGCGATTGTACTTGTCCTGGTCTGCCGCCGGAAATACCCTTTGGCCGCTTTTGGCATGGGGTGGTTTCTGCTGACATTGCTCCCACTGCTTAACTTCTTTGCCACCTCTCCGGTGGTTGCCGACCGCTATCTCTATGTGCCGGCCTATGGATTCATCTGTGCTGCCGGGGGGATGATCCTGGCTGCTGACCGTCACCGTTACCTGCGCTTCGGCTTCATGCTCGTGATAGCGCTTTTTTCAATCACCAGTTTCAGGGCAAACGGTTGGTGGAAAACCGACCAAACCCTCTGGGAAACTGCCATCAGGAAAGAGCCGACCCTGATCAAAGGTTATACCAACCTGGGGTGGGCCTGTTTTCATGAAGGGCGCTATGAGCGGGCCTTTGATCTGTTCCGGCGGGAACAGGCGCTGGCGCCGGAAAGTTTCAATCTGGAACTGGCAGCGGGGTACCGGCTGTTCTTGCAGCAACAGTATCCAGCAGCGCAGTTGCAGTTTGAGAAAGCGCTTTTCAAGAAGGAAGATGCGCTCTATCCGCTCTTCCTGCTGGCAAAATGCAGAGCCGAACAGGGTGATGAGGCGGGGCTGGCCGAAGCATTGCAGCGTATCCTGCTTTCGACGGAAGTTGACTCATCCGAATATCGACCCCAGGCAAAAAAACTGCTGGCAACGCTGCAGGCACGTTTCAATGCCCGGTTGATGACGCTGGATGCCCAACCCCCCGGAACGGCGGAACATACTTGGCAACGAGCTGAGCTGCAGATGAAATGGGGGTATTATCAGGATGCGCTTGCCAGCTTGAGCAGTATCAGCGATGCGTCATTCGCTGGTGCGAAATTGGGACAACTGGCCCGCGCCAGCTATATGACCGGAAACTATGATCAGGCGATACAGTTCGCCACGATGAGTATCCGGTCCGGCGGAGATCCCGGCGCCGCTTCCCTGCTGGCCGGCAGAGCACTCTTGAAAAAAAAAGAGCCTCGCGCAGCAGTGGAGTGGTTCAGGAAAGCCGTTGCCAGCACCCCCGCCAATCCCGAGCCACTGCTCTATCTGGGGAACGCCTGCTATCAGAGCGCTAACCGTCAGGGCGCTTTTGATGCCTTCACCATGGCGCAAGATAAATTCCCTGCCAGCGCCTGGTATACGGGGCCATATCTGCAATATTTGAAAACGGAACGGCACTGACCCACGATTGGCTGCTGAGATCTGTCCCCTTGCTGCTGCGTACCGCTCTCTCCATCATCCGGCTCGACAATCTTCCCTGGCGCTGGTATGTTTCCGGTCATGAATATTTTTTCCCTGATTTCACACCAGGCTTCCCGCCTGGCCTCTTTGGAGCTGTTTCGTTATATCGGCCCCGGATTTTTCGTAACGGTCGGATTTATCGATCCCGGCAACT
>DAINBV010000009.1:0-83776 GCA_036732725.1 Geobacteraceae bacterium | reverse complement strand
GCGGTCATGCTGCCGCTGCCGCCGTTATTGTTAAACGTTACCGTGTAGCTTGGAAGCGCCGTCCATTGCGCATAGAGAGTAACGTCCGCGGTGAAGGAATAGCTGGCGCTATCGGCGTAGGCAGTTCCGCCACCGCCAGCAACCGTATTCCAGCCAGCGAAGCTGTACCCCGTGCGCGTAAAGCTGTTGGCCGTTAGATTTGTGGCGCTGCTGGCCGTCTGCGCAGTCATTGTGCCACTGCCGCCGTTATTGTTAAACGTTACCGAGTAGCTCGGCAGCGCCGTCCATTGGGCATAGAGAGTTATGTTGGCTGCAATGCTGCTGATGGTTCCGGCCGAGGCGTAGGCGGTGCCGCTGCCGTTGGCGGCACTGTTCCAGCCGCTGAAGGTGAAACCGGTTTTGACCAGCGTACCGACGCCGAGTACGGTTACGTTGCTGCCGGAAATGTACGGACTGCTAGGGTCAACCGGGGCGCTGCCGCTACTGTTGCCGTTACCATTGTAGGTGACACTGTAGGTGGAAACTGCTGCTTTCGCCAGAACAACAAAATTACCAAATTTTCCTGAAACTGCGGGATAAGTTCCGGCAGGATAGCCGCCGGAAGGATTGCCGATACGCACCTCGTCAACATTGTTGAAATTCGATGACAGAATTACTTTAGTGCTGCCGGTGCTCATCACATAATAATCTTCCTGAGCCACTTGGGCGCCGTCACGAAATCCGGTTATTTGTACTTTGGCGGTATTCCAGTAGCCTATTGTGCTGTCGTCAATTGAAAAACCTTGGAAATCAAACTCACTGCCGTTGGACGAGTATAGTGCCAAATATTTGGGTGTTGCATATGCGTTAGAGTCCATTACTACATTCACGGTTTGGGCTGTTGCGTCATAGAGCAAACCGTGCTCCGTACCGGCTGTGCCGGAGGTAGTACCGGAAGCGGAACCGGTCAATGATGCTTGTGCGGTAGTCAGCGGATCGTCCGTTGTCTTGAACACGATATTGCCGAGCAGGCTATCGCTGACCGAAAACGTTGAAACGTAATCTGTCGTGCTGAGTCCGGTTGGCGACGAAGCAAACGTGAGCGAATCAACATGCCCTGTCGCGTTGGTCACCTCGATGATGGCTCTGGCTGTTAGTGCTGTTGACGAAGATGTTTGAGCATCCGTGTCGGTAGCTCTGAAATGAATCTGCCGTTCTCCTGTCGTCGCATCAGGTGCGAAAACAACGGTTCTGAGCACCGATTCATAGGCGGCAATAGTTGCCGTTCCGCTGAGCGTCAGTGTTCCGGCACTATACGAACCGGTAATGCCGCTGCCGGCCGTGAACGACAACGTGTCTCCGGCACTGTATCCACTGACAATACTGACCGTAGCGCCTGTCAAATTGGTACCGTCAAGATCACGAAGCTGGAGATTCGGCGCCACGCTGACAGAGCCGCCGGATGCAACCGCTCCTCTAACATCCCTGACATAGTCAAAAAATGGCGCCAACGGAACCGTGTAGTTGATCATGCCGGTTAAACCGAATACCGACGGAGAACCATTCATGTGCGGAAATGTCAGGGTTGCCGGGTCAGTTGAAGGATTGAAGGACGATAGCTTAGTAACAGTTCCACCTGTGACATCATACCGATACAGCTCTTCCAGCCCATCACTTGTTGGTGTCGCCGAAAAATAGATATTGCTGCCGTCAGCGGTCAAATTATCAAAATAGCTCTGCACTGCATTTAACGTAGTGACTTTGGTTATATTGTTGGTGCTGTTGTATTTGTACAGGTTCCAACCCGTACCATCGTTGGGATAGTAGAGGAAATAGAGATTCCCGGCCGCACCAAATGCCGAATAATTCATGCTGCCGTCAACAGTTGGAGCATGCTCTACGGTCATGGCTGCCGTGGTCAAATCTACCGACCGGACACTATATTTACCATTGCAGGAGGGGGCACCAAGGTTAAAGAAGAGTTTGTTGTTATACGGGATGAATGTCCATGGCGCATTATCGGCAGCCATAGGCCCGTAAAAACGGGTGAGCGTCGTCCCGTTGAGCTTGAAAATACTATAGTCGGTCTCGGCGCCCGCTTTGCTCCAAAAATACGAAATCCCGCTGACTTCGACCATAGGCCCACGAACATCAGCTAGATTATTACCCCCAAACAGGACTTCAGTTACCGTTGAACCGTCCCATTTGAGCATGATATTTGATTTAGAGGCTGTGTTGCCCCAATAATAGAGTGCGCTGCCATACGTTGTTAAAACAGTTGTATTCATTGCCGAGTTGGCACCGCTTGTTACCTGGGTAATCGTGCTGTTGGACGGGTCAAAATAATAAAGATACGATATCTCATTGGATGAGGAATCGTAATTTGAAGCAATGAAGTAGAGTTTGTTGTTAAATTCGGCAAATTGTTTGATAGAAAAGAAGGTATTGGTGCCCAAATACTCGAAATCGGTTCCGTTAAATCCGGCCAATTTACCAACCGGGGCATTGGTGCTATCCATGGCCAGCGTATAGATTTGACCGTTGTAAAGGTAAATGGCACTATTGAATCCATCGAATCCAACGGGATTTGGATTGGCAATAATCGAGTATTTACCAGTCGTTGCATTATATCCGGCGAGATGGTAGCCGCCATATGAAGAGCCATTGCCGTCATCCAGAGCAAAAAGCAGGCTGGACATGGCGGCAGTGTAGGTGTACAGGCCGGTGCCAGTTCCGGTGCCGCCGGGAGTCGTGACAACAACGTCTTTTGCACCCGCCGTTCCTACCGGAGTGGTGGCGGTGATGGTGGTGTCATTCACCACGGTTATTCCATTGGCTGCCGTGCCGCCAATGGTTACCGAGGTCGCGCCGGTGAAATTGGTGCCGCTGATGGTGACGCTGGTGCCGCCGACGGTTGAGCCATTCGTTGGCACAATGCCGGTAACAGTGGGAGCGGGAATGGCTGCCCATTGGGCATAGAGCGTGGTGTTGGCGGAAATGCCGCTGATGGTTCCGGCGGCGGCATAGGCAGTGCCGCTGCCATTGGCAACGGTGTTCCAGCCGCTGAAGGTGTAGCCGGTTTTGACCAGCGTACCAGCGCCGAGCACGGTTACGTTGCTGCCGGAGGCGTACGGGCTGTTAGCATCAACCGGAGCACTTCCACCGCTGTTGGTGTTGCCGTTGTACGTGACGGTGTAGGTGGAAACTGCCGCGACCGTAACGGTTGATGTCAGCGTAGAATCAGTCGCGTCGGAGATGACTATAGATATGGTGCGATTTCCCGCAGTCGGCGCTCCCGCTGTATTCGAATAACGCAGATTCCGTAGCGCGGACTGCATGTCGGTCACGGTGGCGATGGTCTTACTGTACAGCACAAGCTGGTGATTAGTCGAATCATAGACCAGTGAATTGATGTTGCTGTTGGTTCCCGACAAGGAAAGAATTTCGTTCGCTCCGTCCGCAACACCACCGGTAATCATGGCAACAAGTTTCCTGACATTGGTGTCGGTCGCCAAAGAAATTGTTGCCGCCGGATCGGCAATAGCGACGGCACTGCCAGCGGTTGTCGTTGTATATCCCCCTCCCGTCACGGTTGGCACGGCGTTGTACTCATACGCGCCGCGATCAACATTCGCGCCGATCTTACGAGGGTTATTCAACAGGTCATAGGTAGCATTTGGAGAACCGCTGGCAGCACTGCCGGAATCAACCGCAGCCGAACCGCCGACAAGGCGCAGATCCCGGCTGGTGCCGCTCCCCTCGTTGACAAACAGGCCGGCTCCCGAGCCGGTAGATACATTGGTAAGAGTAACGCTGCCCCCGGATGCAATGGCGTTTGTATCGTTGGCTCCTCCGCCTGGGCCGGTATTGTCGGCGATGATCGAATCATATATGGCTACATTGGTTCCTGATAGGCTTGAGCCCTGAATACCGCCGCCAGCGGCAGAACCATTAGGCGTTCTGTTTCCCACAACAGTTATGTTGTATAAGGAGAGTGACGATCCTGACGTTGTGCACTGATATCTGATGGCGCCGCCACCTTGGTTAGACAATGTCCCATCTGCTTCGTTGTCATAAAAAAGACTATTGGTTACGTTGGTGGCTCCGGTTCCTGTCAAATACAATGCGCCACCGTTAAGAATTGCTACATTGGAATAAAACACCGATCTGTCAATTGAGGTTGTCGTGCCAACTCCGCCGACTTGGACAGCGCCACCGTTATTATTTGCGCCGGCGCCACTGTTTCCGCCATTACCATGAACAATGCAATCCTTCATAATCAGCGAACCGGTGCCACCAGAGAGGCGGACAACATTAGCCGATGTTCCATTGCTGCCCTTGAAATTGGTAAGTTCAAGGCTGTTCAGAGAAACCGTTACGCCGATGTTTGCTGCTAGAACATTGAATCCTGAAAAACCGCTGCCATTAAGAAGAACATCCGGGATGGCGTCGCCATTGACATCGCCATTAATAGTGATGCTCGTTGCCACAATACTCGCCAGATTGGCGCCCAGGGTAATAGTGCGCTGTGCGACACTGCGGGTCGCTGGGTCGAAAGCTGCCGGGTCAAAGTTTATGGTATCCGAATGACCCGAGACGTTGGCGGAAGTGAAGGCTTCCAGAAAACTGCCCGCACCGCTGGCGGCGTTGTTGGCAACGGTGTAGGTCGCGGCGCTCACTGATTGCACTGTCAGCAACAACATGACGGATAGCATCAAAAACATAACGGCTTGAGCAGACATAATTTTCCGCCATTTCAGCCAGGCATGAGAATGAGTTATAGAGTCGTTTTTTTTTCGATCACTCATGTTAAAAGCATACATTTGGCTTTCCTCCTGTGTGGCACGGCGTAAATTAAGTTCTACTTACAGTTATTTTTTATCACATTTCAACGGTTATAGAATCTTCGTCCCCCACAGCATGAAGGGGGAACGAAGGTTTCAATCAAGGGCGCTCCGGATAGATGCCTGCCGTAGCAATGATGTAATTCATGGTCAAATACGGCACAGCTACCGGAAGTGCTTGCCCAGCCCCGGTGTTACCAACCGCAACCGTTCCACCGCCTGCTGGTACGGAAACCGGGAATGGCTTCAGAGTATTGGTGCCCGGAGAGTCTGAACTGTAAATCACCGGAGTTGCCCCGCCCCCCGAGGAATCTATCGACTTGGCCAAGGATACAGTATCGCCAGGTATTTCAGTGGTTGAAGTGGGATTTGCCACCGCCGGGATCGCGATATTAACCTGCGATGTACCGCCTCCCGGTGTAAATATGGCTGGATGGGCATGTGGCGGCAGGTTGTTTACCCCTATCGAAACGTTCGGTGTAAACGCCGGCGGGTTTACCGGGCTTGTGGTATGGCCGGTTTCACCCGCATATTGGGAACCAACCGGCACACGGTGGCGTAAATCAGGAACAGCAAAGTTCTTTTGTCCATCACCGCCATACGTGGTACCCAGCAACGAGAACAAAGCCGTGTATTGCTGAACCGAAAGAAGAGTACCGTCACACAACTGCCAACCAACCGGGATAAATGCTGATACCGGCCACAACATAATCTGTCCAATAATCGGATCCATACCTACATCCTCCTTAAGAAATGGCAGTAACATTCACATAAGCACACTGTCCGACCTGCCCTCCCGAACAATGAACAGCCCCGACGGGCGTATCTCTTTATTAATTCGACTTTTCAGCATCACCACCCTTCCCTGACAATCGTTCCCGGCCGCGAACTTAAGAGTGGCGCACCATGAACCACTGCACACCACAATCAGCCTCAATTGCGAAGCCGAGTCGCTGATACAGATGTAACGCCGGATTGAACTTTTCCACATACAAGGTAACCGGCAATCCCGTGTTGTCCGCCTCATGGTTCAGGGTTTCCAGTAATCGCCCCCCGATTCCCTTACCGCGATACTCGGGAAGAATACTGATGTCGATGACACGAATTTCCTGTTCGCCACGATTCAGGTATAATCTGCCGATCGGCATGCCCTCCAGCAGGATAAGGTCAAAACAGGGATTGCGATAATTCTGCTGATACTGGGTATGTTGCAGATCAAATAGTCTCTTGATGAACCCGTTCCACTGTTCATCATCCCAACCAACCAGTTCTTTCTCCGTGATCCGGGTCGAGGCATAGAGTTGTAACAGAAAACCCATATCGGCATCGTTGGTTGGACGTAGGGTAATGGCAGGCTGTGCCTTGGACGTAACACTGGCCGGCCGACGTCCCTGCCGTAGTCGTACCACCTGTGCAATCATCCCCGGGTAATCGATGCTATCCGGCAGCAACAGCGGCAAGGCGATGGTTTCACCAACAGTAAATTGCACTACTTGGTCCCACTCAGCGCCTGTGATGCATGCTTCCGGCTTTTGGGCCGCCAAAGAATGGATTGCCAGTTCTTGTCCCCAGAAATAGACGTTATCGGCCTGTACATTGGACTGCATGCGGCGCACCTCCTCTACGGTCTGCGGTTCTCTGTTTTGCAACCTTGTCTCCTCCGATGTCTCTGTTGTCATGTCGCGCCTCACCGCCACTTCGCATCTGCCCAGTCTCACTCCATGCTGAAAGCACGCGGATTAATTGGATTATTGAACCACGAGGTACTACCTTTGCAGCCAGAGCACACATTGCTTTAAATTAATTATCTTGCAACAAACAAAGCAGTACAGACTGTTATCAATTTCCGTGCCTACTCTAACCACAGCAATATATGTAATTACATATAGTTACAAACATGACCTACCCGTAACCAGACAGGTACCTGTCGAACACAACACAGTGTGCAGAATGGCGCATAGAGCCATGGTCACAGCCGGCAGAAGGAACAGTATAAGACAATTTAATTCAACAATGTTATTGTGTTATGGAATAGTTTGGCAAGATATGGGGTCTTATATGCAGGTGATGGTGAGCGGCCAAACCGTTTGTCAGGCTGACAGATTTCACATGGCAAGATTATGCAATCATCGGATAATCGGTAAGCTGCAAAGTTTCTTTACAGCGACATAACTAGGTATAATCATGTCAGATATCAGTATATTTACAAAGTTGTAAAGTCTCTTTACAACAGCGTAACAACCTATTATTACAACATATTTAATAGATCTCGAACATATTGACAAGTTTCTTTACACTTTTCAACGCATCAGCACCACCCCGCTTTTCAAAGGATCAAATTGATTCTGCGTTCCCTTGCAAAGACTTTGTTCACTGATAACCGGCCCGCAGGAATGGGAATGTCGTTATGAAAAGATAGAGTATGGTAAAGAGTTCGGTAACATGCTAACAGAGAAACAACTGCTACTACGACCTGATCGGGAGGGAAGATGCATTACTCACCATTGTTGACCGACCTGTATGAATTAACCATGCTGGCCGGGTACGTTGAGGAAGGGATGGCTGAAAACAAGGCGGTGTTTGATCTTTACTTCCGGAATAATCCGTTTGAGGGTGGTTATGCGGTTTTTGCCGGTTTGGAGCCGGTTCTGGATTATCTGGAGCAGCTACGTTTTTCCGAAGATGAGCTGAAGTATGTTGCGGGGCTTGGATTGTTCAAGCCCCGTTTTATTGAGTACCTGCGGGAATTCAGGTTTCGCGGTATGGTGACCTCCCCCCCGGAAGGTTCGCTGGTTTTTGCCAATGCGCCATTGTTGACGGTAGAAGGGACTTTGGCGGAGACGCAATTCGTTGAGACAGCGCTCTTGAATCAGATCAACTTTCAGACCCTGATAGCCACCAAGGCAGCTCGTATCTGCCACGCTGCCGACGGTGGCGAGGTGATCGAGTTCGGTCTGCGCCGGGCACAAGGGCCGGACGGCGGATTATCGGCATCACGAGCAGCCTGCGTGGGGGGGTGCAGTGGTACCAGCAATGTGCTGGCCGGCCAGCAATTCGGATTGGAGGTGCGGGGAACTCAGGCCCACAGCTGGATCCAGGCTTTTCCTGACGAATTGACCTCCTTCCGGGCCTATGCCGCTGCATTTCCGAAAAGCACCATCCTGCTGGTGGACACCTATGACACCTTGAGAAGCGGTGTCCCGAATGCAATCACCGTTGCCCGGGAATTGCGCCAACAGGGACACGACTTATGTGGCATCCGCATTGATTCCGGCGATTTGGCCTACCTGTCCTGCGAAGCACGGCGTATGCTTGATCAGGCCGGTTTTAGCAAGGTCAAGATTGTCGTCTCCAACGACATGAATGAATACGTCATCGAATCGGTACGCGCTGAAGGGGGGAGAGTCGATGTGTACGGGGTCGGAACCCGTCTGTCCACCTGCTCCGGCGCCGGAGGCGGAGCATTGGGTGGAGTCTATAAACTGGTGGATATCAACGGTAAACCAAAGCTGAAGGTTACCGGCGACATCGCCAAGTCAACCTTGCCGGGAAAAAAGAAGGTCTTCAGATGTATCGGACGAGGAGGTAATTTCATACAGGATGTGGTGTGCCTGGAGGATGAGCTTCCACAAGCGGGAGATACGGTCTATGATCCCACCAATCCGCTGCGACACACCACACTGCCGCTGGACTCACGAATCACGGAATTACGCACGGTTGTGATGTGTGATGGCAGCCGGATTACCTCTCGGGAATCACTCGACATCATGGCGCAACGCTGCCGTGATGAACTTTCCAGGCTACCGAACGGCTGTTTGCGGCTGATAAATCCCCACCGCTACAAGGTTTCCATCTCGGAACAGCTGAAATCGCTCCGCGGATCTCTGATCGATGCAATTGAAACAAAGGTAAAGCTACCATGAAGAAACATGCGGCACTACTGATTGTGGATGTGCAGAATGACTTTTGCCCGGGAGGGACGTTGGCTGTACCAGCTGGCGACCGGGTGATCGAGCCGTTAAACCGGCTGAGCGCTTGCTTTGCAGCAGCTGGTTTGCCAATACTGGCCAGCCGTGACTGGCATCCGCCGGTCACACGTCATTTCAAAGCATACGGCGGAATCTGGCCTCCCCATTGTATCCAGGAGAGCGCCGGAGCCGCTTTCCATCCTGCCCTGCGCCTACCGGAGGGAACAATGATCATCTCCAAGGGGAGTGATCCTGATACCGACGCCTATTCAGCCTTCGACGGACACACGGCAGATAAACATTCGCCCCGGGAAGTCCTGTCAACGCTGCAGGTCGAACAGCTCTACATCGGCGGATTGGCAACCGATTATTGTGTTCTCTCATCGGTACGGGAAGCACGGAAACTGGGCTTTGAAGTTACGGTGCTCACAGATGCAATTGCCGGAGTGGATATTGCTGCCGGGGATTCCGAAAAGGCACGGGAAGAAATGCTTCACTGCGGGGCAACGTTTTCCACAACGTTGCAGGTCGTCCGCCTGTTTACTCAAGCGTGAGGGTTGCCGGATTTCCCGGACACCGTCAGATTGCCCCAACGAATCCATTCAGTTTTTTTCTCACCACTGATCTCAAGGGTATTACCAACGCAAGTAACTTCATACTCTCACCAGCTAGTTTGGCATAGGATAAATCCCTATTCACGACTTCCCGTGTCTCCGATCAAATTATCAGCCATCCACCAGTTATTGCAGTTCTTCAAATCGACTATGTTTGTATGCACAGGCGAAGTTCTGACACTTGTATTTTCCATACCCATGACACTGAGAGTGAATAGCAAACCGAAGCAGACTACCCAAACCAACAGAGGAGGCTCGCCATGCATATACGACTGATTCTGCTGATTACCCTTCTGGTGATCCCGCTCACCGTTCCTGCCGCCAACCTGCCGGTAGCTCCCAACGGCATCGCCTTGATCCAGGATTACCGCAACTGGGAAGTGATTGCACCGTCCTATCGTCAGGACAAACAGCATATCCGGGTCGTGCTCGGCAACCCGATCGCCATAACGGCGCTGAAAGGGAAAACCGTGCCGCTTCCCGATGGTGCGGTGTTGGCCAAGGTGGCTTGGACAACCAAGAAACATGCAAAATTCCCGGTGGCAACCGTACCTGATGCGTTTGCCCAGGTCGAGTTCATGGTCAAGGATGCGGCCAGGTATGCCGCAACCGGTGGGTGGGGATTTGCCCGCTTTGTGGGAAACGATTACAAACCGTACGGCAAGGATACCGGCTTTGTCCAGGAGTGCTTCGGCTGCCACACCCCGGTAAAGGATAATGATTACCTGTTCACCAGTTACGCTGTCGTACCGTAGTTACCATCAATCAGACAAAGGAGAATTACCAATGAAAAACAGAGGACGTAGTGCACTGGTTACACTTTTAGCCGCAATGCTTGCACTGACAGCCACAACAGGCGAAGCTGCACAAACAAAGGGAGCGGCAGAATTCAAGGAATATTGTGCCGCCTGTCATGCCAATGGCGGAAATCTGGTCAAGCCGGATAAAACCCTCTCCCGCAAGGACCGGGAAAAACATGGCGTCAAAACGGCCAATGACATCGTGAAGTTGATGCGGAATCCGGGAGAAGGGATGACCACCTTTGACAAACAGACCATCTCCGACAAAGAGGCCAAGTCAATCGCCGAGTACATCATCAAAACCTTCAAGTAATCGTTTTCAGGGATCAACAACCGGCGTAGATCTGAAAAGGAGATACCAATGGATAGAAGAACCTTCTTAAAAGCCGCCGCAATTTCTTCCGTTGCCAGCGGACTCGGCGCCACAATGGCTGCCGCTGAGCGTTATTTTCCCGGAAAGGCAGATCAGTCTCTTTTTGAAAACATCAACCGGGTCAAGGATCCGGCAAAAAAATCACCCCTGGAAAAATCACATGCACCGGTCATTTCAGCACCGGCATCGGTTAAAGCCGGCGAGCCTTTCATGGTCGAGGTCGCGGTGGGTGAGGTGTTGCACCCCATGGGTTCCAGCCACTGGATTGAATATATCGAGCTTTCCCTTGGCAACGAACCGGCGGGAAGATCCGAGTTTCAATCGAAAGGTTTCTTGAAACCAAAATGCTCATTTACCGTGGTGATACCGAAAGAAGCAGCACCGGCCGGAAAGCTCACCATTGTCGCCGCACAACGTTGCAATCTGCATGGCTACTGGGAAACATCGCTGGACATTAGCGTCACCTGACACACCTGAACTTCGTAACAGCAAGTGTTTGCCACAGAGACACAGAGTCAATAAATACATCAAGTTGAACAAGTTGTGGGTGAGATTTTCACTCGCCACACAATATAAATTATTTTCAACAAACCGGTAAATTCCTCTGTGTCTCCGTGCCTCTGTGGCTCAACTGCCGTATTTCGGATATTTTTTTGAAATGAGGTGATCTCCATGCACGCCATTCGTGTTAACAGCTTCGGTCCTCCCGAAGTTATGCAACTGGAAGAAATCCCCGTTCCACTACCCGGAGCGGGTCAGGTTGTGGTGACGATGAAAGCGGTCGGTGTCAACCCAGTTGACACCTATATCCGTTCCGGACTTTACCAGTCGGATCAGAAACTCCCCTTTACCCCCGGCCTGGACGGCGCCGGTGTGATCAGCGCGATCGGTGACGGAGTCGGGCACAGGAGAGTCGGTCAACGGGTGTACGTTGCCTGGTCGATTTCCGGCACCTATGCCGATCAGGTACTGTGCCACGAATTTCAGACCCACCCGCTCCCCGATGACATCAGCTTCAGCCAGGGAGCTGCCATCGGAGTTCCGTACGGCGCCGCCTACCGGGCATTATTTCAACGCGCCTGCGCCCTGCCGGGTGAATCGCTTCTGGTGCATGGCGCCAGCGGCGGAGTCGGCATCGCGGCGTTGCAACTGGCACGCCAGGCCGGGATGCGGGTCATCGGCACGGCCGGCAGCAAGGAGGGGATGGAACTGGTCAAAGCCCAGGGTGCCCATCACGTACTCAATCACGGAACCGAGGGGTACCTGGACACGATTCAGGAATTGACCTGCGGCAAAGGAGTGGACGTGATCCTGGAAATGCTGGCCAACGAGAACCTCGATCGGGATCTGCTGGCCCTGGCAACGGGTGGCAGGGTGGTGGTCATCGGGAGCCGGGGACGGGTTGAGATTGATCCGCGCAGCGCCATGGGTCGTGAAGCGAGCATACTGGGAATGACACTCTACAATGCCACCTTGAAGGATCTGTCAGTCATGCACGCGGCGTTTGTGGCCGGACTCGAAAACGGAACGCTGCGACCGGTGGTAAGCCGGGAGCTTCCCCTGGCCGAGGCAGCACAGGCCCACCATGCCGTGCTGGAAAGCAGCACGCTCGGCAAGATCGTGCTGATCCCCTCACAAAAAAGAAACTAGCACGGCAGGATTTGAGACCCCTATTCCAACTGAATAACATCCATGTCAAGACATGCCTGATGGGCGTCAATCGTCCGCATACATCGAGAGCCGACAGTCTTAAATTGCCCACAATATGTATATTGTGTGGTACATTAACCCTCCATAAGCAAAATGCACTTCAATGCTCAATCGTGGGTACAATCATGGCACCCCGGACGTATCAGGATAACGTGCGGCTAAAGGCTTGAACGGATGTTTGAGTGAAGAGGATGGGGATAAGCATGGGCAGCGATCCAAAAAAAGCGTCACAGTCAACCGGGCTGCGCCAGAGTGCGGAAAAGAAGCTCAAACAGCAAACAACAAGCATTGTTCTCCCTCTAACGGAACGAGATACGCTAAAACTTATTCATGAGCTTCAGGTCCACAAGATTGAGTTGGAGATGCAGAAGGAAGAACTGCTGCGTTCCCATCAAGAGTTGGAGGCTTCGCGGGACAGGTACAGCATGCTCTATGATTTTGCCCCGATCAGTTATTTCACGCTGACCGTCAGCGGAGCGATACAAACAGCCAATCTGACCGGCGCCAAGCTACTGGGAATTGAACGTAGCCGCCTGCTCAACACAAATTTCATGCTGTTCCTCGCGGCTGCAGATCGCCGGGACTTTGCAGATTTTCTCAGCCGGGTTTTTTCAAGCCCGAAAACAGAGATCTGCGAATTGATGCTCTCGAAGTCGGATGGCACACCGTTTTTTGCGCGGATCGAAGCATCCACCACCGAAGAGGAATGTCTCATGGCGGTGATCGATATATCGGAGAGCAAGCGGGCCGAGCAGGCGCTACGACAAGCCAAGCAAGAGTGGGAACGGACCTTTGACAGCATCCCGGAGCTGATCGCCATCATGGACAACCAACACCACATGGTCCGCGCCAACCGGGCCATGGCAGAGTATCTGGGAACAACCCAGGATCAATGTGTCGGCCAGTTCTGTTTCAGCAGCTTCCATGAAACAGACTGCCCTCCCTGCTTCTGTCCCCACATAATGACTATGAACGATGGTGGCAGGCATGAGTCGGAAGTCGCCGACACGCAGCGTGGCCGGGTGTTTATGATCAGCACCACGCCGCTCCTGGATCAGCAGGGGGAGTTGAGTGGCGTGGTGCATACTGCCCGCGACATCACGGTGCAGAAGCAGTTGGAAGTTGCACTTCAGGAATACAGTGAAATGCTGGAGGATCGGGTCAAGATACGCACCGCCGAGCTGCGTGAAAAAGATCGGCAGTTACTGTTGCAGAACCGTCTGGCAGCCATGGGGGAGATGATCAACAGTATCGCCCACCAGTGGCGACAACCGTTGAATATTTTAGGGTTGAATATCCAGCGTTTATCCGTTTTTTATGGTTCGGACAAATTCAGCAGAGAATTCCTTACCACCAGCACCAGGGATGCCATGCAACTGATCCAGCACATGTCGCAGACCATCGACGATTTCCAGAATTTCTTCAAACCTGACAAGCAAAAAACTGATTTTGATGTCCATCAGGCCATTCAGCAGGCGATTAAACTTGTGAATGACAGCTTCACCAACAATCAGGTAAAAATTATTGCCATGACAGGCGGAGACTGCTGTATCAATGGCTATCCCAACGAATTCTCACAGGTAATTCTGAATATCCTGCTCAATGCCCGTGACGCGTTGCTTGATCACAAACAGACCGATGGTGTGATCACCATTACTTCCGCAACGGAAAACGGCTTTCCAATCATTACCATCAGCGACAACGCCGGCGGTATTCCCGAGGATATCATCGATAAGATCTTCGAACCGTATTTCAGTACTAAAGGGGTGATGGGAACCGGCATTGGGCTGTATATGTCGAAAAACATCATCGAGAACAACATGGGGGGACGTCTCACGGTGCGCAACAACAATGAAGGGGCAGAGTTCAAGATCGAGATGTTCCCCACCTTCACCTGCGCCCTGAAACCAGACCGGTTATCCGGCGAAGGTATTGATTCGCCAGATGCCGGTCCAGATGAACTTCGATCAACACAAGGAGCTCAAACATGAAAACAAGCAGATTGGCAGCCATATTGGCGGCGGGATTGATGCTGATACTATCGGGATGCGCCACCAGCGCTGGCCGGATCCCCACCGACAGCAGCTCGTCCAAACCAGGAACCGCTGTAACTGTTGGAGGAGAAGCCCGCCAACTGCTGGGCACTCCCCTTCAGGTGGGGGAACAACTACCGGCAACGGTGCTGACCGATGCCTTTACCATGAAAAAGGTTGATATCTCAAAGTTCAGGGGGAAGGTGCTGTTGATCAGCCTGGTGCCATCCGTCGACACCAAGGTTTGTGAAGCCCAGACCCACTATCTGGGTGAGCAGGGGGAGCGACTTCCGGATACCATCCAGCGGATCACGATCAGCCGTGACACCCCCTTTGCGCAAAAGCGCTTTGCCGAGCAAGCAAAGTTGAAAGGGATCACCTTCCTCTCCGATTACCGGGACGGGTCATTTGGACGTTCGACAGGGCTTTTATTGGAGGAGAGCATGTTGTTGACCCGCGCGCTAATTATCGTAGACAGGAATGGAATAGTCCGCTTTATCCAGGTCGTTCCCGAACTTGCCCATCTTCCTGACCTGGAAGCCGCTTTCAGCAAGGCGGAAAGCCTCGTGCACGAAAAGTAGTTGTTGCAACTATGTCGGCGTTGGAACGTAGGGGATGAGTGGAATGTATCGGAGAAGGCCGCCTCCCCCACCCTAGCCGGCACACATTACCTCTTCGATGGCAGCCACCAGCTCGGCCTTGGTGAACGGCTTGGCCATAAAACCACGGGCGCCCAGCGCCTGTAGTTCATCCCAACTCCCTTCACGGTTGAAACCGGATGCGATCAGCACCTTGACATCACAATTGCGTTCCTTGAGCTTTTCCAGGGTCTCTTTTCCCCCCATTTTGGGCATCACCATATCGAGAATCACCAACGAGATCCTCCCCTGTTCCTGCTCGTAAACCTCCAACGCCTGTAATCCGTTCTCGGCCAGATAGACCTGATACCCGAGCATTTGCAGCAACTCCTTGCCGATTTCCCGCACCAGTTCTTCATCATCCACCAGCAGCACCCCGCCACCGGTGGTGATGGTTGATTGCGGTGCCGGGTCGGGCGCCGTTATCTTGTTGGTCACCGGCAGATAGAGCTTGAAGACCGTGCCGACGTTCGGTTCACTGGCCACCGTAACAGAACCGCCATGATCCTTGAGCGTACCATAGACTGCCGCCAGTCCAAGCCCCGTTCCTTTCCCCACATCCTTGGTCGTAAAAAACGGCTCAAAAATATGATGCAAGGTTTCAGCATCAATCCCGGTTCCCGTATCTGCCACCGAAATCTCGATGTAGTGGCCCGGCTTGATGTCAAACTGTGAAGCATGGCAATACGCTTCATCCAGAGTCACATTAACGGTGGATATGGTGATCTGCCCGCCGTCCGACATGGCATCGCGGGCATTAACCCCCAGATTAAGAATCGCATTTTGTAACAGGGCCGAATTCCCGACCACCCTGGTCGCCCTGGCCACCAATTTGGTCTGCACGGTTATTTTTCGATCAATGGTGTGTTGCAAGATGGTCAAGGTTTGGTTGATGATGTCATGCATGCAGAGCTGAACAAAATCCTTTTGTCCCTTGCGTGAGAAGGACAACAGCTGCTGGGTCAGGTCAGCTGAACGACCGGCAGCCTGCTGGATATTCCCCAGTAATTTCATTGCCAGCGGTTTATCACCGACGTGGACCGACAACAGCTCCGCCGACCCCAGAATAGCCGTCAGCATATTGTTGAAATCGTGGGCCACTCCGCCTGCCAGCTGCCCCAGCACATCCATCTTCTGGGATTGGCGGATCTGTTCCTCCAGCATCTTTTGTTCCGACACATCCATGAATACAATCAACAGACAATGCTGGTTATTATATTCAATTTCGGTGCTGTAGAGCAGCACGGAGCGTATAACGCCGCCAAATGTTTTAATGGTGGCGCTGAAACCGGACACCCGGCCATGTTGATGGATGGTTTGCAGAAAAAGTTCCCGCTGGTAGGAGTCGCACCAGAAACCGACGGAAAGACCGGTATGACCGATCACCGTTTCACGGGGATAGCCGAAATCGTCGCGAAAGGTTGCATTGATATCCACGATCCGGCCGGTTGCATAATTCGAAACAACAATCGGCAACGGAGAGACATCAAACAGAGTTTGCAGATTGTGTACTGATTCCTGCAGTTTTACCTGTGCGATTTCATACTCTTCCAGTTGTACCCGCAGGATTTCCTCGGTTGCCAGCAACTGATCATGGGTCACCATGTACTGCTGAATCTGGTGACGCATATCTTCTTCGATCGCCTGTAATTCTCGGTTGGATTCCTGGAGTTGCCGGTTACGCTCCAACAGCTCTTCGGTCATCCGGTTAAGCTCCACCGTCTTTTCCGCCACCAGGGAATCGAGATGCCAGCGATGTCGCTCAATTTCCTGACGTTGAAGGTATAATTCGCCAAACACCTTGACCTTCCCCTTGATCACCACCGGTTCGATCGGCTTGGTCAGATAATCTACGGCGCCGGCATCATATCCCTTGAATTGAAACTGCAACTCCTTCATCCCGGCGGTTACGAAAATAATCGGGATATGGCGGGTTTTAGGATTGGCACGCATCAGGGTAGCTGTTTCAAAACCATCCATCTCCGGCATCTGCACATCCAGAAGCACCAGAGCAATATCATGTTTGAGGGTCAGCAGCAGTGCTTCATTGCCGCTCGTGGCAGTCAGGATCTGAAAGCCTTCACCCTCCAGCAGCGCGGCGAGTGAGATCAGGTTTTCCGGCCGGTCATCAACCAGTAACAACGGTATGGTAAAACCACGTGTATCCATCATTTCTCCTCTGCCAGCACGGTGAGCAGATCAGGCAAATTGTGCAACGTGCAGATGTGGGCGGGAGTGATCATCTCCAGTGCCCGTTGCGGCATGCTCCGCATTTCAGCATCATCCGGATTCTGCACAATCGTGCAACCGCCATGTTCCTTGATCCTTGCAATTCCGTAACTTCCATCATGTCCGGCGCCGGTCAGCAACACCCCGATCAGATGCCTGCCATATACTTCAGCAGCCGACTCAAACAACACATCGACCGACGGTCGCGCATAATTAACCGGCGGGTCAACTGACAGCGACACCCCCCCGCCCCGTTCTACCAACAAATGATAGTTGGCGGGCGCCAGGTAAACCCAGCCCCCCTGTATTCCCTCACCTTCGTCAGCTTCCTTGACGGTGAGCGGGGAATAGCTGTTAAGCAGCACCGCCAGACCATCATCGGCAGCCGGCATGATATGGGAAACAACCAGTATCGGCAACGGGAAATCGGCTGGCAAGTGGCTGAAGAGGTATTTCAATGCCTGTACGCCGCCGGTGGAGACACCGATTACAACGGCCCAATAGAGCCCCTGCCGTTTATTTCCCATACAACTTCCGGAAAATCTGCATGCGGGGAGCAATCAGCTCATAATGACTCGACTGGGGACGCCGTTCCAAGGTTTCCTTGGTTCCGAGGCAGAGAAAACCTCCCGGAGCCAGACAACTGTCAAACAGGGTAACAACCCGGTCTTTCAGCGATTGCTGGAAATAAATCATCACATTGCGGCACAGGATCATGTTCATTTCCCCGAAACCGGCATCGGTTGCCAGGTTGTGATCACTGAACATCACCTCTTCCCGCAGTTCCGGATGGAGTATGGCATGATCATAACGAGCCGTGTAGTAATCGGAAAACGAACTGTTTCCCCCGGCCTGCTGATAGTTTTTGGTAAAACGCTGCATCTCCTGGAGCGGATAGATGCCGTCCTGTGCCTTCTTGAGTACATCCTTATTGATATCGGTAGCATAGATGCGATAGCGCCCCTGCAGTCCTTCTTCATGGAGCAGGATCGACATGGAATAGACTTCTTCGCCGGTGGCACAACCGGCGTGCCAGATCTTGATGAAGGGGTAGGTTTTCAGGTGAGGAATCACCTGTTCCCTGAGTGTCCTGAAAAAAGCCGGATCGCGAAACATTTCCGAGACATTGACCGTAATCCCTTTCAGGAGTGATACAAACATTGCCGGTTCCCGCAGTATCCGTGCCTGGGCTTCCGAAAGATTGGCAAACGGTGAAGAGACCAGCCAGCTGTTCAGGCGGCGACGAAGTGATGATTCGGCATATTCACGAAAATCATAGCCATAGACATGATAGACCCCATCCATCAACAATCGCATTTCAATATCGGTAATTTCTTCCGCTGTCATCCCCACCCTCGCTCCGCTTCCAGCATGTGAGCCCGTTCCAAAAGTTCCTCGTTGCTTTGCTGCAACTCTTCCTGCTGAACCCGTAGTTCTTCTTCCTGCCGCAGGGTCTGCTCCAGCAGTTGCGCCACCTGTCGGCGCGCCTGGTTATTACCGAGCGCTATGGCAACCCCTTCCAGCGCCTGCTGCAAAAATTGCTGATCATCTTCAGTTAGCGGCTTGAAACTGCCGTATTCCAGCACCCCATACAATTGCTCGTTATACATGATCGGCATGACCGTAACGGTGAGCGGATTGGCGCTGCCGATTCCCGAAGAAATGGTAAGGTAATCATCACTCACTTCTTTCAGAACAATCATTTTCCGTTCCCGGGCCACTTCTCCCGGCAAACCTTCACCAAGCCTGAAACCGGAAGCCGGATCAAGGGGACGATTAACCGCGTACTGGGCAATCGGGCAGAGCAGCTCTTCCCGTTCCTCATACTGATACATAATCCCTACGCCACCCTTAAGATACTCCATGATAAATGACAACGTCATCGCCGCCATATCAGCCAGATAATGTTCTTCCCGCAAAATTATGTTCAGCTCGTTCAAACCGCTTTTGATCCGGTCGCGACGAAGCTCGGCATCACGGTTGTTGCGCAGCGACACCGTCATATCGGCAAAGGCACGATCAAACATGCACTGCGCCTGACTCATACCGACCAGGGCAGTCAACACCTGTCCGGTTTCATCATCACCAATGCGGAGTTCCTCGCGGGAAAGCGGAGTTCCAACCACCACCTCCCGATCAAGATCACCGGCGGCGACTGCTTCAGCCAGCGCACCTTTTTCGTTAACCAGACGCTGTTGATTGACAACCGCACTACGCATGACCTGCAGCGGTTTGAGTATGGAACGGTAGATCCAGACACCGAACAGCATGGCCAGCAGAATCGAGACCGTACCGATCAGGGAAACCGAGGAGAGCGTTTTCATGATCATACCATTAACAGCGCCGATGGAGCTTTCCTGTGCCGACTGCGCCTGGGAGACGTTTCTGTTTCCCGCTGCCACCTGGGCAGCGACAAGCTCATTCAGCCGGATAGCCGTACCATCCGCCCGCAGATCAGCTTTCAGTTTTTTACCCAGCGTAGCCAGCAGACCATCGCCGACAAACAGTTGGCTACGCACATTTGCCAGTGCAAGGCGGGCCGAGCTCAACGCCTTGATCTGCGGTAGCGCGTGGAGTTTCTCAAGTGACACTGCCAGGTTTGCCGCCGTTGCATCAATAACCGCGAAGCTGCTTTTCAGGTCGCTGGCCAGTTTTTGCAGTTCCGTCTCCGACTTCACGTTGAACAGGCGGTGGCTGATGGCAGCAATCTTCAGCCCCTGCGATACCAGTTCCCCATTCAGCAACATGCTTTGATTGGCCAGGGTTGACTGTTTGAAGATTTCCCCCTGCCGTTTGGTCTCAATCGCCAGATAGGCAGCAGAGAATTCAACCTCCTGGGACATCTGCAGTATCATCCGGTTGAGTATTTCATCCAGCTCATGCACATACTGCAACGCCGTTGCCGTGGAGTTCCTGTTATTCCCCGCCAGACTCTCGGAACGGAGACGGAGATAATCACGGGTATCATCCGGAAAGGTAGCCAGGTCTTCCTGAATGATCTGTTGCTGACTGTTCTGGGCAATGCGCCCCAGCAACATGTTGATTTTACCTTTGGCGATCAAGAGCATATGCTGGTTACTGGCCGTATCGGCCAGTAACAGTGCGGCACGCAGCTCTTTCAAGTGATTGCGCAGATCTTCTGCTGCTCTCAAGCGGGTGGTATAGCGGCCGGTCTGTTCCAGTGCCGTGGCAAAGGCAGCGGCTCGTGTTTTTTGCAGCGTTGTACTCCCGCTTTCCAACTCCATCAGACTGCGCTCCGTCTCCTGCAGGTGGCGGGTGATGCGAACCGCCCCCTGACTCGACGCCTCATCGTGGGTTATCCGTTCGCCAACCACGTCATTCAATTCCGCTGCCATCCGCTGCATGGTTTCGGCGACATCGATTGTCGACAGGCTGTCAAGACGTTGTAATGCCGTTTGAGCCGCGCTGACAGAGGCGAGTGCTTGTTGTGCCTCTTGTTGAGCCGCGCCATATTCCTGACGATCACGGGCATGATTAACATTCCCGAGCTTGCCGCTCGACCGCTCCAGTGAACGTTGCAACTCGGCCGTGCGGGTCTGATAGGGGGTGCTTTTCTGAGCCAGATCCGAGAAGGCGCCCTGCAGAAAGCGGAGCGAGCTGTAACAGGTCAGGGAAATGGCAACTATCAGAGCTGCCGTTATGGCGCTATTCAGTATGAGCCGGGATTTGATCGTCATTGCAAGAGTAGTTTCCCCACGTTTTCCGGAACCCTTTATCCTGACTGCTGCATTTTAATCCACGAAAGACACGAAGTTTCACGAAGAACAATACGTTACCAACAAACATGATATCCCCTCAAAAGGTGATTTTGTTATTACCTGTAACATATTGTTATCTTAGTGTTTGTTCGTGTACTTCGTGGACTGTTTTTAAAGGTTTACTTCTGGTACAGCCAGACCCGCAGCAGCGAGAGCAGTTTTTCCATGTCGACCGGTTTGGGAATATAGTCACTGGCGCCCGCATTCAGGCATTCTTCCCGATCACCTTTCATCGCCTTGGCAGTCAGGGCAATAATCGGCAACGCATGGAAACGGGGGTCGATCCTGATGGCGCGCATCGCCTCATAGCCATCCATTTCCGGCATCATGATATCCATCAGCACCAGATCCATATCCGGGTGTTCATCCAGCAATCGCAGCGCCTCGCGACCATTTTCAGCTTCCATGATATTCATGTTCTTTTCCGACAAGGCACTGGAGAGGGAGAAAATATTACGCATATCATCATCAACGATCAGCACTTTTTTCCCCTCCAGCATCGCCTCTTTATCCAGGGCGGAACGGATCATGCGCTGCTTGTCCGGAGCCAGAGAGGTCTCCACCAAATGAAGAAAGAGTGTTACTTCGTTCAGCAACCGCTCCGGACTCTTGGCCCCTTTGATAATGATGCTCTCGGCATAGTGACGCAGCCGTTTCTCTTCCAGCTGGGTAAGTTCACGACCGGTGTGGATGATGACCGGAATACGACGCAGAGGGTCAAATATTTTGAGTTTTTCCAGTAGCTCAAAGGCGCCCATATCAGCCAGGCCAAGATCGAGCACGATACAGTCAAACGCTTCACTGGCAAGGAGTTCAATCGCCCGGCCGCCACTCTCGGCAACACAAATGGTAATGTTGCGATCTTCCAGCAAGGCGACCATCGCCTGTGCCTGAGCCGGGTCATCCTCCACAATCAGCAGCATCTTCATGGTTTTTTCGATGGCACTTTCCAGCGTCCCGAATACCGTATCAAGCTGTTCCGTAGAAACCGGCTTGGTGACCAGGCCGACCGCCCCCATGGCCATCGCTTTCTGGCGTTCCTCAAGACAGGTGATAAAGTGCACCGGGATATGGCGGGTTACCGGATTATCCTTCAAGTAATGCATCACACCCCAACCGTCAATATGGGGGAGCATGACGTCGAGAATAATGGCGCTCGGCTGGTAATATTCAGCCAAGGTTATGCCGCTTTCACCATCGGCTGCCACCATTCCGGCAAACCCGCGCCCGCGCACCATTTCAAGCAGGATCTTGGCAAATGCCAGATCATCTTCAATAATCAGAATTGTTTTCTCCGCATCCTGCAGAGCATCGCGATCATCCGGCAGCGGCGCTGCCGGGAGTGAGGCTGGAACGGTTGCCGGATCAACAGGCAAGGTGGGGGGGAGATGGGGGGGAGAATACCGTTTGTCAGAATGGTCAGTTGGCTCAGGCCGATGCTCCCCTGTCACGGTTCCATCCACCTCGCACACACCTGCTACCGGCAGATAGAGCGTAAAGGTACTCCCCGCCCCCGGCTGGCTTTTCAGCCGGATATCCCCTCCCATGCTGCGCGCCAGTTGCCGGGCAATGGAAAGTCCCAGACCGGTACCGCCATAGGTGCGGCTGGTGCTTCCATCAGCCTGCTGGAAAGCCTGAAAAACCAGCTCCAGCTTGTCCGGGGGAATGCCGATACCGGTATCACTGACACTAAAGGCCACACTGGAAAAATCAAACCCCGAATCTCCCGCAGATGGGGAGTAGATCCGCAACACCACCCCACCCTGGGTAGTAAATTTACAGGCATTTGACAGCAAGTTTTTGAGTATTTGCTGAATCCGTTGCAGATCTCCCACCATTTCCAGCGGCGCGGTTTGATCAATCTCAAACTCCAGAGCAATCCCCTTGTCAACGGCAACCGGACTGAACACAGACTGAAGCTGGCTGCAGATGTCAGAGATCGAATGGGTTTCATACAGAAAATCAAGCTTGCCGGCTTCGATTTTGGAAAGATCAAGGATATCATTGATCAGATTGAGCAGATCACGGCCGGCGCCGTTGATGGTGGCAGCAAATTCCACCTGACGATCAGTCAGGTTCCCGTCACGGTTATCCTTGAGCAGACTTGACAGGATCATCATGCTGTTCAGAGGGGTGCGCAATTCATGGGACATGTTTGCCAGAAACTGTGATTTATAGGTACTGACCTGTTCCAGATCCCGTGCCCGCTGTTGCAATTTCTCGCTGGCTGACTCGATCTCGCGATTCTTGGCCCGGATTTCCTCCCGTTGCTGTTCCAGCACCTGCGTCCGTTCTTCCAACTCTTCGTTGGTCTGTTGCAACTCCTCCTGCTGCACCCGCAACTCTTCCGCCTGGCTCTGGGTATGCTCCAGCAGCTCATTAACCTGATGTCGTGAACAGTTTACATTGAGTGCAATCGCGATCCATTCCATGGTTTGTTGCAAAAACTGCAATTCCTGATCGCTGAACTGCTTCACTGCACCAAGCTCAACCAGACCGAACAACGAGCCGTTATACACCAAAGGCAGGGCAACCACATGGCGCGGCTCGGTTTGTCCCAAGCCGGAACTGATGGTAAAATACCCCCCCGGGGCATCATTCAGGCAAATCATTTTTTGCTCAAGCGCCGCCTGCCCGGCCAGATTCTGCCCCAGAGGGATATGATCATTGACGCTACTGCCATTCATGACCGCATAACGGGCAGCAACTATCAGCTCTTGTTCCCGTTCATCGTAGAGGTAACAGACCCCGACCGCCGCTCCAAGATATTCCGCCAGAAACTCGATCACACCCCGCGTCAGTTCCGTGGTTGTCTTGTCTCCACGCAGAATGACGTTCAATTCATTTTTTCCGTTTTCAAACCAGACGCGCTGCTGATCATCCATCCGGCTATGACGCAGCGACTCGGTCATGCACGCAAAGGCATGATCGAGCAGACGTTGCCCCTCGCTCATCTCAACAATTGCCTGTAACAGGTAACCTGCTTCGTCGCCACCGATCTGCCAGCTGTCAACCACCAACGGTTCCGCAATCAGCACTTCATGATCCAGGTCACCGGCTGCAATTGCCTCCACCAAACGGCTGCGTTCCAGACCGATCTTCTGTTGCGAGCGAACGGCATCCATCAAGATCCGTAAGGGATTGACGACACTGCGGGTGATCAGGATCGCCATGGCCATTGCGAGCAGCAGGGAAACCACGATCAGGCTTACCAGCCAGAAACGAAGAGTGGTATAGGCGCTGTCACTCTGTTCAAAATGATCCCGCGCTTGCTGGAGATTTAATTCGGACAGTTCCCTGACATGCTTTTCCACTGCCACAAACATCTGATACAGCTTTTCATTCCCCGCTTCGGCAGAAGATAGATCGGAATTGGCTTGGGCATCCTTGAGAATCCGGAGTGACGTGGCAAGGTAGTTTTGCAGTGTCGAGGTGAGTTCGGCGCTCATGGAACGTTCCTGGGGAGTAATTTGCTGTTTCCCCAGTTCAACCAGCAGTTCAGTGAGCTGTTGTTCCTCTTTGGTAACCATAGCGGCCTGAATCTGCCGTTCAAATTGATTGCGTTCGATGAAAAAATGCAGGAAGGCGCGACGATGCTGCTGGGAATGATGATCCAGGGCGCTCAGCAGCGTGAGCGAAGCGAGCTGGTCATGATACATGTCATCGAGACGCTCTTTGATCTCCGAAATGCCGCGATACCCGAAATATCCGACCACAACGCTAAAAACAACCAGCGTGGCAAAGCCGGACATCAGCTTGTTTTTTATTTTGAGACCCTTGTAAAAACCCATGGTGCACAGCCCTTCCTTGATCATTCCATGTTGCCGTTACAGGCCCTCATTTCAAGCGGTTACCACACAATTGCGGCCATCATGTTTTGCCTGGTAGAGGGCGTCATCGGCGCGTTTCAGCAGATGATCATTATCCTCCCCCTCCTGGTACTGCACGACTCCGAAACTGGCGGTCAGATGGAGCGGGTCATCCGCTTTCCAGCACTTTTGAAAGGCGCTTCTGATCCTTTCGGCCAGCGCCGTGGCCGCCTCCACCCCGGTATGGGGGAGCACGATCACAAATTCCTCCCCTCCCCAGCGCGCCACCATGTCTTCTGCCCGCACCATTTCACGCAAAAGCTCGGCAAAACGTTGCAGCGCCTTATCCCCCTGGCTGTGCCCCAGGGTATCGTTGACCGTTTTAAAATGGTCCAGATCAACCATGATCATGGCCAGGGGATATCTGTGACGCCGGGCAGCGCTGACTGATGCCGTCAACCGTTCATTAAAGGAGCGGCGGTTCGCCAGGCCGGTCAATTCATCGGTGGCCGCCAGCCGCGAGATGGTTTCGTTGGCAGCCTGCAACTCGGCGGTTCGCTCCCGCACCATCTGCTCAAGCTTGCTGGAAAACATCTGAATCGACTTGCGCTGTAAATAGAGATCGCGAAACACCTTGACCTTGCTACGCAGAATCACCGTCTCGAACGGCTTCATCAGGTAATCAACCGCCCCAGTTTCATACCCTTCCAGCTGTTCCAACAGATCCTTCATACCGGCAGTCACAAATATAATCGGGAAATGGGCTGTCTTGGGGTGGGAGCGAATCAGGCGGGCAACTTCAAAACCGTTCATTACCGGCATCTGCACATCCAGCAATATCAAGGCAAAATCGTGCTTGAGCGACAGACGCAGGGCATCATTGCCGCTTTGGGCCGTATGGATCTCAAACCCCATATCATCGATCAACGCTTCAAGCGCCATGATATTTTGGAGCAGATCATCAACAATCAGTATGGGGACCGTGGGGAGCATAACGACCTTGTAGTACGTAATTTCTCGTTTCTTGTGCCTGGCGGGAACCTGCGTAACACAGAGCTGTTTCCCATTTTACAAGAAGGGAGTCAGTCTATATGAGGGTATTGCTGACAACAAGCAAAAAAAGCACAAACTGATTAATCCCCATCAACCAGACAGTCGATGGGGATCTGAAATTCATGCCAATCGCTGTATCTTACAGTTTGAACTGCCCCACCAGCCGCTGCAATTCGGCGGCATGCTGCGACAATTCCGTCGAAGCCGCAGATGTTTCCGCGGCCCCACGGGCTGTCTGCTGCACCACTTCCGTCACCTGATGAACATTGGAGGTAATCTCATTGGTGGTGGCTGTCTGCTCCTCGGCAGCAGTGGCGATCTGATTGACCTGCATGCTGACGTCATTGATCTGGCTGAGAATCATCTCCAGCGCCTGTCCCGACTTGAGCGACGATTCGGTCCCCTTTTCAACTTCGGCAACCCCTTCCTCCATCGCTGCCACGGCGCCTTTGGTTTCGGTCTGGATTGCCTTGATCATCTCCCCGATTTCGCGGGTAGCACGGGTGGTTCGTTCGGCCAGCGCCCGGACCTCATCGGCCACCACCGCAAAACCACGTCCCTGTTCACCTGCCCGGGCAGCTTCAATGGCTGCATTGAGAGCCAGCAGATTGGTCTGATCGGCAATATCCTCGATGGTGCCGATAATAGCGCCAATCTGCTCCGAACGGCTACCAAGATCGACCACCGTTCGGGCGGCATTGCGTACCCGGGAAGCGATCCGTTCCATACCGGTAATGGTCTCCTCCACCACCGCGGCGCCGGAACGAGCCGTGGCGCTCGCCTGGTTGGAGCTATCGGCGGCCAGTTGGCAATTCTGGGCAATATCTCCCGATGTGGCCGCCATCTCTTCACTGGCAACCGCTACCGTCGAGGTCTGTGCCGCAACTTCTTCCGCGCCGGTTGCAATCTGCATGGCAGTGGATTGCAATTGCGTGGATGCAGCCGCTACCTTGAGGGAGGTCTGGGAGGTCTGGCGAATAATACCGGTGATATGGGCCACCATATTATTGATATCACACTGTATTTTACCGATTTCATCACCACTGGCCACCTCAATACAAACCGTCAGATCTCCCTGTGACATTTTTTCGATTGCCTGCGACGTTTCCTTAAGCGGCGCCAGGGTTTTATGTAATATCAACGCAACCAGACCGGCCAGCAGCAAGGCACAGACCACGGCGGCGGCAATCAGAACCCACTTGATCCGGATGGCAGCGCCAAACAACTCCCCCGAATAGGCGCTGGCTGCGATCTGCCAGTTCCACGGATTTTCCGTTGTAAAAAAGGCCAGTTTTTCACGGGGACTGTTTTCACCCAGTTCCTTGTTCTGCCAGGAATAGTTGATCACCCCTTCCCGTTTATCCAGCATCTCCTTGAACAGCAGTTTGCCGTTGGCATCTTTGGTATCGATGACGTTTTTACCCATCATCGCCGCGGTGGGATGCAGCAGGAAGGTCCCCCGGTTACTACTGAGACCGGCATCCAGGACAAAGATATAGCCGGTCGTGCCAACCTTTATTTTTTTAGCCGATTTGGTGAACTCTTCCAGATCAACATTGATATTCCTCCCCACGAACAGAACCCCGATCACCTGATTATCCTGCTTGATCGGCGTGTATTTGGTCATGTACCAAGAGCCAAACAGCTTGGCGATACCGTGATAGGTTTCACCGTGCAACACCTTCTGGTAGGCCGGGTTTTTGTCTCCCATCAAGGTCCCCACCGCACGGGAACCATTCTCTTTTTTCAGCGATGTAGCGACCCGCACAAAATCTTCTCCGCTACGGGCAAAAATCGTAGCCACCGATCCCGGATAGGCACCACTGAATTCATCCACCAGACTCTCGTCCAGATTGATCAGCTTGCCCCGCAGCGTCATGGTGGGAGTGTTCTGATCTCCAATTTTCACGGTTAGGCCGGGATTAAGGGCAAACCCATTGGCGCCACCGCACTGTTTGAAGAAATAGCTGGTCTGCTGATTGGCATCATTGATTGTGGCGGTGTTGATGGTGGTGATCAGATCGCTCAACAACCTGATATTGACCTGTAATTGATTACTCATCTCGTTATAGAGCGCTTTTTTTATTTCGGACGAGGCATAGATCCCAAGCAGAACAAAAAACAGCAGGATCGCCGGGAGCAGAGGAACCAGCATTTTGTTACGCAGAGACAGACCATTGTAGTTTAACATCTGGATTTCCTCCTTTGATTGGTGAATATATCCTGCTGAAACGGGCCGTACATCAAAATAGTCGCGACAAGCCAGTTGCTGTGCCAAACATATTTCTGGGGATGATGCTGCCAGGTAACTCTGCCAGACGATCATGGATTGTCAACACCAAACATTAAAACAATTAAAACATAACAACAAAGCCGGATCCATCTGCTTGGATCCGGCCTATCAAACAACACCACTCGATTCGGCGCGTGCATGCCGCCTTGATCTGGTTTTATTTCTTCGCAGTTACCCCTTGGGCAATCTCCGCACTTACCGTCGCCAGTGCGCGGCTATAGGCATCAACCAGAGACGACAGACCACCGTTCCCCTTTTCCTCAACCCTGGTTCTACCGCGCGTGAGCTGTTGACCGGCGCGCTTGATGGTCCAGAGTGCATCAACGCTGACCGTATCGCCATGGGCATCAAAATGCTGGAAATCGATGGTCACCGTATAGTCAGCGCCAAGCGCCATGGCCTGGGGATAAAATGATACGTTTTCACTCCCCAGCTGACGGGAGAGATTATCCGCCACTACCCGCGGAATGGCGTTTTTAAGATTTTCTCCCCAACGATGCAGTTCCAGGATCGCAACCTGATTTCCTTCACCGGCTATCACCAGATGGGGGCGGTCAATCAACTCCGGCAAGCTGATCGAGGTAATGGCCAGCGAAGGAAGACTCTTAGAGAGGGGAGCTGCGGCAAGCGGGGCGGTGGCGGTCAGCGCATAGTAGGTAACTGGAGGAGATATGCTGCAGCCGCTTAGTGCCAAGCAGGTGACAGAGAGACAGTACAACAATGAGAGTAAAACTTTCAATCGTCGCAAGCTCCCCCGATTTTCTCCGCAGCACGACACCACAGCAACTGGTATGATTTCATTTTTCATCGTTCATCCCCCTTCTTGCCACGAATAACTGCTTCCGGGTGCTGCTCAAGATAATCACCCAGGGTCCGCAGGGAGCGGGCGGCCCGCTGTAATTCCCGCATGGTTTCCCGCACATCGAGCTGCAGCGGCGCATCAGCGGCCAAGGTTTTCCTGGCGCTTTCCACCGTCCCCTGAACCGCCTTGAGCGAGCTACGGGCATCTTCCAGCATCATCCGTGCTTCCGGCACAATCACCGAATCCATGCTATTGATCAGCTTGTCGGCGCTTTTCAGCGTTGTGTCCAGAGTCTGGATTGATTTTCTGGCATCACCGGCCAGTTCTTCCAGCGGCAGTTTTTCGATTTTCTGCACGATCTGCATCACCGCCGTCTGGAACTGTTCAAAGCTGTTCGGCATGGTTGGAAATTCCGGTGAATTTTTGCTCCAGTCAACCGTGGCCGGTGGCGCCTTGGGAAAGAAATCCAACGCCACATACAGCTGACCGGTCAGGAGACTGCCGCTGCGCAGTTGCGCCCGGAAGCCATGCTCAACCAGCGACGTCAAAAGCTCACGGGTGCTGATCGGCGCGGAATTTTTCTTGGCGGCGCTACGATAGCGCGCTCGCAGCCGTTCGGGAAAAAATTTGATTTCCACCGGCATGGAAAATTGTTTGCGATCCTGATCGAGCTCCACATCAATGCGGGCCACCTCACCCACGGTAACACCCCGCAGGTCAACCGGCGCACCAATCGGCAAGCCCCGCACCGATTCCTTGAAAACCATGGTAAAATTTTCTACCACCGTATCGGGGCGTTTCAGCGCTTCGTCGTGGCTGCCAAACAGGATAAAAGTCGAATTGGCAGGAGCCGGGGGGACATTTTTTCGATCCTCCGGCGCCTGGAAAGCGATCCCCCCCACCAGAATGGAAACCATCGATTCGGTGTTGATCTTGAAGCCGTTGGAGTCGAGCGACACATCAATCCCACTGGCATGCCAGAAGAGCGTATTGGCTTTGACGTACTGATCATAGGGAGCCCGGACAAACACCGTCAGCGTCACCCCTTTGCCATCCTTGTCAAGTTCGTAGGCCACCACTTCTCCCACCTGTATGCGGCGGTAAAACAGGGGGGACGAGATATCCAGCGACCCGATATCACTGGCATGCAAGACATAGCGGCTGCCGGGAATATCCTGGGTAACCACCGGCGCCCGTTCCAATCCCTTGAATTGTCGCCGGGGGGTTGCGGATGATCCGGCATCCACCGCAATATAGGAGCCTCCCATCAAGGTGCCGAGACCACTGACACTACCACCGGAAATCCGGGCGCGCACCACCCAGAAACGGGTATCATCCACCATCAGCGCTGCAGCCTGACTGGTCAACTCGGCGGTGACGATCACGTGGGATCGATCCTTGGCAATCACGATGTTTTTCACTTCTCCGATCTGCACATCCTTGTACTTGATCCTGGTTTTGCCCGGCTCCAGCCCCTCACCGCTGGTAAAGGTGATGGTAACCACCGGGCCCCGTTCCAGATAGGCCTTGACCACCAGCGACAAGCCGATAATCGCGGCTATGATCGGAATAATCCAGACCAGTTGCAACGAGCGCCGCCGTTTCGGCATGGCAATCGCGACGGGAATATCAGCAAATCCGGGTTCTTCAGTTACAGGTTTATTCGTATCGCTCACAATAGTTCTCCGGAACTGTTTTTAACTTTGAAAATAATTTCTGCGGTGGTCATCCCCGTTTGTGCTGCAACGAATCCCAGATCAAACGGGGATCAAAGGTCTGGGCGGCGATCATGGTCAGGATCACCACCGCGCCAAACGGGATCGCCGCCGGTCCGGCCTTGACAATCGCCAGCGATCCCATCTGGACAATCGCCGCCAACAGTGTCACCACATAGATATCAAGCATCGACCAACGACCGACAAACTCCACCAGACGATACAGGCGGGTGCGTTGCTTGAGTCCCCTGATTGAGCGCCGTTGCACGGAAATCAGCAGATAGGTCAGCGCCAGCAGCTTGAACATGGGAACCATGATACTGGCGATAAAGACAATCGCCGCAATCCCCTGGGAGCCGGTGACCCACAGGTGGATCACGCCGCTCATGATGGTGTCGCTGCGATAGGTGATCAGTGAACCGGTATCCATGATCGGCAGCAGGTTGGCGGGAATATAGAGGATGTAGGACGCCAGTAACAACGCCCAGGTGCGGGGAATGCTCGCCGGCTTACGCCGGTGAAGCCGGGCATCGCAGCGGGGACAGTGTGCAACAACATGTTCCCCGCAACCGGAGACCACCAGATTACAGACATGGCAGCAGACCAAGCCAACGGATACAGCGGTTTTGGCCGAAATCTTCCTCATTCGGCCACCCTGGCGTGATGACGGGCAATATGGGCCCAGACGACATGGGGATTAAAGGTTGACTCCAAAGCCGCCAGCATAAAGGTCAGGCAGGCAAACGACCAGAGCGCGATCCCCGGAACAACCGTAAAATTGCCGGTCAGTTTCACCAGCGAAACCAGAATGCCAAGCATCAGCACTTCGATCATCCCCCATGGTTTGATCGCCTGCAAAACCCGCAGGATCATCGGCACACCGGGGGCAATAATCCCCAGGCGGAGCGGAAACAACAGATACAGCAGCATCAGCAACTGTGCGATAGGAACAACAATTGCCGTGGCAGCCACCACCGCCGAAATGACCGGCATCCCCTGATCCCAGAGCGAACCGACGGCGCCGTAAAGATTAATGGCATTTTTACTCCCCTTCATATCAATGGAGTAAATCGGGTAGATGGTGGCAATGGCAAAAAACATGGCTGCCGAGATGGTAAAAGCCAGGGAGCGATCAACCGAGTGGGGGGTATCACGGTAGAGCAGTGCCCGGCAGCGGCGACAGCGCGCCACCCCACCCGGCTTCAGCTCCACCTCCTGTTGCAACAGATCACATTCATGACAGGCTATCAGAACAGACAAACGTCAATCCTCTCATTCAACCTAACTGCGGCATTTGGATCCACGAAGGACACGAAGTTTCACGAAGGATCGCTACAGTCTTAGTACACATGATATTCACCTCAAAGGTATTCACTGCGCTATCAACAACCTCTTGATTGACGTGGTGATTTATTCGTGTACTTCGTGGATAATTGTTTATTGTAGGTTCAATCTGCCCGGTTAGTCATCGTTGCCGCGTCATGACCATCACCACCACCGCCACCACGAACAGTGCCGCAATTACCGTCAGGGAGATCTTCAGCAAAGACCAGGGGCGCTCACCCTGTACCTGGCCGCTGCGGGCATTGACAATGAAACGGTATGATTTCCCCTGATAGCGATAGGCGCTGATCCAGACCGGCAACAGGATGTGTTTGAAGGTGATGCGATCGTACTGGCTGCGCACGGCGGTTATACGTTGATGGTTGCCGCCGATGTGGCGCTCAATCGAACGCCGGATACTCCCCTCCATGACATTCTTGGCCTGTTCGAACCCTCCTCCCAGGTCAAGCTGGTACGCCTCGACCTGAAAGCCGCTGACGTACTCCTCCGAATAGGGAACCAGATTTTTCAAATCCCACGGTTGCAGTGATTCAAGGATCTTGACCGGCAACGAGCAACCGGCCATCACCAGCAGATCATCGAAGCTGGTAACCACTTGGCCGCCGACCTCCTCCCAGCGGGTCTGGGTAACAGTCCGGGTACGGCTGACACTACGACCGTTGGCATCGTCACTTTCATAGGTCTCATTGTGCTGGTAATCATCACCCCGCTCCCCCGTATATTCGGTGGTCACGCGGCACTTGTAGACCCAGGCCGGAATGTACATCCCCCGGATACCGCCGCTGGTGGCGGCATCCCGTTTCAATCCCCCCGGTGCAAACCAGAGCGCTGCCAGCCAATGGCGGAACGCTTCCGCCGCCCTCTCCCGGGTGATCGTGAAGGGAAGCACCCCTCCTGGCTTGATCAGGCGGCTCGCCTTTGCCTCAGCTGTCAGTTGTGACCCGCAAAAGGGGCATTTGCTGGTGGAAAGATGGGAATCAACGGTAGAAACAGCATGGCATGACGAACAGGCGACGGTCTGTTTTTCCTCCGACTCCCCCTGTTCGTTGGCTACCGCGAAGAATTCATAAAAATCAAGATCTTCTACCACCCGCTGCGGCTGGCCGATCTGCTGTTGCAGGCCGCAATAGGGACAGGTCAGGGCCGTTGTCCCTGGTGCAAATTCCAGCTTGGCCCCGCAGGAGGAGCAGGGATAGGTGGTGGCAGCGCTCTGAACGTTCGTATGTTCACTCATTGCAGCACCATCCCTAGGGGAGCGGCGGGGGAACGGCGCCCAACAGTCCGTTGAGCTCCGCTACGGTTTCGGCGGCGCTCCAGGACGGCATCCCCTGTTTCCAGACCAGGGTCCCACGGGAAAGTTGTCCCGCTTGAACCATCTGCTGTAATGCGCTCAAATCAAAGGGGCCGCTCTGTTGCCCGTTGACTGCCACATAGATCATCGCTTGCGGCGGCAAGGGAGGTGGCGTAGCAACCGTTCCGGTCGTTGCGGCTGGCTGGCCTGCCACTGCTGCTCCCATGGCGCCGGCCAGCTGGTTTCCCATGCCAAACCCGATCCCGACACCGACACCGGCAGCCGCCAGACCACCCGGATTATTGGCAGCATCGTTAATCGAATTGGCGGTTTCATACTGGGTGTAGCGCTGCATGTCACCAATCGCCCGCATGGCTCCGGCCTTGTCAATCGCCCGTTCCACCTCTTCCGGCAGTCCCACGTCCTGCACCTGCACCTCGGTCAGTTCCAACCCGAGCGCCGCAATCACCGGTTGCAGACGCTCACGCAGCATATCCCCCAGCACCACCACCTTGTTTTCCAGGTCGATCACCGGCAACCCGAGCTCCGGTATGATTTCCTTGACCCGCGTGCCGATTTTGCCGCGCAGATTATCGCTGATCCCATCGGTGGTAAAGTTGCCGTCGGTACCGACGATTTCACGGATAAAGGTTGCCGGATCCTTGATTTTGATCGAATAGAGCCCATAGGCCGTCACCCGCACGGCGCCGAACTCCGGGTCGCGCATGGTACACGGTCCGGGGGTGCCCCATTTCAGGTTGGTAAACTGGCGGGTGGAGCAGAAGTAAATCTCGGCCTTGAACGGCGATTCAAAGCCGTATTTCCACCCCTTGAGCGTTGCCAGTACCGGCAGGTTCTGGGTGGTCAGGGTATAGGTTCCCGGCTTGAACACATCCGCCAGTTGCCCCTCATTGATAAAGGCAGCCATCTGTCCTTCCCGGACAACCAGCTTGGCATTATACTTGATTTCATTGTCATACCGCTCGAAGCGATAGACCAGCGTGTCATTGGTATCATCCAGCCACTGGATGATGTCAATCAGTTCAGCTTTCAGCTTATCCCATAACGCCATGTTGATGCCTCCGAGCAGAGAGTAACTGCATGATCGCTGTATAATCTATACAAATTTATTCACAATGCAAGGCGGAATAACGCCCTGCCCCGTTGTCGGTATAAATTACCTGCTGGCCATGTTCCGGAGCTGGGCGATACAGACTTAGTAAGCATGGATGCCACCGAAGGTGAGAGATCTTTATAACAACACAATGTCATGCATTGCTATACACCGAATGTAAAGAAACTTTCCACCCGTAATCACTAAATTTCAACCTGTTGCCAGATTAGCGCCATCAACTGAAAAGAATCTTTACACCTGCCTTCATCTTATAATAATCAACAGGTTACCAATCCACCTTCCAGATAGTGGCAAGAAACTTTCCACCTTTCATCTGTTCTATCGTAGTTCCCTAACCGTTGTTACAGTTTCCACGCCCAATCTACCCTGATCAATTATTTTTCCAAAGCATTACAGCCCCCCCTGACATAACAACAACACATTGTTTTATATATATTTTATCGATTCAACATTTTTCACCCCTGTTCTCGTAACGTGAATATTTGTGACATTGGTACATTACATGTACTGGCTGCCCTCGGTCATGACCAAATTATTCATTTTATATGGGGGCAGAATGAAGATCTATCTAGCTATGCTTGGCATTGTCGTAGTGTTGTTGAATGCTTGTTCCGGAAATATCGAAAGTAACGTGCCCCCTGAGACGAAGCGCGAAAGGAAGTTAATCTCCATAGCTCAGCTGAAAACCGATTATGCGAATGGCAATAGGGTGGTTGTTGGTATTATTGGAAACTCAAAGGCTTGTGGCTATCGAGAGGCTGGATGGGAACTACTTGTGGCAGGTGGTGATAATATTACCGCTGAGGGCCTTTTAACTCAGACTGGAGAGGACAACCATCTCATCAATGGATGGGGACAAAATCTTAAACGATGGCTTCAGCAGAAAAATGCTGATTCTCAAGTTTACAATTTCGCCGGATCAGGATGGACAACGCAAACGCACATCGATAAAGGTACCGTAGCGGCACTCGCTGCAATGGTACCAAAACCTACCGCAGTGTTTATTCCCTTACAAGTTAATGACCGCCTGAAAGACTCTGTTACTGTGTCTGTAAATAAGGGTGGAATAACCTGGGATATGTATCTTGCAAATACGCGTTCCCTTGTACGAGCCCTGCTTGCAGAAGGAATCCTCCCTGTACTTGTCAAAGAAGACAACTCACCTCTGGCAGGAGGCGCCGGATGGTATTGGAGTGAATATGACACCGGAATGGCCCACGAGACAAAAGGCATCTTTGGTGGCACTAACGACGATACCCACCGGCCATTCTCTGATTATGTAAATGCCCTTGATACAATTGCCAAGGACGCTGAGTGGATAAATTCCGGGGTGGGAGCGCTAACTGTGATTGACACATATACTCCGACATTGAACATGGGGCAGGAAAGTCAATACCGTTATGTAAACCCTACGACAGGTGATGTGGATAATAGCATGACCGGCTTAGCTCCTGCAGACTTCCGCTATAGCCTTATGCATGGCTGGATTGCAGGTACCATGACAAATGATGTCTGGCATCAGAGTGATGCCGGAGGGGAAATTATACTCAAGCAATACAAGCATTTTTTCGACCCAACGATTTAAATTATGGATAGACAGTCGTCATCAAACATTCCCCCCGCCGGACTGCAGCACGTATTTCTTGATCGTGCGGCGGTCCCCAGACTGGTGGCGAGGGCCACCTCATCATAGGTACCAAAACGGCGGTACAACAGACCGCAGTACTCCACCATCAACTGCTGGGCATCCAGACTGCCGGCCTCGATCCCGGCCAGCAACCGTTCGGTCGGCTCAACCGGGGTGGCCGCGGCACTGTCGCCGCGATAGTGGCGGGTCCGGATGATACGCCGTACAGCTTGTTCCAGTGGCCGACCATTTCCCCTCCGGTAACAACGACAGAGCTTACGTTTCATGCCAACATACTCTTGATTGTCAGGGGAAATAATTCCATAAATATTTAAATCTACGTTATATTATATTGACTACACCAACGATTTCGCCTATTGCATACTGTGTGGTTTGTTATTAACTCGCGTTACAAAACTCCTGCATTCTGCAGCTTATCGAGCTAACAACAGTCAGAACAATCAATTGTTCTATTATTCAACCAACCTCTTAACCAGCCAGTTCACGTCGCCTCCCAAACAACTAAATTATCAGCTCTGTAAAAACCAGGCAGCGAAGTTACATCTCATTCACAAGGTAGCAATATGAAAAAAATTATCGGAATACTGGTTGTTGTACAGATGATGTGTGCCCTGGCCGGGGTATCGATTGGGGCAGAGGCAGCGCAGGGGTGGCCGGGTCAGACGGTAGCGGGCAAACTGGCCGACAAGCCGGATGTTTTCCCGCAGCTGGGACATTCCGCTGCTGTAAGTTCCGTATCCTTCAGTCCGGACGGGAGGTTCATCCTGTCGGCAAGCTATGATATCCTGAAGCTGTGGGACGTGGCGAGCGGCAGGGAGGTGCGGACTTTTACAGGACATTCGGCTGTTATTCGCTCCGTAGTCTTCAGCCCGGATGGCAGGTGCGCTTTGTCCGGAAGTGATGATAAGAGCCTGAAACTGTGGGACGTGGCGAGCGGTAATGAGCTACGAACCTTCACGGGACATTCGGCTGGTATTAAATCTGTCGCCTTCAGTCCGGACGGCAAGCTCGCCCTGTCAGGAGCCGGCGACGGCGCCCTTAAGCTGTGGGACGTGGCAAACGGCATGGTGTTACGGTCTTTTGATGGACATGAACCTGTTTCACGATACACAAGTTGTGATGTGACTTCGGTAGCATTCAGCCCTGACGGCAGGTATGCCTTGTCCGGGAGTCATGATAAGACTCTGAAATTATGGAACGTGGCAAGCGGCGAGGAGGTCCGGTCGTTTGAAGGGCGTTTTTCAGGGCATAAGAGTTTTGTAAATTCCGTAGCTTTCAGTCCCGACGGCAAGTATGTCTTGTCGGGTAGCGCCGACGAAACCATGAAGTTATGGGACGTAGCGAGTGGAAATGTAATTCGGGCATTTAAGGGCAAATCTTACATCAATTCCGTTGCCTTCAGTCCTGACGGCAAACATGCCTTGACATCGGGCGGGCAGATTGCACCCGGCTTTTTTTCAGGAGGCGTAAAAGGCGTAACATACGATACCACCATGAAGTTGTGGGACGTGGCAAGCGGAGATGAAATCCGGATTTTTACGGGACATACAGGTCAAATATCTTCCGTAGCCTTCAGCCCTGACGGTGCGTATGCCATATCCGGAAGCGAAGACAATACCTTGAAATTATGGGATATTGCGAACGGCAAGGAGGTGCGGTCGCTGACCGGGTATTCGAATAGTGCTGTTTCAGTCAGGTTGAGCCCGGATGGCAAACATATTTTAACCGCAAACGGAAACAACCTGCTCATGCTTGATATGTCAAGCGGCAGAGTCATAAAGACTTTTACCGGACATTCCGATGGTGTGATAGCAGCTTCATTTAGTCCCGATGGCAAATATGTTTTGTCGGGAAGCAAAGACAAATGCCTGAAACTGTGGGACGTGGCAAGTGGCAGGGAGATTCGGACTTTTACGGGGCATGCTCATATGGTTAATTCGGTAGCCTTCACTCCCGACGGAAGGCATGTCTTATCGTCTGGGGGACCCGACAAGACCATGAAACTTTGGGACGTGGCGAGCGGCAGGGAACTACGTACCATCATGACGAGCAGTAATGCTTTTGTAAGGTCTGCTTTCAGTCCCGACGGCAAGCATGCTGTGTCGATAGAATTAGGCAATACCGCGAAATTGTGGGATGTGGCAAGTGGCAAGGAGATCCTTACGCTGGCGGGGCACAAAAATCTGATTACCAAATCTGTTTTTAGCACTGACGGCACGTATGTCTTGACGGGAAGTGCAGATAATACTCTGAAGTTGTGGGATGTGCTTAACGGTAAAGAAGTTCGAACCTACCTGGGATATGCAGGATATTCAGACGCAGCTTTCAGCCCCGATGGGAAATATATATTGTCAGTGGCAAAAGGTAACGCATTGAAACTGTGGGACATGGCGAGCGGCAGGGAGATACGGACTTTTACGGGGCGCGTGGATGGTTACATTACATCCGTGGCTTTAACATCTGACGGAAAACGTGCCGTATCGGGAGACCTTGGGGGTTCTCTTCGCCAATGGGATATCGCCACCGGTAAGGAGCTTTCCCAATTCGTTGCATTTACTGACGGCGAATGGATTGCCATTACCCCGGATGGCTACTACAACGCTTCCCCCAAAGGTGATACCTATCTGAACGTCCGCATCGGCAACAGCGTCTACGGCATCGAGAACTACCGTGAAGCTTTCATGCGTCCCGATCTCGTGAAGATTGCCCTTTCCGGCGGTTCTTTGACAGGATACCGCACGATTGCCGATGTAAAAACACCGCCACGGGTGGAATTTGCCGGTATCCCCCAGACAGTTACCGGCGACGAATTGACCGTGAAGCTGAATCTGACCGACACGGGCGGTGGCGTTGGCGATGTGCGTCTGTATCTGAACGGTTCTGCAATCAAGCTTGATACTACCCGGAGCTTAAAGCGGGTAGAGAAAAGCAGCCAGCAGGGGACTGCCACCCAAAGCTATAAGATTCGCCTTGTCCGTGGTGACAACCTCATCCGCGCAGTTGCCTTTAATGCCGATAATTCCATGCAGAGCAATCCCGCCGAGCAAACGGTCACCGCTACATTTACCGCATCCGCCAAGCCGACTCTGCATGCTGTGGTGATCGGCATCAACGAGTTTAAGAATCCCAAATTACATCTGCAGTATGCCGTCCCGGATGCGGATCTTTTTGGCGTAACGCTTGCCAAAGGCGCGTCCGATCTGTTCGGCACGATTGATGTGGTGCGTCTGACAACGCCAGCGCAGACAACCAGCGAAAACATAGCCAACGAATTGATGAAAATGCAGCGGATCAACCCGGAAGATATGTTCATTCTGTTCGTGGCCAGTCACGGGACGGTAGATGATGGTGAATATTACCTGATAACATCCAATGTCGGCTCCACCTCTACCGCAAAACTCAAAACCGACGCTTTGAGCCAGAACCGGATCAAGGATCTGATAGCCAATATCCCCGCCACCAAGAAGGTGATTGTGCTGGATACCTGCAACGCCGGGCAGATGGGGAATGTCATACAAGTGGCCATGTTGACCCGTGGGATGAGCGAGGATACCGCCTTCAAGATACTCTCCCGTGCCGTCGGTTCTACGATCCTGTCATCATCCACCTCAACCCAGGAAGCGTTGGAAGGGTATCAGGGGCATGGTCTGTTTACCTGGGTTCTGGCAGAAGGGATGAAGGGCAAGGCGGATAAGGGGCAGACCGGTTTTATCAAAACCACCGATCTGGTTGATTACGTGGAGGGTGAGGTGCCGGATATAGCCGAGAGGCATTTCAAGCGAAAACAATATCCCACCACCGCTGTGAGCGGCCAGGGATTCCCGATCGGAAAAGTGTATCAGTAATAAAGAACAGTCTGGAAATAATCAACCTGTATGGATGGTCATTTATGCCGAGAATAATTTTTATACTGTTTGCCAGCATCCTTGTTGCGTATGGCGTACCCGCCACAATCTGGAAATCACCTGCATTTTTGTCCGCTCTCCGGGAAGTCGCTGGGGTTCGCTCCGCCCACGCTGAAGATAAATTCATTGGCATCGGGACGCATGTAATTGAAGGAGGAGTCGTCATAAAAACAGTTGAAGGCTCTCCGGCACAACGTGCGGGGATACTGCCGATGGATAAGATTATCGCCATTGATCAGCAGGATGTTACCGAAAAACCTCTTGCGGCCTTGCTCCCGATGATTCGCGGCAAAGAGGGATCAACTGTTGCTATCACGGTTCTGCGGCCTGAAAAGAAAGAGCCCCTTGTGTTTTCGATCATCCGGCGGCCGATTGAACAGATAATCCCAACCAGGCCGATCCTGCGCATTGATGCCGGCGCCCATACCGCGGCGATCAGGCAGATTGCAACCGATGCACAAGGCCGTTTTGTAGCCACAGCCTCACCTGATAAAACCGCCCGGCTGTTTGATGTGGCAAGCGGACGGCTGATCCGCACCTTCCGCCCGCCGATCGGAGCAGGAAATGAGGAGGGTACGCTCAATGCAGCAGCGCTGACGCCGGATGGCGCTCTGCTTGCTGTTGCAGGCAGCACCGGCTCGGGGCAGGGGCGCATCTATTTCTTTGAGGTTTCATCCGGCACGCTTGTACGAATCATCAGTCTGTTTCCGGACGCGATCTGTAACCTTGCTTTCTCGGCTGATGGCAGCAGTCTGGCTGCCGGTCTGGGGGGGACTGGCGGAATCCGTCTCTTTCGCAGCAGTGATGGCAGCGAAATTGGCCGGGACACGGAGTATGGAGCCGATAGCTACTCGGTTCATTTTTCTGCTGATGGTAGATTGGTGAGCAGTTCTGATGATGGCTTTATCAGGCTGTATGAGATGGCATCCGGCGGCGCACCTTTGAGATTGCTCGCCAAGCGCGAGCCGCCTGGCGGCAGCCGTCCGCGTGCCGTCCGTTTTTCCCCTGATGGGACAAAGATCGCTGTCGGTTATACGGACAGCACAAAGGTGGATGTGCTCAATGCCTCAGACCTCTCCCACCTTTTCAGTCCCGATACCGGTCTCAAAGTATTTTTTAACAAGATCTTAAAAAACGATTACAGCACGGTGAAAAACGGTGATCTCAGCTGTGTCGCCTGGTCGGTCGACGGCCACACCCTCTACGCCGCCGGGACGTATAAGCATTTAGTCAATCAGACGGTTCAGTTTGTCGTCCGGCGATGGCATGATGACGGAAACGGTAAAGGTGAGGACATCCTAGCCCAAGTGAGACAAACCATCATGGATATTGCCCCATTGCCTGATGGCGGCCTGTTGGTCGCGGCCGGGGATCCAGCCCTGGCGCTGGCAGGGACAGACGGGCAAATCCGGATGTTGGCTCCTGCTCCGTCTGCCGATTATTGGAATATGCGCAACGGCTTTCGGATAGCCGCCGATGGCAGCGAAGTAAGTTTCAGATATGATTTCAATACCCTTAACAAAGCGCCGTACTACCGTTTTGCCTTGCCTGAACGCAGCCTGCTACCTTTTGATCTAAGCACTACAGGCTCGGCTCTGAAGGCGCCCAAGGTGTTGTTTCCGGGGGTCGCCATCTCGCTGAAGGATAGCTCCACGCCAAAACTGAATGGTACCGTTCTCAAGCTGAGCCAAGGGGAAAGAGCCCGCTCACTGGCTATCGCTACGGATGGCAGCCGCTTCCTCTTGGGCACCGCTTTTTTCCTGCGTTGTTACTCCCGCAGTGGCGAGCAACTATGGCAGGTCTATACCCCAGGTGAGGCCATTGCGGTCAATGTCGCCAATAATGGCTCGGTTGCCCTGGCCGCCTATGCCGACGGCACCATTCGCTGGTATCGCATGTCCGACGGCAAGGAACTGCTGGCCTTCTTTCCCCATAACGACAAGAAACGCTGGGTACTCTGGACGCCGGAAGGTTTTTTTGACCACTCCCCCGGAGGTGAAGAGTTGATCGGTTATCACCTTAACCGAGGCAAGGATAAAGAGGCCGAGTTCATCCCGGTGAGCAAACTGTATAATCAGTTCTACCGCCCTGACCTGATTAACGCGGCCTTTGAAGGGAAAGACCTCACAGAATATGCCAAGGCGATCGACATCAACACGCTTCTGAAGACTGACACCCTGCCACCCAGGGTGCGCCTGCTGACCCAATCGGGCAAGACCAACAGCTTTGACACCACGATCAAGGCCGAGCTATGCGACAACGGCGGCGGTATCGGCGATATTACCCTCTATCTGAATGGCATGCCGGTCACGGTCTCCAAAGCGGGGCGGGGACTGAAAGTGGTAAAAAAGGAAATTGAACCCTGCTCCATCTTCGAGCATACGGTTACCCTGGCCGATGGCGATAACGAGGTCAGCCTGATGGCCTACAACAAGAACATGACCATCGAATCGAACCGCGACTCCATCAAGCTCTCCTATGCATCAGGTAACAAGGCAAAGCCAGATCTCCACATCCTGACGGTGGCGGTCAACAGCTACCGCGACGGCGACCTGATGCTTTCCTATTCGGTGCCGGATGCCAAAGCCATCGCCGAATCGTTCAAGGGGAGAGGGAGCAAGCTATTCGGCAAAATTGCCGTTCACCAGCTGCTCGATGCCGAGGTAACCAAAGCCGGCATGGAGAAGGCTTTTGCCGAGATCGGCCGGACGACTGCCCGTGACGATGTGTTTGTGCTGTTTGTGGCCGGGCACGGCATAACCGGAACCAGCGATAGCGCCTACTACTTTATCCCCTATGATTTCAGATATACCGGTGAAGAAGCGGTAACAAAGCTTGGCATCTCCATGGACGACTTCAAGGGGTATCTGGCCAATGTGAATGCCCTCAAGTCAATTATCCTGCTGGATACCTGCAACAGCGGCTCGTTTACCGAAGCGCTTGCCAGTCGCGGCATGGTGGAGAAGACCGCCATCAACAAGCTCTCCCGTGCCATTGGCCGGGCAACCATTGTTGCCAGCAGCAAGAGCCAGGTGGCGCTGGAAGGGTATCAGGGGCATGGGGCTTTCACCTGGACGCTGCTGGACGGCCTGCAAGGGAAGGCGGCGGACAAGAACGGCAAGATAACCATCAACGGCCTGGCGACCTACGTGGAGGAACTGCTGCCGCAGATCACCTTCAAAAAATGGGGGTTCGAGCAGGTGCCACAAAAAAATCTGCAAGGGATGGATTTCCCGATCGGGGTGAGGTAGACAGGTGGGGGAACATGCCTGGTCGTAGGGGACAGGAAAAACCGCAACTCACCGTCGTTATTCAATGAATGTTTGATCTGAAAGGCTCGCTATGAATCATAATCTGATCCGGCTTGTATGCATTGTTTGCGCTCTTGTGTCGCTTATAGACACCCCTTGCGATGCCGCCTCTAAAAAAGTCAAAAAATCTGCTCCGGTGGAAACCCAAAATCGTGCTGGCGCCGCAGCCGGGAAGCAGCTTGACGCTGGCACGCGGGTCGCCCTGGTGATCGGCAACAGTTCCTATGCCAATGCCCCGCTCAAAAACCCGGTCAACGACGCCAAAGACATCGCGGACAAACTGCGCGAACTCGGCTTTGAGGTTATCGAACGCAACAACCTCACCACCCGGCAGATCGGCGGAACATTGCGGGAGTTTCGCAGCAAACTGGTTCCCGGCGCCATTGCCCTGGTGTTCTACGCCGGGCATGGGCTCCAGATCAAGGGGGATAACTACCTCCCGGCGGTCGATGCCGATATCAATTTTGAAGAAGATGTGCCGAACCAAAGCCTCTCCATGAAACAGATCATGGATGTGCTGGATGAATCCAAATCGCGACTCAACCTGGTATTTCTGGATGCCTGCCGCAACAATCCCTACGCCCGCAGCTTTCGCTCGGCAGAACGAGGACTGGCACGGGTCAGCGCTCCCTCCGGCACCCTGATTTCCTATGCCACCAAACCGGGGAGCGTGGCGGCGGACGGCACTGGTCGCAACGGTTTGTACACCAGCAAACTGCTGGCGCAGATGGATAGTAACCAGCAGATTGAGCAAACCCTCAAGCGGGTTGTCACCGAAGTCAAAACAGCATCCAAAGGAAAGCAGGAACCGTGGATGGAGGGGAGCATCGAAGGGGATTTCTGCTTTGGCGGATGTGGGACACACATCAATGCGTCAGGTGCAACAACTGCTGTGGAGCCGCAATCTGTCCCGGTGATTTTTGATGGCGATAATCCTGAAACAGCCCTCTGGATAGAAGTTCAAAAAGGGAATACCAAAGATGATTATGACGTTTACCTTTCCCAATATCCCAAAGGCAAATATTTCGCCCTTGCCAGGAACCGCATCAAAAAACTGCAGGATGAAGTGGCGGCCGAAGCCTCCAGAAAAGAGCTGGAAAACTGGGATGCTGCAGTGAAATCCGGGAGTGAAGCGGGCTACAGCGCTTATCTTAAGACCTGGCCCGCTGGGCGGTATGTGAGTCTGGCACAAGCCAGGCTGCGAAAATTGCAGACCGATCTTGCTGCGCAAGCGTTGTTGCGGGAGGAAGATTCGCAGTGGAACCTTGCTCTTGAAACAAGGACCAGCGCAGCCATGAAGAGCTATCTTGAAAAATACCCGAATGGCCGTTATGCCAAAGAGGCTCGCCAGAATGATGAGGAATACCAGCGTGCTCCGGTTATCCCGCCCCGCCCGCAGCTGCCTGTCACGATTAGCGAAGATATCTGGCAGACGCTTGAAAGATCGCCGGCCTATCTGAATCTGCCGCAACCACGCACAGTACGGGTAACATCCCAATCCACTGTTCAAATGCACTACACCGGGAGCAAAAGCTCATCCTTACCCACCCCCGCAGCATATAATCAGAGTCAGGTCAAAGAGGTGACGCCTCTTGGAGGGAAATGTTACAAACAACAGACAGTTACCAACAGCAAAGGTAATCCCCATAGTATGGAGTTATACATGTGCGGGTTTGTTCCGGTTGCAGTTGCGATGAATGATAAAACAGCAAGTGTTATCAATAGATTGGAGATGAGTGGCAGCCTGTTTCCATTGCGTGTTGGCGCCAGGGAATCGGAGAGCCTTACCAGTTCATATATTTCAGATTCGAAATACGATTCAACGGGAGACAACAAATGTAGCGTTGTTGGCAAAGTTTCAGCACATGATCTGCATCCGAAGCTCACCGGAACAGCCTGGAGATTAGATTGTAGCTATACCTATTCCATGGCAGCTACCAAATCCCCAAAAACAATTATTGCTGAAAACTATTTCCTCGAAGAGCTGGGGGTGTTTTTATCCGATATCGGTGTGATGGATACCGGGAGCAAGAAATATGTGATACCTACGCCAGGTACACAGACGGTAATCATCGCTGATGGTGAGTATGGCAGCAGGGTGACCACAACCTATCAAAGCTATGACTGGAGTATGGGAGCGGAACAGCCTGAGATCAAAGAGCAGGTTTCAGGGGCAGAGTCTTTTGAAAAAGCAGCAGCTGCACCCACAGAGGTTATGGATAAGAAGGGCTTTGGAGGAATGTTTGATATGCTCAAAAAGTAACCGCAAAATGGGGTTGTCTAAGGAGACGACCCCATTACTTGAACCTGTTTTTCAATGTGTGACCTGAATCAAATCCCGAGAATATCCGCCATGTGCAGTAAATCTTCATTCAATTTTTTCTGGCCGCCGTTGACAGCCATCTCCAGCAGCGTCGTGATCAACGAAGAAGCGGAAGTGCTAATCCACCCGGCTCCTGCAAAGAAACTTTCCTCTGCTAATTACAACAACACATTGTTTTTTTTAAACATTTTCCCCGCCGGCCTGCAGCACGTATTTCTTCACCGTACGGCGGTCCAGACTGGTGGCGCGGGCCACCTCTTCATAGGTGCCGAAACGGCGATACAACAGACCGCAATACTCCACCATCAACTGCTGGGCATCCAGACTACCGGCCTCGATCCCGGCCAGCAACCGTTCGGTCGGCTCAACCGGGGTGGCCGCGGCACTGTCGCCGCGATAGTGGCGGGTCAGGATGATACGCCGTACAGCTTGTTCCAATTCGCGTACGTTCCCCGGCCAGAGGTAGTGTTGCCCCAGATCGCGGGTAAGGGTTTCCCGCACCAGACGGGCATGGGAAGCAGCGGTATCTCCAACCATTCGCTTGAGGATACTGCCGATCAGCGCTTCAAGCTCGCGCGGTTCCTCCTGGATGCGCTGGCAGAGCGGCGGGACCACGATGATATCTGAGCAGAGCCGGTAATAGAAGTCATCGCGGAACTGCCCGGCACGGCGCAGATCATCCAGCGGCCGGTTGGTGGCGGCAATCACCCTTCCCTGGAAACGCTGTCGGTCGTGGCTCCCCACCGGGGTAAAACTCCGCTCCTGAATCACCTGCAGCAACTTGATCTGCACCGGCACGGAAACATCGCCGATCTCGTCCAGGAAGATCGAGCCGTGGGGGGTGCAGCGACTGAAGACACCCTCATGGTTTTCGATGGCGCCGGTAAAGGCGCCTTTTTTGTGGCCGAACAGTTCCGACTCCAGCAGCGATTCCGGGTATTGGGAGAGGTTGATCGCTATGAAGTTTCGGGTAAAGCTCTCGCTGAACCGCCCGGCACGCCCATCAAAGGGGATGAAGCCGGAACGTCCGATCGCTACGGCCGCCGCTCCCTTGCCGGTACCGGTTTCACCCAACAGCAGCGTGGAGAAATCCTCCATGCGATTCCAGAGATGCTGCTCGTACCAGTTAATGTTGCAGGTAAAGATGTTGTTCCAGAGCTGCAGCCTGAGACCGTGCATGGAGGCGGAAAGTCCGGTCAGGGAGGTTTCGATGAAATAGAAGGCCCGCCGGATCTGGTAGAAGATTGCCAGATAGCGATAACAGGCGCTTTCATCCATATCGAGTGCCGCCATGGCGCCCAGTAGTTCCCGGGCAAAGGGGACCGGGATGGGAAGATCACCGGCTGCCAGCTGTTTGAGGATAAAATCATCAAAAGACTGGCGGTAACGGTGGTAGATATCGAACAGGAAGGCGGTCTGGAGCAGTTCCCGATCCTCCCGGCCATAGCGTTTCAGCTCCGCGCGCCCCGGCTGTTTCAGGGGGGCCAAACGTTCCCTGATGCGGCTAATGGCCGCCTCCACCAGATCATCCCACACCATGCTGCTGTCGGTTCCGGCAAGTTTCCGGTCCAGCTCCGCCCTGCTCGGGCTGAACGGATTGGTAAAGGCGGCCTGGGCGACCATCTTGAAGAATTCTTTATCTTGCGGGCTTAAATTAAGGTTATTTGACATACACGGAATGTACATGAGCCGAGCATTCCATGTCAAGACCGGGACAACAACAAAAGAGCCATTGCGATTATTTCCTCGTTTGTACGCCGAGTTAGCGTCTGTTACCGTTCCCCTCTGAGTTGGCACGATCCCTGTAACAGCTGATCAGACCACACACGAGAGTGCAACCATGAAACATTACCTTTTATTAGCGGCCTGTTATTTGTTATGGTGGCCGCGACAGACAGGAGCAGAGACCATGAACACCCCGTCACCCATCATCGACATGCACTGCCACACCGCCGGGATCGGCGCCGGAGGAAGCGGCTGTTTCGTTTCCCCTGCCATGCGCAAGAACTGGCGGTATCAGGTATTCATCAGGGCCTTCGGTGTCACCCAGAGCGAATTGGAGCAGCAGGGTGACCGGCTGATCCTGGAACGTATCTCCCGTTCCCTGGCCGCATCACAACGGGTGCACAAGGCGGTGATCCTGGCCATGGACGGTATCATCGGGGGTGATGGCCAGCTGGATCAAGAACATACCGAGATCTACATCCCCAATGATTTTCTGGCACGGGAACTGAGCCACTATCCCAACCTGCTCTTCGGCGCCAGCATCAACCCCTATCGTCATGACGCCATCCAGCGCCTTGAACAGGCGGTAAGCGACGGCGCCGTGCTGCTCAAATGGCTCCCTTCGGTCCAACACATCGACCCGGCCGACCGGCGTCTGATCCCATTCTATGTAAAACTCCAACAACTCGGACTGCCGCTCCTGACCCACACCGGCCGCGAGGAGTCGTTTACCTGGAAACGGGACGAACTGGCCGACCCGGCACGCCTTCGTTTACCGCTCTCCCTGGGGGTAACGGTAATCGCCGCCCATGCCGCCAGCAACGGGCACAACGACCGTGAGCCGAATTTCAAGCGGTTGCTGCCGTTATTCGACGAATTTCCCAACCTGTACGCCGACATCTCCAGCCTGACCCAGCTCAACCGCTTGGGACACCTGCCACGACTGCTCAAGCAGACCCGGCTGCACGGCCGCCTTTTATACGGCACCGACATGCCGATCCTGCAGACCGGCATCACCTCCCCCTGGTTCCACGCCTATCGCCTCAGACCTGCCACCCTGCTGAGAACCCTGCGAGTAACGAACCCGTGGGACCGGGATGTGGCGCTGAAGCAGGCGCTGGGGATGCCGGACGAAATTCTGAAAAACTGCGGGAAACTGTTACGAGTGAACACCCACCTTTAAAAGGGTGAGAGCTACAACCAAACGAGGCCCCCCATGAACTCTACAAACTCTACAAACTCTACAAACTCTACAAACTCTACAAACTCTACAAACTCCATGAACTCCCAAAACGCCCTCCCCCGTTCCTTCAGCCGCCTCAATGCGGCCCAATTTCTGGGAGCGATGAACGACAACATTCTCAAGCTTCTGATCATTTTTTGCCTGATCGGTGTCAAGGGAGCTGATCAGGCCGGGCTGATCACCGCCGCGGTGGGAGCTGCATTCGTGCTCCCCTTCCTGCTCTTCTCGGCCCCGGCCGGCTGTCTGGCCGACCGGCTCCCCAAGTCACGCATCATCGTGATGGTCAAGTTGATGGAAGTCGCAGTCACGGCCCTGGCAGTAGGCGCCTTTGCCCTGGGGTGGCACAACGGCCTGTATCTGGTGATTTTCCTGATGGCAACCCACAGTGCCTTTTTCGCTCCGGCCAAATACGGTGTAATCCCCGAACTGGCACGGCGGGAGCAACTTTCCCGCGCCAACGGCCTGATCGAGTCGTTCACCTACCTGGCCATCATCTTCGGCACCACCCTCGCCTCGGCCCTGACCCAGGCCAGCCAGGGACGGTACTGGATCGCCGGGCTGTTTTGCCTGTTGATCGCCGTGACCGGGCTCTGGTCGGCCAGCGGCATGGAGACAAGCTCCCGCAGTGATGCCAATCGTCACATTTCCCTGTTACCGACCGAGATCCTGGCCACCATCCTCTCCATCCGCCACGACCGGGACCTGATGCTGGCTGTGATCGGCCAGGCCTATTTCATGTTCGTCGGGGCCTATGTCCAGCTCAACCTGATCGGCTACGGCATGCAGGAAATGGGGCTGAGCGAGGCGCACAGCGGCTATCTTTTCCTGGCTGCCGCCCTGGGGATCGGCATCGGCTCGCTGCTGGCGGCCAAACTCTCCGGACGGGATGTGGAATTCGGCATCGTACCGATCGGCGCCATCGGCCTGACGATCTTCCTGACCATGCTGCACGCCGTGCCTCCCACACTGGCATCCTGCATCATCATCGTGACGGCCTTGGGGATCTCGGCCGGTCTGTTCAGCCTGCCGTTACAAACCTTCATCCAATTCCGGGCCGAACCGGCCAAACGGGGTGAAGTGCTGGCCGCCGCCAGCTTCGTCAACTGGGTGGCGATCCTGTGCGCCTCGGGACTGACCTGGCTCTTCAGCGGCCCCATGGGGCTCCGCGCCGCCCAGGGATTCAGCAGTGTGGGTGTAATTACCATTATGGTCACACTGCTATCCTTCTGGTTTCTCCCCGATTTCCTGCTCCGCTTCATCGCATTGGTGACCATGCGGCTCTTCTACCGGCTACGCATCATCGGCGCCGAGAACCTTCCCATCGAGGGACCGGCGCTCCTGATCCCTAACCACGTCACCTGGGTGGATGCCCTGCTGCTGACCGCCACCAACCAGCGCCGCATCCGTTTCGTGATGGAGCGGCGCATCTACAACACCCCGCTCCTGAACGCCCTGTTCCGGCTGCTCAAGGTAATCCCGGTCTCATCCGAGGATGGCAAGAAAGGACTGCTGGAGTTCATCAAGGCTGCCCGCCAGGCGCTGGATGACGGCTACATGGTCTGCATCTTCGCCGAAGGCGCGCTGACCCGCAACGGCATGCTGCGCGAATTTCGCGGCGGCTTCGAGCGGATCGTCAAGGATAGCGGCTACCCGGTGATCCCGGTCTACATCGGCGGCGCCTGGGGAAGTATCCTTTCCTATGCCCACGGCCGCCTGCTCTCCCGGCTGCCGGCCTTTTCCCCCTACCCGGTCACCATTCTGTTCGGAACTCCCCTGCCGGCCACCAGTAGCGCCATGCAGGTCCGTCAGGCGGTGATGGAGCTCTCCTGCGACTACTTCGATTCCCGCAAAGCGCACCGCCGCCCGCTGGAGCAGTACCTGATCCAGGCGGCCCGCCAAAACTGGGGACGCAAGGCGATCGCCGACACCTCCGGCAAGGAGCTGAGCTACGGCCACACCCTGACCGGGGCGGTGGCTTTGGCAAGAAAACTGGAGGGGTGGTTCGACTCCGCTCACCACACAAACAACTCCGCAGACCATACACGTACTCTGAGCGAAGTCGAAGGACACGTCGGCCTCCTGCTCCCTCCCTCGGTCGGTGGTGTGCTGGCCAATATGGCCCTGATGCTGCTGGGAAAAATTCCGGTCAACCTGAACTACACCGCCGCCGAGGGGTCGCTCCGCTCCGCCGTGCAGCAGTGCGGCATCACCACCATCATCACCTCGCAGGCCTTCCTGGAGAAGGTTCCGACCCTGCCGCGGCTGGAGGGGATGATCATGCTGGAAGATATCCTCCCCACCATCAGCTCCAGCGACAAACTGTTGGCCATGGCCAAGGCGCGCCTGCTGCCAGCCCGGATGTTGTGCGGCCGGAAGCAGTTCAGTGCCGACAGCGTGGCCACGGTGATCTTCTCCTCCGGCAGCACCGGCGAGCCGAAAGGGGTAATGCTGACCCACCACAACATCATGTCCAACTGCGAGGCGCTGCGCATGGTCTTCCGGGTCAACCTGAACGACAACGTCTGCTCGGCCCTGCCATTTTTCCATTCGCTCGGCTTCACCGGCACGCTCTGGTTCCCGCTGGTCTCCGGCTTCTCGGCCGCCTACCACCCCAACCCGATGGATGGCGAAAAGATCGCCCAGGTGGAGCGTGAGCACCGCTCCACCATCCTGCTGGCCACCCCCACCTTCCTGTTGGCCTATTTGCGCCGCGCCAAGAGAGAGGACTTTGCCACCTTGCGCCTGGTGGTAACCGGAGCTGAAAAATTGAAGAGCAAAGTAGCCGATTCCTTCCAGGAGAAATTCGGGGTACGCCCCATGGAAGGGTACGGCGCTACCGAACTGTCGCCGGTCATCACTCTCAGCCTGCCGGACGTGGAGCTGGGCGGTGTGCACCAGCACGGCTCCAAGGAAGGAAGTGTCGGCCACCCGATCCCGGGGGTAGCCATCCGGGTGGTGGACCCGGAGAGCGGCGTCACGCTAAAGCCGGGGGAACCGGGTCTGCTGCTGGTGCGCGGCCCCAATGTCATGCTCGGTTACCTGGGGAGAACTGACAAGACCGCCGAAGTACTCAAGGATAGCTGGTACGTCACCGGCGATATCGGCGTAATGGACGAGGACGGCTTCATCCGCATCACCGACCGCCTGAGCCGTTTCAGCAAGATCGGCGGCGAGATGGTGCCGCATGGTGTGGTTGAGGACGAGTTGCACAGCCGCCTGGGACAGACCGGTGTGGTGGCGGTCACGGCCGTGCCGGATGAGAAAAAAGGGGAGCGACTGGTGGTGATCTACGCCAGAGAAGCGGCCGACACCGAAATTCTGCAGCGCCACATGGCGGAAAGCAGTCTCCCCAACCTCTGGAAGCCGGCGCGTGATTGTTACGTGGAGGTGGAGTGTCTGCCAATCCTGGGAACCGGTAAGCTGGATTTGAAGGGGATCAAGGAGATCGCGCTGGCGGCGGTGGGAGGGTGAACTGAAAATCTTCAAACTGCTTGTTGAATTAAGTGACCAATCTATAGTTTAAAATTTCTATTAGCTTCACGATTCCCTCATGATTACTCAAGATTTTAATGTCCAAAGCCTGAAATCATCAAGTAATCCAGAGGTAATCATGAGGCTGAATTTTCTGTTGCATCCTGTTCGACCAAACTGCAGTAATTACATTTTTTGATATATCAATATTCATTTTTTGTACATAGCGATTCACCACCCCCTCTCACCCCCCTTCACAACAACCAGCATTACATAATAATACAAGCAAGTTACACTGCATTTCAAATCTGGCACGCTCCCTGTAATACGTTTGGTAACGCACCATCAAACGCTGCAGGGAGGATGTCATGAAAACCCGGATCGCTAAACTGAGCACCACCACAATCACCATCATCGGACTGCTAGTTCTGGTCACCATGACTACACATATCGCCAAGGGACTTGAGCGCTACCAGAGCGTTCCCCTGACACAAACGCAGTATGGACAGGAGATCCCCGGCCACAGCTACAACGACGTAATCAACGTTCTGTTTAACGGCTCGGGGAGATAGCCATGAACATTCTATTCGCACTTGTCGGGCTCTTTTTGGGCGGCATGATGTTTCACTTCATGGGAGCAATTTCCGGCGGACTGCTTGGCTGGCTGCTCGGCGAACAACACGACCTGCGTCAGTGGCAAGCGAAGATGCAGAAGGAACTGATACTTCTGCGCAGCCGCCTGGAAAATGGTCCACCGCTGGAAAAACAGGAGTCGGAGACCCATACCAGTACCAAGCCGTGCGAGCATACTTTCAGGCACGAGACGGCTCACCCGGCACCGCAAGAGCCGACACCTTTTGTTTTCAGCACATCGGCGCAACCAGCCAAAACAGAAGAGGCTCCTCGCCAGCAGCACGACATTCCCAGCGAACCGTCGCAACCATCGGCAATCGAGGAATGGCTGCGCAACCTGCTGAACGGCGAAAACCTGCTGGTCAAACTGGGGGTACTGATCCTCTTCATTGGCGTGTCGTTTCTGGTGAAATATGCCGCCCAACGCGGACTTTTCCCGATCGAACTGCGCCTGACAGCGGCTGCGCTGGGGGGGTGCACCCTGCTTGCCACCGGCTGGAAACTGCGTGGGCAGCGCCCGGTCTACGCCCAGGTAATTCAGGGGGGCGGCGTCGGCATTCTCTATCTGACCACCTATGCCACCATGCATCTTTATCACCTGATACCGGCCGGGCTTGGCTTTGCCCTGCTGGTGGCCATCTGCGCACTCTCCGCTGTTCTGGCTGTTTTGCAGGATTCCCGTTCCCTGGCGGTGATGGGGAGCGCTGGCGGGTTCCTGACCCCTGAATTGGCCGGGATCGGCAGCAACAACCCCGCCCTGCTGTTCGGCTACTACGCCATCCTCAACAGCGGCATCCTTGCCATTGCCTATCAACGCGCCTGGCGCGAACTCAACCTGCTCGGTTTTGCCGGCACCTTCATGGTCAGCGCCCTGTGGGGAAGCCACTTCTATCGCCCGGACTATTTCTTCAGCGTGGAACCGTTCCTGGTGCTGTTCTTCCTGATCTACACCGTCCTGCCGCTGCTCTACGCCCGGCAGCAGCCGACAATGCTGGACAGCTATATTGACGTCACCCTGGTCTTCGGTACGCCGATCCTGGCCTTTGCCTTCCAGGCGGCCTTGGTACGGCAGTATGAATACGGCCTGGCCTGGAGCGCCCTGGTCGCAGCGATCTATTACATCACCATGGCCGGAAGATTGTTCCGGGGCGAGCCTGAGCGGATGCGCAGCATGACTGAGGCGTTTCTGGCGCTGGGGACATTGTTCGGCACCCTGGCGATCCCGTTGGCCCTTGAGGGGCGCTGGACCTCTGCCGCCTGGAGCCTGGAAGGCGCGGCGCTGGTCTGGGCCGGTCTGCGCCACGAGCGCTCTCTGGCGCGAGCCTTCGGTTATGCGCTGCTGATCGGCTCCGGCGTGATGTTCATCGCTGATGACGGCTTGCGAAGCGGTGTCTGGCCGCTGTTGAACAGCTCCTATGTCGGTACCCTGCTGGTAAGCGGCGCGGCACTCTTCACTGCCCGGCTGCTTGGCCGCAGCGCCTGTCCACGCCTGGACTATGAACTTTACGCCGCGCCTTTGCTGTTTACCTGGGGAATGCTCTGGTGGTTTGGCGGCGGCTTGAACGAAGTGATTGCCCACACCCGGCACAACCTGACCTTCGGGGCGATCCTGGTTTTCCTGGCTGCGACCTCTTTGGCCTGCAATTATCTGCGTGAGCGACTTGACTGGCAACTGCTGGAATGGCCTGCGCTGGCGCTTCTCCCCGCCATGTCGATTCTGGCACCGCTGTTCTTCCTGGATGGCAAGAGCTATCCATCGCTTCAGGGTGGCTGGTTCGGCTGGCCGCTGGCTATTGGCGCATGGTATCTGATTCTCTCAGCCAACCGGAACCGCACGCCACGCCTCCTTCCTCTAACCCACACCATTCCGTTCTGGCTGTTGACTCTGCTGACATCGTGGGAACTGTCCGGCCGCATCGCCCATCATCTGCCGGGGATGGAAACCTGGGCCTTTTGCGCCTGGGGAGCCGTTCCGTCCCTGATGGTGCTGCTGATTGCCCGCCGTGGCGCTGCGCTTCCCTGGCCGGTGGATGGCAACCTGTCAACCTATCTCGGCCTGGGCTCCGCACCGCTGGCGCTGGCATCCTTGTTCTGGCTGCTGAACGCCAATTTCACCAGTTCCGGCAATCCCTGGCCGCTGCCGTATCTGCCGCTGCTCACCCCGCTGGACGGCACGATCCTGTTGGCGCTGATCAGCCTGATCTGTTGGTATCGCACTATCCGTGGTTCGCTGCTGGAGCTGGCGCAACACCTGCCGCAGCGGGAAGCAACACTGGCCCTGACGGCGACGCTGTTTATCTGGCTGAACGCGATCCTGCTCCGTTCCATCCACCACTGGTGCGATGTACCCTATACCGTTCACGACCTGTTCTCGTCGCTGACGGTACAGACCACCCTGTCCATCTGCTGGTGTCTGTTGGCTTTGACGCTCATGACCCAGGCCACCCGCCGGGGATTGCGCCTGATCTGGATGAGCGGAGCGGGGCTGCTGTGTACGGTGGTGCTAAAGCTGTTTCTGGTCGATCTGGCCGGACACGGCAGCATAGCTCGCATTGTCTCGTTTGTGGTGGTCGGCCTGTTGATCCTGCTGATTGGCTGGTTTTCACCGGTGCCGCCCAGGGTGGTTGATGGGGGTGTGTCATGAAAAAACCGGAAAGCATTTCTCGCGCAAAGGCGCAAAGAAAGTCAAAAAACCGTCTAAATCGTTCTAATCCGTCGCAACAGCTGATAAACAATCCCCTCTCCCTGAGGGAGAGGGCTAGGGTGAGGGGGAATGATGCAATACCTGACACGGTCTCCCCTCATCCGGCCTGCGGCCACCTTCTCCCTCAGGGAGAAGGAAATGGCGGCGAATTTGAACGGCCGAATAAAGCTTATGATCACGCAACGGCGCAACGAACGCGACGGAAAACCGTAAGGCTCTTAAAAACAACGAATTATCAATCCGGCAATGCTGGAAACAAAAATAATCTCAGGATGTTAAACGTTGCGTCGTTGCGTTCGTTGCGTGAGACCGCCTTTCGTTTTCCCTTGGCGCACTTGGCGGGCTTTGCGCGAGACAGACTTTCAAGAATGCGCCTTACAGTGCCGCTTCTGCTAACCATTGTAATTTTAGGCACTTCAGCACTGGCAGAGGAGACTCCCAACATTAACGACTTCGCCCGCATGATACCGTTGACCCTCTCCGGAGCAGGGGCGCTCTATGAACTGCCGCTGCCGGCGGAGGTATACAAAGTGAGCACGCGGCGCGACCTGGGCGACCTTGCCCTGTTCAACGGCACGGGCGAAATCGTCCCGTTCACCCTGCTTCAGCCGTCCCCAGTCAAGGCGTCGGCCACCGGACAACAACTGCCGATCTTCCCGCTCAGCGCCTTGCCACCCACGCCGTCCGGCAACATCGCCCTGCTGGTGCGCACCGACGGCTCGGGCGCCATCGTCACACTTAACACGGCATCCGGAACAGCAGTCGGCGCGCCGGTGACAAGCTACATCGTGGATGCCACCGCGCTGAATCGTCCGGTCAGCGGCTTCGACATCGGCCTCACCCCCGCTGCAGCCGGATTTATCGGTACGCTGCGGGTGGAAAGCAGCGACGATTTGCAGCAGTGGCGACAGCATTCCGTGGGAGCGGTCGCCACCCTGTCGGCAGGTGAGCAACGTCTCAACAGAAGCCGGATCGAGTTTTCCGCCTTGCAGGCCCGCTACTTCCGGCTGTGCATCTCTCCTGCACACGGCGCGCCGCGCATCGACAGCGTTACGCCACGCTTTGAAACTGCTCAGACAATGCAGCGACGCGAAACAGCCCGCTACGTCATCACCCCGGTCGCGGGGAAAGCCGGTGAGTACCTGGCGCAGAGCGACGGCCATATGCCGGTTGACCGCCTGCGTCTGATATTTCCCGATCTGAACAGCCTGGCCGGGGTAACTATTCTCTCACGGACAGATGACGCATCCCCCTGGATCGAGCGCGGCTGCGGCACATTTTACCGCTTGCGTCGCAAGGCAACCGTGGCGGAAAGCGGCGCGCTGGAGATAGCGCCTACCGCTGACCGGCAGTGGCTGATCCGTGTTCACCCCTCCGGCAACGGTCTGGGAAACAGGCTGCCGCAACTGGAGCTCGGCTGGCAGCCGCACCGGCTGATCTTCGCCGCCCGTGGCAAAGCGCCGTTCTGCCTGGCCTACGGCAGCGCCCGCACCGGGCAGGTCACCTTGCGGGACAACAATATTGCATCTGGTCTGGCGGAGTGGGAAAAGCAGCAGATCAAACCGCTCCCGGCCCAGGCCGGAGCATCGCTGGAATCGGGCGGCAGGCAGGCGCTAAAGGCGCGCATCCCTGCCACCACCTGGCGCAAGGCACTGCTGTGGGGAGCGCTGTTGTCGGGTGTGCTGGTGCTGGCCGGGATGGCGTGGCGGTTGGTGAAGGAGATGGGATTGGATGGCACGGAGAAAATACAGCCGGAGAAAGATAGTTCTGTGGTAGAAAGGGGACAAGGAGATAGTAAATGACTCCAGCAATGAAAACATCAATGTTTATCTTTCTCTTAACGCTTTCCCTCTCCTGCCAGGGGTGCGTCGGGGGCCTGTTTTATCAGCCAGACCGGAAGATCTACGACACTCCGGATCGTCATGGCCTGAAATACGAGGAAGTTTCTTTTCAAAGCAAGGATGGCACTGGACTTTCCGGCTGGTTTGTTCCTGCTGTCGGCAAACCGAAGGGAACCGTAATCCACTTTCATGGCAATGCCCAGAACATGACCGCCCATTTTGGTTTTGTCTCCTGGCTCCCGGAGCAGGGATTCAACCTGTTTGTCTTTGACTATCGAGGTTATGGCAAATCAGCCGGAAAACCCGACCGTCGCGGCGTTCATGAGGACTCACTGGCAGCGCTGGACTATATTGTTTCTCGTCCAGACATCGACCATACCCGGCTCCTGGTACTCGGACAAAGCCTGGGCGGCGCCAACGCCATTGCAGCGGTTGGCAGCCGCGCGCATGGCGGCATCCGCGCCATGGCAATTGACTCGGCATTTGCATCATACCGTGATATCGTCCGCGACAAGATTGCGAACATCCCCATGCTCTCGCTTCTCCGAACGCCCCTCTCCTACCTTCTGATTGGCAACAGCTTCAGCCCGGATGCCGTTGTCACTTCCATAAGCCCAACTCCGCTTCTCATCATTCACGGCACAGCTGATCCGGTGGTACCCTACTCCCACGGCAAGCGGCTCTTTGAACGTGCGCGCGAACCAAAGCAGTTATGGACAATCGAGGGTGGAGACCACACCGAAGCCTTTGCGGACGCCAGTTCAGTCTACCGCCAGCGGCTGGCAGCATTTTTTGATGAGTCATTGAAGGGGCAACAAAAATGAACCGGGTGGGCAATGTTGTTGGCCGCAAAAACTAGGCAAGCCAATCAATAAGAGTAAGGGGGGAATACGTACGAATTCTCGGGCGTTATTTGTAACCAGAGGAATTCCTAACGAAATGGCATGGGCTGCAATCAGCATATCCATAGAACCAATCGGTGTACCAGCTTTTTCGAGGGCAGCTCGAATATTGCCATAAGCATGATCTGCTTCTGCATCGAACGAAACAACTTCTAACGGTATAATGAACTCATCAACTACCTGTTTCTCCCCCCCTCACTGAACCTAGCTTTGCACCCCCTCAACCAATTTCTCATGCGGACTGAGATAAAACATCCGGTCAAAACCGAAACGTTCCGGCTGATAGCGCCAGACATAGGGGATCTGGGTGATAATGGCATAATGCAGGTGCGGCGGCTTGCCGGCTGCGTTCCCCGTACTGCCGACTTCACCGATCTCCATCCCTTGCGGGACATACTGCCAATTGGCAACCCGGACAGTTTTGAGGTGAGCATAGTAATGTACCCGCCACTTGGGTCCGAGCAGCGCCACCACATTGCCGCCATCCCGCAGACTGCCGGCAAAGAGGACAACGCCAGGGGTGGCTGCGACAACCGCTGTCCCTTCGCGGGCAAAGATATCGATCCCTCGATGCACCCCGGACTTGCCCCAGGGGCGGAACCAGAACGACTTTGCGTTCCAATCCGCTCTGGTAGCCCCCTTGACCGGAATGGATAACGATTCCGGCAGCAAAAATCCGGCGATAACAACCGCAAGCAGCAATCCGGTAATAACCTTCGCAACAGTCATTTTTTTCATGGTCTTGTTCCTCAGTAATCTTGAGTAATCGTGAAGCTGAAAAGAGGTTGTAATCAGGTACGGTTGCACTGTTCATTGTTTCCGTCTTCAACCCGCTCCGACGACGAGATCGCGTACCAGTCAATCTTCCGCGTCAGATACATGATCACACCCAGCACCACGAACATGCCGATGCTGCCGATCAGCAACGCATAGTCCTCAAGCTGCATGGTTACGTACAGGAAACCGTAGAGGCAGCTCATCAGCGAGCCGATGCTGACGGCGATCGGGGTACTTTTCAGGATGCTGCGGGAATAGGAGCTGACCAGCAGCACCGATGCGACCGCCGAAACCAGATAGGCCGTGGCAAAGCTGGTGTGTTCCGAAATGGAGAGCAGCAGGAGGTAGAAGAGGCAGATGTCAAAGCCGATCAGCAGGTACTGCACCGGATGCACCCTGGTGTTGTTGGTCACCTCCGTCAGGAAGAACGCTACCACGGTAAGCAGGATGAACAACAGCGCATACTTGGCGGAGCGCATCGACTTTTGATACTCATCGACCGGACAGAAAAACTTGGCGCCAAAGGCCGATTCCAGCACCTTGTCGTTCTTGCCGCTCCACTGTTGCGGATAGTTCCGGTTGAGATGCAGGATCTTCCACTTGGCGCTGAAACCCTGTTGATTGACAACCCGCTCGTCGGGGAGAAACAGGCCGGTAAAGCTGGGGTTTTTCCAGGGAGAGGAGAGCTGCACCGTCGTAACCTTGCCGAGCGGCACAAAATTGATCTGGCCGCTGCCGTTCAGGTTGAGCTGCATTTTGAAGCTGTATTTTGCCTGTTGCGGGGAAATCGGCACACGGCTGCTGACTCCCGATTCCATCACCGGTGCCGCGCCGATGCCGGAGTTGATCGGGAAGGTTTCGTCGTTCCAGGTAACGAGGTTATTCTCTTTCACTCCCCGCAAGTCGGGCAGCCCCATGGAAACGGTCGCGCCGTCCCAATGAATATCGTTCTCGTTGATCCCCAGTTCAGCAAAGCCGCTTTTCTGGAATTCGGCCTGCACCTGCAATTCCGAATTATAGAGCACCACCTGGTAGATGCCGCGATAGCGGATCTCCGGTTTGACAACACCGTTGATGTTCAACTGATCCGGCAGCAAATGGGCATGGGCGACGACGCTCTTCTGGTTCCCCTTGTCGTCGGTGATAATGGCCGTATAGGGAACCGTAAGGATCGGCCCGGTTATGGTCTGTTCGCGTCCCCATTTGGAGTTGACCTCGGTGATCACCCCCTGCCGCCGCGATTCCCGTTCGCGAATGATCCCCTTGATCATTTCCACCGGGATCAGCAGTGTCATCACCAGGCAGCCGATAACCATCAATCGTGTCATAACGGAATTGCCGATCCTTCTCATGCTGTTATGTAGTGCGCTCATACGCAACCTCCCCTGGATGTGGTTCCTTCGCTGGTTTTTATTGCATGAGTCTGTTATAACAAAGCCGCATGAATCGGTGATGAAGGTGGGAAGGTTTTTCAGAGGTCTTTTGGTGCAGATTGTGTGCAGGATGGGCAGGAAGTTACGGATAAATGTTCCGTTTGGGTGGATCACCGGTTCACGCACGTGCGTAAACCGGTCAAAAACAAGCTAAACTGAGGCCATATGACAGAAATCATACAAAAACAGTCGACCAAAGAAACAGTGTCTACCTATGTATATTTCAGTTCTTTATACTTCGTCACTGTAGGAGCCTTATATCTGTGGGGATATTGGGCAACATTCAACGTCAATATTTTAGAGTACCAGAGTCTGTCGGATATCATCAAGTCAACGGCTTACCCTATTGCATCTGCATTCATCTTTTCTGCTATTGGTGCCATTCTTGGTGAACTGACATCAGACTCGATTAGGCTTCCTTCCGGGGGTGGGCGAGACACTCCGGCAGGCAAGCTTCTTCACAAATTTGCTCCATATATAGTTTTCGTGTATTTGGGCGGGACTTTTGCGCTTCTCATATTTGGGGCAATAGAGAAGTGGCACGTACTGCCAATCCTATTTGCCTTTCCCGCTTATGCGTTTGCAAAAAAACAAGGTTTTTTGCAAACAATAATTCCTCACGACAGCCCACGCTCCATTGTAATTTTTTTATTAGCTATTCTACCTACCTTTGCCTACGGATACGGCCGGATCAATTCAGAACAAATTGTGAGCGGCAAAAACTTTCAGTATGCACTTTCTCCCATCAACAACATTGACTCTGGGAAGCAAGAAGACCCTACTCAACGGCTAAGATTCATTGGCCATTCTGGAGACTTTCTGTTCTTTTACGAACCGTCTAAAAGAAGTTTAGTAATATGCAAGTTCGAAACAGGGAAAGCTCTTATACTTAATCACTACAAACGTCCGCGTTAAATAATTAAATTTGGTAAAAGTTTAACAAGGCGTCAGCCGAACTGATGCGGTCAACTCTCAAGCTGTTACTTTTAAGCCCCATCACGGACCACACACATGACCACTGAAAACACCATCCTCCTGGTCGATGACGACCCCAATATCCTGCAGGTGGCCGGTTTTGCCGTCAACAAGGCAGGATACCACACCATCACCGCCAAAAACGGCAAACAGGCGCTGGAGCTGTTTCGTGCCGAACAACCGGATCTGATCGTACTGGATATCGTCATGCCCGAAATGGACGGCGTCGAAGTCTGCCGCCAGATCCGGGCGGAATCAGACCTGCCGGTGATCTTTCTCTCTTCCATGGATGATGACGTGGACCGGATCGTGGGGCTGGAACTGGGGGCGGATGATTATGTCACCAAACCGTTCAGCCCGCGCGAACTGGTGGCCCGGATCAAGGCGGTGCTGCGACGGACGAACAGCCGCACGGCGACAGCCACTTCCGGGCACCATCAGCAACAACACCGGACACTGGAATATGGTGCCCTGCAACTGGATCTGGACTGTTTTCAAACCTTCCTGAAGGGAGCGGAAGTGCCGTTGACCGCCACCGAGTTCGGCATTATGAAGGTGCTGCTCTCTTTCCCCGGCAAAGTCTTCAACCGCGACCAACTGATGGCCGGCAGCGGCGAAACCTTTGTCAGCGACCGCACCATCGACAGCCATATCCGGCATATCCGGGACAAGTTTCGCAAAGCCGGCGGCGAGCCAATCGAGACAGTGCACGGTGTGGGGTACAAGGTTTCGCTTGTAATACCGTAACGTAAAAACCGGAAAACCTGTTTCACGCAACGACGCGACGACGCGACGTAAAACCTCAGTAAAGAGTGCATTTTGTCATCCTGAGTGCAACGAAGGATCTGCTTTATGGCGCTTGCGCAGACATCAGATCCTTCACTTCGCTCAGGATGACAGGCATGCTACTTGAATCTGCACCGGCTGAAGAATAACGCTAATCGAGATATTTTTTAAGCGGAAGATTAGCCACAATCAGGATGCCTTTCGTTGCGTCGTTGCGGCGTTGCGTGAGTCATGCCTTTTAAATGTATCCGGGTTCAACTATTTTTCCGGATTACTCACGTCATAGCTGACCAAGGCCACCCATGTCCTACCGCCCAAAACTGCGAACCATTCTGCTGCTGTTGAATATCATGGTGCTCCTGCTTCCGCTGGGGGGGATCGCTATCCTGCGGCTGTACGAAAGTGAACTGGTCAAACAGACCGAATCGGAACTGATCAGCCAGGCGGCGCTGACCGCCGCCATGTTCCGGGAAACCTACCTGAAACAGCTCGATGCGCACCAACGCACGGGGCACCCGATCACGATTGCATCCCTGGGCCTCCCCCGCTCCGCTCCCGTTACCACTCCACCCGCAGAACTCATGCCGCTGCCGCCGCAGCTCGATCTTGCCAAAAGCAGAATCAGGCAACCGGCCCTCCCCGCCGAAATCCCCACGGTTGCGCCTGATCCGCTGGCGCTGCTGTCAGGGAGTGAACTGAACAGCGTACTGACCAATGCCCGGAAGATTGTGCTGTCCGGCATTCGCATTGTCGATCATAACGGCATCGTCGTGGCGAGCAGCAACATCGAATCCGGGTTATCTCTCGCCGCACGGGAAGAGGTGGCACGGGCGCTCAAGGGTGAGCAGACCACGCTGTTGCGGGTACGTAATTCGGATGTAAAGACCCCATCGCTCACCTCAATCCATGGCGCCATCGAAATCCTCAAGGATCATTACAACGGCATGGATCAAGGCGAACGGGAGAATTTTCTCGGGATCATCGACAACGCAACCGGGAGATTGGAACGGCTGGTGCGCCGCCTGCTCGACCTGGCCCGGGCCGATACCTTTACACCGGGAGATGAACAGAGCGACGCTCTTGAAATTCTGGAATCAGTGGCGCTCCGCTATCGGGAACAGGGGGTGGCGGTTTCTCTGGAATACGGCACCGAAGCCCGTTCCGTCAGGATGGCCCGCGAGACATTCGAATCGGTCGTGTCGAACCTGATCGAAAATGCCCGTCAGCACGGGGGTGCCGGAGTGCAGGTTGAGATCGTCACACGGATTGCATCCGCTACCGGCCAGAGGATGTTGATGCTGGATCTTCACAACAGCGGAGTGGGGGTGTCGGCTGGCAACCGGGACAAGATCTTCCGCCCGTTTTTTACCACGGCCCGTGAATCAGGCGGCAGTGGATTGGGACTCTCCATCGTCCAGTCGCTGCTGCATGCCCACGGCGGCTCGATTTCATTGGAGCCGAGCAAATCGGGGGCTCTGTTCCGTGTGACGGTGCCGCTCTGTTGACGGCTCATCAAGCGGCACCCGGCAGAGGAAAGCTTCTCGTTACCCTCGCCATGGCAATCATGAGCGCCAGATACAATATCTGATTGGCGCATATACATAATTTGTACATACCACTTTCTTTACCACCCTCCAGCTCCCCTGACAAACTCAAATTAACACAACAATAACATCACATTACAACGTTACTCAAAACTGGCACGCTCCCTGTAATACGTTTAACAACTTACAAACGCTGCATGGAGGATGTCATGGAAACTTTCTTTTTAAAACTCGCTGTCGCTGTCATTCCGCTGGTTCTCCTCGTCGCTTCCGTTGTTACTATCTCCAGCATCTCGTCATGGTACGCACACCACCCGTTGACCTGGCACCGCAGAAACCGTTCGATCCTGCGCGCACTGGCGAGCGGCGTAATGATGCGTTAAGAAAGGAGTTCGTTATGTCACGACGACTTGTAATTCCCCTGTTGGTTGTCACACTGGTTGTCGCTGCCCTGGTATCGGTGGCTGCCGTAACAACCACGTCCACTCCTGTTGTACAGGTCACGCCGCTGGTGCATCGGGAGGGGAATGACGGCTATCCCGCTCAAGTCACTGGGGGTGCCGCCGGAGAGTCTTGGCACAACAGTTGCTAATCTGCGGGGGTTCCAACCCTACTGTCCTTCTGGTGGAGAGTATCAGTATGACCAACGCAGCGGAGCAGTGGTCTGTTCACTGCATGGCAACATATGGAAACCGAAACAGCCGTCCAGCCTGGACAAGTCTTCAAAAACGCTGGCGCTGGTCAACTCGCTGGAGCGGGTCAACGCCCGGCTGGCCTTCACCCCGGAAGGGTTGATGACCACGGTGGAGATCAAACGCATCGGGAGCAACAAGTAACTTTTTGAATGCTGCCCTGGTTATTGCCGCATGTGTCTGCTATAACGAAAACCCGTGCATGATTGACAACAAGCTCAATTCATTATCAAGGATTACAGGTAATCACCATGCAAAGATTAATACTCCTTGCTGTTCTTGTGGCAGCACTAGCCACACAAGCATCCGCCGACAGCAAAAGTCCATCACCGGCACAAATCGTCACCCTCCCCGCCTCCGCCCGTTTATCGGAGAAAATCTACAACCTTCCCGGCCTTTCCAATGTTGGGCGCGTGGCGCCGGGTGTCTTCCGCGGTGCCCAGCCAGGCAAGGATGGCTATGCCACCCTCAAGGCGATGGGGATCAAGACCGTAATCGACATGCGCACCACCGAAAGCGAGAAAACCCAGGTAGAAGCCGCCGGGATGCGAGCCATCGCCGTACCGATCAAGATGACCCGCGACGGTCTGAAGGAGAAGGTGGATCAGGTGGTGGCGCTGATGGCCGATCCGGCCAACCAGCCGGTCTACGTCCACTGCCGCCATGGCCAGGATCGCACCGGAATCAGCGTGGCCGCCTATCGCATGAAGCAGCAAGGGTGGTCGCTGGCCGAGGCGGAGGCCGAGATGCAGGCCTTCGGCTTCAATGACGTGTGGGTAAATTTCAAGAAGTTTATTCGGCAGTACGGGGCGCAACTAGATACAAAATAATTCTGTTGGAGTTTCACTATGAGGCAAGCATTTCAACGATTTATTTTATCCATATTTTTTGTGCTGGTGTTGTCAGGAACTGTTTTTGCCGCCGCGACGGTTCCTCTCTCGCAAACCATCGAGCCGCTCATCGCCGCTCATCTGGGCAAATCAGGCGCCTATGTGCTGGAAAAGGGTGAAGAAGCGTTGCGTGCCCGGGCCTGGCTGGCGGATCACGCCACCACCAGCATCGATGTCCAATACTTCATCTGGAGCACGGACAATGTCGGTATCCTGGCCAGCGAAGCGCTGCTGCGGGCGGCCGAACGGGGCGTCAAGGTGCGGGTGCTGGTGGATGACCTGCTGATCGACGCCCCGCCCGATTCCATGCTGGCCCTGGCATTGCATCCCAATATCGATATCCGCATCTACAACCCCCGCCTGAACGTCGGCACCTCGAAACTCAAGAAGATCGGCAACGTGGCCACCGGCTTGCGCAGCGTCAACCAGCGCATGCACGACAAGACAGCCCTGTTCGACGCTAAGGCCGGAATCACTGGCGGTCGCAACATGGCCGACGAGTATTTCGACTATAACCATACCTACAATTTCCGTGATCGAGACATGTTGGTGCTGGGGCCGGTGGTGGCAGATATGGAAGCCAGTTTTCAGCGCTTCTGGGATAGCAAACTGGTGGTGCCAGTGGAAAAACTGCTGGCAAAACAGATGAAACGGATGACTCCCGAGCGGGCCGGAGAAGTGTACGCCGGTCTGCATACCTACGCCTCCAAGCCGGAAAATTTTGCCCCGGAAGTGAGGCAGGCGCTGGAGGATTTGCCGAGAAAATTCGAGCGGCTGTCACGGAACATCATCTGGGATGACGTGCGTTTCCTGTGCGACCTGCCGGGCAAAAACAGCACCAAACGCCGCTTCGACGGCGGCGGCAGAACCACGGCGGCCCTGGTGGATGAACTGAAAAAAGCCAAAAAGAGCGTCACCATCCAGTCACCCTATCTGGTCATGCCCAAGGGTGGGCTGGAACTGTTCCGCGATCTGGTCAAGCGTGGCGTGGAGGTGCGTATCGTCACCAATTCCCTGGCTTCCACCGATAACCTGCAGGCCTTCAGCGGTTATCACAAGCAGCGCCAGGCGATTCTGAAAAGCGGTATCAAGGTATTCGAGTTCAGGCCCGACCCGGCCATCAAGCGGGAACTGATCGAGCGCTATCCCAAGCTGGAACAGCAGGCGCCGGTCTTTGCCATCCACGCCAAGAGCATGGTGATCGACAGCGAAACGCTCTTTGTCGGCACCTTCAACTTCGATCCCCGCTCGGCCAACCTGAACACCGAGGTGGGAGTGCTGATTCGCAACCCAGACCTGGCCGGGCAGGTTGAGCGAAATATCGTGCGGGACATGTCGCCGGAAAACAGCTGGAGCGCCGCCGACAACGCGGACCGTTTCGCACCTGCCGAAAAACTGCGTAAGGTTAAGCTCTGGAAGGCGCTGCCGCTGGAGCCGTTTTTGTAAATCATTGTGTACAATAACAAACATAGGCGGACACCATGCCCAGCGACTCATCCCATGCAAAAAACTTTCTTGATCGCCTCTTTCACGGACACAACAAGGAACAGCTCCTCCAGCGCCTTTCGCCCCACCATATCGCCCCGGCCCAGCATGTTCCGGGCGGGGCTCATATTACTCCCGAAATAGTTGAGCGGCGCTGGCGCCGCATCACCGCACCGCCGGGAGCCCGCGAGGCATTGCTGAACGGTGCCGATAGCGAGCGGATGTCCACCTACAGCCGCAATATCGAGAATTTTATCGGTATGACGCGGCTGCCGCTCGGTCTGGCCGGACCGCTGCGGGTGAACGGCCTGTTTGCCCAGGGGGACTATTACCTGCCGCTGGCCACCACCGAGGCGGCTCTGGTAGCCTCCTACCATCGCGGCGCCTGCCTGCTTTCCCAGGCGGGGGGATGCAGCGCCATGCTGCTGGCCGAAGGAGTCAGCCGCTCGCCCGGCTTTGCTTTCGCCACGGCTCGACAGGCAGGTCTCTTTGCCGCCTGGGTGGTTGAGCATATGGATGAACTACGGAGCGCCGCCCAATCCACCACCAGGCACGGCACACTGGAAGATCTGCGCATCACCATCGAAGGAAACCACGTTTATCTCCTGCTGGAGTTCAGAACCGGCGATGCTTCGGGACAGAACATGGCCACCATCGCCACCGAAGCGGCCTGCACACTGATCATGGAACAGACGCCGGTCAAGCCGGACTATTTCTTTGTCGAGGCCAACATGTCGGGAGACAAGAAGGCGAGCGCCCAGTCCTTCCTCACCGTGCGCGGCAAAAAAGTCACTGCCGAAGCAACTATTCCTGCCGAACAGATTGAGCAGACACTACATACCACCCCCGGACGCATGAGCGACTACTGGCGCATGTCGGCCATGGGTGGCGTGCTCTCCGGAACCATCGGAGTGCAGGGGCATTATGCCAACGGCCTGGCGGCCCTCTACATAGCCTGCGGCCAGGATGCGGCCTGCATTGCCGAGTCGGCCGTGGGGGTAACCCGTTTTGAAGTCAGGCCTGACGGGGCACTCTATGCGGCAGTCACCCTGCCCAACCTGATGGTGGGCACCGTTGGCGGCGGCACTGCGCTGCCGAGCCAGAAAGCCTGCCTGGAACTGATGGGGCTGTACGGCGAGGGACATGCCCGAGCCCTGGCGGAAGTCTGCGCCGGAATGGCGCTGGCCGGCGAACTCTCCATCATCGGCGCGCTGGCTGCCGGAGAATTCACCCGGGCTCACCACAAACTGGCTCGCGGCAAGGAGCAGAGAGTCATCCCTTCTCCCTGAGGGAGAAGGTGGCCGAAGGCCGGATGAGGGGGAACATTCTACAGTCCCCCCTCACCCTGGCCCTCTCCCTCAGGGAGAGGGAACCGTTTCTACAGAGAAAGAATTGCGCCTCAAATCTGATACAGGGGAATGCATATATGACTAATCGCTGGTGGACCTACCAGAAGGAGCGCTTTCCGATTTTTGCCCACGGCCCGCTGATCCTCGCCTTCAGCATGTCGGCCATGAGTTATTCGGCCCTGTTGCGCGGCGAAACCGCCCTGCGCCCGGCGGCGGCACTGGTGGCCTTTGTTACCGCGCTGCTCTTTTTTCTTCAGCTGCGCATCGCCGATGAATTCAAGGATGCGGAGGACGATGCCCGCTGGCGCCCGTATCGTCCCGTGCCGCGCGGCCTGGTCACCCTACGGGAACTGGGATGGATCGGCATCGGAGCCGCACTCATTCAGTTGGCCGGTTCCCTCTGGCTACGGCCGTTGCAGGCGCTCTGGCTGGTAGTAGCCTGGACGTGGCTGGCCCTGATGACCAAGGAATTCTTCGTGCATGAATGGCTCAAGGCGCACCCGATCACCTACATGCTCTCCCACATGATCATCATGCCGGTCTTCGATATCTATGCCACCGCCTGCGACTGGTTCATGGCTGGCGCCGCGCCGCCCCACGGACTCGTCTGGTTCCTGGCGGTCAGCTATATGAACGGCATCGTCATCGAAATCGGCCGGAAGATCCGCTCTCCGCACGACGAGGAAGACGGGGTCGAAACCTATTCCGCCCTGTGGGGACGGGGACCGGCTCTGCTGGCCTGGCTGGCGGCCATGCTGCTGACAGCGCTCTGTGCCTGGCGCGGCGCGCTCCTGATTGGCTTTGCCACTCCGGTAGTCGTACTCCTGCTGCTACTGTTATCCGTTGCCGCCCTGCTGGCAGTGACCTTCAACGCCGCGCCGCTCCCCGGTCGTGGCAGGCGCATCGAACTGGTCTCCGGCATCTGGACTTTGGTGATGTACCTGAGTCTGGGAGCTGTTCCCCTCGCTTTTCGCTATCTGCAGGGAGGTGCCTGATGAGCCGCATTCTGACACAGCGGGACCTGTCGTCACGTGACCGCATGGGAGGCAAGGCGGGTGCGCTGGCGGCGCTCACGGTCGCCGACCTTCCCATCCCCCCCTGGTTCGTGGTTTCACCCGGAGATGTTCCGGTAAGTCTTCCGGCAGACGTGCTCTCGATGATCGAAAACAGCGGTCATGAGCGCCGCCAGGAGGCGCTGAAACAGCTTGTGCCCGGCGATGAGATCGCTGACGCCCTGGCGCGGCTCTGCCCCAACGGTGAACTGGTGGCGGTACGCTCGTCGGCATTGGACGAAGATGGCGGCGAGCACTCCTTTGCCGGACAACTGGATTCGTTTCTCTTCGTGCCGCTGCCGGATGTGCCCGCCAAGGTAGCGGCGGTGTGGCGCTCCGGTTTCAATGAGCGGGTGCTGGCCTATCGCCGTGAAAAAGGCCTGTCTCCGTTGCCGTCCCTTCCGGCGGTGCTGGTGCAGCGCATGATATCCGCCGATGCCGCCGGAGTCGCCTTCAGCTCCGATCCGGTGAGCGGCAGGCGCGGCGTCGCCGTGGTAAGCGGCGTGTACGGACTGGGCAGCTCCCTGGTCTCCGGCGAGTGCGACGCCGACACCTGGCGGGTGGACCGGGGCGGCAGCATCATCGAAGAGCAGATCGCCGACAAACGGATCGCTCATCGCGCCGACTCCGGCAGCTATGAAGGTGTAGCGGGAGAAACGGTTGCAGCGGAACAGTCATGCCGTCCCTGTCTTACCGGAGAGCAGGTTCGCGCCGTGGCGGATCTTGCCCGCCGTGCCGCGCGCCATTTCGGCCGGCCGCAGGATATCGAATGGGCTCTGGAAAACGGCGCCCTCTACCTGCTCCAATCCCGCCCCATCACCTCGCTGGCAACGCTCCCCGATCCGGACGGCGGCCTCAACATCTGGGACAACAGCAACATCGCCGAGAGTTATGGCGGTGTCACCACCCCGTTGACCTTCTCCTTTGCCCGCCATATCTACGAGGAAGTCTACCGGCAGTTCTGCCGCATCATGGCGGTGCCGGATGAAGCCATTACGGCCAATGAACGGGTTTTTCCCCGTATGCTCGGCCTGGTGCAGGGGAGAGTCTATTACAACCTGCTCAACTGGTACCGGCTTTTGGCCCTGTTCCCCGGCTTCTCCACCAATCGCCGTTTCATGGAACAGATGATGGGAGTCAAGGAAGGGATTCCGGAAGAGATCCTTACCGAGGCGGTGGCGGCCTACCGGGTGACGGCGTGGCAGGACCGGCTGAACCTGGTCCGAAGCATGGCCGGTCTGGTGAAGAACCTGCGCGGTCTGCGCAGCAGTATCCCCCGTTTCTACCAACGCCTCAATACGGCACTGTCCGTGCCCGATCCGCCGCTGACGGAGCAACGCCCGGACGAACTGGCCGCCCATTACCGCATGCTGGAGACACAACTGCTTACCCGCTGGGACGCGCCGCTGGTAAACGACTTCTTTGCCATGGTCTTCTACGGCCTGCTGCGCAAGCTGACCGCATCCTGGTGTGGCGATGTTCAGGAAACGCTGCAAAACGACCTCCTTTCCGGCGAAGGGGGCATCATCAGCGCCGAACCGGCCCGGCGGGTGCGGGAAATGGCCGTGGTTGCGGCGGTTGACCCGGACCTGACCGAACTGCTGGCCACCGGAGATGTGACTGCCATGAACAGAGGCATTGCGGCCCACGCGGAACTTGGACCGCTTTACCGGGCGTACCTGGAAAAGTTCGGCGACCGCTGCCTGGATGAACTGAAACTGGAGAGCGCCACGCTCCACGACGACCCGCTGCCTCTGCAGCGTTCCATCGGCGAATTTGCCCGGCGCATCAACAGCAGCGCCGCAGGCGCGCCGCTTGATGAAACGGCTATCAGGAATGCAGCCCAAGCGCGGGTGAATGATGCGCTGGCAGGTAAGCCGCTGAAACGTCTGTTTTTCGGATGGGTGCTGGGACAGGCTCGAAGCAGGGTGCGGGACCGGGAAAACCTGCGTTTCGAACGAACCCGTCTCTTTGGCCGGGTACGACGAATATTCGTGGAAATGGGTAAACGCTTTCACGCCGACGGGATTCTGGACGACCCGCGCGACATCTTCTGGCTGGAAAAAGACGAAATTTTCGGATTCGTTGAAGGGACCGCATCCAGCACGAATCTGGCCGGACTGGCGGGGCTGCGACGAAGGGAATTCGAAACCTGGCAGACCATGGAGCCACCGGCGGATCGTTTTGATACCCGTGGCATGGCCAGTCACGCCCAGGCGTGCCGCTCCACAGTTGCCACTCCGGCAGCACCTGAAGGCGATAGTCTGAAGGGGATCGGCTGTTGCCCCGGTGTGGTACGTGGCACGGTACGGGTGATCACCGACCCGCGCGGCGCAACCATCCGTCAGGGTGAAATCCTGGTGGCCGAGCGGACCGACCCCGGCTGGATCATGCTTTTCCCCGCCTGTTCCGGACTGCTGGTGGAGCGGGGGAGCCTGCTTTCCCATTCAGCCATCGTAGCCCGCGAAATGGGTATTCCGGCAGTGGTTTCCATTTCCGGCATAACCAGCTGGCTCACAACCGGCGATCTGGTGGAGATGGACGGCGCCAGCGGCGTGGTACAAAAACTTGACCGGGAGGAACCGCAGCATGCGCAGTGAAGCCGCCAGCCACGCCGATTTTTCAGCCATTCGCTACGCCCAGTGCTGGGAAGATGCCGACATCCTCATGGAGGGACTGGCCATCCGGTCCGGTGACACCTGCCTCTCCATCGCGTCGGCCGGGGACAACTCCCTGGCCATGCTGGCGTGTGGCGCCGGACGGGTTGTTGCCCTGGACCTGAATCCTGCCCAACTGGCCTGTCTGGAACTGCGGGTGGCCGCCTACCGGGAATTGTCGCACCCCGAGCTGCTGGAACTGATCGGATCGCGCCCAAGTGTGCGGCGGGGTGACCTCTATCGCCGCTGCCGTTCGCAGCTTGGCAGCGCCACCCGCGCCTTCTGGGATGCCCATTCAGCAGACATCGAGACCGGCATCGGCGGGGCGGGAAAATTCGAGCGATATTTCGCCCTGTTCCGTCAGCGGATCATGCCGCTGGTCCACTCCCGCAGCACCATCGAACGGCTGTTACTCGGCGGAACCCCGGCAGAGCGGGAGCAATTCTACCGGGCTGAGTGGGACACCTGGCGTTGGCAGCTACTGTTTCGCATTTTCTTCTCGCGCTTCGTCATGGGACGGCTGGGGCGCGATCCCAGCTTCTTCCGCTATGTGGAGGGGAGTGTGGCCGAGCGTATTCTGGCCCGCACCTGTCACGCTTTAACTTTACTCAATCCGGCTGACAATCCCTACCTGCAATGGATTCTGACCGGGCGGCACACCACCGCCCTCCCCTTTGCCCTGCGTCCCGAAAACTTCGAGGCCATTCGCGCCAATCTTGACCGCCTGGAATGGCATTGCCTGCCATTGGAGGAGTTTCTTGAACAGGAAGGGGCAGACTCGATTGACCGCTTCAACCTGAGCGACATCTTCGAGTACATGTCGGAGGATAACCATCAGCGGCTGCTGGAACGGCTGATTCGTGCCGGACGCAGCGGCGGACGGCTTGCCTACTGGAACATGCTGGCCCCCCGCAGCCGTCCGGAGAGCATGGCCGGAGTGCTGCATTCCCTGGAGCCGGAAGCACGGTGGCTCTTTCAGCAGGACAAGGCCTTTTTCTACAGCGCCTTTATACTGGAGGAGATTGTCTGATGTTCTCCCCGTGGTTCGGCATACTGCTGGTGCTGGTGGTACTGGGGGGCGTCATGACCAGCTTGAAACTGATCAGCGCCCGTTGCCATCTTCATCCCGAAACCAGCCGCAAAGCGGTGCATATCTCCATGGGGCTGGTGACGCTCTCTTTTCCCTGGCTCTTCACAGCGTCGTGGCCGGTCCTGCTGCTGGCAGCTCTGGCGGTTGCCGCACTGGCCGGTACACGCCTGATCACGCCGTTGCGGGAACAATTCAGCGGTGTACTGCACGGGGTGGAACGGCACTCTCTTGGAGAGGTGTATTTTCCGCTCGCTGTGGCAGCGCTCTTTCTGCTTTCGGCGGGAAACCGCCTGCTCTATGCGATTCCGCTCCTGACCCTGACCCTGGCGGATGCCGTGGCGGCGCTGGTGGGAGTACGTTACGGCCAGCACCGCTTCTGCACCTCGGAGGGAACCAAAAGCGCCGAGGGGTCACTGGCCTTCTTCATGGTCGCCTTTTTGAGCGCCCATGTGCCGCTCCTGCTGCTAAGTGATACCGGCCGGGCCGAATCACTCCTGATCGCTCTGGTGCTAGGCATTCTGGTGATGCTGTTCGAGGCGGTCTCGGTCGGTGGGGTGGATAACCTCTTCATTCCGCTCGGCTGCTACGCCCTGCTCCGGCGCTATCAGACTCTGGAAGCAAATGACCTGCTGTTCAGGCTGGGCGCCATTGTTCTGCTGGCGCTGCTGGTCTTCGCCTGGCGGCGGCGCACCACCCTCAAGGAGAGCGGCCTGCTGGCGGCGGCACTGGTCGGCTATATGAACTGGGCATTGGGGGGCTGGCAATGGCTGGCCGTGTCGCTTGTGCTCTTCCTGACCTATACCCTGCTCTGGCCGCGCAGCGAAGACAACGCTCATCCGGTGCACACGGTACGGGCAGTGGCCTCGGTGGCCGCGCCGGGAATGGTCTGGCTGCTGGTGTTTCTGGAAAATAACCGCATGGGGGGTGTTCTTGAGCCGTTCACGCTTTCTTATGCTGCCCATTCAGTCATGGTCGGCATGACCCAACTCGGCTATGCCTCACCCGGCAGACCACTATCGAAGAGGCTCATGCGAGCGGTATCACGAACCTGGATCGTCTTCCTGCCGCTGCTGTTTCTGCCGGTCATGGATAACTGGCACGCTGACCGGCAACGGATTCTCCTGGATGTTTCAGCGGGCATGCTCTGGTCGCTGCTTGCCTTGCCGTTGTTGTGTGCCGCCGCCATCCTGCATCAGCGCCTGGTCGGGTATTTCGGAGACGACGAACAGGGTTATGGCCGCTGGCTGCGGCGGGCGATGGTCGCCGTTGGCATTTCCTTTGCGGCATGGGCGCTGTTTGTGATCTGTTTTCCCGTGGTTGTGGAATTGCTGAACCCTTCTCCCTGAGGGAGAAGGTGCCCGACAGGGCGGATGAGGGGGAATCTTAATGAATTCATACCGTTCCCCCTCACCCTCACCCTCTCCCTCATGGAGAGGGGACAAAAACTTCAGGAGTTGCCCCATGAATACCTTCACCCTGATAACCCACCCCGATGAACTCACCGGCTTTTCCGGAACGGAATCCGTCCCGCTGATCAGCGCCGACGAACTGACCCGTCATGCGCCGGATGCCCACTGGCTGCTGACGGATGGCGGCAATGACGTGCTTGCTCGCTGCTCTCTCTGGTGGCGGAACGTGCCGGAATTCCCGGAGCTGCATCTCGGCTTTATCGGTCACTATGCCGCACGAGACTCGCAATCATCCGCAACACTGCTGAACCACGCCTGCGAGCAACTGAAGAAACAAGGCTGCACCTTGGCGGTCGGGCCGCTGGACGGCACCACCTGGCGCCGCTACCGTTTCATTGTCGATCGGGGCCCGGAGCTGCCGTTCTTTCTGGAGCCGGATAATCCCGACGACTGGCCGCAACACTTCACTGACGCCGGATTCAAGGAATTTGCCTCCTACAGTTCATCGCTCAATACCGATCTGGAATACGTCGATCCGCGCATGGAGTCGGTGTCCGAGCGGATGGAACGCACCGGAATCAAAATCCGTCATCTCGACCCGGCCCGGTTCGATCAGGAACTTGACGCCATCTTCGAACTCTCCCTGACTGGGTTTCAACACAATTTCCTCTATGTTCCCATCAGCCGGGAGGAGTTCAAAGCCACTTATCAGAAGGTTCGACCGTATATCAAGCAGGAACTGACCCTGCTGGCAGAGCATGAGGGGAAAGCCGCAGGATTCCTGTTCGCCATTCCCGACATGCTCCAGGCCCAGCGGGATGGCTCAATCGATACGGTGGTCATGAAATCCATTGCCGTACTGCCCGGCAAAACCTACGGCGGACTGGGCAACCTGCTGATGGTGCGGACCATCGCTAACATCCGTGAACTTGGCTATAAGCGGGCCATCCATGCCTTGGTCTACGACTGTAACAGCGCCCGCAACATGAGTGCTGCCTATGCCACCCCCATGCGACGCTATGCCCTGCTCTGCCGGGAGCTGGCATGAATATCTCGGAGATCCTGCAACGGCAGGCACACGAGCGCCCGGATGCCTCGGCCATTATCGACATGCACGGCGGTCGGGAACGGGTGACCACCTTTGCCGGGCTGGAAACGGCTTCGGCCAGGGGCGCGGCCCTGCTGCGGGAAGCCGATCTTGCCAGCGGCGACACGGTGCTGGTCTTCCAGCCGATGTCGGCGGAGTTGTATATCGCCCTGATGGCACTCTTCCGTATGGGAATAACCGCCATGTTTCTCGACCCTTCGGCCGGACGGGAACATATCGAACGCTGTTGCGCCATACGCCCGCCAGCCGCGCTGATCGCCTCGCCAAAAGCGCATCTGCTGCGGCTGATTTCCCCGGCCCTGCGCCGCATTCCCCGCCACATCTGTTTCAGCCGGTTCATGCCGGGCTGCATTCCATGGAGCCGTTCCGAGCGCATTCAACCTCACGAGTCGATAGCACCCTGCACAAACGACACACCGGCACTGATCACCTTTACCAGTGGCAGCACCGGCCAACCCAAGGCGGCGGTGCGCAGCCACGGCTTTCTTCTGGAGCAGCACCGCGTACTGGAGCGAGCCATCCATCTGACCACCGGCGCTATCGATCTGACAACGCTGCCGGTCTTCGTGCTGGCCAATCTGGCCTCGGGGGTCACGTCCCTGATACCGGACGCGGATCTGCGTTGTCCGGGAGGGATCGAGGCCGCTCCGGTCCTGCGCCAGATTGAACACCATCGTCCTGCAACCGTGGCGGCGTCACCAGCCTTTCTGGAGCGAATATGCGACGCATGTGAATCCATGGGTCGGACGGTGCCGGGATTCAGCTATGTCTTCACCGGCGGCGCCCCCGTGTTTCCCGACCATCTGAATCGCCTGGCAGCAACCTTTCCCGACGCCGAGGTAGTAGCGGTGTACGGTTCCACCGAGGCGGAGCCGATTGCCCACATCAGCCGCCATGCGATAAGCAGTGACGATCTGTCGGCCATGAAAGCGGGTGGCGGACTTCTGACCGGCGAACCGGTGCCGGAAATCACTGTCCGGGTAATAGCGCCCTGCTGGGGTACTCCCCTGGGTGACTTGAGCGAATCCGGTTTTTCCGGCATCTGCCTGGCAGACGGCACAGCGGGAGAAATTGTCGTTTCAGGCGGCCATGTCCTGAAAGGATACCTGCACGGAACAGGCGATGAGGAAACCAAGTTCCGGGTAGACGGGACTGTCTGGCATCGCACCGGCGACAGCGGCTATTTTGATGACGCGGGGAGACTGTGGTTGTTGGGGCGGAGTGCGGCGGTCATCAGCGACGAACGCGGCTGCCTGTATCCCTTTGCCGTGGAGTGCGCCGCGCGCCGCTTTTCCGGCATTTCCCGGGCAGCGCTCGTCAACCGGCAGGGGCAGCGGATCCTGTTCGTGCAGCCTGAAAAAGGTGCCCATATCGACACCGCTGCCGTGCGCAGCACCCTGGCCTGGGCACAGCTTGACACAGTACGTGAACTTGCCGAGATACCACTCGACAAACGGCATAACGCCAAGGTCGATTATGGCCGTCTGGCGAAGATTGTTTAAAAGACATTCTCCATAGAAAGGAACTCTCATGGAACATCATACAAACCATACAAAGAAAATTGCCATCCTCAGCGTTTCGGCCGGAGCCGGACATGTACGAGCTGCCCAGGCATTACAGGCTGCCGTGGAAAAATATTACCCCGGTGTTGAAACAGTACACATCGACCTGATGGAACTGGTGCCGAAGCTGTTTAAAACCATCTACGCCGACACCTATATCAAGGTGGTCGAGCGGCATCCTGCTTTCTGGGGCTACCTTTACGACAAAAGCGACCGGGAACGGGTCGATTCGGCACTCTCCAAGCTGCGCATCTCCATCGAACGGCTCAACACCCGGAAATTGAAGCAGGTGCTGGCCGAGATCAACCCGGATCACGTGATCTGCACCCATTTCCTCCCGGCCCAGCTGCTGTCACGTAAGATCGGTAAGGGAACCTTTGATAAACCGGTCTGGGTGCAGGTAACCGACTTCGACGTGCATAGCCTCTGGATTCAACCCCACATCAGCGGCTACTTCGCCGCCAGTGAGGAGGTGGCGTGGCGCATGGCTGAGCGCGGCATCCCGGCAGACCGTATTCGGGTAACCGGCATCCCGATCATGCCGGTGTTTGGCGAGCAGTATACCCGGACCACCTGCGCTGCCGAGTTTGGGCTTGATCCGGCCAAGACGACGCTCTTGATGATGTCGGGGGGCGCCGGGGTTGGTGGAATCGAAACGCTGGCCGAACGGCTGCTACAGCTGGAAGGTGATTTTCAACTGGTGGCACTGGCCGGGAAAAACGAGAAGCTGCTGGCAGAATTGCAGGGAATTGCGAGGGAGTATCCGGGACGCCTCTTTCCCATGGGTTTTACCCGCGTCATCGAGCGGATCATGGCGGCCAGCGACCTGGCCATTACCAAGCCGGGCGGCCTTACCACCTCCGAATGCCTGGCAGTCGGGCTGCCGATGGTGGTGGTGTCACCGATTCCGGGGCAGGAAGAGCGCAATGCCGATTTCCTGCTGGAAAACGGCGCCGCCATGAAGGCGTGTGACGCCGGCGCCCTGGCCTGGCGGGTGGATCGGCTGCTGAGGGAACCGGCGCGGATGGCGGCAATGCAGGAGAATGCCCTGAAGCTGGGGCGGCCTGATGCGGCGCGCGAAGTACTGGCTGTCGTACTCGGTTCGGATACCGGGCGATGATCGTGCGACGCTGGCTGCATGTGGCGTTTCTACTCGGCTGGGTAGCACTGCTCGGGCTGTTCTTCGCCATGACGGAGATCCAGATCGAAGGTGGAAACGGCTGGGCCTGCGCACTTCCCACCTGGCGGATCGAGCAGCACTGGCTGCTGGACATCTTCTGGGGTGGCCGCCCCATGACCGGCTACCACGCCTGGGTCTTCCCGTTCATGTTGCTGGTGTTTCACCTGCCACTTGCCATCAACGGCACCCTCTCCTGGCGGCTGGAAGCCCGCTGCCTCGGCTCTTTGATGTTGTTCTGGATTATTGAGGATTTCCTCTGGTTTGTCCTCAATCCCTGTTACGGCCTGGCCAAATTTGCGCCACAGTTCATCCCATGGCATAAACATTGGCTGCTGGGAGTGCCGACTGATTATCTTCTGTTTTCGGTTGCCGGTTTTTCGCTTATCATGGCGTCATTTTTTATCAAGGCAACCCCAGCGTTGGTGGAGAGCAATGTGACATATCCGCATAACAGTTCGCTCGATTAATGAGGAGTAACGCGAGGAAGCTATGAATCATATTTCGTTGCCACAGTTCGAAGGGTGCCTGCTTGGCCTGGCGTTGGGGGATGCACTTGGTGCGCCACATGAGGGGGGGGCCTTCGAACGGTTCCTCTGGAGAATGATCGGCACAACCAGGCAAGGGGAGATACGTTGGACTGATGACACCCAGATGTCGTTGGATCTTGGCGAATCCCTGGTGGCACGCGGGTTCCTGGATGCAGATGACATCGCCCGTCGTTTTGCCGCAAGTTATCGCTGGAGTCGCGGATACGGCCCCGGCGCTGCCAAACAGTTGAAGATGATTGGGCGTGGCATGGATTGGCGGCAAGCAAACCGGGCAGTATTTCCGGAAGGATCATTCGGTAATGGTGGCGCCATGAGAGTACCATTGCTTGGTTTGTTGTACGCAAACAAGCTGGATGAGGCCGTGAATGCCGCCCGTCTTACCGCAAACATTACCCACGCCCATCCACTCGGGATTGAGGGGGCTGTACTCGTTGCCAAAACAACAGCTCTGGCTGCCTGCGGTAGTACCCCAAACGAGGTGCTGCAAGATATAAAGAGCAACTGCCTGCTTGAGCCATTTCTTTCACGCCTGAGCATCGCTGCACGTTGGTTGCAATCCACAGAAGAAACAACTCCCGCTTCGGTTGCAAAACAATTGGGAAACGGCATCGCGGCAAGCGAGTCATGCGTAACCGCCATTTACCTGGCATTACGTTTCCTGGAGCAGCCGTTCGAACGTATGCTGGCATTTATTGCAGCATGCAGAGGAGACGTGGACACTATCGGCGCGATGGCTGGCGGGATATGGGGTGCCGTGAATGGCGTTTCCCAGCTGCCAGCCGATAAAATTGCACGGCTCGAACAAACGCGGCGATTGAAAGAGCTTGCAGCAGCACTGTATGAACAACAGATCTGACGAGATTTTGAAAAACCTGCCATCCCGAATCGATGAGGAGATCACTATGAACCGCCTGTTGTTGCCCCTGTTAGTAATCACTTCCCTGCTGCTGACCCTGCCGGCATACGCCGCCGACAGTTGCCGAGACCATCTCGCCGTCGCACACGGCACGACCCGTGACAGGATCGAGACGTCCCTCAAACAGGAGCTGGCCGGGTTCCGCACCCTGGCGGAGCAGGCCCTGACCCTGCGGGCCGAGACCATCAAGGTTGGCATGACGATCAAGGAAAAGCTGGACAAGGGGAAGCCGCTCACCGGCGACGACATTGCCCTGATCAACACCGGCATCAACCAGCACCTGTCCCTGCGCAAGGAGCTGCTGGCAGTGGCCGAGTCCCATGAATGCTGGCTGGACGGTACACAAAAGGAACTGGAGCAGCAGGGAATCACCCCGGAAGCGCGTCTGACCGGAGTGATGTTGTCGCTCTCCTCGGCCATGCTGCTGTACGACAACTACCTGCTGGCGGTCTCGTTATTCGAGGGGGACGGCAAACTACGCCGCATCCTCAACGAACGTGATCCCGGCTATGCCGTCACCAGCGCCTCCCTGGCCAAGGTGACCCTCAACTACAATTCGATCAACAACCGAGCCCGGGTGCGCAAGGCGATCAAGTTCTACGAAAAGGAGTCGTCCCGCTTCAAGAGTTCCCTGGAGCACTCCCCGGACAGCGCCTATCTCAGCCTGCTGATCACCCAGAGTCCTTCCTATTCCATGGTCAAGAAATGGTCCCCTTTCTACGTGGTTGGCCGCAAGCTCGGTTTCCTGACCGGAATTACCAGCGACACCCTGAGCGGCATGGAGCGCGAGGGGGTCAGCCTGTTCAGCATGGTCTTCGGCAATGCGGTCGGGCTGGTGGAGACCCGCAAGGGGAAGCTCTACCGCAACAAGCAGGCGTTGGCCGATGTGGCGAGCAGCCTCAAGGCCGGCGATATCCTGCTGGAGAAGACCCCCTTCCGTTTGACCGACAAGCTGATCCCCGGTTACTGGGGGCATGCGGCGGTCTGGATCGGCAGCGAAGCAGAGTTGAAGGAGTTGGGGATCTGGGACAACCCGCTGGTGGTCAAATACCGGGATGAAATCCGTGCCGGCCGACTGGTGGTGGAGGCCTTGCGCTCCGGGGTGGAGATGAACACCCTCAAGCATTTTCTCAATATCGACAGCATCGGCGTGCTGCGCAAGCCGGACCAGAGCCGCGAAGTGCGTGCCAATGCCATCATCCAGGCCTTGCGCCAGGTGGGCAAGCCCTATGATTTCAACTTCGACGTGGAATCCAAGGGGCGGGTCTACTGTTCCAAGCTGGTTTATCTCAGTTACAGCGGCATCGACTGGCCGACCCAGAAGTCGTTGGGTCGCACCACCTTCACCCCGGATGATGTGGCCATCAAGGCGGCCCGCGACAAGATTCTTGAACTGGTAACGTTCTATCACGACGGCAAGCGGGTCAGCGACGAACCGGTGATCAGGATGGCAGAGTTGATGGGTGTGGCGGGGAAATAATCCTTACAAACCTGCATAAAGCATTTGAAACCCGGATGAATCGGGTCAACACGGGGATGAAAGAATGTACCAGCCACAGCGCGGGACTCACGGTCCGCGCTGCATTCCATCATATGTATCCGTGGTTACATGTCTTTTTCAAAATTCAGGGAGAGAATTATATGCTGAGAATTTTGTTGTTGTATGTAGGTCTGATGTTATGCCCTGTTATTTCCCATGCCCAGCCATCCCCCGACCCCGCTTTTCTGAAGCGTCTCAGCAATGACATCAAGACCTTCACCATCCTGCGCGATAACCTGAAACAGTCCGCCGAGTTCGCCCGTTCCCGGCCGGATCTGTTCAATCCACCCCGGCAACAGAACAACACGCTGCTCTCCCGCGATGACAAGCTGGCCATCTGGAGCACCTGGAGCTCGGTTCTGGACAGCCTGGCGGGGCTCGACCAACTGCGACGCGAGCATAAGACCTTCAATCTCTTCCAGGAAAAAGGACGCCAGGACACCACCTTCGCCATCGCCAATGCCGCCTTCCTGGCCGCCTACCGCCATGCCCTGGAGTTTGTCGCACTGACCGACAAGAATCCGGCCCTGGACACGATCCTCAACGAAGCGGTACCGGAACTGGGGATCCCGGCCGGGACGTTCAACCGTTTCAAGTTTCGATTTTTGAACGTGGCCATTGCCGGCGAGTTCGCCGCCTGGCAGGTGATCGGCAAGGGGCACAGCGGCACCACGCCGGAATTGCAGAGCGCCATCGACGAGGATAGCCGGGTCATCTGGGAGATGGGTAAGGGAAAAGGGCATCAGCTGACCCTGAAAAACGCCTTGGCGATCGTGCAGAAGAGCGGGTTTGCCGCCTGGTTTCCGCTGCAAAAAGGGGTTTCGGAGTGGATGGGGGACACCAAGGTGGCCCGCCCCCACTCCCACCTGATCTCCGCCAAACAGATCGAAGCCATGGGGAAACGGCTGCAACCGGGAGACATCATCTTCGAACGCCACGAGTGGTACCTTTCCAACCTGGGATTGCCCGGTTTCTGGACCCATGTGGCGCTCTACATCGGCACTGCCGAGGAACGCAAAAAATTCTTCGGCGACCAGGAGGTAAGCGAATGGGTCAAGCGGCTCGGCGTTGCCGACGGCAATTTCGAGACCCTCTTGCGCCAACGCTATCCGACCGCCTACTCCCGCAGCAAGATCCTCCGGGAAGAGCAACACCCGGCCCGGATCGTGGAAGCGATCTCGGAAGGGGTCTCCTTCACCTCGCTGGAATATACCGGCTCCGCCGATTCCATCGGTGTGATCCGGCCGCGCCTCTCCAAGCGGGACAAGGCCCAGGCCATTTTGCGCGCCTTCCATTACAGTGGCCGCCCCTATGATTTCAACTTCGATTTCCAGACCGACGCGACTCTGGTCTGTTCCGAACTGCTCTTCAAGGCCTATGAGCCGGGAGCGGGAATGAAGGGTATACGTTTCCCGCTGAGCCAGGTGTTGGGACGCACGGTCAGCACCCCCAACAGCATGGTCAGGCAGTTTGCCGAGCAGGCGGGGAGCGCTGCAGAACAGGCGGATTTCGTGCTCTTCCTGGATGGTTACGAGAAGGAAAAACGGGCGGTGGAGTCGACGCCGGAACAGTTCCGCGCCAGCTGGCAGCGCCCCAACTGGCATATCCTGATCCAGGACGCGCCGCTGGAGGCGAAGCGGAAATAAGAGTCAAGCAGGTACCTGCTCGTCGTACGTAGAGCAGCTGTGTAGAGATGCAGTATCATGCGTCTCTACACAGCTGCTGTAAAGAAACTTTCCACCACTAATCACTGGATTTCAAGCTGTTACCAGATTGCTGCCGCCAACTGAAAAGAATCTTTACACCTGCCTTCATCTTATAATAATCAGCAGGTTACCAATCCAGCCGCCAGATAGTGGCAAGAAACTTTCCACCCTCCACCGTTTCCGTTGCAGTTCCCTGACCACTGAGGCTGTTTTCCCCACCCGTTCCACCCTTGATGATCATTCTTTCAACCTTCCCGCACATTCCCGGCAATATCCCAAGCTACCGGTTTACAATCTGTTTTAGTCCCGCAACCCATCTCATCCCCCCTCCCCCGGATTGCACAATTCCGCCCTTGGTACAGAAAGTGTTAAGGAGTTCAGAGTTCAGAGTTCAGAGTTCGGAGTTCGGAGTTCAGAGTTTGGAGTTCGGAGTTCAGAGTTTGGGAGTTCGGAGTTTGGGAGTTCAGAGTTCGTAACTCTATAACTCGCAACTCTTCAACTCCATAACTCGTAACTCAATGAAAGGAGCTGATATGGCAGCCAACACATCTTACGAAAAAGGCAAATTGTATGACCTCGACATAACCAAGGTGCAGCCGGATCCGGAACAGCCGCGCAAGTTCTTTGACGAACAGGCGTTAGCTGAACTGACCGCTTCGATTACCAGTCATGGCGTGCTGCAACCGATCCTGGTGCGGCAAGCTGCGGATGGCGGTTTTATCATCGTCTCCGGCGAGCGGCGGTATCAGGCAGCCAGGAATGCCGAACTGGCGCTTATCCCGGCGATTCTGACCGACGGCGAACCGGCGGAGATCTCGATCATCGAGAACCTGTTACGGGAGAACCTGACCGCCATTGAGGAGGCTGAAGGGATCGAACGGCTGCGGGCGGTGCATGATTATGGTCTTGCCGACTTGGCCACGGCTTTGGGCAAACCCGTTTCAACTCTTTCCGAAATACTC
>DAINBV010000008.1:0-84218 GCA_036732725.1 Geobacteraceae bacterium | reverse complement strand
CATGCTGATCGTGCAATCACACCGATCCACTTGAAAGGATGTGCCATGAGGAAAACCATACTGTACATCGAAGACAACGAACAGAACCTCTATCTGATCACCTTCATCCTCGAAAAGCATGGCTATCGGGTACATGCAGCCCGGGATGGACAGGAAGGAATTGACGCGGCAGCAGAACTGTTGCCTGACCTGATACTGCTTGACATTCAGCTCCCTCGTATGGATGGCTATACGGTAGCGCGGCATTTGCGGAGCAATCCTGCGCTGGCCAACATTCCGATTATGGCTGTCACTTCCTATGCAATGGCAGGAGATCGTGACAAGGCGCTGGCAGCCGGCTGCAACGGATACATCGAAAAACCGATCGACCCCGATACGTTTCTTCAGCAGATGGAACAGCATTTTCCAAAGACAGAGGTCTAAGGGAGAATTACCATGCAACACATACTTATAGTTGATGACATACCCGAAAATCTTTATTTCCTGGAGGTGTTGCTTAAGGGGAACGGCTTTGAGGTTTACCCGGCAGAGAACGGCGTCGAAGCGCTGCGCATTGCCCGCTGTACCCCTCCCGATCTGGTGGTGTCGGATATTCTGATGCCGGTGATGGACGGCTATACGCTCTGTCGTGAGTGGCGTACAGATGAACAGCTGAAGGAGATTCCGTTCATATTTTATACGGCCACGTTTACCGAGAAAAAAGATGAATCGCTGGCGCTCAGCCTTGGTGCGGATGGTTTTATCGTAAAACCACAGGAACCGGACACCCTGATCGGGATTATCCGGCAGGCGCTTTCCTCGTCTTGTGAAAACAGCTCCCGGCAGAGCGTTGCAGCAGACTTCAATGATGGAGGGATACTCAGGGAATATAATGAGGCACTGTTCCGCAAACTGGAAAAGAAGATGGCAGATCTGGAGAAGGCCAACCGGGAGCTTGAGCAGTACATGGCGGAGCAGAAACGCCTGGAAGAACAGTTACGTCATGCCCAGAAGATGGAGGCGATCGGGCGGTTTTCAGCTGGTATCGCCCATGATTTCAACAACATTCTGACGGTGATAATCGGTTTTGGCAGCATAATGCGTACAGACCTGGAAAACCATCAGCCACTGCTCGGTAAGCTCGACCACATTCTGGCAGCAGCAGACAGGGCAAAACATCTGACGGCTAGCCTGCTGACGTTCAGTAGAAAACAGGAAATGAAACTGCATCCGATCGATCTCAACGCAACAATTGTCCGGGTCGATACCTTTCTGCATCGGGTTATCGGCAAGGATATCGAGCTACGCACATCGCTGAAAAACGGTTGCATCCCGGTGTACGCCGATGCCGGACATTTGGAGCAGATACTGATGAACCTGGCTATCAATTCACGGGATGCCATGCCGGATGGGGGGGTGTTTACCATCGCAACCGACATCGTCACGCATGATGGGCAGCACATACAGAGCCATGGGGTTGGCAATCCGGGACAACATGCACTGCTGACGGTTAGTGACACCGGAACCGGCATGGATGATACGACCCGTCTGCAAGTGTTTGAGCCCTTTTTTACCACCAAACAAAGCGGCCATGGCACCGGTCTGGGACTCTCCATTGTCTATGGGATCGTCCAGCAGCATGGCGGCAGTATCAAGATCGACAGCCAACCGGGACAAGGGACAACATTCTCGATTCTCCTGCCACTGATTACCGAACAGGTTTTTCTGAACGAAGCGACCCATGACCACCAACCAGCACGGGGCGGCAACGAAACCATTCTGGCCGTTGACGATGAAGCATCCGTCAGGGAATGCCTGCAAATCTATCTGGAGGGTTTGGGGTACCGGGTGATTTGTGCAGAAGATGGAGCATCGGCACTGGCACATTTCAGCAACCGCTCGAACGAGATCGACCTGGTGCTGATGGATGTGATACTACCGCATAAAAGTGCCCGTGAAACTGCCGATGAAATGAAATCCATACGCAATGACATCAAAATTTTGTTCAGCAGCGGTTACTCCAGCGACCTGATCCACGAACGCAACCTGCTGGATCAGCAGGAGGAACTGGTAATGAAACCTTTAAACCCGCATGAACTGGCAAGGCGGGTACGGGAGATTCTGGATCGCAAGGTTACCGCTGATAAAGCGGGGAGAGTTGGTCAGTATCAGAGATGATCGCGGTTTCTTGTAATTCACCTTTCATCTCTTTACGGCATTTTTCAACAGGAAAAATATACGCTGGCGCCCGTCATTGACAAGCTCGAGCCGTCCGGAAAATCTAGCCAGATTTTCATGCCACTCCACCCCCTCCTTAGCAAAGACCTCGATAATTTCGGAGGGTCTGCCGGGAGGACAAAAAGCGCAGGTCGGATTGATCCGGTTCAACAGAAAATGCTTGATTTTTTTCCCCGATTCCAGCGGCACCATGAACCCGCTGATTTCGATTTCCTTGTTATTCAACCTGCGTACATCGACGGTAAAACCGATCAGAGTCAGGTTTTTCACCTCATCACGAACGAATTTGCATTTGGCAAACTCATCCCAGAGCGGATGACTGGAATTGGGAAGCTTGTCGACTTTTGGCGGGGGCATAAATGCGCAGCAAAAGGTCACCAGCAACCACAAGGCAACTATAAATTTCACTATTCCCATCATGATTCCCCTTATCGCTGAACCAGTGTGCGGTATATATCTATCCGGTAAACCCTGATGGCGGGAATCATTGCTGCCAGCCCCCCGATTACCAGGCTGGCCACAACCAACCAGGCTTCCCCGGCAAACATGACCAATCCGCTGACGTGAAGATTTCGAGCCATTGACACCGTTGTTCCGATCACCTCCACCAGTCCGTGCCCAACGACCACCCCGCCTGCCAAGCCAAAGAAAGCTATAAACAGACTTTCCACAACCAGCAGAAGCACCAGTTTCAAAGGAGCGGCCCCAAAACTCCTCATCAGCGCAAGATCATAACGCCGCTCGTCCATGGCACTGTATAGACCCGCAAAAATGCTCACCCCCGCCAGTGCCACCAGAAACCAGGCAATAGACTGCATGATGTCAGTACCGGCGCCCATGAACCGGTTCAATCGCGCCACTTCGTAGGATGGGCTGGCAGCCAGCAGGGAGGTGGAATTATTGATTTCGTTGGGAAGGATAACGGCAGCCACCGGAGAACTGTAGGAAATCAGCAAGGAGGTTATGACACGATTTTCATTTTCAGCATGGTCTTCCCCACCGTTAGAATGATCCGTATCATGTTTCCGCCCTCCTTGAAGCTGATTTTTACTATTTTCCACATGACCTGCATCATGGCCATGGATCTGCCAGACACTTTCGAACGCTGTCAAGGCCAGTCGATCAAGCACGGTACCGCTCGGTTCCAGGATGCCAACCACCCGGTAAGGTATCTCTGCATGAACGCTTCCTCCGCGACTCAGGCCGTGGGATCCAGAAAAGACATCTCCCGTCTTGAGGCCGGTTTGCGAGGCCATCTCCGCACCAAGCACTACCTCCATTCCCTTTGTCCAAAAGCGACCGGCTCCACGCAGACGGGCTTGGTAAAGTCCAGCATACCCCTGCGTAGTCCCGACAATCCTGAAACCCTGAAAATTATCACCCAGCGCCAGGGGGATAACCTTTCCCACCAGGGGGTTTGCACGCAGTTTGTCGATCTCTTTGAACGGTATGGTGCCGGACGGTATATCCAGATGGAATACGCTGGACATGATTAACTGCAGGGGACTCCCCTTGCTTCCCACAACCAGGTCAATACCCTTGAGGTTTCGTGAAAACTGGTTTTGAAGCTGTTCGTTGATCAGCAGCACGACGACTATCAATGTCACCCCTGTGGCAAACGTTACCACAGTCAACGCGGTATTCAGAGCTCTGGCACGCAGGTATGCCAAAGTGAGGGAAAGGATATTCATTGATCATCCCCCAGAACGATCTGCCGGGAAAAATAGCCGGTAATCCTGTTGTCGTGAGTGGCTACTATCAGACTGGCTCCGACCGAGGCAGTTACATCAAGCAGCAATCCCATGACTTTTTCACAGGAACGGTCATCCAGAGCAGAGGTCGGTTCATCCCCCAGAATGATCTCCGGGCAGTTGATGACCGCCCGTGCGATGGCAACCCGTTGCTGTTGTCCCTGACTCAGCGCAAGCGGCTTTTCATGCCGCTTATCAGCCAGGCCAAGCATCTCCAGAAGAGCTTCAGCCCGTTCACGCTCCTGGGGCAGGCCAGCGGAGTACCGGACCAGCAGCAGATTGTCCAGCACCGACAGGGCATTGACCATGTGCAGGGTCTGAAAAACAAATCCCATGTGCAAGCTGCGAAATCTGTCTGCACGAGAACCGCGCAACCCGCTGATCTCGTTACCATTCATCCGGACTGCGCCGTCGATCGGTGTCAAATAACCGGCCAGTGTGCAGAGCAGCGTGGTCTTACCCGACCCAGAGGCTCCCAGTAGCAGGCAATGTTCACCCTTGGCAAGTTCAAGACGGGGCAGTTTTGCAACAATTTTGCCGTCATAACCTGACAGGAGTTTTTCGACTTCAAACATGCTACCTCCCACAGGAACCAACCATCAGGACGGGTGTCGGAAAGAGTACGGTCTTTGCACCAACAGATTCCTTCATGTTACCTCCATGGTACTATGCATCTGTGTTACAGGGGGCATTATTGCACACCGATTCACTTTTTTGTACTCTTCATCACTTTTTCGTGGGGTGTTTTGACGAATTTTACAGGGGTGTCAAGAACTATCTTGGTAGGCAGGGAGTGATATAAGAGATTTGGCTCTTCACAAAAAAGGGATGGATCTGATGGTGGCTGTTATACAAGCGCTACCATCAGATATCCATCCCCTTTTTGTTGTTCGGAACCTTTACGACTCGCCCCGCTTCCGTCGAAGCATACGAACAAGACTGAATGCTGCCACTCCCGCGCCCATCAAAAGAAACGTGCCCGGTTCCGGCACTGCGGTAGGTGGTGCATACGGATGTTTCCCCTTTGATGTCGAGTAGTGGCCATAGGTAGGGCCACTGGGATAGAGCGGGGCAGTAAAAGTATTAGGTGGGCTTCCAAAAGATTCGGCTATTACGCTGGGCGATTCCTCAACTGCTGGCAATGCCGACAGCTTGGGCGGATCAACGACAGATGGCAATGGAGACATATCTTGAATAGGTGAACCACTTTTGGCTGCCCGGCGTTGCGGAGCATCAACCCGTTCAGAGGGGGGAGGAGGAGGCGCCATGCTCACCTGCCTCGGCGGAGGGGCCGCTACGTAATCGTTGCAACAGAAGGTGCGGACAACACGGCTCCCGTCGGTAACATACGCGTCACCCTTGGGCAGCCTGACCGCATTCGAGGTGCGCCTGATAACCTCGTCTTTTCTGTAGGAGACGTATGTCCAGAGAGCATTCTCCTGTTTTCCGAGCCGGGCGGTTTCCCAGTTGAACCCTGCAAAATGTGAAGTTAGAACCGGGTCTTTACTGACAACAGCGCGGAAGTCTTCCACCGACTTAATACTGTTTTTTTTGCAGAGTCCGTAATATTTCCCATCTATTTCACTGTTTGCCTCGGTTGGCTCCTCGATCTTCTCCACGGCCAGCTTGACCGGAGGCACCTGTGACACAACTTTCTCTTTCGCAAGAAATGATTGCACCATCATGGCGATCGCCACAAGCAGCAGCACAACAAGAGCACCAGCCCCTAACCCTTTAGCGACATTCATTAATCTTTTTTTGGTGTGTGATGATCGTTTTTTGTATGGCATATGGGTAACCTCTCAACCTTGGATGCTTCTCTCCTGTAACCCATCCCACCACTAATGATACGCATTACAGAATTTTGTGAATCATTTCATCGTATATACTGTGTGGAGGGCCCGCAAGCCTGCATTGAACCAAGCGGGTCTACCTGCGAGCCGACCCAGATGACGGCGTAATTCTCATGAATACCGACTCCGAGTGCCAGCAGATTACTTCCATTCCAGGCGCCGGATTCGAGGAGGATTGCGTTATGGCCAGGACTCGCCTTCCAGGCTTCCAGTACTTTTCTCGGGTCTATTTCTTTTTCACTCGTGGAGTAGGCGTTTTCATAACCGTCGCCTGAATAGGTATAATTGGTGATCTCGCGCGGTTTGTCCCACATGGCTTCCGCATATGTATTATCCTTGGTGTAGCATACCGGCTTCCAGACCCCTTTGTCTGACCAGCTGTGAAGTGAGCAGGCAAGACCGCGGCCATCCTGCCCCTCCGCGGGGATGTTCTTGCTAAGATCAATCGCATGAACGCGCGCAACCTTGTTGAGAGAGCGCGAATTTGCTATCGGCGCCAGCCCGTTCTCTTCACGGTATTCATTCACGAGCCGTAACAGTTCCTGCTCCTTTTCCGAGAGACACGAGAACTCTCCCGATTCTTCCAGTGCGCTTTTTATCATGATTTGAGACGATGAATCGGGAAGGACGTTGGCAGCGCTGGCATAATTTGGAGTTGCCGCCTCAAAGGTCAAAATGGCGACCAGCACAGCTTTCATCACCATCTTTTGCAGACGGATGCCATAGTTGATGCGCTTGGAGTCCACGTACCCCGCTTCAACCAGTACTTCGCCGAGTTTATGGTGGGTAATGCGCTGCTGATTAAGAGCGCTTTCCAGCTGTTCACGGGTAATTTGCCCCGTGGCAACCAGGAGTTCACCAAGCCTGAAGGGAGAATCGTTGACTGTTTCCTGACTGTGCTGGAAGTCAAGGAGGGCATTCAGCTGTTGCCCGGTGAGCATGCCGAGGCGTTTGAACACCTCGCCCAATTGTTCTCCACTCCGCTGTTGTTCCGCAATTGCACGATCAAGCTCTTCACTGGTGATCTTTCCCGACTGAACGAGCAGCGCACCGAGTAGCTGACGCTCACCGGCGGCAATTTTAACCGCTTCGGAAATGGTGCCCAGGTGTTGTTGAGCCAGCAGTGGAATTTCGACATCCTCTGCCGTGAGCACTCCCATCCTCACCAATACCTGCCCTAGAAGTTCCTTGGTACGCTTCTGTTCTTCCAGCGCCGAATCTAGCATCTGCTGGGATACAAATTGGCCGTCCAGCAATATTCTACCGATATGGCGTTGCGCAGTATGTTCCACAGCGATTATCCCCCTAAAAATATATGGATGAATGACTCTCTTGTTACATTTAGCGGCATTTTGGTACTAATTACCATTACCAATATACCATTCTCGTGCCGACCGTGTCCATAACGATCAAGGTGCAGGACGTCGACTCAAGCGATAGAGCACATAAAAACAATCCGGAGAAAACCGGCAAGTCCGACCCTTTCAAAGAGCTGTACACAAAGAAATGAAAACATGTGCTACCTATTCAAGCATTAAAACAGCAATACACGTGCCAGCGAAATTAAACATCATATTACAGCAAGTTACTTATCACACCCTCAGACCCCAAGAAACCTGTAAAGAATTCCGACAATCACAACAAGCGCACTAAAGCCTCCAGACTCTGATTCCAGCCGCAGCCATCGCCGACAGATCATAGCTCCCCTTGACGTCGATCAGCACCGGACGCTCCCCTGTCAGACGCATAATATCTGCCGCTCCCCAGCTGAGAAAATCTCGATGGGCGACCGCAGTAACCACTGCCGCCGCCGGTTTCAGATCGACCATCGGAACCAGCTGCACACCGTACTCATGCATCGCCTCGTCCGGATCAGCCAATGGATCACACACCTGAACATTGATGCCGTAATCGCGCAATTCATTGATGATGTCGATCACCTTTGAATTACGCAGATCGGGACAGTTTTCCTTAAAGGTCAAACCGAGCACGGTCACCGTACTCCCCAGCACACTATGTCCGCCATGAATCATCTCCTTGATAGTCCGTTGCGCAACAAATGCCCCCATGCCGTCATTGATGCGACGACCGGCCAGGATAACCTGGGGGATATACCCAACTTTCTCCGCCTTGTGGGTCAGGTAATACGGGTCAACACCGATACAGTGCCCTCCCACCAGACCTGGTTTGAACTTGAGAAAATTCCACTTGGTGCCGGCTGCCTCCAGGACAGCATTGGTATCGATCCCCATGCGGTCAAAGATCAGTGCCAGTTCGTTCATCAGGGCGATATTCAGATCCCGCTGGGTATTTTCGATTACCTTGGCTGCTTCGGCAACCTTGATGGAGGAAGCCCGATGGACTCCGGCAGTCACCACCGACTCGTACACCCGGGCAACAACCTCCAGAGTTTCAGCATCCTGACCGGAAACAACCTTTAAGATTTTGGTAAAGGTATGTTCCTTGTCGCCAGGGTTGATCCGCTCAGGGCTATAACCAACGGTAAAATCTTGCCCTGCCACCAAACCTGAGGCCCGTTCCAGTACCGGCACACACTCGTCTTCGGTCACGCCAGGGTAGACAGTCGATTCATAGACCACGATATCCCCCCTTTTCAAGGCCTTACCTACGGTTTCCGAGGCCCGATACATCAAGGTAAGGTCAGGCTGATGAGCTTGGTCGACCGGAGTCGGTACGGCAACGATATGAAAATTGGCCAAGGATAGTTCGGTCAGGTTTTCAGTAAACAGGATATCGGCAGAGCGCAGGTCATCACTGGTCACCTCGCCGGTGCGATCATACCCGGACTGCAATTCCTTGATCCGCGTTGAATTGATATCAAAGCCGATTGTCCGGCGCACCTTGCCAAAAGCAACCGCCACCGGCAGGCCGACATACCCAAGCCCGACAACAGAAATTATTCGATCCTTGTTCATCAACAACTCCTTTGATTGGTAGTAGGGTGATACGCTACACACATTATTAATTACCAGCTGCTTTCAATCTCAGTTCACTGGGGTAAAAACTCGCTGATCACAGGATAGAAATCCTTGATGAACTGTTCCCCCCGGGCCATGGCAGCGGCCTCATCATCGCTGAATGGAATGGAAATGCGGATAAAGGTTTCCTCTCTTCTGCTATACAGAATCGAGTTGGTGATTTCTCCCCACTTCAGCGCATATTCGTTGTTAAGCACTTTACCTTTCATCTGGAACCAGTAGAGGAACAACTCTTTTGATTCACCCTTTTGATACACCGCTCGCACGATCTGTTCCTGTTTGCCATTCAGGGTCAGGGGATACAATCCGCTGGAAACTTCATACCACCCGCTTCCGGGGAGGCAATGTTTGGGGGAATGTATACCTCCGGTCCCCTTGGCTCCGTTATGGTAACCGACGTACAGGGTAACCTTGTTGCCATCGGTGCCGCGATACTGCCGGGAAATATAATCGGTCGGTTTCAGCACACCGAGTACGGCATCACTGAACAACGCCTCGGACACCATGGTCCAGGACTGGATTTGTGAAGGGAACTGACTAAAGGCCTTGTTGGTCGGAACCATTGTGGTCTGGTGAAAATGGAGATAGAACGCCGTCGCACCCAACAAAATAAAGAGCGTAATAAAGCGCCGCCGGTAGATCCGGTCAACGACCGGTGACAGCTGGCCATTCTGTTCAATTGCGCAGAAATCGGCACTCTCCGCTGTTGCCGGCGACAGTTGTTTTCCCTTCACCACGGTGCCGACTGCCACCAGCAACAGCATGGCAAGCGCAAAGACAGCCAGTCCGGCAAACTCGTGAAAGAACCCCTGGGCTGCCTTTTCTCCCCACCATTGTGCCAGAATACCAGTCCCGATCACCCGTAGGGCATTGGTGGCAATGGCAATCGGCACCGCCGAGACGATAATAATAGCCCGCCGAAAACCGGAGGTACGGATAAAGAAAGCATAGGCCACCGACAGGGCCAGCAGTGAGACCAGCGAGCGGATCCCGCTACAGGCATCGGCAACCTCCAGAGTGGTGGCCGGGAACATGATGATGTTTCCTTCCCGCATAACCACCACACCGACGATTTTCAACGCCGCAACCGAGACCCTGGTTACAAACAGTTTCAAGGGAAAGGCGACGAAATCATAGATAATGTACGGGATAGGAACCATGAAGAGCAGATAGCAGAGCGGCAACGCCATTCCCTTCAGTACCTCCCGGCCAAACAAGTACACGACCATCCCCGCCAACAGCACGATCAACGACGAGCGCATGGTAAAATACTCGGTACCCAACCAAGCTACTATCAACTGGCACATCCCCAGTACAATTACCGTAAGTCCAAAAATATCAGTTTTAACCCGCTTGGTCCTCAGGTCAGGCCAGCGCTGCCAAAGAAAGTACCCGGCAATGAGCGGCACCAGAAAGCCATGGGAGTAGTTATCATCCCTTAGCCAATCCTTGACCATATCCGGCAAGATCTTGAAATAAAGCAGAACCAGCAGCGGGATGATTGCCAGTAGTTGCAGTCGGTACTGCTTTATTGATTCTTGCAATGTCATAGAGAGAACCCTTTCAACTCACACTAGTTAGTTCGTCACCCAGTCACTTGGCAACTGTTTTCAGCTCAATATCCGCTATCAGGGGCAGATGGTCCGAACCGACATCCGGACCGACCTCACAGGTACGTATACTCAGATCACTGCTGGCCAGGATGTGATCGATTCGTATTCCGATCGGGAATGGCAGTTTTTTTGCTACAGCGCGTTGGGTCCAGCCGTAACCTATTCCGGCAACAGAAAAGGCATTCGTGTAATCGCTCCAGAACTGCCGATAGATTGTGCTATCAACAGGCATATTCAAGTCCCCGGCAACAATCGTCTGACCGGACAACAAAGCGACCGTTTTCTGCACTTCCTGCGAAGCGCGGCGCCTGTAAGCCGTATCGGCCAACAACTGCCCGTTTCTGGAAGGGCGCAGTATGGTATGCCTGTCAAGAAGCGACAATAAACCGAATCGCGGAGTTGGCAATTGAACCGAGCAGAAATTCAGATCACCGCCGGGTGTTTTCACAATACAGTGGAGCAGACAGGTGCTGGGCCATCGGTTAGGAGGCTTAAAAACCAGCGTCGTACGACCACGTTGCAAAGGAAAGCGGGAGAGAACAGCCAGTCCCCGTTCCTGTATAACCCGCCATCCTGGCGGGAGACTCAGCTTTACATCCTCCGTAAACTCCTGCAATGCCACGACATCAGCAGCAGTATCACGAATAATTGCAGCAAGACCCTTTGTATCGCAGTTGCCATTGTCAATATTACAGGTTAGTATCCGAAGCATTTTCCCGTTGGTTGGATCGGCCTTACCGTACGGCAGATTCAAGCCCATATATGGTCCAAATACAACAAGCGCCCCGAGCAGAAGCGGGATCAAACTAAATTGGTGGCGCCAGCCCGCCAGAGGCAGGAGAATCACCAGCGGTAGTGCCGCAAACCAGCGCGGCGCGAACAGGATGACCGTTGCCGGCCACCAATGGTCACCGACAGTGAAAATCATCAGCCACAACATCAAAACAAGGAGCAAATAGTTCCAAGACATATAGCGAATTATGTTGGTAATGCGTTGAGACAACTCGTTAATAGTCGGCACCATAAATATGTTCAAGCAACCTGTATCATTTTGTAGAATTTGCTCCCAAACGTAGTTAATGAAACTTTTTCAGGCTTTCCATGCCTTTAATATGCATACATTTTCTCGTCAATTATCCGTTCTAGACAGATAGTTCACTTAGAATATCATCAAGATTCTGACTTCAGTTAGTTAGCATAAAACCCTGAGCCAACTTTATACTGAACTGTCTGATTCCGCGTCACATTGATAGTGGTACTGACGGGGGCACTTCCCCCAACAACAAGCGCAATATCCACTGGCGAACTGTACTGAAATTGAGACTGTTTTTTTATTCCATTCCCAACATGTTGATACTCCTTCACCGGAATAATTCCAATGGTTCCGTTATTGTCAGTATTTCCGCTAAATAGAACAAGTCCGTTTTTATCCTTGACTGTAACCATGGCGTTTGCAATAGCCACACCTCGAGCATCACTCACAATTACGTTTAGCAACCAGACGACACCATATGAGAACCCTCCATAAGATGAGGGAAGTTCAATATCAGCTAGAGAAGCACCTCCAGACAATTTGGTATCGACAAACAAGATACTATCTGTCGTTATCTCTCCTGTTCGGCTCATACCCAACGTATGATATGCACTTGATGCATTAGGCCCCTTGATAAAGGTATTGCCGACAAACTTCAGATTGGGGGGGATGGCACCCTGCCCAGCGTAACCGCCAAAATTAACAATAATTCCATCACTGTTGATTGTGTTGTTCCTGAAAAGCACTTCCGGAGTTGTTCTACCACCCGGTTCAATCCCTACCACACGTACTTCCGGGTCTACAGAACGGGCAACTATCTTATTATTATCGAATATAACATTGCCGCCAGTTGCAATATTGCTGATACCGGTAATAACCTTGGGGGAAGAGGCATAACCTGTGTAAAACCCATCATTGGCCCCGATTATGTTAATGTTGTTTCCATAAACCATTATGTTTTTGTAAGGGTCGGTTGTACTGCCATAGTCATTAAATTTAATTCCGACCATGTCGACATAACCGTACTCATAATTAGGTGCTATCTTTTTCAGTGTAATGGTATTGCTGTATATTTCGACACCATCACCTCCGGTCGATATTCCCTGACCAGGATCGGCAGTAATATTGTTGTGATGTATACGGGTGCCGCCACCGACAGCAAAGTGATTGGTTACAACAGATTGCGTTTTAAGAGTGTTGAAGGCAATTTCAGTATTTTTTCCGGTTACATAAACACACCCCCAGCCAACGCCACTGTCGATAAAATTATTGGTAATGGAGATATTTTCTCCACCCGCCGCAATGACCGCCGCATTCATTTGATGCCTATTGAACACACCCGGACTCTTGCTGGTAATGGAACATTTATCCAGAGACACCAAATTTGAATAATTACTGTAGATACCCGACGACTCAACCCCGCTGTTACTGATCGCCAGATTACTGACCGAGAGGTTGGTGCTGCTGTACAGAAAAATTCCATGTCCAAGAAAACTCCGTCCGCGGCCCTGGATAATTTTCCCGTTCTGAATTTTGATATTCTTTCGATAAGAAACGCTGATACCGATCAAATCCCGGGGGCGAATATCGAACAGATCGATTGAAGGGCCAATCCCCCAGGCAAGCAGGGCCAATCCATGACCATCCTTCAGCGTCAGAACCGCTCGGTACTGGAATTCTGCTGTCTGAGCAGTAAAGTTAAACAGCTGATCAGTGGTAAAATCCTTATTCAACAGAGTGCTGACGGCCCCTCCCACAGCACGGCTTTCAATGACCATATTCCAAATCGGGGGGGTGGCATAGGCCCACACCCGATCTCCCCGAAGGAAATGACTCACAGCTTTGACGCCAGCGGGCAGTTTTGTCCAAGGTGAGACAATCCGGGTTCCATTGGCGGGCGTACCAAAAGCCAGATACCACTTGTTGATCATGGCCAGATCAGCCGTGGATTGGCGGGTTACTCCCGGGGCCTGGCTCAAATCCCACTCCGCCGGAATCACGCCGGTGCCCGTTTCAAAATCAGCATTCGCCAAACCGCTGGCGGGATAATCATCATAGGTGACCGTATGACCGTTAAGATCCAGAACAATATTATCGGCTTTGATCTGAAAACAAGTCCCTTCAGAATTGACATCATTGTCAAGAACATAGAGAGAAGAAGGCTTGTCAAGCACACCGCAACTATTGAGATGGATGGTATTCGTAACGGTAAATGGCGTTGGCGGAACAACCAATTGAGTTAATTTGGGGGGATTTGCCGCAGCGTCAACCGATGAGGTTCCATTGATTGCGACCTCTCCACATCCAAAACATAACAGCAAAGAAAAACAGACAACAGCAATAGCAGAAACTCTCAACAGTACGGCAAGCATTTTCTCATTTTGCATAACAATCCCCCATTGGTTGAGCTGAGTAGCAGTAAGGTCGTGGTACAAAATCTTGACAATATTTCGGCGACCCGACTGTCTCGAGGAGAACCTATGGATTTTCACCCCTCCCCCACGGATGCTTTAGTTCGCAAACGTCATGACATCGGTTACCCATGTCATGACGTTTGTGAACTACAAATTCAACAGTGTCTGACGTAGAATAAATTTCAATCTCTCATATATACCCATAAATCAACACGGTATCCTTTCTCTATAGGTCATGGCATTGGACACATGGCGTTTTTGATCCGAATTTATAGATTAACAGAACGGGTTCTGCAGCTTCGATATACAGAACCGGTATTTTCCGGAAGTCTCCGATTGAATCGAATTCACATACTCAAGCTGCCAGTTCATCTGTGTGCCGAACCGCTCCTGCGCCAGCCGTGTGATATCCTGAAGGGTCTGTTCTCCAAAAAGCTCTCCTTTTACAATCCGGAATACCAGGAAGTCGATACGCTCCTGAACAATCTGCATCTGTTTGACACCAGGCAAATGCATAGCAAAATTTTCGGTCAGCGAGATCCCCGAAATGTAGTTGCCGTCCGGGGTCACAACATAATCTGCTACCCTTCCTTCAAGACTCTCCATGATCGGGTAGCTGCAGCCGCAAGAACAGGAGCCTTTTGACGAAGAGACACCAACATCGCCAACCTTGTAGCGGATGAACGGCATACCGTAATTGGTCAGATCAGTCACCACAATTGCCCCCGGCTCACCCGGCGGCACCGGTTGCCCATCGCGGATAAACTCGACAATAAGTGTATCGCAGTTAAGGTGCATATTCCCTTCAGGACATTCGCAAGCAATCAGACTAACCTCTTCGCAACCATAACGGTTGGTCACCCGACAGCCAAAAATTTTTTCAATTACCTTTCTCTCATAACCATGCAGCACCATGCAGGTGCTTATAATCCCCTTAGGATGAATGTCAAACAACCCTTGCATTTCAAGAAAGCGAGCAAATAGGAACAGGGAATGCGCATGTCCAAAGAGAATCGGGGGGCGTTTAACCTTCAATTCATCGTAAAAACGACGCATAGACACTTCGTCCATCTTAAGCGTATCAAGGAACACATAACGTTCGAGCAACAGATTTCTGAATTTTGTTCTCCAATTCAGTTCATGCCTGGGATTACCCCAAATTGCACCTATTCTGTATCCCAAGTCCCAACCGGCCCACCGATCATATTTCTGCGCACAGGCTCTCTTCCATTGGGCACTATCATCATCAACCAACAACTCAACTGAAACCCCGGTCGAACCAGATGTCTTCTTCTCAAACAGTTTTTCACGTGGGATATTATCAGCAACCATTGCTTTCTGATTTGCCCGAATATCGTCTTTCGAAAGAATCGGCAGTTTTACGATATCGTCCAGACTGCGGATGTCATCAGGCGATATACCGGCATCAGCAAAACGATGATGATAGTAATCAGTATGCTCAACAGCATGTTTAATAAGCAGGCTCAGCTTTCTGAACTGCCTCTCCCGAACCTGAGAAAGGGGGATCCGGTCGGCCCCCTCCAATTCTTCAAGGTGGCGAAGATAGGGACTCGCTTCTCGCATGGCCCATAGCGGGGCAACAATCCGCTTTACGACATGGGAATACCAATCTGGCTTAAAAGTATCTATTTTCATGGCTGATTGATTTCCTTTCACAACTCAATCTCAATCCGGTTGTTACTTTCCATCAGGATAGACTTTGAAACTTTGCGAGCCCCGCTCTCAACTGTAACGATATGGGGAGTCAACATGGTCTTCTGCTTGCCCGTCATTCCAGAAACCGCATTTGACAAGGTATACTCCAACAGATCTGACGCAATCGAGCCATTCCTGTCCGTCTTACCCTCAAACACCATTTTCCCCAGTGCGTCAACCACAGTTACCTGCGCATTTACAACCGCTAAATGAGTTTTCTGATTAACAAATGCTACCGTAAGATGCCACCCGAAAGAGACATCCTTGGTCCCGCTCCCGCTGAACTCAAGGTCAACAGCATCTCTGGATGCTCCGTTGGTATAGGAGTTCCCAATAAAAACACCCGTGCTTGGAACCTCTTGGCGCTGGCTTCTAACTGTCCGGTACGAGCTAATTGTTGAATCCCCCACAAAAATGTTATCGACAAAACGCGGGTAACCTCCACCATGCCCGTAGCTGTCGGCCAGCAATACATTTCCCCAGTTGCTTGAAATAATATTTTTCCTAAACTCCAGCCCAGGCGATACATTATTACAGACAACGGCTATGGCCGCAGCTTTTGCCTTGCCGTCCCGGTTCCGAGCTGAAATAAAATTGTCATGAAAAACAGCCTTCTGTTCAGGTTTAGTCAAACCAACCCAAATCGCTCTACCCCAGCTTTTGAAGCCGGAATTCTGGTAATTCTCCTCCGCGTTCAAAATCAATGTGTTTCCAAAAACATCCACATTGTCATTTCCCCAGGTCATTCGGAGACAGGCGGCTCCCGTGTCACCATACTCGTCGCCCCGGGCGGTGCTTTGGATTTCAACGTAATTGCCATAAACCTTGATATTGCTTCCGGGCCAGATGCCGATTGGATGTACGCCCTGGCCAAAGACCTTGTTGTCGTGCACTGCGCCGCCGGAAGCCGCCAATGCGATCGAATTGGTCACAACACTTTCACTGTGAACTTCATTTTGGTAAACGTCACTGTCAGTACCGGAACGGATGCCGATCTGCCGTGCTCCGCGAACGAGGTTATGATGTATCTTCTGGCGGGAGGCCCGTCCACCACGATTTGCCTCTATGGCTGCAACCCCCTGGTGGCGGTTTTTGACGACATTGCCCTTGTCGTCCACGGTATTGTGGCAGACTTCCGAATCCGAATTCCAGTGCAGCACGATGCCCGATGTTTCAGCCGTCCGGTAGGAAACATCCAGGCCGGCAATTAAAACGTTCTTGGCATCGTAGCTGTAAACCGGGTTGCAGCCGATGCCCCCGGCAGAGCCGCTGCATGTTCCCTGTCCCTGGTGTATGGAACCATTCACAACCGCTATATCTGTCCAGTTGTAGCCGGGTATATGAACGCCGTAAGCATCCTTATGCTCTCCCTTATCCAGATAGCTCACCCTGTGCCCGTTCAGATTGAGCGTCACCCGTGAGGCTTTGATGACAAAGGCGGTGCCGGATGCAACCACGTCCTGTTCCAGACGGTATTCGGTATCATTCTCCGTCAGTAAACCCGGCGCAGAAATTGTCTTGATCTTCTTGCGGACCGGATAATCCTTGAAGAGCGCCTTTCCTGCTCCGGGCTGGAGCGATGCCACATCCGGATACCCTGCGGGAATCGACAGCGTTGTCGGTCGTTCCAGCGTTGCCAAAGCAAAACTACAGGTTGAGCAGATACCAAGCGAGATAACAACCAAACAGCCAGTAACAATTTTTTTCATGTTCACCTCGTGGTACCGGTGTCAGCGCGTCACGTTTTCGATGCGCAATTGATCGATGGAAAAATCCAGGGCCGCATTTTTTGATGAATTGCCGACTGCAAACGCTTTGAAAGAGCCTGTTTTCGGTAAAATTCCCCCGTAGTCATTGCACCTCGTCGCCAGGCACCCTTCCTGGCTGTCATCGATGTAAAGATGCATCTCGGCCTTCCCGCCCCTACCGTTCCGTTTCCAAACCAGGGTTATCTTATGCCACTCCCCCACCTTCCAGTTTTCCCACTTGTCCCAGCCCTGAGTATAGGTCAGAAAGCGGCCCCTGGTAGCGTCATTGTAGCCATTGCCGTAAAACTCGAACGCCAGAAAGGGGTGGGTACCGTAAATTTCAACCATAAACATCGGGTAGGCCGACAGCAGAAACTTGTTACCCGAAAAGAGATGGGGGTCTTCATTGAACTTCAAACGGAATTCCAGTTTTTTGCCCATGCCATCGTTGTCAGAAAGATCAATGATAGCGGCGGGAAACTGCACCGTAGCCGAATAAAGCTTCTCATCTCGCGGAAAGCGGGCCGCCTGTCCACTGATCCCCGGCTCAAAAACGACGTATCCGGGGAGGTTGGCAACAATTTTGCCTTCCGAGGCGGCCAGTTCAGCCGCGTTTTCAAACTCGATCACGGTTCTTTTCTCAACAACCTGCCTTGGAGAAGAACTCGTAACAACGGGTTGGGCAGCGGAATGCCCCGGACAGACAAGAGCGGATGCCACGACGGTGGCGGTGATTATGTGAAGAAAGCCAGGAAACCATTTTGGAAACACGCTGTTCATCAGATTTGGGCTCCTGCCGGCATTTTCATCGTGATCTGGCCACATCTTCAAACAACCTTTCAACAGCCAAGGCTGTTTTGCGGACATCGTAGCGTTCTTGAGCCTGCTGCGCAAAGTCGCTAAAGGATTTCTTCAGGTCAGATTTCCTGGCAACCCGGATCGCCTGCGCCAGTGCAACCGCATTCTGGGAAGAAAACATGATCGCCGGCGTGCCCGCCACGGTTTCGCGCAACCCGATGCAGTCCGAAGCAATCAGCGGAGTTCCGCTGCATAAGGCTTCCATGGCAAGCAGGCCACTTGCCTCCCAAATGGATGGCATGACAACCACGTCTACGTCATGATAGATTGCCTCCACATCCTGTTGAAACGGAATAAACGTAAAGCGGTATGCCACCCCTTTTTCACGCGCCATATTCTGATAATGTGGCAGGTAATCCCCCGACCCAACCGCCAGTATGTGCAACTCCTTGGTGGTGCCTGCTTCTGCCTCCAGCATCTCCACGGCATCAATCAGAAAGTTAAATCCCTTCTGGGGCATGAAACGTCCCAGAAAACCGAGCAGGAACAGATCCTTGCCGATCCCTAGACGATCCCTGAACGTTTCGGAGCGTCCATCACCTTCTTTGCGGAACACGCCTGTTTCTATGCCGTTGAGGATGACGGCCTTTCGACAACCGGCAGCTTTGAGGGCAGGAATCTGCTCCAGCAAATGCTCCAGAATATCGTTGCTGACCGCGTACAGGACAGTAACGTGTTTGATAACCCAGGCCAGAAGCCAGTTTTTGATCCGGGCCAGTTTCCCCTGCAGATATTTATCTTCCAGAATGCCATGCACCGTCAGTACATGCGGAACGCGAAAAAACAGATTGGCCAGATATACCTGCAAAGCAGAGATAAAGCCCTGGCTCTGAATAAGGTTATAACGATTGTGGCGAAGTTCGCGCACAATCTCCCCGACCAGCCCCCCCTTCGTGATGGCAGGAACCAGCACAAGCCGCGCCCCAATATCTTGTGCATCGGAACGCAAGGCATCGTCTTCATGGGTGGATGCAGCCAGAATTGTAATTTTGAAACGTTCAGACAGATATCCGTAAACATATTTCATATAGGTGCGGATACCGCCTAAAGGCCATCGTACAACAACTAGAAGATTAATGGGATTCTGGCTGTGCATAAATTCGTTGCCTTATAAAATAAGAAGTTAATACAGTTATGGCACCGACCAATAACCAGCTGTATCGATAGAGATTATGACCAAAATTTCCATTAAACAATAACAGCAATATTGTCTGTATGCAGGCGACGGTAATGAAACGCAGCTGCAGCAGCGGCATAAATTCGGAAGAAGGCGGTTCATCCGGCAACAGATCGCGCGGCAACATAATTGCAATTTCGCGCAGGTTGCGCAGGTTGGCCAAAAGTATCTGCACAACCAGCAAACAAAAGGCGATGCCGCCCAGCAAGCCGAGCTCACCCAGCAGAATACCATACAGGTTGTGGGTTTTTGGCCCACGCACCATATCATCCCAGCCATAGACGATGTTTCCGGGGCCAATTCCTAAAAGCGGGTATTTCATAAAGACCTTGACCCCCTGATGAAAGCCCTCCATCCTGCCCTTGGCGGATGCCGCCGCCGCCCGCTGGGCCGCATCCTCACTTTCACTTTGATCAACCAGGATCGATTCAAAGCGAACCTTATAGGAGTCGGGCATGCCTACCCAGCCCACGGCCAGAGCTGCCGTCATCAGCGCCAGCACAAGAAACTTGCGCTTGCTTCCGAACCACAGAAAAACAAGAAAAAGCATCGAGGTCACCATGCCGCTGCGCGACCCGGTATAGATAATGGCAACGGCGGCCAGCAGGGAATAACCCAGCAGAAGGTACTTAACCGTTTTCCCCTTGAAATCGCAGCGAAACAGTGCCCAGACAAAGGGAAGCGAATAAGCTACTGAAGCGGCCACATAGTTGGGATCGCCATAGGTTATGTCGATCCCTTTCAAGCGTTTGATACCCATCCGGTACATATAGTTGTCATGGATGAAAAATTCCCATTCCGACTTCCCCAGGTACAGAAACATAATCGCAACATAGGCGATCAGAAAATGTTTCAACTCGACTTCATCGCGAATGCAGAGGATCACGACGAAATAGAAAACCAGCAGCTTGAAGTATTCATAGGTTTGATCATAGGCGTCAACGCCGCTAATGGCAAAACAGGCGGAAACGACCATGAAGACGAAGAACAGGATAGACGCCTTGGTAATGTTGTGGGGAATATAGCGCTTTTCCTTGTTCAGAAAAACGGCCACTATCAGCAGCAGCATGTAGATCCGCTCGATATGGAGTGTCCCGAGGATCGGCCAGTACTCGAAAGGACGGAAAATGAATAGGAACAGGTAGCCGCAGAGAAGCCAGATCATTGTTTGAGCACTCCCTGCAAAGCATCCTTCATAATGCTGGTCACCGTGTTGAGGTTATAGGAGTTCATTGCTTTCAGGTCGGGAGTAAAGGTCATCTGCCCCTGCGCCAGGGACTTCAGCATGTCGACTATTGTGGCATTATCGTCAATGTCACAGACCAGGTTGCCGGTCTCCCGCAGAACCCTGGCACTGGCTCCCGCTTCGGGAGTAATGCCGATAATCGGCTTCCCGCTTCCCAGGTAATCAACCAGCTTTGACGGCAAAAACACACTTTCCTTGCTGTCCGCCAGCGGGGCATCGATCAGCAGCAGATAATCCGCTCTGCCCATTTCAGCCAGAGATTCAAGATACGGCACCGTTCCGACCAGAGTAACGATGCCAGAGAGCCCCTTGTCATTCAGGAACCGTTTATCCTCTTCCTTCATCCCGCCGTAAAATATGAAGTGCAGTTTATCCTGAAGAATGTCGGTACGGTTCAGCTCCTCAAGTGCTCTGAACAGGGGCAGCGGCGAGCGGGGACCATAAAAATGCCCGGTCTGGAGAATCACGATCCGGTTATCTTGGCGGGTGCTCTGTGGTTCACCGCCCCGGTACCACTCCGGCACAAAGCTGTGGGTGAGAATGCCGCATTTCTGCTTCAGATTTTCGGGAAACTTTCCCATGACCAGTTCGCGGATTTCCGGAGATGTGAAGAAAATCCGGTCGGCCATGTTCATAACCTCGGTTTCAAGCTGGAGATTATAGTTGAACAACATTGGGGTCGGAAAAGAGGCATAGACGTTGTCGGTCCATGGATCGCTGAAATAGGCGATCCATGGTTTTCCGGTCAGTTTTTTCAGTTCCATCCCGATCAGGTGATTGCAGTGCGGTTGGGAGCAGGTCAGGATCGCGTCAAAACGTGAAAGATCCATCTTTTTGAGATAACGCAGAGCCGGAAAGGTCCACTCCCGCTTGCGGGGATCAAACAGTTTGTAGAGGAGGCGATGAGCAAATCGATTCTCCCGCAGCCTGACGACAAACGGATTCGACTCCCAGGAGCGAATCTGGTGATTTTTCACCCCGGCTGGGAGAATCGACATCATTGACGGATCAACCGCCTTGCCACCCGGAAAATAGAATGTATCCGGATTGATAGTCACCACTTCGACTTCCACGCCATGCGCTACCAAGCCGGCAACAACCTTCACATTACACATGGTCGCCGGATACTGGAGCGGAGGATAACAGTATGTCACACAGAGAATTTTCATAGTTGCACCATGGGTCGCCATCAATAGAGAGGCTGTTTAAAACCAGGATATTCAGCCAGAATCAATGCATCGGCAAAAAACTTGGCCGCCCAGTTCGGCAGGCGATAGGTGAGATAACCGCCATTAACCGGATGTGAACCCTTGATGCCGCCGCGAATGCCGGGGTTGCCTGATTTCAGATTCTGGGTACGTTTGACGAAGTCGAGGACTTTCCGAGTTATGTCACGATACCTTGAACTTCCGTCAATCTGGTCGAGCCGTTGCCAGACAATTGCCATCTGGGCCATACCTGTCAAACAGGACCAGCTGACAGTCCCTTCCCACCCCCGGCCGAAACGCCCGGCCAGTTTTCCATCAGGGCTGACCTGGGCTGCCACCTCGTCGGCAATCCTGGCAACCGCCTGCATGCAGCGATCATCGCCGAGTAGAGCCCCGCATTCAAGCAAACCCTGGGCAGTATAAGCGATCGTATGGAGCAGGGGATGTTCATTATCGGTCAGGCAGTTGTAGCGAAACCAGCCGCGTTCTTCTTCCTGGTTCAGAACCCAGGCGATGTAGTTAACTACAGCTGTACGATAGCGGGAATCCCCCGTTTCTGTCGCGAGGTCCAGCAAGGCCCAGGCAAAGCGGATATTGTAGAGATTTGGATCAGTCGCCCCCGGATTGCCCCACTTGCGCCATATATGGTCGCTGTCGAGGTTTTCAAGGAGCCAGTCGCCTCCTCTGATGGCCGCATTGAGGTAACGGTCATCCCCGCAATCCCTGAAAGCCGCCAGCCAGCCAAACAGCACCTGCCCGGTATCAAAAACCACCGGATCACCGCTGGATATGGCCGGGATCGCCCCGCCTTCAAGCTGGACAGACAATTCCCAGTCAGCCATTTCCAGGGCGCGCTTGCGAAATTCCTGGTCACCGGAAAGGATGGCCCAGTTCAGGAAGGTCGGTATGATATATCCACTAGTCTCCGGATAAGATACCGCCCATCCTTTGTCAAGGCCGTAGCTGTGACTGCCCCCCCGATCGGGTGTGGCATCCTGGGCCCGGCACAACCACTCAAGTGTCTCGTGGAGATGAAGCTTGTTTTCAGCAGCCTTTCCTGTATTGATCAGATCTCTAAACAGTACAGAATATTTTTCAATCATACTGTGCTCACTTTGTCAAAGCATATTTTAGTAAAATCAGCAAGTTACAATTAATCCCAAACTAATTCGCTCTTCCCCGCCGTAGTAACGCTTGTAGGTGTAAAGCCCGTGTTGGGGGTGTTCGGGAGAGCGTGCCTCCGCCGGAACCGCCCCGATGTTGAGCTCTTCGTAGCCTGCATCCTTGAGTCTGCGCACAAGCTCAAACTGTAACAAATACATGGCCGATGTCTCATAGCCACGCTGGTTGGAACCGGAGCGAACGGTTATCGCCCTGCAGCCAAAGGCAAGATAGGCAAGGGCAGCCACCGGCAGACCATTTTCCATCGCAAACAGAACATTGCCCGGTCCATCCTTGTAAACCGCATCGAAGTAGGCGCGAAAATGTTCCTCGCCTTGGATGGCGTAGGAATTTCCCCGATCCGCCGAGCGCTCGGAAGAGGTCTGCTGCATTTCGCGCAGTTTCAAGAACCCTTCCAGTGAACGATCCTCGACGATTTCCAGGTTATGCTCGCCGGCTTCACGCACGTTTTTACGGTGTTTTTTATGCATTCCCTTCAACAGCGTTTCAAGATCCAGGCGAAGATCAAGAACAAACTCAGCCAGGGAATGCCCCCGATATCCTGACAACTCGTCAACTGCTGAAAAATCCTTTCCCCAGCGCGGATCAATTTCCAGTTTGGCGTAACCTTCCGTCTTGGCGAATGAGATCAAGGCCTTGCAAATTTCATTGTCATCCTGGCCCGCGACGGCAGCAGGAAACATGGGCAGGTAAATCTCGCGCGCACCGCTGAAAACCCTCAACAATTTCTTCTGGGTTCGCAGAGCAGTGGAGGCAGCCACCGTTACCCCGTTTCTTTTGAAAAGGAGATAGAGAATATCCTCCGGTCGGGCCCCGGCCTGAAGTATCTCCGGAAGCTGGATCGGCGTCCCGTTCAAGCTCAACAGCAGCTCCCGCCAATCGTCTTTTTTGAATTGATTCTCCACATCCACTGTTATCACGACTGCCACTCCTGAAGTTGTTGGATAAGTTTTTCAAGGTTCCTGCGAAATGAGCCGAGCACCTTGCCGGCATGCAGTGAAGCGGGCACGACCCCCGTGCCGCGCGCCTTTTCATAGAGCATGTCAGCTACTGTCCGGTTGTGCCCGCCGGAAATCTGGGCGGCCAATCGTCGTTCCGCAACTGATCCGGCAATTACCAGCGGTGAATGACCGGTTTCGCGGGAACTCTTCAGCAGGGCCGCAACGACCCTGCGATAACCATTGGAGGATATTTCCTCAATCTGCTGCAATGCTACTCCACTGTCATGTAACGAAGAAGCATAGACTCCCCCGCAGTTGACCACATAACCGGGAAGACAGATGATGCCCCGTCCTTCCAGAATACGAACCGAATCATCAGTATAGGGGGCATTCGCAGCCGGAATCACATAGCGCGACTGCACGGTTTGGGCAATAGCAGCATCAAGTGACCAAGTTCTGGCCGATGGAACCAGGATATCGACCGGGATTGCAAAAAGACTCTGCCTATCGATCAAATCCCCTTCCAGCAGGTGATTGACAAAGGCATCCCCGAATTGCTTGCGCTGCGCCACCAGTGTTGCCGCTGAAAATCCGCTCTGACAGACTTTGGCGCCTGAAATGGTGGAAATCGCCACAAAGCGGAAACGGTCTGCCGGCAATCGTTCCGCAAGATAGGCTGCCACGCTCCCGAAGCCCTCCACCGCAATCGTAAAGGTCTTTTTCCCGGAAGTATCAAGCTCCACGCAGGCTTCAATCGAATTGGCCACGGAAATCGCGGTAAAGAAGGAGGTATCGGTCATCTTGCCAACATTGATACCGGCACCACGATACAGGGCCCGGAGATCATCAGGGCCGCAGTTCATATCCATGCCGGGATAATAGATCCCTTTTCTGATAATGGCTCCGATGCGTGCACCGACCGCTTCGAGAATGGCTTTCTTTCGTATGGCGTCGGTTCCGGGTGGTATTTTTAGACCGCTTTTAGCGCCTCCCCGCTGAAGCCCGATGAAACTGAATTTGAGAGTCATCTCACGTGCAAGTGCTTCAACCTCGCTGATGTCAAGATCCTCGGTGATCCTGAGGCCGCCGGAACTGGTGTCGCGGAGCATGGAATCTATCACCAGGTAAAAGGAGGCACCGTCAACATCAGTACGAATCAACATTCCATTCGGAGCATTATCAATCATCATCTCATTATTTCTCCTACGACAGCATAGTCAGGCGAGCACGAATTAACTCAATTACCCAAGATCGTTCCGTATTTTTAAGGGCCAATAACCAACTGATCACGGCATAGAGGGCAAGCGCCCCGGCAACCTCCGGTATGAGGATACCATAGCTGACCGGAGGCCAGTTTGAACAGAGCCACAGCATCAGCCCGAGCATCGCCAGAGTTGTTACAACCGGCATCAGGTGACACTCCTTCAGGTAGTTCAAGGGGGATGTTTCCAAGTAGCGCGCTGTATAGACAAAGAAAATTGACTGGCAGACACAGCTGACAATCAACCCTCCCAAGGCAACTCCATCAACGCCGAATTTCCATACCAGCGCAAAAGCAAGAATCAGGTAGGCAAGCGAAGAAAATGACGAAACCTTGACCAGGAAACCAACCCGGTTTACACCTATAAACATACGCCAAACCAGGGGCTGCAGGCATTCCACCGCAAAAGCAGTCGACAGCAGCATAACGAGAACTTTCCCTTTCAACGCAAAATTATTACCGATCCAGAGCGAAACAAACGGGGTGCCATAGACGAAAACAGTGGCAAGGATCGGGGCCAGCAACATGACCAGGTATCTGGTGTATTGGAAGTAGATCCTGCGGATGCCTTCATGGTCATTTTTGGCATGAAGTTCGCTAAACATAGGCATAAAGCCGGTGGTCAGCGACCAGGAGATTTCCTTTACATAATCGATCAGGCGCTTGGGGATCGAAAAGATCGCCGTTGCGGCATTGGAAAGGGCATAACTGATGATCAGCGGTTCCCCGTTTGAAGCAATACGAACCATGGTTGCCGAAGAAAAGATCTTTCCTCCCAGTGAAAAAATTTCCTTGTAGCGCTGCCGGCCGATACCGGTGACCGAAAGCCTCAATCCAGGAAAGACCTTCCTTGAAAGCAGGTAGGACGCAACAAGACCGAAGAAATCCCCAAAGGTCTTGACGATGGCAAGGGCAAAAATACCATACCCGCGCACTAGCAGAAGATACACAAGAATCGCATTGATAATGACCAAGGCCACATCAATCAGATTTTTGAGGTGATAGACCTGAAACCCGTAAACCATGCCAGAAAATACGTAACTAGGAAATATGAACAATACATTGATGCCGAGAATGATCAGCAGCTGCCGAACCGTCTCCCGACCGGTCGGATTTTTTACCATAAGATCAATAAAAAACGGCAGAACGCCCCAGCAGACCAAAGCCACCAACAGTCCAATTCCGGCAAAAAAAGCCAGTGCGGCCCCAACCACCTCGTTCAGGCTCTTGGTATCATTAGCACCATGGTACTGGGCAACCAGCTTGACAACAGCCGTCTGCACGCCCATCTCCAAAATTCCGGCATATCCGACAACCGATAGGACAACGACCCACAAACCGTAGGATGATTCGCCCAGGCACTTGATGGTAATTGGTGTCAACAGGAACGTGACTGCAACATAAGCCATATATCTGACAAAATTGGACAGTGCATTGATGGACAGTTTTTTGTGTTGGCTCATGCTTCCCGCTTCATAAAGGTACTCCTGATGCTGACAACGCGATAACTTTTATCTGTCACTCGAAAACGAGTTTCTTATTTTTTTGGCTTTGTCAAAAAGGCTGTCGGGCAATATTTTTTTGAGCCCACTCTTGGCTCCCGAATATGTCTGGCGGGCCACTTCCGCAATGTTCCCGCGAATTGACTCGTTGTATGCGGTAAAATCCAGGAGTTTTCGTTCCTGTTCGGTCCAGTGGTACTTGTAGGCTTCCCGTCCTCGCAGGAAATCAATGTACCGGTTTCCATCTGCGATCGACATTTCGACCAAATACCCCATCAGAAGAGCCCCCACACTGAACTTGCTCCATTCAATATCAAAACCGGATTGATAGACATTAACCCGTTTTTTGTAGGAAAAGCAGTAATAGAAAGCGACCCGTTTCCCGTCGACCTTCAGAAAAATCAGCAGCAGCCATCCTGCCGTGAGGAAGTTGTCGCAAATTTTTTGATGGAATCGGGTATAACGTTCCGAGGAAAATCGGCCCGAAAATCCAACCTGCTCCTTGCGCTCTTGATGGAGACGAATCATATCCGGCGTTACCGCTTGCAGCTGTTCATGGGAACTGACAACTTCAAGCTCCACCTGCGCATGACGCCCTAGGTTGTTGCGGTAATATCTGACATTGCGGCGCGTCTTTGCCGAAAGACCGGCGAGAAAATCATCCCAACTCGTCGGCAGGGGAATGTAAGGACAAACCTTGTCATTGTCCTGCATTGTAAAAGCCTGAACAGGGCTTTGCTTGTTCAGATATGCAGCAAAATATGATTCCCTGGGGACATCGGTGATTTCGAGCACGTCCCACAAGGATGAATTGCTTGATAAGTATTCAAAGACCGCGCTATATACACTTTCTTCCTGCCCCGCGACAGCAAAACATTCAAGAAAATCAGACGTAACATATTCACTGCCAAGCAGCCTGATGGCCCTTGTTTTTACGGGCATACCGGAGTTTTTGAGATACCCCGGGAATATGCCGACCAGACCATGATCCTCGTCTCTGCACAGCAAAATAAAAAGCTTAGATTCAGCTCCAAATATCTCCCACCAGGTATGAAGCCATTCATGTGTGAGAAAAACATTATCCAAAGACGAGCTGATAAGCAGCTCATTCCATTGTTCTCTCAACTCCGCAAATTGATTAGTATCGTTTACGACCTGTATTTTCATTTATGAATTGGTTACCTCTTTTTATATGGAACGGACAGCGCCCATTCAAACATCTCCAGCGAAAATCTTCCGCCTATCCCCTCGCACATGCCAAAGGTCACATCCACCCGCGGAAGACGATAAGGGTCTGCCCCATCCGGAGCAGAGCCCGGCGCCGTCGTACAAGCCGCTGCATATCCGGCAGCTTTCAGCATTCCTACAATCTCGTCGTTATAGTCGGCGGTTGTTCCATTGGGGTAGGCAAACAGATCAACAACGGTACCTAGCTTTTCCTCGATAATTGCCTTGCTCCGGACAATTTCATCACAAGCCTTTTCCCGGTCGACACGCGTCAGTATCGGATGTGTCATGGTATGGGAAGCAATGGTTACCAGTCCGCTCTTCTGCATCTCGCGAGCTTCATCCCAGGTAAGCATGATCCGTTCACGGTCGGTGCCGGTGTTTTCGGATAATTCACTAACAACATGGTCGCAAGCCGCTTTGCGTTTTTCGTGGCTGCACAGCTTCAACTCCTGATGCAAATTGAATATCGCCTGTTCTTTCTTTGCCCTTGTGCGGAGGTCAACCATACCCAGCCTGAAACTGGTCAGGTCGATGCTTTCACGCCGGGAATCCAGAATTGCGCGATCAAAGCTGTACCATCCGAAATATCCTGTTTCCAGACCGTTAACAGTGACAAAGATCGTGGCTGGAAGCTGATGCTTTCGGAGAAGCGGGAATGCAAAGTCGTAATTATCCCGATAGCCATCGTCAAACGTGATTACCGCATAATTGCCGTCAGGAATTCCATTTGAGAGCATTGCAACCGACTCTGCCAGCGATATGACCGTGAAACGTGATGCAAGGAATGACAAATGCTGATCGAAAAAAGTGGGAGAAACCGACAGCCCCAGGACATCCCGTTCCGGATTAACCCGATGATACATAAGTATTGTCAGGCGGCCGTTAGTGCCGCTTTTGTTTTTTATGGAAACAAAGCCGCTTTTGACCGCCAGGAACGCCGCAGACTGTTTGAGTAACGTCTTGATTGATTGTGCTGTCATCGCCTACCTGGCCGTGACCATGCGCTCGCGGAAAAAACGCCAACTAAATATTCTGACATATAAAATCTTCTTAAATGGAACAAAGCCCTTCTTGACATGTGCCTTCCAGGAAATCTCGTTGTCGTGGGCAATCAATATAGTGATCGTGTCCCTATCACGTTGTTTCATCCACCCGTAAAGAGCGGTAAACAACTGGCTGAGGATGCCCTGCTGACGATACTCTGGACTTACATACTCATCATAGGAGTACACTGTGTTTTCAGAAATCGAGAAACTATACCTAGTCATTTCCTCTGCATAAATATCCCTGACGCTAAACCAGAGGAATCCGACAACCTTATCACTATCTAACGCCAAAAGACATCGGTCGCCCACTTCAAGTCGACTCAGGAACCGCTCACGCTTGTTCATGCAACGTTCAAATGCAGCGAGATCAGATTTTTCTGCCTCGCGAATGGTGACAGAAAATTTGTCGGGAAAATTGGCAGGGATACCAACAGTTTTAAGTGCATAGTACATCCCAACCTCAAAAGGATGACCAGGTAAAAGGTCTAAAACTGAGCTCAGCTTTTGTAGAGACGGTTTTTGGAGAAAGCGAGATACAATATTAGTCCGCAACCCAGCCATCAGTGCATCCCTCCAACAACAAATGACTCTTCAATTGAAACAGTTTGAGCTTTACGAAGATCTCGTATTACACGTGCAGGATTTCCAGCAATTACTTTATAATCCTCTGTATCCTTGGAGATCACACTGCCAGCTCCTATAATATTGTGTTTACCAAGATTAGCCATAATGACAGAGCCATTACCAATCCAGGAATTTTCACCAATGGTTATTTGCTCGTAGTGCCCCTTCTGGTCTAAGATTGGTTTCTCAAGATCAGTAAAACCGTGTTGATGTTTGCCACTCAAGATATGAGTGCCACTCCCTATCGCAACATGATCACAAAGCTTCACCATTCCCAAGGTGCAATAACCAGAGATGAGCACACCTTTCCCAATTTCGGATTCTGGTTTGGTAAAAAAAGAACCGAATCCTATTAACAAAACGTCATCCGAACATTCTTTCAATGTCATTCGGTAATAGGCAATTCTTATTTGACTACCAATCAAATCCGGCAATAGAGAAAGTACTTCTCCGATACTAACAAACAGTGCATTTGACTTTGACAACTTATATGCAATAACCAATGGCAATACGATTAGTGTGCATAACAAACGTATTGTGTATTTGATCATTTTTTTCATGTTATTTACTCCTAGTACCATAAATGTCTTCGTACTGTGTAAACATGGATGTTGAAGAAAACGAATCACTGGCTTTCCGATAGCTTGCTTCGCCCATTGTTTTCAGATTACCTTCACCAAGGGTTTTAATCAGCATTGTGGACAGCTTTTCGAAGTTTCCCACTGGAACCACAAAACCGTTGACACCTTCTTCAATAGCCTCACGTGCCCCACCAACCTCTGTGCAAACAACGGGCAGTCCAGCAGCGAGGTATTCGACAATCGCGTTGGAAAAGCTCTCTGAACTCGAGGTAAGTACACCGACATCAAAGGTTTTGAGAATAGACAGGATATCCGTACGACGGCCTAGAAAATGAACGTTCCCGGCGACCCCCAATTCCTTCGCCAAAAGCTTGAGTGCATCTTCCTGATCGCCGTCACCGACAATCACAAAGTGAGTCTCAGGAATTGCTGTATTAACCAACTGGGCTGCATGGATAAAGACGTCAATAGCCTTGACTGGCCGGAGGTTGGCAACAATCCCGACCACCGGCACATCAAGGGGAATCCCCAACTGTGCCCGGTACTGCCGGCGGGTAGCAGATGGCAATTCCCGGAATGCTTCCAGTTCGATGCCGTTATGAATGACTATAATTTTCTTCAGAGGGAAACCTTCAACCTCGGCCGTCCATTGTCGAGTATCGTAGGAATTGGCAATGATCAGGTCAACCCACCTGTTGATAACTTTTGTAATTTTCAAGTCAAAAGGCGTCATCCAGTACCCCTGACTCCTCCTGACCGCAATGATCGTTTTGACGCCGGCCAGCTTTCCGGCCGGTATGCCGATGCGCATACCATCGTTGAACAGAGAGTGGATAATGTCGATCCGCTCTGATTTTAAAAACCGGACAAAGTTCCAGAATCGGCCAAGCGTACCGGGACTCAAGTAGGAATGAATGCCCATATTATAGACCGGGCACAGATCAAACTCTTTTTCCAGCCAGTCGGAACTATGCACAACACACAGGACAGGAGAAAAACGGCTTCGGTCAATATTTTTCAATAGCAGCAACAACTGCTTTTCGGTTCCTCCGGTAGGAGAGTAGATTGTATTTATGATAAAGGCGATCTTGATCATAGGTCACTATCCAAGTTTAAGCATATGAAACATCAAAACGTTTTAGAAACTTCGAAAATGGCATTATTGATGTCTTTGTTGTCGACCTCGAATCCAGGGGAGTACATATGTATATTGCGATAGTTGAGGCTAAACCGTAAATCTTTGCTATACAAGTAGGTTATTCCGGTGTTGATGGTTTGAATAGTAGTGTACGTATTAGACTGCATAATATCGATGTAGTTGTATCCATAGGAGAGTTTTGCTTCCCAGTCAGTGAATATTTCATAAGTTATCGAAGCAGAGTTGTTATAGGATATCGACAGCAACTGATTGTCAGGCATTTCTTTTAATCTAACAATACCGGAAGTGAGGACAACTTTGCCTTTGTTAAATGTCCAGTCGCAACCAAGGTCATAGTTGGTATTTAGACTAAGTTTATTGCTGGTGGGATCATTGCTATATTTTTCGCTGGTACTTGCTTTGAGGTTGTAACGATCGCCTGCATAATTAATAGCGACAGTCCAGACAGGATTGCTCGACTCCTGTTTTGAGGACATGTACCAGGAATTGCCGCCTTGAACCGAGATGAAAGAATTCTTGGCGTACTCATACTTTATGCCGGCTTGAAGGTCGTGGGTTCTGGAAATATTCCCTTCGGCATCGGTCAGGGCAAAAATATAAGTGGAAATAAGCGAAAACTTATCCGTTATTTCATAGTTCGAGTTGAGGTAACCGCTGTAAATATTTCTGTCAAATGCGTCTGGTTGTTTATACCAAATATTTTGATAGGCTACTCCGGGCCTCAATGTCAGCTTGGAGGTTGGCCTCAGCACGTAATTGGGGGATACGGTAAAAGTGTTCTGATCAGATTGATTGGTAAAGAGACTTTCCTTAATTCTGTCCCGGGTCTGATCAAGGGAAACCCGGCTATACTCGTCACTGACATCCAAAAAGAGTTTTTCATCAATCAAGGACCAGCGAGTTTTCAGATTAAGATTGTGCAGGTCTTCACTATGCCTCTTGTTTTGCGCATAATAACGATATTCATATTTATAGCCCACATCCCAGACCCAGAATGGTGCTGTATAGTGGAATGCAAGACCGGGAATTGCACGGGTGATGAACTCAGACCCAAGAGTTTTTGCTTTGTCCTCGGCAATATTATCGGTGAATTCTTCGTTAACTGTTATGCTCGGTGTAAACTTGTAATCTGCGGCTTGAGCAACTCCCGCAATCAGCAATGCTGTTAGCGGCAGAACACATTGCATTAAAGCATACTTATACTGATTCATGGCGTATCCTCCTGACAGTTTTTTAACAACTCTGTATCTACGTAACAGGGCGACTCAAAGACTGTTTTAAAAATCCCCAGCCCAGCCCAAAATGGATCACAAAAAACATCAATGGCAGTAATTTCAAACAGTTCCATCCATTATTGTTTGCAAGGCGCACAGATTCAATTATTGCAATCAGCGCATAAAAGCCATAAAGCAAAGACAAAAGCCAAGTAACAGCGAGGCAAACCGTCCGGGTGGTTTGATGGTCAGATGACAGAACTGCCGAGCAAAGCCCAAATATGACAAGCAACAGCCCCCCAATCACGAATGCAGGCGGAATAATCTGGTTAACCGTCAGTGCCTCGCGGTATTTTTCGGTGAATCGGGAACGCCCCATACCATAGCGTTGCATCTGGCGAAATAATCCCCTCAAACTCTCGCGTGGGTAGTAACGAACCGTGAGGAGTGGGCTGGTGTAGCAGGTGAGCCCGGCTTTTTCAACCCGGTAGTTGAATTCCACATCTTCGGCAGCGTCGAAGTTCTCATCCACGTAACCGACTTGTTCAAAGACCTCGCGCTTGTAAGCAGCCCCATTGCTGACCGGACTGGCAAACCCCTCGAATTCGCCAAAGATCAGTGAATCGCCACCATGTCCCAACCTGGATGCGCGTGCCAGGGCAACCGACTGCTGAAAATCTGTCAATCCGGGCGGATCCAGAGGTTGGGGCCTTCCCAGGCAATCAGCGCCGCTCTTCAAGAAACAGTCGGCCACATTTTTCAGCAGCTTATTCGTTGGAATGAAACAGTGACCATCAACGACCAGGAAGTAATCCCCTCTTCCATTCCGAAAACCGGTATTCCGGCCGGCACTCGATAAACGCTTTGGATTTTCCAACAAGCGAACCTGCGGATAATTGGCAGCAATTTCCTGAACTATCGTCTGTGTTCCATCATCCGACATACCGTCGACTACCAAAATCTCATAACGATCAGCTGGATACTCCTGCGCCAGGAGCTGCTCCAATGTATCGGCAATAAAGCGTGCCTCATTACGCACTGGCATGACCACTGTTACAAACGGCAGCATGGTCAGTGCCTCCACTTTTTTGACTGGAGCAGACCGGTATAAAGTCGTTCATACGCCTCGGTCTGGGTGGTAAAGCTGAAGTATTCTTTTGTGTACGCATACCCAGCCTGCCCCATCTCTTGCCGTAAAATAGAATTATCGGCCAGCGTTTGAAGATGGCGGGCCATCAGCTCCGGTTCATCCGGTCTGGTGAGAAAACCGGATATTCCGTCTTGAACTACTTCAGGCGTTCCACCGACCCGAGTAGCAACTACCGGTTTTCTTGCGGCAAAAGCTTCAAGAACTACATTGGGCAGTCCTTCGGTAAATGAAGGAAGCATAAAGATATCGATGTCGTGCATTACCCTCTGTAGATCGGTTCTGAAACCGGGAAGCAGGAAACGTCCTGCGAGCCCGGCTGCGGCAATTTGTGCTTCAAGTTTCTGTCGTAGGAAACCTTCTCCGAAAACAGCGAAATATATCTTCAGATTATTCTTAATTAAATCGTGAGATGCTTCAATCATCGTTGCGTAATTCTTTTCCGGGCTGAGTCTTCCGGCAGAGGCAACAATGATCGCATCATCCGGCAGCCCCAGTTCGCAACGCAGGAAATGATCACCCGCTTCTGGAAACTCTGACAAGTTAATTGCATTGTGAATGACCGTAACTTTGTCCTGAGAAACACCACAGGCTAGAATTTTTTTCTGTTGTCCGGCTGAAACAGCTACGACATGATCGGCTAACCGCAGAAACATCCGATCAAGCCACTCGTATAATCTGATTTTTCGATCTTCTCCGGTCCATCCTCTGGAGATTGCCACAAGTGGTATACCAGCGCCCCAGGAAGCAATTCGACCGATGATATTTGCTTTATAGCCATGAATACAAATGAGATTAATTTGTTCAGTACGTAGGAGGTGAATAAGAATACAAATCTGTCGCACGTCGAAGGATCCTAGGCAAATTGACGTGGTTACAATTCCCCGCTGTTTTGCTCTTTCAAGAAGCTGATTTGCGTTTCCCTCTTCAACAAACGATATGATGCGAGGTTCAATATTTCTTTCTGATATTCTGCAGGCATGCTCAACCAGCTGTTTCTCAGGTCCGCCAAAAAAATTTGATGCCAGCAAATGTGCAATGCGATATGACTCTGCCATCGCTATTCACCACCTGTGCTGGACGCCATCTTTTGTTTCCCCTGCTCTGTTGCATTAACAAGAGTAGTAAAACGTTCAGCCACAGCACACCATGAATGACGACGTGCCAACTCAATGCGCTGCTGGCGAAGCTCGCTCGAATCAGCTGAAACTGCGACGTCAAGGAACTCCAAAAATTCACGTTGATCACGAGCAATGGCAACAACATCACGATATTTAGCAACCTCAGGCATATAGCTTGAAACCACCGGAATACCCGAAGCAAGATATTCGAATAATTTCAATGGATTCACGCTTTTTGTAAGTTCGTTCACTTGAAAAGGAATAATCCCGACATCAAAGCAAGCTGCATAGCGTGGAAGCTCCAAGTAGGGAATCTTGCCCAGCATGCATATATTTTTAATACCAGAAAGTGCTGAGGTGCCGGTATCTACCGGCCCAATAAATACAAAAGACCATTCTGGACGATTAGTTGCCAAAGCAGCAATAAGATCGAAATCAAGCCATTCACTAATAGCACCAAAAAAACCGATGATTGGCTTGTTAATCTCCTGCAATTCAACAGGGCGTTCGGTAAATCTGGGGGCTGCATTAAAATGTTCGAAATCAACGCCATGCGCCAAAAGAAATGGGCGTTTGCCATTTCGTGTTTTTTCATCACAAAGCTCCTCGGCAGTGGCAATGACCAGGTCGCTCCGTTCGATGAGTTCGTCCTCCATGGAACAAATCAGATTTAGATCCACTCCCGGCCAGTTCGCAAAGTCATCGACACAATAGTAAATATGCAGATGTTCATCGAAGGCGCCTACATAATCACTGGTACACGGGAACGTCGTGACAACCAATGGTTTTACCATACCCAGGACTTCCATAATTTGCCGTACCGTTCGTTGGACCGAGAAACGGTTAAAGCTTCTGACTACGGAATAGCGGTTATAAGGAATAATAATCGGACTGATGACTGTCAAATTCTGAGGGAGATGACTATTCCCCTCTTCAGGGGACGAAGAGAACCAACCCGTAAGTATTTCAGAACATCGCTTTATATCATGAAGCGTTATTTGTGGACTGCGCATGCCAATGGTGTTAACCCACACAACCCGGTTAGCAGGCAATAATTGACTGATAAGATGTTGGCAACTACTCGGATGCCGTCCCCAGTCATCGGAAAATACGATGATATCTCTGTTGGTCATCATATTCATTTCATTGCCAGAACATCACGCATTGAGGCAAACCTGAACCTGTCAAAAAGATGTCTCAACTTCCTCTCCGTCTTCTCCAGATTCAGATAATGTCGAAACGTAGACTTTACCCCGGCCTTAATCCGCGGTTGGTCCGGGTCGATCTCCCAGGGATGAAAGTACAGTACCGCCGGATGCTTTTCGATCAGATTAATTTTTTCAATTCCGCGCCGGATTATGCCGACCGGCAGCAGCCGCAGGTACCCCCCTCCGGCAATCGGCAGGCGCATTTTCTTCCAGGCCAGCTGAAACGGCAGTGTCGTCAGCGGGAACTCCACCAACGCCCCGCCCCTGGTCGGAATTGTGTGGGGAAAGCGCTCGGCATCGGGAATGCCATAGGTATCATGCATGACCGGGAAAATGCTGGAGTCATAGGTAAAACCTTCCTCCACCAGGATATCCAGCGCCCAGAGCGACTGTTTTGTAATCGAGTAGCTGGGGGCACGGTAGCCATTGACCCGCACTCCGCACTGATCCTCCAGAAGCATTTTTGAACGACGGATGTCAGAACGAAAACGCTCTGGTCCAATTGCGTAGACCAGTTCGTGTCCGTAACCGTGGCAGGCTATTTCGTGGCCACGGCGGTGGATCTCCTTTGTCAGGGCAGGCAGCTGTTCCGCCACCCAACCGAGGATAAAAAAGGTTGCCGAAATGCAATAATCGTCCAACATATCGAGAATTCGTCGAGTATTTGCATCGACCCTGAGGGGATATGAGCACCACTGTTCCTGGCAGATTTGCCCCGCAAAGGCATTTACCTGGAAGTAGTCTTCCACATCTATGGTCAGGGCGTTTATCATTGCTAGAAGTTCTGAATACTATCGGTCTTATATTCACTGACCGATGAAAACGGCTTAAATGAGGAGTCTGCCGCCGCGACGGAGAGTGGCGACCAAATTAGCGGAACGGCGCTCAGCAGGAAGGTCATGGCCAGGTATTTTCTAGTAACTCTCATAAATACTCACTTTCCATGGTTGGATGCGGCAACCCCCAAAACCCGGCGAACGAAACTGACTTTGGGAGGTTCTTGCACGCTCACTTGTTGATGGGGGGGCTCTTGAGTCAAGCTTTCTGTAGTACTAGTGATGCTGACCGTAAGTTCTTCCAGCTTCTTATTGAGAAATAAAATATTGGAATTGGTTTTAGCCACATGTGATTGTACGGTTGATTGGAATGATTCAAAGCGCTCATTCTGTTCTTTGAACGCCGTATGCAAGGGAGCCACAATGGTTTGCTCGATCGCCTCCAGCCGTCGTGAAATTTCAGCCAGCATATTCTGCGGGTCATACGTAAGAGCATGGTCCACGGCAACGCTGGACTTCTCATGTTCAGCATTGTTTGGTACAGCTTCGGGAACATCCGTCATCCAGTAATAGTTTTCGAAATCAAGGTCGCCGACCACATCCTGAACCATATCAACGGTGACCATGGCCGCTTCTTCGGCAAAAGCGGATAACATCAAAAAATCGCACATTATATTGATCAGCCGCGGAATTCCCTGACTGTACTTGAAGATGGCATCCAGCGCTTCCGCCGAGAAAAGCACCGCAGACTTGTTACCGGCAACTTCCAGACGACGGGTAATGTACCGTTCAACTTCATCCCGGGTAAGCGCCAGCAAATGGCAGTTGATATTGATCCGTTGTCGCAATTGACGTAGTTCCGGTACGGCAAGAATATCTCGCAATTCCGGCTGGCCGATCAGTATGATCTGCAACAGTTTTCCGGTGGATGCTTCCAGATTGGAGAGCATGCGCACTTCTTCCAGCAGATCCCGGCTAAGGTTTTGAGCCTCGTCAATGATCAGGATTGGTTGATTGCCACAGGCGAACTGATCGATCAGAAAATCGTTCAGGTCACGGATCAGGGTAACTTTATCCTTTCCCTGAACGCTAAGCCCAAAGTCATCATTAATCATGGCCAGCAGTTGCTCGGAGGTAACATGGGTGTTGAATACTTTGGAGAGCACCACATGTTCATAATGTTTTTCGATCAAATCGCGAATCAGAGTGGTTTTCCCGGAACCGACTTCACCGGTCAGCAAAATAAATCCGGAACGCTCCCTGATGCCATAATCAAGATAGGTCAATGCTTTTTTGTACGACCTGCTTTGGTAAATAAAGCGGGGATCCGGTAACAGATCAAACGGTTTTAGCTGTAGGTTGAAATAGTGTTCGTACATGCAGGTAACTCCGCTGCGAAAGCAAACGCAGGTTTAGTAGTACGTCGGTTAATAGTACTGGTAGTCGATGTATCCCTTGTCCTGACGGTCAACCTGCGTATCGTTGTAGACCATCCCCAAAAGCTTGCACCCTTTCAAGGCATCAATCGTTTCCTTGATGTTCTTCTGGGAAGCGAGCTGTTCTTTGACCACCAGCAGCACCCCATCCACCAGTTGAGCCAAGGTACGAGACTCGGCAAACGGGAGTACGGGAGGGGTGTCAAAAATAATATAACGATCGGGATAGCGGTGTTTCAATTCCGCCAGGAGCGCCACGTTTTTCTGAGATGCAAACAGTTCAACCGGGTTGGAGACTTCTCTGCCGGCGGTAATCACCGAGAGCCTGCCAATACCGGTTGGGATGATCACATCTTCGATCTGTGCCTCACCAAGCAGGCAGTCCGCATACCCTTTTCCCCGCTCAATATCAAGATAACGATTGATAGTCGGCCGGCGAAAATCGGTATCGATCAGCAAAACGGTATGGTCATATTCCTGCGCCAGGCTGATGGCCAGGTTCAAGGAGGTGAGACTCTTCCCCTCATTAGGAACGGCGCTGGTTATCACAACCGTATTATTGAACTGATCACCCTTGGTCAGCTTGACCAAGGTTGATTTCAGTTTGCGAAATTCTTCCGCTATGGGTGAATACGGTTCATCTGGATTAATAATATACGGGCTGTTGGGGATAATTTTTTCAGCACCCGCAGCAACGGCGGGAGGTGTATGAATCCTGCGCAGCTCCGGTTGTACTACGTTGGTTGGGGTTGGCACGGCAGGACTCTGCCTGAGTTGTGCCGCCCGCTCCATTGCTTTTTCTATTCTGCTCATATTTCACCCTATCGAGTTGTTTATTGTAATTGCTGACCAGCGATTCTTCCCGGCGCTCACTGTTCCATGACCAACGGATGCACCGAACGTAAAATGTCATAAGTAGCAGACGGAACAGCAGAAAAAATCTATGACCATTCCATAACCCGGCGCACCAGGTTCGAAATCAAGGTAACGTTCAGAACTTCCAACAGCAGTACGGCCAGGATCAGCGAGAAATAGAGCCCGGCTGCGAGGTACAGTTTTTTATCCTGCCAAGCCTGTGCCATCAGTTGCTGCGGGTCATTGATCCGTGGAATGGCGGCTAAAACCGGCAATCCAAAAGACTTGGCCATATCCACGTTTTTGACCGTATCATTTAACTGGTCCTTGAGTATCACCACACCGATTCCGCCTGCGATTCCTGCCACAATACCGAGCAGTATCAACTTGATACGATCAGGGCTGACCGGCTTGATCGGTAATACCGCAGGATCCACCACCCGGAAAACAGTGGTTTTATCCTGAACCGTCATTTGTTTGGACATCTCGGACTGCCCCTGACGACCCAACATCGTCTCGTAAAGATTTTTCTGAGAATCTTTTTCGCGTTCCAGACTGTCAAGTTTTGCCCTGGCAGCCGGAATATTCTGCAGCAGACTGCGGTTTCTGGCGATGTTGGCGTTCAGGTTCGCCTCAGCCCTTCGCATGGCCCGCAGTTCGGAATTAAGCCGATCATACTCCAGTGAATCCGCCGGGCGCGCAACCTGACCGCTCGCCTTCTGTTCCTGCAGGGCACGAATATCATCTTTCAAGCGTATGATTTCAGGATAGTTGTCGGTATATTGCAGTTGCAGTTCCTGCAATCGTTTCTGTAATGCCGGCAGATTTGACTGGACTGAATTTGACTTACCAAGGCCGGCCAGTGTTGATTCCAGTTGCGCCTGTTTGATTTTCAGATCATCGGCACGCTGTTGGGAATCGTTGATATCTTTGAGAACAGTGGTCGGATCCATGGTGGCAACGGCGCCAGCGCCACGTTTGAACTCGTTTGCTTCTTCTTCAGACTTGAGCAGTTTTGCCTTGAAGGTGTTCAGCTGTTCGGAAAGAAACTGAGTCGCTCCGTACGACTCATCACGCTTGCTGGAGGTATTTTCATCGATGTAACGCCTGACCAGGGCATTGACATAATCGCGGGCCAATTTAGGGTTACGGTCCTGAAATGAGATGATAAACAACCCTTCCTTATCCTTGATCTTGATCTGGGTATTACTCTGTAACTGTTTGATCTGATTTTCCAGTTCAGCGTCTCCCCCCTTTTTCAGATCAAGCTCATCGATTACTTTCGTAATCAGGGTTCTGCTGTTCAGAGCATAGGTTAACACCTTGATTTTGTCTTCTGCGGAAGGAGTAAAGGTCAGTCCTTTTAATAATTCCGATATGACACTCTTTTCGATGAAGACCGTGCTACTTGCTTCATATTTACTCGGGATAACATAACTGGCTACCATCACCAGCGTCATAAGTACCAGAGCAAACAGAATGCATATTTTTTTGTCCCGCTTGATCAGGACAAGATATTTTTTGTAATCCATTTCATTTGAGGCCATCGTTATTCTCCACTCTGTGTATACGTTACTCCTACGTCACCTTCCCTAGAACAGACCTTCCTTTACGATCACGTAATCACCCGGCTTGAGTTTGAGGTTCTGAGACATATTGCCATCGTTAACGATCTCTTTTGCCCTGACCGGTAATGAAACTTCCTTACCTGCTTCTTTTCTTCGAATCTGGGTATCATTCTGGCTGGCAAACTTCGTAAAACCACCAGCTTCAAGAATCGCCTCCATGACCGTCAATCCGTCCCGATACTCGATGGCTTTGGATTGATTGACAGCACCGAGAACATACACACTTTTATCCAGCAAAAGTGGGATAAACAGAGAGTCTCCCGACTCAAGCAGCATATCTTCCTCGGTTTCACCGTCAATAAACAGCTTGTGAAAATCTGCTTTGATCTTTTTCCCGTTTCGCAACAGATATGATTTTTTCAGATCAGCAGTTTTAATTTCACCAATACTGCATAACAGCTGCAACAGGGTCGTCCGGCGTGAGAGATCGGATACTCCGGCCTTGACCCCTCCCCCATAGATATAGACCTTGCTGTTGGTAATCTCCCGGACGGTGACTGTTACAATCGGGTTTTTTACCAGTTCCTTGAGTTTCACCGATAATGAAGTCTGCAAGATTGCCGGAGTCTGACCACTGGCAGCAACATCCCCCAATCCGGGCACGGTTATTTTTCCGTCAGGACGCACCTTGACTGAAAAACTCAGATCCTTGACCCCCCAGACCGTAATATCGAGTCCGTCCCCCTCACCAATCACGTAATCACCGCATAAGGCAGAGAGCGGAACCAGCACAAGCATGGCAACGATTAACAGTAGCTGTTTCATAAGAATCATCATTCCTCCCGTACTAATTTAATTTGAAACTGAAAAACGGACCGGCAACAACACTGCCTTGATTATCTGCCACCAAAGCCAAAGAGAACGACCTTGATGGTCTCGAAAAAAATGAGCGTATCCAGCACCGGACACATGTTTTTTATGTAGTAAAGATCGTAGCGCAGTTTTTCAACAGCATCTTCGACCGACGAGCCATAGGGGTAGCGAACCTGCGCCCATCCGGTTAATCCCGGCTTGATGAAGTGCCGTTTTGAATAATAGGGGATGACCTGTTTGAGCTTCTCCACGAACTCCGGGCGTTCCGGTCTCGGTCCGACAAAACTCATATCCCCTTTCAACACATTGATCAATTGAGGGATTTCATCAATCCGCGACCCTCGAAAAAACTTCCCGAGCTTGGTGATACGGGGATCATTCTTTTCAGCCCAGACCGCTCCGGTTCCCTTCTCGGCATCCTGGCTCATGGTCCTGAACTTGAACAACACAAACAGTTTTTCCATATTTCCCACCCGTTCCTGCCTGAAAAAGATCGGACCGGGTGAATCAAGCTTGATTGCCAGAGCAATCAACGGGAAGAAAGGGAGTGTCAGCAACAGTCCGCTGCAGGATAGGATGATATCAACAGCGCGCTTGCAGATACCAAGGATTGTTGTGCGCTGAAATCCGTTGGAAAAGATGAACCAACTGGGGGTGATTGACTCCAGCATCAACTTGCCAAGGGCAACTTCATAAAACGAGGGGGCATCCATAATTTGCAGGCCGATCAACTTGCACCTGAACACATCCCGGAGCGGAAAAAACCCCCTCCTCTCGGAGAGTGCCACCACTATCACTTCGGCCCTGGCTCGTAGAGCAATATCCCGCAGATCATCACAGTTACCAAGCACCTCGCTTTGTGGGACTGCCAGCGCCTCGATTTCAGCATTATGTTCTGCCGAGCTGACATAACATGACGCGTATCCGGCCAACGTGAAATTTCGGTTGCTGGCAGCCACCAATCCACCGATTTGAGCCGCCAGAGCACCGGTTCCTAGAACCAGCACATTCTGGGAAAAACGGGGATTTTTTTTACCAAGCAGAAACAAGCTATGCCAGCACGATTGCAGCAAACCAAAACAACAGAGTGAGAGAACCAACACTCCACGACCCAGCAGAATATCAGGATCAAGATAGTAGACCACCGAGAGGAACGAAAATGAGGTTACCCCCCCAAACATGATATTAACGACGATTTCCCGTTTTTTGACGTTTTTACCCAGATCGTACACTTCCATCAGGTGTGATGAGAACAGTACCACCAAAACATACATGACCGTCGTATACAGCATGCTACTATCGCCCAGCAGTTGCTGTACTTCAGCGTATCCGAACCTGGCCAGTGTTGCCAGCAAAAGAGCCGCAACAGCCAGCAACGCATCAACCACCATCAATATTTTGGCTATGAATGACATGCTGTTCCCGGTTTAACGTTTTAGCTCGGCACCCAGTGCCACAGCCTCTTTAGCTTCGGCAAACTCTCCCAAAGATTGGGCTTTTTGAACCATCTTCAGGGCGTTTACTTTGTCCCCAGCACCTTTATAGGCAAGTGCCAGGTGATAGGCCACGGTCGGATTATTCGGCAACAGGTTAACAGCTTTTTCCAAGACTTTTTTTGCCTCATCGGGACGGTTATTTTTTAACAGAGCAAAGCCAAGCGTATCCATTACTCCGGCATTTCCCGGTTCACGTTTAAAGGCTGATATGGCCAGACTGAGTGCTTCTTCCTTGCTGCCGTATCCCAGAGCACAAAGATAGGCCAGATTGTTCAGGGCAGGAATATATGAATCCGTTTTTCCCAGTACGTTGCGATACTTTGCCATCGCTTCTTTCCTTTTCCCAAGATTGTCGAGCAACGCCCCTTGGGCAAAAAGTGCCGGAACAAAGTCAGGTTGTTTACGGCATGCTTCTTCGTAAGAGCTCATCGCCTGGGCGTAATCTTTGCTTCCCTGATAGAGATTACCCAGATAAACATGTGCCTTCGCATTGCTACCATCGACCCGAATACCATTTTTCACTTCACTGATGGCACGGGGATACTCTTTCTGATATTCATAGATTGATGCCAGAACCAGATAACCACGGGCTGAACGAGGATATTTTTCAATAATTTTACGTGCCTGATCCACTGCTTTGCTAAATTCTTTCATGGATAGATAGGCGCCGATTTTGAGGGGCACGCCTGCTTCAGGATTGATAGCTTCGATTTCTTCAAAGGTTTTGAGCGCCTCTTTCTGTTTCTTCTCACCTATCAGGAGTCGCCCTTTCATCTCCAGAATGGCAACGTTGCGAGAATCAATTTTCAGGGCATCATCCAGAACCTGCAACGCCTTGGGAGTGTCCCGTTTTTTCAAGTGATAGCTCGCCATTGCCATAAACGCCGGCGGCTGTCTGGTTTCGGTCGCTTTTTGATAGTATGCAAGCGCTTCGGTGTCATTCCCTTTAATTTCGTATAAACCGGCCAACCCCAGCATGGCCTGGAAATTCCGGAGGTCGTTGCGCAACAGGGCCGTGTACTCCCCAATAGCCTGATCGTATTTGGCTGTTGCAATATAATAGTTGGCCAGATTCTGGTAGGAAAGTGGGAAACTCGGATCCGTAGACTTGGCCTTCTGAATGTTTTTCAGGCCTTCATCCTGCTTGTTCAGTGAAAAGTAGACCGAGGCAATACTGTTGTAGAGAAAGGCATCACTCTTTTTGCCGGTTAAACCGGAGCGGAGAATCGACAAGGTTTTTTCGGACTTCCCAGCTCTGAGATAGTAGGAAGCGAGCAGCAACCTGCTGTTCATAACGTCCGGCGAGGCCTGAACCGCCGTTACCAATTCTGTTTCTCCCTCTGTGTTTTTCCCCTGACTAAAATAATACGAACCTCGCTTCAGGTAGGCATCAACGATCTTGGGATCAATTTTAGTCGCCCTGTTAAATTCACGCATGCCATCTTCAAAATTTCCTTTGCTCATCAGCGCATTGCCCAGCAGATTATGAGCTACGGCATCGTTGTCGTTCTTAACCAGCACCTTCTGTATTTCAGCTATGGCGTCTTCAACCCGTTTCTGGGCCAGCAGAATCGTAGCGGTCATCAGATGCGCCTGTCGCGAGTCCGGAACATTATCCAATATTTTACGGAACTGACTTAAAGCACTTTCCAACTCACCGCGATTGTAGTAACAGAGTCCAAGAAAATGGATTGCTTCCAGCGTTGGAGTATATTTAAGAGAACTCTGCAATTGGTTCATTGCTTCAGCATAGTTTTTCCGCTGATAGCAAACCAACCCTTTTAAACGGTACCCATCACCACGCTTCGGAAATCTGTTCAAGAGATCATCGGCAAGCTTGTCCGCCTGATCCAGTTCCCCTTTCCCAATCAGGATAATTCCCGATTTATAGGAAGCCTCTGTTTCCGTGGTGTGATTCGCAGTAATCGTGCGGTAAAGCTCCAAAGCCCGATCACTATTTCCGGCACGGGTTTCAATCGCGGCAAGCATATACAAGGGACGGACATTCTTAAGATCAGCTTTGATCAGATCATCAAGCAGGTTTTTGGCTTTCGATACATTCTCAGAGGAAACATAGACTGCGGCAAGCTCAAGCTTTGTTTTTGCACGGGCCGGATCAGCAGCAACAGCCTGCAGCAGATAGCGCTCGGCTTCGTCATAACGATTGTTCACGGCACTGGCGATCCCCAGCACTTCCAATCCCTCAACACTGCCGGAATGTTTGGCAAGATACTGTTCACCAAGTTTGAACGCCTCATCGCTACGTTTTGTGGCGTTTAACACGCCGGCCAACTCGATCAGTACTTCATCACGCAAAGGATTCTGCTTGAGAACCTTGCGAAACTCTTTTTCTGCCTGTTCATTTTTACCCATACGGGCATACGCCTTGGCCAACTGAAAACGGGCATCCAGATAGTTCTCGTCCTTCTCCAAAGCATTTTTCAAGAGCACAATCGCTCCCCCCGGATTGGAAGCATTCAACTGTTTCACACCTTCACTGTACAGCTCTTCCTTGCTCTTTCCTGAACACGCCGTCAGCGCCAGCAACACTGTTAATCCGAGTATCAGTTTTTTCATTTCAAGAATTCTCCCTCACTGTTACGTACAATTAATATAGAGTATCAACGATTGATTGATACGCAACTTTAATAATAGCTTTTCACTAAAATTAACGACAAATCAACTGTCAAAAGTTACACTAGACAGCGCAAACATTTAATATTACGTTACTATATCATTTACACACCAAACATTTAAGGAACGTTATTTTAATAAGACGGTTGGTATTTTTGCACAGCTGTGCTACAGATTTTTTTAAGATCTGCAGTGAAAGGGCACGTTATGAACCGTTATGAGCAGGTACTCAACCAGCTTCGGACAGAGCACAAAACATGGCTGGTAACCGGTGTGGCCGGATTTATCGGATCAAACATACTGGAATATTTGCTGCGGCTCGACCAGCAGGTGGTGGGGCTTGACAATTTTTCCACCGGTAGTCAGCGCAATCTGGATCAGGTACAAAACAAGGTTACTGAACAACAGTGGTCCAGATTAAATTTTGTCAAAGGTGATATTCGAGATTTCTCCACCTGTAAGGATGTTTGTAGCGGAGTTGATTACATTCTGCATGAGGCTGCCTTGGGATCGGTACCACGCTCCATTGAAGACCCGCTTGCCACCAATGAAAATAATGTGACCGGTTTTCTGAATATGCTGGTGGCAGCACGAGATGCGGGAGTTAAAAGGTTCGTATACGCAGCCAGCAGTTCCACCTATGGTGACCATCCGGGACTTCCCAAATTCGAGGATGCCATCGGCAAGCCTCTTTCCCCCTATGCGGTCACCAAATACGTGAACGAGCTGTACGCGGATGTTTTTGCCAAAACCTATGGCACTGAAACTATCGGACTCCGTTACTTTAATGTCTTCGGCCCTCGTCAGGACCCGGAGGGAGCCTATGCAGCGGTCATCCCCTGCTGGATCAGGGCGCTGATCAAGGGGGAAACGGTTCACATCAATGGTAACGGCGAAACGAGCAGAGATTTCTGTTTTGTGGAGAACGTAATTCAGATGAACATCCTGGCGGCAACCACCACCGATCAGAGTGCCATTAACCAGATCTACAACACTGCCGTTAATGCACGCACATCGCTCAATCAACTTTTCAGCATGCTGCAGAGCCGCTTACTCCCCCATTACCCGCACCTCCAGGGGTGTCAGCCAGTCTACCGTGATTTCCGCAAAGGAGATGTGCTCCACTCCCAGGCCGATATCAGCAAAGCAACCACCCTGCTGGGCTATCGACCGACCCACACCATTGATAGCGGGCTTGATTCGGCGCTGGCATGGTATATGGACAATCTGGCACCCCGCTAAAGAAAGTGACTGCAGCCAAAAGCCCCCATGAATAGTGCCATTATCTCCATAGCAGCCATCACCATTCTGCTGGCTGGAGCAGGATATATTCTCTCTATGGAGCGTTCCCGCGCCAGCCTCTTGCTCTGTGCCGCCCTGACCGTCACCTCATTGCTGGAATTGTTTGACCTGTTGTCGCTCATCATGCCGACCCACGCGTTGTATTGGAAAACATGGGCCTTAAGCGCCGAAGCTCTTCTGGCGCCATGCTGGTTGCTCTGCAGCCTGACATTTGCACGTCAGACTTCCGCCTGGAAATCCGCCAGCCTGTTAGCCAACCTGACCGTCACAGCGGCGCTCCTGCTCTCTGTTCTCCCCCTGCTGCTCCCGCTGAACAGTTTTTTTTATGCCCCTGATTTTCCCGATGAGCGACTTCTTTTTCTCGGAACCGCCGGCTTGTATTTTTATATCGCCATCATGGTTTGCCTGGTGGCGACGCTGGTAAATTTCGAAATTACTCTGGCCAATGCCTCACCGGAAGCACTCTGGAGAATCAAGTTTGCACTGATCGGGCTCGGAACCATGGTGACGGTACAGGTATTCTATTACAGTCAGGCTTTATTATACCGGTCACTGAATCTGAATTATCTGCCGTTACGCTCCTTCCTCTACCTGGTGGCGTTAGCCCTGATGGCCTATCCTCTGACACGCAAATGCGGCAAGGTTCGTATCCAGGTATCCCGCCAGATAGCGTTCAAATCGGTAGTTCTGTTTGCCGTCGGGATCTATCTGGTGATGCTCGGTCTTATGGGAGAAGGGATGCAGCATTTCGGTCTCTTTATGCCGCGTGCCATAACAATCTCCCTCGCCTTTCTAATCGGAATCGGATTACTGCTGCTGCTACTCTCCGAGCGAGTCCGGCGGGAAGTAAAAGTAGTGCTGCACAAAAACTTTTACCAACACAAACATGACTATCGCACCCAGTGGCTCCGCTTCACCGAACAGCTGTCAACTTCCCATACGGGTGATGAACTGTTACAGCGCATACTTTCTGCCTACTGCGATATTTTTGGCATTACCGGCTCAGCCTTGTTTCTCCTGGAAGAAAATCAGGACGGATATTGTTTGCAGGCAGAACACGAGATGGATCTGCAGGAAAGAGTAATCGCTGCGGACAATTCACTGGTCCGGTTCATGACCGGGAGTGCCTGGATCATCAACATCCTTGAAGAGACTCCAGAAATCATCCCTGAGGATTCAAAATACTTCAAAGACAACCGAATTTTTTTCATTGTACCGCTCTTCAATGGAGAACAGTTGGATGGTTTTATCGTCCTGGGGCAGCCGATCAATCCCAAGGAAATATATATTTACGAAGACTACGACCTGATGAAAACCATTTCACGCCAAGCATCTTTGGCTATTCGTCATCAACTGTTATCGGAACAGATCACCCACGCCCGTGAAATCGAAGTGATCGGCAATGTTGCCACTTTCGTGGTACATGATTTGAAAAATCTGGTATCAAACCTCTCCCTGATGGTAGATAATTCAGCCCGGCATCTGCATAACCCGGAGTTCCAGCAAGACATGTTGACATCGCTCCGCAACACCGTTGACAAGATGCAGAAACTGATCAGCAGACTGAAAAACCTGGGCGGTCAGGATCCGGGTCATTTACGGCAAGTAAACCTGCTGGATCTGGCCGAACGGACAGCACTATTGGTGGTTGGCAAAAAGATTCCGGTTTCCGGAGCAGCCGTGTTGGTTCGTGCGGATGAGAATGAGATCCAGAAAGTCATCCTGAATCTTCTCATGAACGGGATCGAAGCATCCTCTCCAGATCAAGCGATTGAAATAAACGTCGGACATTCCAGGCTGCCGTTTATCAGAATCATCGATCACGGCAAAGGGATGTCATCCCGCTATGTACGCACCGAACTGTTCAAGCCATTCAGAACCACCAAAAAACAGGGACTTGGTATTGGATTGTATCAGTGCCGCCAGATTATTGAGGCGCACGGCGGTAAGATTGAGGTCAGCAGTGAGGAAGGAAAAGGGTCTGTCTTTACGGTCTGGTTTGCAGATCAGGCAGCCTTGCCGGCAGAGAGAACCGGAAACTGAATAATTGCGTTTTTTTAGTTTCATGATTGCTCTACGATTACCCATGCTTTTACAGCAATAGATTCCAAGTTATAGAACTATTTTATCGTTTTTTTCTGAGGAGTTGCGGGTGGAAAAACTATTAATCATTGATGATAATTCCGATATCTGTCAGCAGCTGAAATGGGGGCTGAATGATGAATACTCCGTCCTGCTGGCAGGCGATGTCAATAGTGGTATGGCTGTTTTCAAGAAAAGCAAGCCGAAGGTCGTGATCCTCGATCTGGGGCTTCCACCCCACGAAGACACTTCGGTAGAGGGATTTCGCGGTCTGGCCGAATTGCTGGAACAGGATCCCTATCTCAAGGTAATCATGCTGACCGGCAACAGTGAACGGGAAAATGCTTTAAAAGCAATGCAGATGGGGGCGTATGATTTTCTGCCAAAACCTCCCGTGCTGACCGATTTGAGGGTGATCATCGGCCGGGCTTTCCATCTGGCCAATCTGGAAGAACAGAACCGCTCCATGCAACGGACCATCGAGCAGAACTCCCGTGAGTTGGGTGGGATGATCGGCCAATGCTCGGAGATGCAGTCAATCTTCGCCACAATCAAAAAAGTTGCCCCATCGGATGTGCCGATCTTTATCAACGGCGAGAGCGGCACCGGAAAAGAGCTAGTAGCACAGGCAATCCACGAATCTGGGCTACGCAGCAAAGGGCCGTTCATCCCGATCAACTGCGGGGCAATTCCTGACAATCTGCTGGAATCGGAACTGTTTGGGCACGAGAAGGGGGCATTTACCGGAGCTCACGCCACGGTCATGGGAAAATTGCAATACGCCCACAAGGGAACCCTCTTCCTGGACGAAATCGGCGAACTCCCCCTCAACCTGCAGGTAAAACTGCTCCGTTTTCTTCAGGAAGGGACCCTGCAACGTGTTGGAGGGCGGGAGGACATTACGGTTGACACCCGCATCGTCTGCGCCACCAACGTGGATATTGCCAAGGTTATCAGGGAAGGAGCATTCCGGGAAGATCTCTATTACCGGATTGGTGTCATTACCATTTCTCTTCCGCCATTGCGCGATCGGGGAGACGACATTCTCCTGCTTGCCAATTATTTTCTGCGCCTCTTCAATGACGAGTACCGGAAAAAGGTACGACGCTTCAGCTCGGCATCGCTCTCATTTCTCAAGAGCTATAAATGGCCGGGAAACGTACGAGAACTACGCAACAAGGTACAACGGGCAGTGATCATGAGTGACGACAGCGCCATAGAACCGGAGGATCTGGGGTGTGAAGGGATGGCAACCAATCTCGCTGATCCGCCACAAAGCATCACTACGCTACGGGATGCCAGGGACAAAGTAGAGCGGGAGTTGATCGCCAGCGTGCTTGACCACCAGAACTGCAATATCATGAAGGCTGCTGAGGAATTGGGTGTCAGCCGGCCGACCCTCTATGACCTGATCAAGAAACACAACCTGACAACGCTCGCCTCCGGCGAATAGTTTCAGGAACTACCGGATCGGTTGTGCCGTATATCGGCATGAGAATTCAACCGGCTGCACCGCAACACTTCACAAATAATAAAGGCGCTACCCAATCCGCACACAGTGCGTTTCGAGTAGTGCCTTTTTTATTACTGAACCAGATTTACCTTGTTATTTCAGAGCTATTGCATCCTGTTGACGACGCACCATGACTATTTGGTACATCCACATGGTGTTGTAGTTCCACATGGGGGGGTAGATCCACATGATGCTGAGCAGCCGCATGATGAAGTTTTATAGAAACCAAAATCAGCCGTCAGATTGGAGGTTCGACTATCTCCAAGGGTAACCGTAGTTTGCGTGCCATTACTGTCCAAAGCCCGACTCAACCCTTGCAGACTCGGCGAGGGGGTGTAATCGGCGGGAGTAACCACCGTAATGGTGTAACTTCCGGCACAGAGACCGGTGAACAGGTAGTGCCCCTCAGCGTCGCTGACCGCTGCCTGCCCATTGCTCAGTTTCAGGACCACCCCTGCCAGACCTGACTCGGCAATTTCCTGGGTACCATTTTTATTGGTATCGATCCAGACATAGTTGCCAATCACACCGGTACAGGTTGGAACCGCTGCCTTGTGAAGGCCGAAATCAACGTTCTGCAACGAGCTGCTGTTGGTGGCAAGTGTCACCTGAGCCGGATTGGTTGTTCCGCTGGCAACCGTGTAACCGGCTGGAGGTGTCACAGTTACCACATAGCTACCGGCACAGAGTCCGCTGAACTGGTAGTTACCCAACCAGTCGGTCACCGTCTTGGCGCCATTACTGAGTGTAACCTCAACTCCTGAAATTCCAGACTCAAGGAGACCTTGAATAGCGTTGTTGTCGGCATCATTCCAGACTCGGTTACCGATTTTACCGCTACAAATCAGCGTCGGCTTGGCAAATCCAAAATCGGTGCCCAGATTGTTGCTGTTGTCGTTAGCCAGGGAGACCGATACCGATGTGCTGGTGGTGGCTACCATCCCTGTGGGAGGGGTAACCTTGACCACATAACTCCCTTTGCAGAGCCCCGAGAATTGATAATGACCACTGGCATCGCTTATGGTGCTCTTACCGTTGCTCAGGAATACCTTAACCCCGGCAATCCCAGACTCATCGCTTCCTGCCACTCCGTTTTTGTTAGTATCGTTCCAGACAAAATCACCGATGGTACCGCTGCATACCGGCGACTCCGTATCGTTACCACAGAGGGTGGGACCACCGCTATAAGTTCCCTTGTTATAGGAATCAAGGGTCAGAACCAGCGAATTTACCGAGCCAATGTTCAAGCTGCCGGTGCCGACCGGAGGAGCAACTTTAAAACCGATCATCAGATCAGCATTATTGACAGCCAACTGAACAGCCAACGGCATCATGGTACCGGTTGAACCGTTCAGTTTGGCCACGATCAGCACCTGGGCCAGCGCTGTCAGGCCATTGCCGTTAACCGGCGCTGCCATGATATCAAGCAGCTGCAGCTGCGTATAGCTGTGAAGCCCCAACACCAAGTTTTTTACCGGCCAGTCGGCAGGATGATTCACCCAATATTCCTTTGAGAAAACACACGTTTTGGTTTTGCAGACTACCCAGGCATCATCACCGTCGGTGACGGTATTACCATAGGGGTCAAGAGCGCTGACGGTGACGCTATTCACAAAGGAAGTATCACAGTATTCCTTTTGTTGGGCAAGTTGCGGGATAGTCGCGGAGGTCAGGGTCAAGGATCCCCCCCCTTTAAGGTTACCAGCCTCATAATTGGTAACACCGATTTTCGGATCATTGATCACCACATGCGAAAGATCGGTTATTCCGCAGTTATTAACAATCAAGCGGTAAGCCGCACTGGTTGGTTTCGTCTCCCCCTGAGTGGCATCGGGATCTCCACAGGTGGGAGTAGCAGAACAGGATCCTTGTTTCGTATCATCCTGATAGTAAAAGATTGAACTCAAAAGCCAACCAACGGTGTTGTTAACATAGCTGCCATTAAGGATTCTGTTCAACAGATCAGTACCATTTTCAGCATAGCTATGCCGGTAATGATCCATGGTTGCTGCGGTATCCTTGCTATCGGCATCAAGCCAGACCGGTGTGCATACAGGCTCTACCGGAGCCTGGCAGTAATTATCCTTGGGAAGATCCTTGCCACAGTAATCAACATCATTGACCGGCTTGGAACAGTGGGTCGGCTTGGTTTCTGTACTGCCGCAGTGGGATTGTTTGAGAGTGACGTTGAGACAGTAGGTCAGCTTAGTCTGCAAAATGTTAGTACAGTAGCTTTGATCGGCATCGCTACGTTGACAGTACTCCGCTTTGGTTTCATCGGACTGGCAGTGTTGATCCTTGCTGCCGGTAATGATGCAGCTGGTGCTGACCTGTTTTTTAATCTGGATACAGGCGGCAGGATCAATGCCACAGGTTGAGTTATTGGAGGTCACGCTAACTGCTGTCCCATTGGTGATCCCTTTGGCACTGCAGGTGATTGAATCGGTCTCGCTGCTGCTGGCCGGCATATAGCTGCCGGTGATCGTAGCAGAAGCAGCAGGGGCAAGTGTGGACGGTATTCCGTTAAGAGCTGCCCCTTTGTTGTCCGTACAAATGAACCCGGAAAGAATATCATTGCCGGCATTGGCTATGACTGCCGAGATACTGATCGGCTGCCCTGGAGCAGGCGCATTGGTACACGACTCGACAATGGTGAATGCAGGGTTAGCCTTGATATTACAGGTTGCGCTGGAATGTGTCGTAACCGAAGCATTGTTGATTGAACCGGTCGCATTGCAGGTAATGGTATCGATGGAACCGCTACCGGTTGGAAGATAGCTGCCGGAAATCGTAGCACTCACCGCCGTATTCAGCGAGCTTGGCACACCGGATAGGGTTGAGCCTTTCGTATCGCTGCATACCACTCCCGTAAGTGGTTCGTTGCCCGAGTTGGTGATGGTAGCAGTGATTGTAATCGGTTGTCCGGGTGCCGGCGCATCGCTGCAGGAAGCCGAAACAGTCAAGGCTGGGTTGGTGGTGATGTTACAGGTGGAGCTGGAGTTGGCCGAAACCGGCGCACCGTTGATAACACCTTTGGCGTTACAGGTGACGGTGTTGACGACCGAGCTGTTGGTGGGAGTGTAGCTGCCGGTAATGGTGGCAGTTTCCCCGGAATTCAATCCACTTGGCACACCGGTAAGTGTCGTACCGAGAGAATCGGTACAGACAAATCCGGTCAAAGCTTCATTCCCCGAGTTGGTGATGATCGCAGAAATGACTACCGGTTGTCCCGGCGCCGGGGCGTCGCTGCAGGACGCCGCCACCGTCAGGGCAGGATTGGTAGTGATGTTACAGGTAGCGCTGGAACTGGCCGATACCGTCACATTGTCCATTCCTCCCTGGGCTGTGCAGCTGATGCTGCTTTCGGAATTACTGGTGGCCGGAACATAGCTGCCGGTTACGGTAGCCATAGCATTGGGAGCCAGGGAAGTGGGAACTCCGGTCAGGGTAGCGCCGCGGCTGTCGGAACAACTGAAGCCGGTCAAGGTTTCTGTGCCGGTATTGGTAAGTTCCCCCGTAATCGTAATCGGCTGGCCAGGTGCAGTGGCATTGGTGCAGGTTTCGGAAATGGTAAAAGCCGGTGTCGCAACAACCTTACAGGTCGCGCTGGCGTCCTTGGTTACGGTTACCTGACTGCCGGAACCGGTTGCTTTACAGGTCAGTGTATTGGTTGATGGAGTGACTGATGGTTGATAGGCGCCGCTGATCGTGGCAGTTGCCCCGATGGCCAGTTCGCTGGGAACACCGGTCAGGATGACATCGGGAATGTTGCTACAGCTAATAGCGGTCAGGTTTTCCGTTCCCGTGTTGGTAATGGTGGCCGAAAACTGGATCGGACCTTGCCCTTGAGCGTCGCTGCAGGCTTCCGTCAAATCTATGTGAGGTCCGGCAATCGCGCCCACGGTTCCCTCGGCGCTCCCTTTAAAACTGGAAGAAAAATTCCCCGTGAAGGTGGAGTTCAGACTGGTAATCGTAACCCCTATGTCACCACTTTTGTATTGATCATACAGTGAACCACCGTTAGGTGTAAAACGGAAGTCAAAATCATTGGTTGTGCTATTAGTATGAATGAAGCCGAAACGGGTTATTTTACCGGTCAGGAGAGTGCCGGTATAGGAGGAACCATTGGCGTTGATGTCACCGGTAATAACAACCTGATCGCCTGGTTGATCCGGAACAACAGCGCCTGAATTATCAATATGCACTCGAATCGTCAATGTTTTTGACCCTGTTATACTAACACTCTTTCTTGATACCCATGTGTAAGCTACCGGTAGGGCTGATATGGTCATTGTTCCTGTAGTAGCATCATAGTTGATGTCATTGGAACTGGGGTTGCTTACCGTGTCAAAGGTAATCTTGGGATAACTGGGCTTAACACCGAGTGGTGTTGCAAAGGCATTGCCTGTTAGGACAGCAATTGCAGTTAACCAAACAAATAGTAGTACTGTTGTATGTGCTATATTCCGTTTCATAACTATCCCCTGATAACCCATTTACTGTATTAAGTATTCGCTGCCTACAAACATACTGATAAACCATTAATTACAAATTCATGCACGTGATTTTCTTCTGTGAAGTAGACCAAGCCCACCGACTCCAAATAGCAATAACAGTATGGTCGAAGGCTCTGGAACAACAGTTTTTATATTAACGTCTCCGTCAGTGTTAACTTCAATGATGCCACCAAACTTATAATAATTATAAAGTTCACTGTTTGTATCAGTCGCAAAAAAGAAATCATAGTACGTTGAAGCTACGGTAGTAAGCGAAGTTATATTCCCAAAGAGCAATAGCTGCTCGATGCCCATATCAAATGCACTATTTCCGTTCGTGTCATAGTATATTTGAAATGAATTTGTTCCAGATCCCAGTGCCCCTGCATTAATTGCAGCTGAAAGATCGAGAAAGGGATAGGCGCTGTTACCGGCATAACTGCTCAGGTCAATTGTCGTGCTTGCTGTTGGATGAAACGTGAATGCCACACCACCCGTCGGTGAGAAGGTGGTAGGGTTAGAACTCATAGTAAATCCATCAACCTGAGCCAATATATCTGGATTATCAATGGTTCCAGCCGGAAAGGCATACGAAGAATGATTCATTCCACCGAGTAATAATGAGCCCATAACAGCGCTGAGTATGCCAATCTTCTTCAACCAATTGTTCCTTGCTATCCGTGCCATATGTGGCCTCCCTTTAGTGCCGTAGTTTATAGTTAAGTTTATAACAGAAAATATAATGGAGCCTGCTTACCAGCCAATACTGGCTACCCCAATGGCACCATTGGAGAAGTTCCGGGAAAAGCTCCCTGCAAAGCCGCTCTGCCCCAAAATTACTTTAGTCTCCGGACCATACTGATAGAATAACGCCCCATCAGTGGTAGCAAATTTAAACTCCACTGCCCCGCCTGCCACGCCATAACCAAGTGAACTCAGCTTCCCAACCAGCAATTTCCCCTGACTGATACCAAGTGACGGCACCTCGCCGGTAATGGTCAGAGTACCATCACGAAAGCTGCCATCCTGTGCGATGGTGGCAGCAATCTCAAACTGACCGTTAACAATTGACAGAGGAGCTGCGGTTGCATTGTGGATATGTTCGGCAAAACCACTGGCGATGAAAGTCTGGGTGGTGGAATTGTAATTCACATCAATGGCATCACTGAAGATGCTTGGCGATGGCTGCAATGTCAGATCAAGCGGTGCGCCCTGTACCGTATCGGTACAAACAGCACACACCAGCAACGCCATTGCAACGGTTATCTTTTTGGCCAATCGCTTGGCACACTTCGTGGTATTACTACGACATATCATTTTACTTACCTCCCGCACGTGGCACAAAACAGGCCATAACTGACTCCCTGACCTGTAATGATGCTGTGTTCTCTTCCTGAACCTGTGATCGCACACCAGCCGTTTTACATTTTAATTAAAGCAATAGGCGTGCCATTTTATAACGCACTGATATTACATTACTCTGCCGCAACTCACCCTGGTTTGCGGTACTCTGTAAAAAGTTCCGACATACTACTATTCAGATACCATACCCATCCTTACTAATCTCCACGAACAACTAAAGGCATTGCCGGAGCAATGCCTTTAGTTGTTCGGCAATATAAGTGTGGCCTGAGACCGGTTTAGCTGTTACTGTTCATACGACGTTTGCCGTAGATTGCCAGACCGAGCATACCAACGCCAAGCAGCATCATAGTGCCAGGCTCGGGAACGGGATTATTGGTAACATTGTCGATCAGAAGAGTTGATGATCCACCCTGGTCAGTGTCATTCTGTACCGCAAACGTAATCATGCCATTTCCAGTTCCCTTGAAAGTGTAGGCAAAATTCTTCCACCCACTGTCCCCAAAACTCCCAACAGTGTTAACATCAGAAAGTGCGAAATTCGTTGTATCCGTAGAGCCGGTAATTGTAAATGTGGCAAAATCGTTATATGGTAAATAGTCGTTGGTCAAAAAAGCCCAATTAAAGCCAATCTTATCTCCAGTATTCCAATGCAAATTAAACTGAAGTAGCGCAGAATCTGTTGTAAGTTGCGCAAGACGGGTGCCCTGAGTCGGGTTATAGACCGTTCCATCATATGCTGTTGCGCTTGTGACAACACTGGTAGTTCCACTTGATGGGCTTGCAAGCCACCCATTAAAATTACCAGTTTCAAAACTACCATTAGTGATGGTCAATGCACTGGCCAAACTAACTGATGCTACAACCAATGCTACCGCTGCCAATAACGAAATAGCTCTCTTTTTCATTTGATCCTCCTATGTTTTGTTTTTGTACACCTTGTGAGTCAGATAAGATTCAATTATTTAAACACACACTTCTGCTTGCCTGACCAGATATAGCAGATTACATGCCAATTTATAAAATATTGATTTTATAAACTTTTTTACAACACAACTACTAATCGACCATCACTGTTAAAAATATCGACGCTACGTCAAGAACAGCAACCGGGTAATATTCATTCGGCGGGCATTACATGGTATTTTCTGGATTTCATGCGAAGAGATGAGCTACGGGGCAGGGGCAAGAGAAGCGGCTTTTTACTATAATAAATTATTCCACAAGACCGAACACCTCAGGCAACCCGTGCTTTTTCAGCAAATTGTGGAGTTTAGACACCCAACACTTTATTTCATGGGACTCACATTGACTCAATCCTGGGTACGATCACGACACGCTTCGACTACAACAGACAACTGTAAAGAGTTCCGACAAAGAGGGGAATACAAGGAGAGAGGCTGAAGAGATAGATGAAAAATATGGTCGCCGCCTTTGGGAGGCGACGACCGGTGCTACTTGTCGACTAATTTTACACTACCAGAAATACCACTTCCCCGTGACCAGAACATACAGCGCCAAGGCAAGATTGGTTACTGCGTGGGCCAGGGTGCATTGGGCAATACTGCGAGTACGGTAAAGAACAAGATTGTACATGGCTCCTGCCATCATCCCCGCCAGAATAAAGGTGTGCTCAAGCCCGAACAGCACCGTGACCGCTAAAAATGATGACAGGGTAAACGCCCCCACCGGAACCCGGAGAAAATCCTTGTCCATAATGTAGCGGATCACAAAGGAACGCCAGAACAGCTCTTCCATCAACGGCACCACCAGCACGGCACCGCAGACACGAAACACTCCCATGACAATCGGGGTTATTTTTCCGGGAAAGAGCGTCGGGTTGAAACCTGGAAGGGGTGCGGCAACCCCGGGCGCCCAATCCATATTTACCCAGAGCAGGAATGTCAGCAGACCTGTTGCACATACCGCCACGGTTGTCGGAATAGTTGCCAGATCCTTGAACAACAGTTCCCGGTATTCGCCCCGATAATGGTACAGTAGCCACGCTACAACCACGGTTTTTACGGGATACAGATAGGCAAGGGTTGTATCTCCCAGCACAATCACCCCATGTTGTGCCAGATAACGCATGAACTCATCAAAACCAATGAACATCATGAAAACTGCAAACGGAAGACAACGGCTGAGAATAGGAGAAACTTTTTTCTGTTCAGTCATAATTTCCTTTGATTCACCTGTCGAGGTGTGTGAGATCTTGGCCAAAAAAGAACTGTGTAAAGTTTTTCGACAGGGTCGTCAGCAGTGTGAATAACACCTGGCAGAAGCCCTTTTCCGAGCTGCCCCCTGGATCAATGAATACACCCAACTATTTTATAGGTTTCACGCAAAATGAGATTGTGATTCTTGCTTTGCATTGCCACAAAATCTCTCAGGATGGTGAACGACCGGACGTCAATCCCCTGTACCCGCAAAGCCAGCCCTTCTTTTGCGTGACGAACCACCCTGGCAAACAGGTGAAATGAAGAATGGAGCGGATGATACACCGTCACCTCGACCGCCGCATGCAACGGCAACTCCTTATCGGATTTGATGTACATCCCCTGCAGACTGATGTCCTGAACATCCCCCACAAAGAGCTGATCCTCGTACTTGAATGATGCACACTCCGTGTAAGCAACCCGGGTAAAATTTCTTTTTTCCATATAACCTCCCATTGCAAGTACCTGCATGCAAATTTCCGGCAAGAACCATTTTCAGTACGCCAGCCAACTTGCGACAGTACGCTGCACGTTACATGCCACCGGTCAGTCAGCTTGTTTTGACCAGCAACAGCGGCAAACCTGGCAGCAAACGAGATCAAAGCATCCTTGAATGTTCTTTCAAAGTGTGCTATTCCCAACTTGCTTCAGATCATACCAACAAGAGGTGACAGCAGCAAGCTGTGACCTTTTTTTACGTATGCTGGTCAAGTAAGTCTAAAAAAGTGAGGGGAAGACTAATGAATGCATCAATCGTTTGCAAAGCGAACGTCACGGAAGGTACACTTGATCTTATGTCAACCAGATTGCCGGTGATCTTCTCGGAAGTTTTGGAGGTTCCGGGTGGAAATCTGGCACCGCTCAAACCGGAACAGGTTTCGTTGATGTTTTCCCAGGCCAGTCCGCGTGACGTCGGTTCCGACATCAAAATCCTGATCTTTGCCAAGAGAAACGACCCACGGATCTCCACGGAAAACAAACTGGCCAAGACCATCCTTGAAAAGCTGACCACCTTGATCAAGGAATCGGGCGAACAATACTCGATCGACATCCGCTTGTACCTGATGGAAATAGGAACTGCGGAATTTGCACTGAGCGCCTGAACGGAACGAGACAAAACCACACAAAAACTTTTCGGCTTCGAGATTACCTCATGATTGCCAGATGTTGAATCTGTAATCGAGGGGTAATCTTAAAGCTGAACAGGTATTGATTCTGCCTGGTTGGCGCCAGGTATTTCCCGGTTCCAGGCTCTCACCACCGTGTAAAAATCCGCAACGCCTTGAAGACAATATCAAACAGATCCGGATCGGAATTCCTCAGGACATCACCGTAACCGTCGAATGGTGATGGCTCATAGACACCGCCGCTCTGACGATCCCGGACCTCCCGTTCACGACGGATATCTTCCAACTGCTGCTGATGTTGCCGTTCCTGATCCAGCATTTTCCCACCCAGTTTCATCCATTCCTGCAGATGTCTCAGCTCACCACCATCCAGCCAGAGTCCGTGTGCTTTGCAACGATCGGCAATCACACCACTTTTGGCACCAAAATTAACGCGGTTCATAAGCTGGGAACAAACCGGGCATTTGAGATAGGAAATCGGGTATTCCTTGGGTCGCCGTTGGGCGTTGAGTTGATCAAGACCGGTACGATCAATTCCAGACACATTACTGACCGTTGCTTCCAAAACAGCTTCCAGTTCTCCCGGATCAAAGAACAGCCCCAGACAACTGTCACATCGTTCAATCAGAAAGGTACCGTTGAGCTTGAGATCAAGGGTAGCCAGTTTCTTTTCGTTGCAGCGCGGGCAAAAGCGCGGCTGATCAATCGGATGGGTGGTGTAATAATGCACTCCCTGCAAATCCAGATCATTCCGGTTGCCACAGTAATCACAGACAATCGAGCCGTCCGCCAGCGGGGCTTTACAATTTGAGCAGCGTGCCATGCCATATCTCCTTGAGCTGGGTATCCAGCATCATGCCGGTTTCAACCCGGTTTAGGTTTTGTCCGCCGTGTCGGGGCGGCATTCCAGGGATCGTCAGGCCAGGGGTGCTTGGGATAGCGTCCCTTCATCTCTTTTTTGACCAGATGGTAGGAGCCGTCCCAGAAACCTTTCAGATCCTGGGTCACCTGCAACGGTCGACCGGCTGGTGACAGCAGGTGCAGCAACAACGGCACCCGGCCATCGGCAACGGTCGGCGTTTCTGCCAAGCCGAACAGTTCCTGCAGTTTCACCGCCAGCACAGGATAATCTTCCTCACCGTAGTCGATCCTGATCTGGGAACCACTAGGGACACGCAAGGCGGTTGGCGCCAGCTGTTCCAGTCGTTGACGCTGCCGGTAATCGAGCAGTTGCCCCAGCAGATCGGTGCTATTGAGCCGCGCCAGCTGATCTGCGTTGCGGATTCCCCCCAGATGCCCTCCCAGCCAGTTCTCCAGCGACTGACTGAGCGCCGGATCGGATACATCGGGCCAGTCGTCAGCGGGAAAGCTGCGCCGCAGCAGCATGATCCGCGCCTGAAGCTGATAAAATGCGGGAGGACGGGCCAGCAGTCGCAGTTCCGATTGACGGATCGCCATGATCAACGCCTGCTGCAACTGATCGCCTTCTGGTGAAATTTGACGGCGTGTCAACACCAGCGCACCGTACGATTCTTCCTGGAAGGCGCTGACTCTCCCTTCCCGGGGATCCCACTCACAGATCTGCCGCACAACGATCTGCTGTTGCAACTCCTGCCGCACAACCTGGTGCGGCAGAGCTTCTCCCAGATGGATAATCGAATCAGCCGCCGTCACTCCCGCCACCGAGACCGCCACCAGCATCCCTGAGTCCCGCAACCGGTCGGGACGAGCCAGCCGTGCGCCACAGCCGTTGGAGAGCAGATACCGTTCGCCACTCCCCTCACGCCGCTGCGCCAAGCGATCCGGCCAGGCAGCCAGAAGCAGGCGCGCCACCAGATGCTCTCCTCCCTGATCTGCCCTTCCTGTTTTGATCAATCGTCGCAACTGCCCCCCTACCCGCTCCACCGACTTGAGCAGGTTGTGTTGCAGGCCAGCCGGAACGGATCGGCCATCCCGCCAGCGTTGGAACAGTTCCAGACGTTCGGTTACCGACAAACCGTTATCTTCAACGGCATGGTAACCGCCGCTCCGGAGAGCGTTGCTGCGGACAATATCCCGCTCGGACAACAGCGCCGCTAGATCGCAAGCCAGCGCCGGACATGCGAGCTGTTTTCCACGCATCAACAAGGCCGACAAACGGGGATGAAGCGGCAACTTCGCCATTTCCCGGCCAAGCGGGGTAATCATAAGGTTATGCTTGTCAAGCGCTCCCAGCAGACACAACAACTCACGGGCGACGACCAGTGAACTCCCGGCCGGTGGATCAAGCCATTGCAGGGTGGATGGGTCAGAGACACCCCAGGCGGCCAGTTCCAGCAGCAACGGCGACAGATCGGCCTCCAGCATTTCCGCCGGAGTATGGGGTACCATGGCATGGTAGCTGTGCTGGCTGTAGAGACGATAGCAGACACCGGGGGCGGTGCGGCCAGCCCGGCCACTACGCTGGATTGCCGAAGCCTGGGACTCGCGGATCGTCACCAGTCGATTCATGCCACTCCCCTGATCGTGCCGCATGCGCCGTGCCAGACCGCTGTCGATAACGATCCGCACCCCTTCCACGGTCAAGCTGGTTTCGGCAATGCTGGTTGCCAGTATGACCTTACGCCCCTGCCCAGGCAGAATGGCACGTTGTTGTTCTTCAAACGGTAGCTCGCCATACAACGGACGGATGGCAACCGGACGTTCCCCCAGCGCCACTGCCAGGGAATCGGCAACACGCCGGATTTCCCCGGCGCCAGGAAGAAACACCAGCAGGTCCCCCTCATGTTCCTGCAAAGCATGCAGCACCGCATCCTTGACCCGCGCTGCCAGATCGAGTGAGGGAGGATGCTCGCGATACATAATCTGCACCGGATAGGAACGTCCCGGTGATGAAACCAGCGGTGCCCCACCCAGCAGCCGGGTGAGCGGTTCCACTTCCAGCGTGGCAGACATGACCAGCAACTTCAGATCTTCCCGCACCTGCCGTTGCAGATCAAGACAGAGCGCCAGCCCCAAATCAGCCTGGAGACTCCGCTCATGAAACTCGTCAAAAATCACCAGCGCCACCCCTTCCAGGAGCGGGTCTTGCTGGATCATGCGGGTCAGCACTCCTTCGGTCACCACCTCGATCCTGCTGGCGGCTGACACCCGGTTCTCGAAGCGGATACGATAGCCAACGGTTTGCCCCACCTCTTCTCTCAAGGTGGCTGCCATCCAGCGGGCCGCCGATACTGCCGCCAACCGGCGTGGTTCCAGCATGATTATTTTTCCGGCAGTCAGGGATAAGTGTTGAACTAATGCCAGCGGAACCCGGGTGGTTTTACCCGCTCCCGGCGGTGCATGCAACAGCACATTGGAATGAGCACCAATAGCATCAATCAGCTTGGGAAGTATTTCGTCTATGGGAAGGTAGTCTGTTTTCATGGAGAGAAACAGACAGAAACTGTTGTACAAATTCCGCTCTGAGTAACCATCAAATCAAACATTAGATTCATCGTTTTCACAGGTAAATCTCTAATTATGACAGGTTTGATCATTTCTTCACTTGCTCCACTCCGTCCTCTCTCACATCATCAGAAAACTCAGCTTCCAGTTCTTCAATCGTTGGCAGACTTCCCTTCAGGTTTTCAGGTATTGCCGCTACAAGTTGGTATTCTGAAATTCCGACAGGTTTTGAAATATCCTTCAGTGCATATTCTGCTATCAATCCCTTCTTATCTTTGCAGAGAATAAGGCCAATGGAAGGATTATCGCTTTCATGGCGCATTGTAGCGTCCACCGCAGATAGATAGAAATTGAGCTTTCCTGCATATTCAGGTTTGAACGCCCCGGTCTTCAGCTCGATCACCACAAAGCAGCGCAGCTTCAGGTGGTAAAAAAGCAGGTCGAGATAAAAATCTTCTTTTTCAACCTCCAGGTGAACCTGCCTTCCGATGTATGAAAAACCGGCACCCAACTCCAGTAAGAAACTGGTGATATGCTTCACAAGCTCCCGTTCAACCTCACGCTCCTGAGCTTTATCACCAAGGCCAAGGAAGTCGAATACATATGGATCTTTCAAGGTCTGTTGTGCCAGATCGGATTGAGGCGGGGGGAGTGTAGCGGCGAAGTTGGTAACAGCTTTTCCCTGACGATGAAAAAGGCGTGATTCAATCTGCATTACAAGAATGTCACGCGACCAGCCGTGTTCAATGGTTTTGTGGATGTACCATTCGCGCTCTTCAGCAGGTTTCACCTTTTGAATAAGCCGGACAACATGTCCCCACGGCAATTGTGAAACAAGCTGTTTCACTTTTTCCTCTCCCGTGAATTCTTCAGCAAACGAGCGCATGAATAGCAGGTTTCTTGGGGAAAAGCCCTTCATATCCGGGAATTCTCTACGCAGATCGTTTGCCAGCCGATCAATAACCTTGGCTCCCCACCCTTCGTCTTTCTGGCGAGTCAGGATATCGCGCCCAATCTGCCAGTACAACAACACCAGTTCACGGTTGAGCGTCAGTGCAGCTCGTGTCTGAGCGGCACGTATGCGCGACCTCAGACCTCCCAGGAAGTCGTCATAGCCTTTGACGTTTTGAATATTCATGTATTTCCTTTATCATCTGCTGCTCCGGTTATCGTGACGCATTTCTGATAGACACTGATCTGGTTATCCGGGAGTTTCTTTTTTGGTCATTTTGTTCGCTCCGCTACACAATAAGGTGCATTACAAGCTCCCCCTCCTATTTTAGGAGGGGTTGGGGATGTTCATGGTTATACCTTTTATGAATAGTTTTTTTTGCAGTGGTACATCTATGGACGCTCCAGCATCTCATGCCTTACTGGCTGAAAAATTTGGATGATTTTTGAAGCTGTATTCTTCAATATCAGTATGTTAGTTAATTTCCGAACGTTCGGAATTGGGAGTTTTTTCATTCCGCCACCCCCAACACACGCACTCCACCTTCATCCTCCTGATAAAGCGCAGTCATGACGAAAAGTGGATTGTCGGGGATTTTATAATCATCCAGAGGCCAATCCCGGTCTTCTGCCTTTTTTGCCAAGTCCGCTTCAATCGCCTGATACACCTCTTCAAACAGTTGCGTTGCCGGATCGTCCAGTTCGGAGACAGGGGCAATGCCAGGGCGCATTTTATCGGCAAAAAAGGTAACGTAACGGTCAGGTGTTGGAAGTTTGAGCGCCAGGGGATAATCGGTTCTGGCAAGCTGTTTCAGCAGAATGGTTTTCTCTTCGTCGGTGCCGCTGGTAATGTATGCCCGACCGGCAAGGGCGAAGATAAATTGTTGATCTTCATCGACGTAGTACCAGAGGTTGAGGATGATTTCGGGGGTTAGACTCATTTTTCACCAATCCGCATACGGTTACATACTTTCAAACCAAGCTTGTCATTGATTATTCCATTTACACCAAGCCCATGTATTGCGGCACCGATGAATTGTATAAAATTATCTCGATTTGAATATGCGAGAGCCATTTCAAGTTCTTTGGAAAATTCGTGGATAGCAGTGTCTTTCTTGGTCATAGCGTTTTCTCCTTACAAGTACGTGATGTCATTTCAATTGTTGTAATAGTATTTCGAGGTCTTTAATTTAACATCACATCAAACCGCACAAAACAGCATAATGCTAAGAAAAATTACTTCTCTCCACAATACACACCATACAACACAAAACAGTTAGACCTTTCGAAAGTCATGGTAACACTTCCGGCACCAATGCCCTTTGATAACACTTGCCGGAATTGCTTCCCACTCATGACCATTACTACAGCGCCACAATAGTTTTGAATTCGCATTCCTATAAACATTCGAAAGACACCTGCCGCTTTTCGCTTCGGCCAATTCCTTCATTGCCTCAATTGTCAGCCGTTTTTTCGACGCCCTTCGTTCAGCACCGCACGTGGGGCACCAGGTTCCCATCTTGATTTTATTCGGCGCGGCATACCACTGATGCCCGTTGCCGCACTCCCATAGCAGCTTGGTTTGATTGTTTGCATATTGTTCTGAAAGACAGCGGCCACCTCTTTCTTCCGCAAGGGCTCGCATATCATCAAGCGTCAGCTTCATTCTGCCCCCGCAGAAAGGACACCAACTTCGATTTTTAATATTGGTCAGCCTCGCTTCCCATTGATGACCGTGTGCACACTCCCACAGAAGTTTATTCTTTGAAGATGCATATTCGGACGAAAGGCATTTCCCGCCCCGTTCCTGTGCAATCTTATGGACTTCAACGATATCAAGCCTTCGGCTGTCAGCAGATTTCTGTTTTCCGCACACTGGACACCACGATCCTCTGACAATGCTGTCCGGTGTTGCTTTCCAATGATGTCCTGCGCCGCATTCCCAGGAAAGTCCAGTTTTTACGGTTTTATAAACAGTCGAATGACACTTGCCGCCTCTTTCAGTTGCAAGACGATTTAATTCTGCCAAGGTTTCAAATGAACTGTTTGATGAATATGCCTTCAAGAGATTGATAGTGATGTTTTCGAAACCGGATGGCAAAGCTACACCAGGCTCAGAGGATTGCTTCAGGATCAGTGGTTTCAGGTCTGCCAGTTCAATGCGCTTCCAGATTTCTGGGATTTGAAACAAATAAACTCCATTTTGCTGGCAGAGATTGAGTTTCATTTCATCATGGCGCTGCCTTCGTTCCAGCTCCTGCTCAGAAGTGATGTAATGCGTGTCTAACGAATAGTGCTGTTCTCCCTGATACTCAAAAGCGATGCCGAGCCTTTCGCAATAACCATCAAGCTCCATCTGATTCCCGTCGTCATTGACCAGCCATGTCGGATAGCTTTTGGGAAACGTATCACAAAAAATTTGCTCGAAATGCTCGCGGCAGATTCTTTCTCCCAGACCGGAAGAACAATGAGGACACCACGTGCCGTTGATTATGCTGTTTGGTACAGAATCCCACTTATGCCCATGGGCGCATTCCCACTTCAATTTTGACTGACTGTTTTTGTACTGGCCGGAAAGACACTTGCCGCCACGACTCATCGCAATTTTCTGCATATCATCAAGAGACAATCTTGCGCTACCAGCACAGTGAGGACACCAATGGCCCTTTTTGATTGTAGAAGGTCTGGCCTCCCATTCATGATTCGTTTCACACTTAAATCTGAGTTTTGTGCTTATGTTTTGGTATTTTGTTGACAGACATTTACCACCACGAGATTCAGCAATTGCAATAATTTCATCTAAAGAACGCCTGGCATTCCCTGCGCATACTGGACACCATGCCTCTCTCTTTATCAGGCTAGGAATCGTTTCCCATCTGTGCCCATGACTACATTCCCACAATAGTTTCGTCTCGTTATTCACATACTGTTCAGAAAGACAGCGACCACCACGCCCTTGAGCGACAGCCCTCATTTCATCAATTGTCAGTTTCTGTCGTCCGGCACATACAGGACACCAGCTATTCCTTCGTTTAATGTGATATGCCGTGGCTTCCCATCGATGGCCTTTATCGCATTCCCATTGCAACTTAGCATCGGTGTTGAGATACTCATCAGACAAACACTTGCCGCCTCTTGCTCTGGCAAGCTCTTTCATCTCGTCAATATTGGATTTTACGCACCCTGCGCAGAGAGGGCACCAAGTCTGCCTGTTCTTTATCTTATCGGCGGTTGTTTCCCAACGATGCCCTTCTGCGCACTCCCATAGCATCCTTGTCCGGGCATTGACGTATGTTTCCGACAGGCATTTTCCGCCACGCTTCGCGGCTATTTCGTTCAGTTTCGTTAAAGACATATGTTCACTTTGCGTTCACTAATTATCCTGAATCAGGACTCGTCGTTTTCCTCATCAACCAGTTTTTCCCGTATAAACCAACAGCGGTTTTGAATGTGCCGATTTAGCTGTTTTCTAGTTCATTTATCCATCAACACGTTTTTCAAAAATACTTCGTCCAGCACAACCCCGTCCCTGGAAAACCAATTCGCAGACACTTGCGGCCTTCGGCAGCAACACCGACACGAACGTCCGGAATCCCCCACTAGAACCGACGCCGGACTCTGGTAGGTTCACCCGTAACGGGCCAACATTTAAGCTTTTACGAAATGACCAGCCCATAATACTTTCTCCCAAAAAAAACGCGGGAACTATATCACAACAGGTCTCACCAGCGCTTTTATTTCGTTGCGTCGTCCATTGAAAACCGCAAGATTGTTGCTTCAATCCCACCAAAATGGCACTCGAATTTGAAAGGGTGCAACCGAAAACTTTCCGGGGCCAGCAGGGCTGATTTGAGGAATTCAACATCGGGCATTTCCGCCACTTCAAGCATATATTGAACAAAATCTGATTCCGGCAACAAATCACACCAGCAGTGCAGCACAAAATTACGATGGCACCAGTCATCATCGCGGTAATCATCAAGATCTTGAAAGTAAAACACCTCTTCTCCAAGAACCTGTTCAAGATGTTTGGCAACCGGCATCATTGACTCTCGCCATGACAGCAACGCTGGTGGCAGTTCTTCGTCAACCGGGCCTTCCGGGGCAATTTCCCAGGCGATATCCGAACGTGATCCGACAAAAAACTCGATCATTGACTTTGGAAGTGGTGTATCAGGTAATTCGTCAAGCCGCCATTTTTCACCATTGCTGGAACTTAAATCTTCATACAGCTTGCTCATGCAGGTCTCATTACAGGCATGCTCAATAAATTTGATCAACTCATCAGAAACCAGAGCGTGCTCTTTCAATAACGCAAGCAAACGCGGTATAGAGATACATTCCGGGATATTCAAGACTTCAGATCCATGATAGAGACGCGGACGTTCCAGCACGGATAATCCGGCGCGAAGGGTTGCAAATTCATGTACAGCGCGGGCCGTCGCATCATCAAAACTCATGCCGTTTGCACGAAACAAAATCATCAGTGCCTCCACCGGGTCAACAAATGGCACATGCTGACCTGCCGGAGGTTCAAGGAAGGTGATTTCTGCTTTCCGGTCATTGTTTAAATCTTTTCGCAAAAGCCCGCCCAAAAAGGCAAGCGGTTCGGATTCAATAGTTGTTACGGGAAATGCATGTATGAGCGCTTCTATTCCCATGATTTTTACCTTTGTTCTTTCTACTTTGGGAGGACGCCGAGCCCAGCATCCTCAATCAGCACAAGGCAGATTCCCCTTAACTTCCGTGGGGCAAAAGCATTTATTTGTTCTCCGGGGAGGGCGACACTTCCTCCATCAAGCCTGCCGCTGAAATAATGTCTGCAAGGATCTGGGTTGACTCGACTGTCAGCTATAAACGCTGCCCGACTTCAACCCCACATGTATGACAATTTCAACAACCCCGCTGGTAGCCGACTTTCCAGTCTTCCGGAGAAATCACACCGGCGCTGGAACGAGGACGGACATTTCCAGCCTTGCCGATACGGATGATTCACAGTTATTCACATTATTTTCCGCCATGTTCCAGAAAACTTCTCAACTCAGTGCCAAAACAATCTTCTCCCTCAATCACTCCAAGCCCCTCATGATCTATGGCATGCAGCAACTCTTCTTTGCTGGTCTCCCGTCGTATCTGTTCCCACCCAGCACCACAGGCCGGATCACACCAGTCTATGATTTCATCTACAATTTTATACAAGCGGCCATTTTGGGAGAAGAGGATGAACAGTGGAACCGTGTAGGCGTCACTCTTCAGTTCACAGCTCTTGCCAAAGAGAACTTCAACGCCATCGAGATGATCATCAAAGCGACTCAAATACCACTCCACCGTCGGCTCATCAAAATCAATCCTGCAACGGATACCAGTTTCATAGAGCTTATCAGCCGTGTAACGCTCACCGTTTGGCCAGATCAGCGCCCCCTTGTGAGGATCAATAGCAAATTGCTTTAAATATTCCGGATCAAGCAGACTCTTGAAATTGAGATAGGCTTCGTCAGGCTCCAGGTTGACGGTCTTGGTTACGCCATTGTCAAAGCGCACGATAAGCCGATAACCATCCTTCCAAGTTGCTTGTTCGATAAAGAAACGCATGGTGATCAGTTCTGCATTAATATGTGCGCCGCATTCAAGCCGTAACAGGGAGGCTGAAACCGGCAGTTTGAATCGCCGTGGTCCGGCGCTGCCGGGATTCAAATAAAAAATACCCTTTTTGTATGAGATATCAGGCTGGTGCGAGTGCCCTGATATAATCACATGTATTCCGGCAGCCGCCGGATCGAAATCAACAGTCTTCAGGTCATGAATCAGATATATAAAGTGCCCTGCCATTTCAAACAGATCAAACATCGGTAACGATGCCGCCCAATCGCCTTTGTCGGCATTTCCCCGCACCGCATGGACAGGGGCAATCTCCCGCAAAACGTCCAGCACGTGCGGGCTGCCGATGTCTCCGGCATGAACAATACAGTCAACACCCTTGAACTGTTCCAGAAGTTCGGGACGGATCAGCCCATGGGTATCGGCTATAACTCCAATGACGATCTGTTTCATTTTCCCCTCATAAATGCTGTCTGTTTTAAGACCGGCGCTGGAACGAGGACAGACACTTCCAGCCTTGCCAGCGAGGATGACACAGCTCGCCCCGCTACCGGATATTCTTTCTTACGGGCAATAGAACTGGCGCGGGGTGGGCGCAACCACCGATCCTGCGCCCTCGCTTAGAAGCGCCTGTTTTTGGCCGCGTCTCCGTATGAGCCAGATTCCCGCTCATAAAAGACCACCCCAACCCGCTCGATATGCTCCCGCAGACTAACATTATCAATCTGCCGGTAAATCGAAAGATCGATCATCCACGGCAAAAGCAGATCATCCAGTTCATCAAGGATTTTCAGCAATACCGTGTGGTTGAGATCATCACCATACATCGTCAAATCAATATCCGAGCCGGTTTTGTAATTACCCTTGGCGCGCGAGCCGTACAACACGGACCTTTCCACTTCCGGGTGAGAAGCGAATACACCACGGATCTTTTCTACAGCAGCCAGAGGTAATCCAAAGGTGAGATCGTTCATCATGATTGTGAACTCAGAGCTTCAAGCCGTAGGTGTAAACGGATAAATTCAGGGTAGTACCGTGTCACAATTTTACTGGAGATATCATCGGCCACATCTTCATTATAGGTGTGGCTGGTGAGAACACGGCTTGTGATCATCTCCATCCAGGTTTCACCATTTTCAATCAACCCACGCCTGAAAGCCAGACGGAAGGCATCGCGGCTGCCAATGATTCCGACCTCTCCCTGCGCTTCAAAAACGTCCTTAATGCTGTTCCATGCAAGTTCGTAGGTGTACTCGAAACATTGAATCAAGCCCTGCTGTTCAAACTCGTTTAGCTCCCCTTTTTCAACAAATCTGGTGAGTTGACGAAGCGCTTTGGAATAGTTGGCCAGCCGTTGTTTCCAGCGAATATCTTCCGTCATAAGCTGATTCTCCTTTTTCCGTGCCTTACTGGCTGATAAACTTGGATGTTTTTTGAAACTGTATTCTTAAATATCAATATGTTAGTTAATTTCCGAACGTTCGGAATTGCCTGGTTGCTATCCTCGTTCCCATCCATCGCACCGCGCATCCTCGGGGTGATTCCTGCTCCTGCTCACTCGTAACGACTTGAGTTTGGATTCCCGCTCCAGAACCTCACAAAAAAAGCCTGCTATTTTTTTCAAAATTAGCAGGCTTTGGTCCAGACTTGATCACGAACAATTACCAGTCTTTTTATTATTTCAAAGCTAGATAATTTTGCTGAGCGGATATTCGATAATTCCTTCGGCACCCAGCTGCAGCAGTTCCGGCACAATCCGGCGTACATCTTTTTCCGAAAGGATGCTTTCCACCGATAACCAGTCCGATTTATACAGATGGGATACGGTCGGATTTTTGAGGCTGGGGAGCACGGCGGTAATGGCATCCACCTTGTCAGCCGGAACATTCATTTTCAATCCGACCATCCCCTCGGCAGCCAGAGATGATTTGAGCAGCGTGGCGATCTGGTTGATTTTGGCGCGTTTCCAGGGATCTTCCCAAGCCGCCTTACTGGCAATCAGAACCGGCACCGATTCCATCAATTCGCACACAATCCGCAGTCCGTTGGCCTTGATGGTTGAGCCGGTTTCGGTTACTTCCACGATGGCATCACACAATCCGTCCACCACTTTGGCTTCGGTGGCGCCCCAGGAAAACTCTACCTTAACCGGTATATTACGCTCGGCAAAATAGCGGGTGGTAAAACCGACCAGCTCGGTGGAAATGGTGGCGCCAGCCAGGTCTTCCGGCCCCTGAACATTGGAATCACCATTCACGACCAGAACCCAGCGGGCAGGACGACGGGATACCTTGGAATAGACCATTTCGCACACTTCCACCACGTCGGCCTGATTTTCGCGGACCCAATCACGACCGGCAATACCGGCATCAATGGTGGTACGCTCCACGTAACGTCCCATTTCCTGGGGACGGATCAGCTTACAATTCATTTCACTGTCATCGACACCCGGAAAATAGCTGCGGGATGAGATACTGATCTGCCACCCCGATTTTTTGAACAGATTAACGGTTGCTTCTTCCAGGCTCCCCTTGGGAATTCCGAAGTTCAATACATTTGACATGATTAACTCTCTTTCCTCACCCTTTTTTATAGACTTCAGCCGGATCGAACAGCGGATTGGAATGCTCCACCCAGGCTCCGTTTTCCCATTTGACGTAAAAACAGCTGCGATTTCCGGTATGACAGGCGGCCGGGCCGTTCTGCTTGACCTTGATCACCACCGTATCAGCATCGCAATCGGTCAATACTTCCATAACTTCCTGGGTGTTGCCCGACTCTTCACCCTTCATCCAGTATTTGTTGCGGGTACGGCTGAAGAACCAGGTTTTGCCATCCTTCAGTGTCAGGTCGAGGGTTTTTTTATCCATGAAAGCAACCATCAACACTTCACCGTTTTCGTAATCCTGAATTACCGCCGGGATCAATCCCCCCATTTTGTCAAAATCGATCTGAATCACGCTGTTCTCCTTAATGGTTTAAATGTGGCACGAAGTATATGGTTTCAACCGCTGAAAAGCAAGCCGTACCAGCTTCATTTTTCAGCATATTCTACGTCATGGTAGGGTTCCATGATCCATTTTAACGGCCACCACCCGATTACGGCCACTATTCTTGGCCTGATAGAGACACTTGTCGGCCAGGTGCAAAAACTGCTCACCCTGGATAATATGCCTGCTTTCGGTGGGAGTAATCGTCACTGCACCAAAACTGGCGGTGATATCAATTTCACACCCAAAGGTATTTATTGGGTTGAAAGCAATCAGCTGCCGAATCCGTTCCGCCACCACGGCACAACCGTCAAAATCGGTTTCCGGCAACACGATCAGAAATTCTTCGCCGCCATAACGGGCAACCCAGTCGATACCGCGTCGGACAGATTCATTGATGCGAGCAACACACGCTTTCAGGATTTCGTCACCCGCCTGATGCCCATAATTGTCGTTTATTTTTTTGAAGTGATCCAGATCACACATCAGGATTGACAATGGATGCACATAGCGCTGTGCCCGTTTAACCTCTTGAAGCAACTGATGATCCATGTAACCACGATTAAATGCACCGGTCAGGGGATCGCGGATCGACATTTCACTGATTTCCGCCAGACTCTGTTTCAGATTTGCTTCCAGATCCAGAATGCGGATGGCGCTGTTCAGCCGTGCCCGCAACTCGGCATGATTGACCGGTTTGACAATATACTCGTCTGCCCCTGCTTCCAGCCCGTTGATCAAATCGTCCCTGGAATCCTTGCAGGTCATCAGAATGATATAGATGTAGCGCTTGATCTTCATGGTACGAATCAGCCGGCACAACTCCAGGCCATCCATTTCCGGCATCATCCAGTCGGTAATGATAATTGGAAAGAAGGCATCGCTGTAACGATCAATCGCTTCCTGTCCATTACTGGCCACTACATATTCATGACCGGCAGCATCAAGAACCGAGGTTACAATTCTAAGGGCAACCGGATCGTCATCCACCACCAGAATCTTGGGGGATTCATGCCTCAGGACGAAATCCATCTACATGCCACCCATGCAGAGATATTTCACTTCCACAAACTCCTCGATGCCGTATTTCGACCCTTCCCGCCCGATTCCCGACTCCTTCATGCCGCCAAAGGGAGCCACCTCGGTTGAGATCAACCCGGTATTGATGCCGACCATTCCGTATTCCAATGCTTCAGCGACCTTCCAGACCCGGCTGATATCACGGCTGTAAAAATAGGATGCCAGGCCGAATTCAGTGTCATTTGCCATGCGGATCGCCTCGTCATCGGTGGTAAACTTGAACAAGGGCGCCAGGGGACCAAAGGTTTCCTCCTTGGCCACCAGCATATCAGCGGTAACATCGGCCAGAATCGTCGGCTGGAAAAATGTTCCTCCCAGCTGATGCCGTTTGCCACCCTGCAGCAGCCGCGCACCTTTAGCAAGGGCATCTTCGATATGCTGCTCCACTTTTTCCACCGCAAACGCATCGATCAGCGGTCCCTGTTGGAAATCACCCTCCAGGCCATTCCCCACCTGCAGCCGGGCCACCGCCAGCGCCAGTTTTTCGGCAAACAGATCATACACCCCGGCCTGCACCAGCAAACGATTGGTACAAACACAGGTCTGACCGGTGTTACGGTACTTGGAGGCAATCGCACCCTCCACCGCCGCATCCAGATCGGCATCATTAAAGACAATGAACGGCGCATTGCCACCCAACTCCAGTGACACCTTTTTAACCGAGGCAGCACACTGGGCCATCAGTTCCTTGCCAATTTCGGTCGAACCGGTAAAGGTCAGCTTGCGCACAATCGGGTTGGCGGTCATTTCGGCACCGATGGCAGCTGCCGAGCCGGTGACCACACTGAAAACACCGGCTGGAATGCCGGCCCGCTCCCCCAATTCCGCCAGTGCCAGGGCGGAGAAGGGAGTGGCGCTGGCCGGTTTGACCACCATGGTGCAGCCAGCTGCCAGGGCCGGCCCCGCCTTGCGGGTAATCATGGCAGCCGGAAAATTCCACGGAGTAATGGCAGCGCAAACCCCGATCGCCTCTTTGATCACCACGATCCGCTTGTCAACCGCATGTCCCGGAATCGTATCGCCATAGACCCGCTTGGCTTCTTCCGCAAACCACTCGATGAACGAGGCGGCATAGGCAATTTCCCCCCTGGACTCAGCCAGCGGTTTCCCTTGTTCCGCGGTCATGATAATCGCCAGATCGTTCTGATGTGCCATGATCAACTCGAACCAGCGTCTCAGAATGACAGAACGCTCCTTGGCGCTTTTCGCCCGCCAGGCTGGCAGCGCCTGACTGGCAGCCGCAATCGCTTCTCTGGTTTCCGTTGTCCCCATTTTGGGAACCGTACCGAGCACATCGCCGGTGGCCGGGTTGGTCACCGCAATGGTGGCGCCATCACCGGCATCCTGCCAGACACCATTTACATAGCATTGTTGTTTCAGCAGCAATGAATCATTCAGAGTCAGCATTGGGATTCCTCCTGTAACAAAAGTTTCAACCGCACCTGATTCTTCGTAGGTAATTCAGCATATTCAGTCCGCAGTTCCTAAAAAACCGGCTGACAGTATCACAAACCAGCTGCTTAAAAAAGCCGGAAATACTACCACAATTGAGCACAGCTCAAACTGACTGAGAATCGGCGATTCTGCACAACAAGACAATTTAGACAGAATTTATCCTTTTTTCAGATCATCATCTTGACTTGCACGACAGAAACAGGCTATAAAACAACCTTGTATTATCGTTATTTAAACTAAGAGCCTATATGATTTTCTATTTGTCTCTATTACATAATTTGATTGTAAATTTTTGTTCTGGAGATTATTTATTGCCACCGCCCTGCCATAACAAGCACCAACACATGAACCACTAACATTTTAATTAAACACAGCAAGCTATATCACCCGGTACAACTTTTGACAGTTGCTTGCACGCCAACCATGGTGAGAACATGCAATCATAATCACTAGTTCCAACTACATGGCTGAAGACTTTGATAGTGCGTCCTTTTTGTTCAACAAGTTGACATATGTCGAATTCAATATAAACTATTACAAAACAAACATTTATCAATGCAGCACATACCAGTGGAACGAATGAAGATCAAATGGAATTCAAGAGAGTTCTGCTGATCCCACCCCTGTCCCGCCAAAGAAACAATTCGATTCAGCAACATACATCTACTCACCATTGAGGCGATTATGCAGAAAAACAAGATGCTGCAAGACACAAACCCCGAACCGAAATCAAACCCTTTCCGTCCGGCAAAACGCGCCTTGGCGCTTGAGCCGCGCTTACTGTTTGACGGTGCGGTCGGAATCATGGCGGATGCCGTGACACACCCGCAACTGGCATTTGATTTTGCGGATGGGCACCACGATAGTGCCAAGGCAGCACCTTTTGATGGACCTGCAGAAAAACACGTCATACATCCGGTTAGTGTCCCGCTCCCTCAGGAAAAACCTTCCCACGAAATCGTGTTCATTGATTCTGCCGTCAAGGATTGGCAGCAGCTTACCGCCGGTGTCAAACCGGGGGGAGAAGTAATTCTAATAAATTCTTCACAGGATGGAATCCAGCAGATCTCCGACATCCTGGCAAACCGCAGCGGAATTACTGCGATCCACCTGGTCTCCCACGGCACTTCCGGCTCAATCCAGCTCGGTTCATCAACACTTTCCTCTGCCTCTTTGGCCAATTACTCCTCCGATCTGGCACGCATTGGCACAAGCATGACCGTTGATGGCGACATCCTGCTCTACGGTTGTGATGTGGCACAGGGGGAGAATGGCAGTTCGTTCATCTCAGCCCTGGCGGCCGCCACCAATGCCGATGTGGCGGCATCTGATAACACCACCGGTGCGGCCAGACTGGGTGGCGACTGGAGATTGGAACAACAGACCGGGACCATTGAGGCAGGACTGTTTACGACCAAAAACATACTGGACTCCTATCAGGACAAACTGGCTACCATGACGGTCACGCTTATTTCCGGTTCAGATACCGGCACCAAGGGTGATAACCTGACGAACAGCACCACACCCAACATTATTTTCACTCCCACGAATACCCATGCATCCTATACGGTTTCCTGGGATGGGGGCGCTGCAACCTCAACAAATTCCTCGGCAACAACAATGCAGACGGTTGTTGCCCCGGCACTGGCAGCCGGCGCCCATACCGTGACGGTTCGCACCTACAGCGGTACCGGCGGCAGCGGCACTCTGGTGGATAGCGGCAGCTACGACTTCACCATCGATACCACCGCCCCAACTCTTTCCGTCAACTTTCCCGGTTCGGCCACCACCGGCGTTGCAACCAACAGCAGCGTAATCCTGGAATTCAGTGAGAACATCCGAGCCAACAACAACACGGTCACCCTGCAACAAGGCACTACCAATATCTGGCAGGCAACGCTCGACCTGAACGCCACCACCGGTTCATTCTCCACCGGCAGCGGTATCTGGACCATCAAAGGGAATATCCTGATTCTGGATAATACCGGCGCCAATCTGGCCAACACCACCATCTATAACCTTGATATCAATGTTTCAGCATTGACCGACAGCGCCGGCAACAGCTATGCAGGTATTACTTCGTCCAACACAACCAATATCCATTTTACCACCGGCACGGCAACCGATGTTACTGCTCCGGCCACCACGGTTTCGACCTTGTCGTTCTCGGCCGACAGTGGAACCAGCGCCTCAGATTTTGTGACCAACGTGGCATCACAGACCATCAGCGGCACCTTGAGTGCCAATCTGACAGCAGGAGAACATGTAAAAGTTTCCCTGGATAACGGTGCCACCTGGTCGTTCGCCACCACGACGGTAGGAAGCAACAGCTATTCCCTGGCAGGTGCAACTATCAGCGGCAGCAACACCTTGCAGGTCTGGGTTGAAGATGGCGCCGGAAATGCTGGAGCAATAAAAAGCCAAGCCTACACCTTCGACAACCTGCCCCCCACTGCCAGCGCAACCATCAGTTCGGTAACCGACAACTCCGGGCCAATCCAGGGGGCACTGGCCAATAGCGGTTCTTCCGACGACACCTCTCTGGATCTGACCGGCAGCATAACGGGAACATTGGGGAGCGGTGAAGTTGTGGTGGTGTATGACGGGGCAACGCGCCTCGGCAATGCCACGGTAGTGGGCAATAGCTGGAGTTATACCGACACCACCCTGGCCAATGGTGACAGTGCCAGCTATACCGTCCGGATTGAAGATTCGACCGGCAACCAGAACATACCCTCCTCACCATTTGTCATAACCATTGACACCGTGGCACCGACCGCCACCGTCAACGCCATTACGGCACTCAGCAACGACACCGGCACTGTTGGTGACTTCATTACCACGGCTGCCAATCAGACCGTATCAGGAACCTTTACCGGATCATTGGGCGCCGGAGAAAAAATACAGGTATCGGCAGACAATGGCACTACCTGGGTTGATGCCACCGCCGGAGTCGGCACCTGGAGCGCCGGCGGAGTATTTCTGGATAACACCAGCCTGCTTACCACCAGAACCGTGGATGGCGCCGGCAACAGTATCAATGGCGCTTCGCATGCCTACACGCTCGACTTGCCAATGCTGTTGGATAAAATCGTCCGCCAGAATCCGACGTATGCTGATACCAATGCCGATGCGGTTATCTTCCGGGTAACCTTCAGCGCACCGGTGCAGAATGTCGTCGGCACCGATTTCACCTTTGCACCAGGCTCGCTCAACGGCGCAACGGTGCAACTGGTTACACCGGTCCCCAACAGTGGCGGAATGCAATATGATGTACTGGTCGGCGGACTATCCGGCACCTCAGGCACGGTAAATCTTGACCTTGCTCCCTCCAATACGATCAGCGACATGAGCGGCAAAGCGATCGGTAATCGTACACCATTGAGTGGCGTCGATGAAACCTTCACAATTGACCATTCCATCCTCCCTGCCACGGTGACGATCACCAACGACAGCGGCATGTCTTCATCAGACTTCATCACTTCCGACACAAGCCTGAGCTACAGCGGCACAACAGAGGCCGGTAATTCGATCCTGCTCATTTTAAAAGACAGCCTGAACGCCACCGTTTTCAGCCAGAGCGCCAGCGTAGTTGGAACTTCGTGGAGCCTTGATCGCACGGCAACCCCGCTGGCCCCGGGAAACTACACCTTGACAGTGCTGGCAACCGATGCCGCTGGCAACAGTACTCCAACGGTTCAAAACCTGGTCATAGCCACTGCTGCTCCGGAATTGTCACTTCCCGGCACCTCGGTGAACGGCTCAATCATCACCTTGAGCTATACGGATCTGACCGGTCTTGATTCATCATTTGCCCATACGCCAGGGAGCGGAGCATTTTCGGTAACCGGTAACAGTATCAACGAGGTAGTAATCAACCCTACCGCCAATACGGTCACCTTAACCCTTGCCACACCCGTGACATCCGGTGCTTCCGTACAAATCAGCTACACCGATCCAGGCGCCAACGGCATCCAGGACAAAGCCGGTAATCACGCCACCTCCTTCTTGAATCAGGCTATCACTAATGTCACCCCGGCTTCTAATGCAGCACCGGTGCTGTCAGCTATTTCAGGTTCAACCTGGTTCGACAAGGGGGGGAGCACGGTTCCCGTCTTAAGCATAACCACCCCTCCTACAATCACCGACGCTGATGACACCTATCTGGAAAGCGCCACTTTTACCATCAACGCATCCAACAGACAAAGCGAAGACCTGCTCAAAGTATATGAAACTCTACCTTCATCCATTCGTGAGATAACATACGATCCGGCAACCGGCATACTGAAGTTGAGCGGTCATGCTACCTTGTCCGAGTACCAGACGGCGATGGCACTGGTCAGATTCAGCACCACTACCGGAGTCGACCTGGATCGCACCATTACGATTACCGTAAATGACGGGCAGAACAATTCGGTTGCCAGCACCCGCACCATGCGTATTTTGGGACCTGCCTTTGACCAGGGCGCGACAACCTCAGCCTATCTGGTTGGCGCCGCTTCCGGCCAGGGAAGTACATCCGGCATGGATCTGAACTCGCTTAATCTGGTCATGGGATCAATTTCCAACCTTGCCACCGACTTTTATGCTTCCTCATCAAACGGCATGGGATTCAGCCGTGTTGACGGTCATCTCTACGCCTCCGACAACGCAAACTTCAGGATCATCCGGATCAATGCCGACAACACGGTCAGCCAGATGTCGGTAGTGTACCATTCGGCGTCCTCTCCCAACAGTATTGCGCGGGGAGTCCCTGACCTGGCCAATCAACCGCCAGCCTCATCCAACCTGATCTCGGCAGACGTCAGCGCCAACGGGGTTTTGTATTTGCACACCAGCAATCCCACCATAATCTACCGGTTTGACGCCAATCCCGCTTCCAGCACCTATCTGACCTGGTTGGCCCCACTGAACATATCCAACACCGGCGCGGTTGACATGGCATTTAATCCGGTTAAAAACGGCGCCGGAAAAGAAATGATTTTTGCCGCCGGCAGCAACTTGTGGAGGATCGATCCCGACACCGGCGTGACAACCGACCTGGGTGCCATCACCGGTTCGACCGGCACCAGCTTCCCCATGCAGTACTTTGACTCCGAAGGATACTTTTATTTTACTTCCGGCGGTTCAAACCCGGTCATCAACAAACTGAACATTTCCAACCCCGATGCTCCTGTGCTGACCGCCGAGACACAGACCTATTACGGCAATGTCTTGCCGACCAGTGGCGATGCCGGGCGAATTGTCACCATCCACCTGGACTACGGCGACGCTCCCAACAGTTATGGCACCACGTGGGGAAGCAACGGCGCGCGGCATAATACACTCGGCAATACCACCTATCTGGGAACAGCTCCCGGCTGGGAATCGGACGGACCGGCCAGCGGAAATGGAACCAACGACAGTAACGATGACGGTGTGACTGCCTTCAGCACGCTTGCCAGCAACATGACCAGCTACACTGTTGACGTGAGTGTGACCAATCTCAGCACCACCCAGCCAGCGGTGGTAGTCGGCTGGATTGATTTTAACCGTAATGGAAACTTTGATGCGGGCGAAGGCGCGACCGCATCGGTAGCAGCCAATTTCAGCGGCACACGGACACTGACCTGGACCGGCATTACTCCAGTGGCTGGTGCAACCTATGCCAGATTCCGCATTTCCAACGACACCACCAGGCTTACCACTTCCTATATGAATGGTGCCTTGATGGATGGCGAGGTTGAAGATTATGCCATTACCATTACCCCACCTGACAGTACGGCGCCAACCGCGACTATTGCATCCGTAACACCTGATCCACGACATACCGTCGTCAGCGCAACTGCGGTAACGTTCTCGGAAAATGTTGTCGGGGTCGATATCAGCGATTTCATCCTGACCCGCGACGGCATTGCGGTCAGCCTGACCGGCGCGACGGTTACCGGCAGTGGTAGAAATTATGCCATTGACCTGTCGTCAGTCACCAGCCCTGCCGGTTCGTATATATTAACACTCAAGGCATCCGGATCCGGCATTACGGATAGCGTCGGCAATGCCATGACTGCTGATGCGACCCGCAATTTCACCATGGACACCACCGCCCCGGTCATCGATCTTGCCCCCGCCGTGGATAATCAACTGAACTATTCCGTAACCAGCACCAATGGGACCCAGGTCAGCATTGACGACAACTCACATCAGGCAACCGTTGTTGAGGCATCCGACAGCATTACCCAACTGACCATGCAAGTGGCAGGCTTGAAGGATGGAGCTTCCGAAATCATTACGTTTGGCACGCTTGATCTGCGTGCCGACGGTGGTTCCGGCAATCAGTCCGCAGTAACCGTTGGTGGCGTGGTGGTCGACATCAGCTACTCTGGCGGCATATTTACCGTGAGCAAAAATGGTGGCGGCAACTTTACGGAAGCACAAACCGAGGCAATTGTCCGTGACCTGCAGTATCGTGACGATGCTCCTTCCGCCACCAAGCAGATTGGAAACCGTACGTTCATCTTCCGGGCCACCGATCTGGCCGGCGTTGTCGCTTCTCCATCCACCAGCACCATCACCGTTGCCGATATCACACCTCCCAATGTACCGGCAGTTACCGGCATCAGCACCGATACCGGGGTGATTGAAGGACATAACACCAGCGACCGCACCCTGGTTTTCAGCGGGACTGCCGATGCCAACAGCATCATAGACGTTTACCTTGACGGTTCAAAAATCGGCACCACCACAGCCACCGCCGGCGGCACCTGGTCATACGATTATTCCAGCGTCACCTTGTTGCTTGGCTCACACATCGTCAACGCCACAGCTTCCGGTGTTTCATCCAATACCAGTGCCTTATCGCCCGACTATACGGTAACGATTGACACCTCTGCCCCCTTCATCACCAGCATAACGGATGATGTGGTTCCGGTTGTCGGGGATGTTCCTGATGGCGGAAAAACGGATGATCAGCAACTGGAAATACACGGTACCGCCGCTGCAAACAGCACCGTCGACCTGTATGACGGTGCTACCTATTTAGGTCAGACCACCACCGATGGCGCCGGTAACTGGACATTCACGACCGGAATTCTGACGAACACCACGACCTATGCTTTCCACGCCAAAGATGCCGCACTGGTCGACAGCAACACCCGCACTGTCACCATCGACCTGACCGCACCTTTACTATCGAGCAGTTCACCGGTCGATGGTGTCACCGGCGTTCTGGTGGAGAGCAATATTACTCTGACGTTCAATGAGAATGTGACCAAGGGGAGCGGAGTCATATCGCTCTACGCAACCTCCGGCTCTACACTGATTGAAAGCTTTGATGTTGCCAGCGGAGTCGGCAATCACGGTGGCAGCATTACCTTCAACGGCACTACCGGAGTGACCCTTAATCCGGCATCATATCTCGCTCCCAATACGGATTATCATGTGACGGTCGCTGCCACTGCCGTCAGAGACACTGCCGGCAATAACTACGCCGGGATCAGTGATTCAACCACCTTGAATTTCAAAACCGGTGCTGCAGCTGCACCACCGGCAATTACATCCGTCCCAGAAAACAGTGGAGGCGGTATCAATTATAGTGAAGCAATTGATGGTACTCCGTCAGGCACCACCGTAATTGTCAGCCTTGCCAATACGGGTGCTGTTGCAACCAACGTCCTCCACCTCACCTGGGGCACACAACCGGCGGTCGATTACACCCTGCAACCACAAGACATCACCAACAATTATGCGACCGTTACCATACCGTACGGTACCATCAACAATCAGGGTGATGGCACCTTCAATGTTACCGCCCAAATAGGGGGCGGCACCAGTTCCGATCCTTATTCCGTAACGGTTGACAGAGTCTCTCCCTCCGCTACCCCGACAGTTACTACGCTCTACACCAATTCCACCACACCGACTCTTACAGGAACTGCAACACTTGTTTCCGGTGAAACTCTGACCGTTTTGGTTGATGGAACCACCTATACTGCCGGTGACACCCATTTGAGCTATAGTGCCGCAACTCAAACCTGGAGTTTGACCATTCCGGCGGCCAATGCCCTGACTGACCGAAGTTATGAAGTGACAGCTTCCATCGTCGACAATGCAGGCAATGCCACTAACGACATTACCCACTACGAGCTGGTAGTTGATCGTATTGCGCCATCCCCTGCAAGCGTCAACAGCCAAACCACAGCCAACACGACTCCCACCATCACCGGCACCGCCAATGTCGCGGCTGGTGAATCATTAAGCGTCACAGTAAACGGTATTACCTACACTGAAGGCGACACCCATCTGACCCGAACCAGCACCGACTGGAGCCTGGTCATACCGCTCGGCAATGCACTTGCTGTGGGAACCTATGATGTTCTGGCCCGTATCACTGACCCGGCCGGTAACAACACCATCGATCTCACAACCAATGAGCTGATTATAACTGACAGCACAGCTCCCACCGTTACTGTTGGCCAAACATTCAATTATGCTGAAAATCAGCTTGGCAATGCAATCATTGCTACGGTTGCTGCCACGGATAACGTTAGCGTCACCGGCTTCCGTTTCAGCGCCACGGGAACCAATACCAGTTCAGACACATACTTTACCATCGCCAATGACGGTAAGATCCGTATCACCGCAGCCGGTGTCGCGGCAGGTGTGGCACAGAACGATTTTGAAACACTACCCAACAGTTTCACCTATGGCATCCAGGCAGTCGATGCAGCCGGTAACTGGTCGACAGCAGAAGATGTTGTAGTGAACGTCACCAACCTGAATGATAATCCGATCAGTGCTATTTCCGACAGTAACGCAGCACTCAACAGTGTGGCCGAGAATGCCGCCAACGGCACCACGGTTGGCGTGACTGCCCTGGCAACTGACGGCGATTTCGGTACTACCATCAGCTACAGCCTGACTGATAGTGCCGGTGGACGTTTTGCCATCGATGC
>DAINBV010000007.1:16632-89169 GCA_036732725.1 Geobacteraceae bacterium | reverse complement strand
CACGGAGAGGTGTCCGAGTGGTCGATGGTGCCTGACTCGAAATCAGGTGTACGGAAACGTACCTAGGGTTCGAATCCCTACCTCTCCGCCACTAAAAATTAAAGGGCTACGGCAGAAATGCTGTAGCCCTTTTTTTGATATCCGAAAACGCAGACTACAACATGTTCCTTAACAGATTTCCTACTTCACACTCGTTAAATATTTGCTGCCAATTTAATTGCGAATCTGATTTAAATTGGTATCACACTTAAACTCTTATTTAATCAGCTTTTCCCACCATGTCCCATTACATCCCATCATGCCCCGGTTACTGCCATATCAATCACTGGGTTTACTTTTCCTTTTTATACGCCAACGCATCAACATCCCTGCACTGTTGTTCTACCTGATGGGCAACCCGTTGGATCATCTCGGGGGAAAGTGGTGACTCCGTGGTGATCTTTAGCAGATATTGAGGATTCCTACCGTTATAAATCATTAAATCTTTGGCCTTACGATCCACATACCATCCCGGCAGCGCCAGAACCGGCTTGACTGGTATCTGTTCGCCTACGGCTTTGGAGAGCCAGCCCGAAAGCCAAACGGCCTGACGCTTTGCCTGTTCCAGAGGTTTTTTTTCACGCCATGTGGGAAACTGTAACATCTGTCCATCGTAGATAACCTTGGCATCCTCCTGCCCTCTCCCACGGTCCGGTTTTGGCCGTCCTTTTGTTTCAATGGCGAAGACACCGTTTTCCCCAATGGCAACATGATCGATATTAAAGTTATCGGCCTGAAAATCGTGATAGACCCGGTACCCGTCAAGCATAAGCTGGTTCAGTTCCTGTCCAACCGCTCGTTCACAATCAAGCCCCAACTGTTCCTTATGGCGCTGCCTGAATACCACGTTCAGTTTAAAACCAAAATATACTAAGAATCCAGCGCCCAATATTACGAATATAATCGGCGATACCTGAACATTGGCAACATAGCGTGTTGAAAGGAACATGGAGTAACAGAGTAATGGAGCAATCCCTGAAAAAGTTAAATATTGATCAACATCATCATTCAACTGTTCAATCCGTTGGCTGATTGACTCGCCAGGTGCTCGTAACATTTGGTAATTGAGAGGATTTCTACGATGTTTGCGCTGATAACGAATCCATTGAATAATGCCAACGGGTAGCCCAAGAGAACCAAGAAAAATTACTGCCGGAATAAACTGGATGAGTAAGGTATTCATGAGGTTTCCGTTCTTGAATTTCGTAATGCCAAATTACAAACGCCATTCCTTACGATGCTCTGCCAGATACTGCTGTGCAGGCCAGAGATTGCGGTCTGGCGGAGGAATAATACCTCGTCCGCTTAGTGTAAGCAAAAAACCGGGGACGTTGGGATTGGCGGCGATCTGACGCGAGGTGATGACAGCGTAGGAGTCGGATACTCCCATCATTCCCTCGTCAAAGGCCCAGTGGCAGAGCTTGCACAGGGCCATGCCGTTGCGGATGTCGTCGTTCTGACTCTTGCTCCAAGGGACGATATGGGCGGCATCCACCACGGTGTGCTGTTCCGGCGTGATGATCCGCACCCCGCAGAGGGCGCAGCGGTGGTCATAGGCCTTCACCACGATGCGGCGAAAGCCCTGATCACGGGCTGCGGCGCGGTAGCTGTCCGCCTCCACGATTTCCTTCACCAGCGGCAGGTGGGCCTTTTCCTCCAAGAGTCGGCTGTAGTCGAAGGCCTCCCGGTTGATGATCGACTGCTCCCGCAATATCGCCGCGACTTCGGGCGAAAAGCACGACTGCAGCAGCGCTTCCCGCAGCGCCTCTCTCCCCTCCCCGCTCTGCATGACCCGGAACAGCCCCTCGTCCAGCTTGGCGCCCAGGGCGTGCCTGCGCAGGTAGGTGACGGAGGAGGAGGTGTTGATGATGGCCGGGGTGATGGTCGTGCCCGGCAGCGGCACCAGTTCCCAGAATGGTTCCCGGTCGAGGCGGGAGAAGGGAAAGGCGATGCTGCTGGTCTGGCCGAGGGGGATGATCCGCCGCCAGTAGAGGTTGAACAGCTCGTTCAGCTCCACCAGATCGCCGCTGACGGCGATGAACGGCGTGGTGATGACGCCCCGGTGCACCAGGTCCAGCACCGCAAGCAGCAGGAGCGGCTTGTGCGGTGCCTTGCGCTTGGTGGCGTCGGTCCAGGTTGCGCCGGGGGCGCGGTTGAGGGAGGCGAAGTGCTTGATGGAGGTGGTAAGTGAGGTCATAGCTTTCCAAAATGTAATAAAATAGTATGGGTTGAGACAACGCCCTCTATGATGTCTCGATTCCAGCTAATCAAAAAGGTAGCGCCTACCATGGCGGGAGCCTGCTTGCCTGAGCACCTCATGAATATTATTCAATAGTGGCTGTTTTGCATTAGGAAGTAGCGGCAACAGATGTTCAGTAACAAATTGTTCAGTTGCAGCGTCGCCTAGAAGATGTCCGTGAAAATAATTTATTCCGCCCTCGCGGCTCAGATCGGCCAGCAGAAATGAAATAGAGTCCTCACTAAATACTTCAGTAGTAATGTTCTTGCATGTAGGGAGAATTGTTTTCATCAGCAACCGCCGGAACTTGGAGCTTGTTTTATTGAACTCGGCAGTGAATTCGTCCTGTACTTTCTTGTTCAGGTGTTCTCCAAACAACGCCCCAAACTGAAAGCAAAACCAATATCCATCGTCTGTAGAGTTAACCTCCATCATCCATTCCAACCACCATTCAATTGGCCCAATTTCCAGATTTCCTAAATTCAAGACTGTAGGAGGGGAGCTGCCGCCAAATAGTGCTGACGCCAGCTGTTTATTGCGTAACTTCAGGAGTTGGACAAATAGGACTTCTTTCCCGGCCCAGTCAAATTCAATTCGTTTGAGAATCCGAAATGGCTGATTTTTTAGTTCTTCGTCACTCATCGCGATTAAATCACCCAGCGCTTGAAAACCCGGCGTCAAGTCGGCAGACGAAGCACAATAGAGAAGAGCAGCCTTTTCTATACCGGCTTTCTTTGAGGCTTCTTTTTTAACCACCTCTGCGAGGTCGGATCGCACATCACAAATACATTTTAGAGCATCTATTGACCAATTTTCGTCAGCTTGATCCAAAATAGATAGAAGTTGATCGACGTGGGCGGTCGTAAATGAATCCAAAGAGACTTCAGACTCTGACTTTGAAAATCTTAAAATAAAATAGATTGTTATAGATGCTGCTCTGACTCCACGAAGCAACAATTCACCAGCAAAATTGAGTGAATCTGTTGTATGGACGTCTTTGAGAATATCACAGACTATTTCCGTTCGAATTTCAGGAAGTTCCGTCAGTTTTTCTAACGGAAGAATGTCTCTCCGAATAACCGACAAATCAAGCTCTGCTAAGAATCTTGCCGCACCACTGGCAAATCCATCATACTTATCATCAGAGTCTAGCGTTGTATTAACCTGGATAGAATCTGCCCAAGCAGCAATTTTTAAGGCATCTTCATTAGTTGCAAACGGGCTCAACGCCCTCGCAACACCATTGAAACAAAAATTGAAGTCCTTGTGATTTTCGAAAAGCAATTGCAGCATTTCATCTTTAACTTCGATCCCTTTGAGTTCGACGAGGCGTATTACAGCTGCGGCACCAAGTGAGTTACCATATTTAATTAGCATCTTAATTTGGGGCTCATGAACATCCGTAACGGGTAAACTATATCTCAAAGCTGATTCAATTTTGTGCTCAAACCTCCCAGCAGTCTGAATTTGATTCGGGATTTCTGAGAGAAGCTTTGATACGACTTCATCACGTCCTATTTCAAGATATTTTACTGCATTCAAAGCAAGAACAAAGTCAGCCTTTGTGACATCTTGTAAAAACTTATCGGCCTGCTCTGGTAACAAGAGACTAAGTGTCAGAAACAGAGCTTGATCCCATCTCGTAAGAGTGAGTTTTTCCTTCAAAATATATGGGGTGGCTTGGTATCTTCGCGCAAGTTCTGATGCTGCCAAGTACTCTGTTACTGATTGGTGAACAAAAGCAACACGCCCTCCAGTGTGCGGGATTAATACCGATGATGAAACCAACCAGTTCGCAATGTCACGAGCATCAATATCGTCCAAACCGGCGGATTGTATACTTGTCTTCAAAACGCGGAGAAGTTCGGATAGAGAAAAAACCTCTTCCCCCCGATTAAGCGCATCGTAAGCGGTAAGCGAGAGCGCATTTTCAAGGTCAAGTTGTTTACCGAATCGTATCGTGAATGTTTTGCATACGTTCTCAAAAAACAATTGATAAAAATCCCGAGGGTGTGCTTCCTTGGGCAATTTTACGACGCCATTTGCAACATACTGAAAATAAAATGGTCTCTGTAACAGCCATCGAACCTCACGATTAAACCTTCCTTCAATTTCAATCCCCAAACGTAGAAGCGCAGCTGATATAGCCTCATCATCTATTTGATCGAGGCAGTATACTGGCAACCCCAGCTTATCCAGGCCATCGCTGGTTCGCGAGCCTATAACAAGTGATGCACGTCCAATGCCTTTAATAAACTTCTCAATGTCTGATTCGTAGCTGCCATTTTCCCAATATTCCCGAGGCATTTCGTTGAACGAATCAAGAAATATTTTCACTTTGAAGCATCGAATTAGTTCATCAAAAGGTAGACTCTTTGGCAACATTTGACTAACCAACTCACAAATGTCACCACGGTATAACTTTAGGTCAACCAATATGGGCACTACGACAGACTTCTCATCGAATGGCTCCGACAAGCATGCTTCATTAAGTTTTTCAGCTAATCGTACAGCGGCGCGACGAAGAGAATAGGTTTTGCCAGCGCCCGGCAGACCGACAAGAATTGTATGTTCAGGTCCATCATCTAAAAATTTCTCAACAGGAGAGTGATCAAACTTTTCGGACGTATAGCGGATGTCACCACTTCCCCGCTTTTTTGTCTCTGCATGAACTCGAATACTGATCTCAGGACTTATTTTTGGACTACGCGCTAACACAGCGGCATGGCGAGCTAACGTAAGAACAACTTCAGGACAGCATGGATCAAAACAAACAGGTGCCTGTAACTCAGGTGTTTTTATGAGGAGTTTCTCAAGTAAGATCAATAGCTCATTGTGGTCCTTGGTTTTGTCTGGACGCTCATTTGTAGAATAGCTAACAAGATGAATGCCGTAATTCCGTCTCCAGTAGTCACTCTCCTCATCCGAAACATCTGCTACAATTGCATAGTGGTCGCGTGTTCCTCCCTTGTAGGTATTAGCCAAAAGATCACGCACGTAGATAAAATCGGGGTCACGAAGGCCAAAACCGAGGTAGACAACTGGCCTGCTTGCCAAAAGCATTTTAAGAGATTCTAAGGCAGCCTGACGCTCTCCTTGTGGAAGCAGTTGACGATATTGCTCTCGCGTCAAAATAATGCTCTCACTATCAGCCGCGTCGCCGTGAGGCTTAAAAATAAAGTCGATAGCGCGTGCGTGAACAATCTCGGCGGTTTCGGTAAGATGGCGATTTGTTACCGGGGGCCGAAAAAAACGATCCGGTTGCCATTGTCGAAGGCTTTCTTCGATCAGATTATCATAATTAGTTGTGATGAAGCAGCGGGGACCAAGCGTGACAATTTTTTGGTGAATCTCATGCGGTTTCGCAACACCATAACGGCATGCGTATCGGATAAAATCGCCTATCTGTTGTTTCGTTAGCTTGTCAAAGCCATAGCTCGCTGCTTGCAAAAGGTCACCTTTTTGAGCCTCCGAACGGACGAGATCGGCCTTAGCACCAGATGACTCTAAAAAGAGTGCCAACTCTTCAATTACGCCTGACCAAGAAGGGAGGCCAGACCACATTGATATGCCTGATCCAATGAATAAAACCGTGTCTTCTTGTGCAAGAACTTGTCTTAGCTTTTCCATTCTTAACGACTCCAATTACAGATAAATGTTTAACTCATTAGTAATACATACTGAAAATAAAGATTTTTCCCGAAACCACAAACAAACCCGGGGCTAGCGAGATATAGCTCCAAGTATCAAACTTTACCTCAGCACTCTACCCACCCCGCCGATTATCCTCAAACATCTCCACCGGCATCGAGTGCCGCAACCGCCACACAACCTTGATCGGCCGGTCGCTCTCATAGCTGACCATATCCACCGGCCCTAGATAGGTAAACGGCACCGTGACGTTGTTCCGCTTTTTCTGATCACGGGCAAAGACCAGGATCGTGTAGCCCCGCTCCTGATGGTGAATCAGGTTCTGCCCGTCAGTGTGATGCTGCGCGGTATTCGCCTGGGACTCCCAGTGCATGAGCTCCCTGCTGATGGGGTAATCGGCATACATGGTGCTCGGTGAAAACTCCTTCTCGGTCTTCTGAAAGGTGACCAGCAGCACATATGTCTTTACGTCAGCGAAATGAAACGAGCCCACACCGGTCTGACCGGCGGTCTCCAGATTTGCCCGGCCAAAGACCGCCTGAATCTCCTTGCCGCCGTAATGGGCGTGCAGCTCAAGCGGGCAGGCAAAAGAGAGCTGCGGAATCAGGCCGCTGACCTCGGTAATATCCTGCGACCAAGTCAGGATTTCGTCCAGGTCGGCCAGGATCGACGGATTGCGCGCCAGTCGGCGGAAGGCATCATCCAGCGAGGTGATGTCGAGTTTGCTCCCTTTATCGCCCCAGAGCCGGTAGTAGACCGACATGACGGCATCCCCGGCCAGTGCCAGCGCTTCGTCAATGGCTCCTTGGGCAACCTTGGCGAGGACATCACGCAGCAGAGCAACTTCCCGCGGACCGTTGATAAAGGCGGCGCGCACAAGTGTTTTCTTCAGCCGCGCCAGATCCGGGTCAATGGGGATTGGGCCTAACTGCGCCTTGGCTTTCCATTCTGACCAGGTTTCCTTGACCAAGAGCACTTCCGGCTCGTAATCGTGGTAACGGATAAAATTGCCGAAGGTCAGTTCCAGGCCGCTTTCACTGGTGAAGGTCTGCAGCCGATCGGGCACCTGTACAGCCAGGCGACCCAGGTTCTCTCTGATGTTCTCCAGCACGTACTGCCGGGAGAGGCGGTCGAGCTGAATGGAGCAACCGGCCGGGAGGTGGGGGAAATCCTGTTCCACTTCCTTGTCGATGGAAAAGCGGTGCCGGGGGAGGAGCGCTTTCAGTTTGGTATCGACCCGGTAGCGGCGGTGAGTCTGGCCGACGAAGTCGAGCACGGTGAGACAATCTTTGCCCGGAGCATGGCGCAGGCCACGCCCGAGTTGCTGGAGGAAAACTGTCAGGCTCTCGGTGGGGCGGAGAAACAGCACAGTGTTGATCTCCGGAACGTCCACCCCTTCACTCAGCTTGTCCACGGTAAAGAGGAAAGTAATTCTACCGTTTATCAGGTCAGCCAGCAACTCACGGCAACGATCACTGTCTACCCCGGAAACAAAGGCGGCGGAGGGGACACCCAGATTGGTGAAGGTCTCCGCCATAAACTGGGCATGCTTGATGGTGACACAGAAACCGATCCCCTTGAGGTCGGTGAGAACGGGCTCGTAGCGGTGGAGGGCCGTTATGATGGCATCGACGCGCTGCCGGGCTTTCACATGATCCAGCACATAGACGTTTTCCAGAGCCGAGGCATCGTACTTGCCGTTACGCCAGAACTGGTCGCCGTTGATGGCGATCGGGTCTGCGACGCCGAAATAGTGGAAGGGACAGAGGAGCTTTTCTTCCAACGCTTCCGGGAGGCGAATCTCGGCGGCAAAGCGGTTGCCGAAGTCAGCGGCCACGTTGTCGCCATCCATTCGCTCCGGGGTGGCGGTCAGGCCAAGGAGAACCTGCGGTGTAAAGTGGTCGAAGAGCGGCCGATAACTGTTGGCGGTGCCATGGTGGGCCTCATCAACGACGATATAGTCGTAGAAGCCGCTCCCCACCTGCTCCCAGAGGCGGCGACTGGTAAGCATGCCAACGGAACAGAAGAGGTGTTCCATGCGGTTGGCTTGAAACTGCCCCACCAGCAGTTCACCGAAGTTCTGGTCGCGCAGGACATTGGCAAAGGTGGCCTGGGCTTGCTGGAGAATCTCCTGGCGGTGGGCCACGAAGAGCAGCTTAGCTTGCTTCTGTTTCGACTCGAAGAAGCGCTTGAAATCGAAGGCGGCGACCACCGTCTTGCCGGTACCGGTGGCGGCAATCACCAGGTTGCGCCAACGATCGTGTCCACTTCGCTCCCGCTCCAGTGCTTCCAGAATACGCTCCTGAAACGGGTGGGGACGGAGATCAAAGAAGACTGCCGGACCTTTGCTGCGATCTTTACCATGGGCTATGGCCGCTCGTAAAATTTCCGGTTCTTGCGGATCAAAGGGGATGAAGTCCCGGTTGTGCCAGTAGGTATCAAACTCTGCCGTAAATTTTTCTATGATATGCCCCATGTCCTGGGCGGTTACTTTCAGATTCCATTCGAGGCCGCTGGTCATGGCAGCCTGGGACATATTGGATGAGCCGATGTAGGCCGTGGAGAAGCCACTGTTGCGCTTGAAATGGTAGGCCTTGGCATGCAAGCGGGTCCGCTCGGTATCGTAGGAGACACGGACCTTGACGTTGGGCAGTTTCGCTAGCCACTCCACCGCCGGGGCATCGGAGGCCCCCATGTAGGATGTGGTGATGAGCCGCACCGGCACCTGACGATCGCGCAGGTCTTCAAAGCCGGGCATGAGCAGCCTGAGGCCCGGCCACTTGATGAACGACACCAGAATGTCCACCCCATCGGCGGAACGCATCTCTTCCAGCAGTTCATGGACAAGCTGCGGACCCTTGTCGGAACCGGTAAAGAGAGAGCTTTCGGAAAGTGAGGTATGCGGTCGGGGGATGTGCGACGTGCCATAGTGCGGCGGGGTGATTTCAAGAAGGAGCGGCTTTTGATTCTGAATCAGACGGTGTTTTTCCAGGTGCCCCCTACCCGGTTCACCGGCAACCTGGCCGAGCAGGTGATTACAGAGGGCAAGGCGCTTCTCCGAATCTGATTCTTCGCGCAGCGCCTGTTCCAGCACCTTGGCGACGAACGCCGCATAGCGAGCCGGTTGCTCTTCCGGGTCGATCTTGCCGAAGACGGTCCTTAATTCCGGTCGCAAGGCAAGGGCATCGCGAAGGTATTCATCGACGAGTGCTTCGTATATGCCGTGGGATACAAGCTTTATCAAATCTAAACCCCAAGTACCCGATCAATTTTCTCTGATAAGTTGAACGATCTGTTCGTCATATACAGATTGAAAAACGGGACATTTCCCCCATTTAATCATAGTGCCGCAATTCATAACTCATAGATTCAAGGTAACGTACAAAAAAGGCCGTTCAACCGGCATTATTCCCGGTTCAGCGGCCTTTGCTATCGTCTGTTAATTCCTTCCATTTCATTCTCACATCCATAACATCCCATAAAAAACAGGAAAATGATTTCCTACTTACTAAAAGTGCCTCACCCTACTCCGGCAAGCTACAGATGTCAATGAGTTACAACGCAAACCGGGCGTATTCCTGCCTACCCACACAACGCTCTCATCACCGCTTCCGGTTCACGGTCGATTCACCTGCATCACTGTCCGTCCCAAACATTTCAACCAAATTTCCGAACGTTCGGAAATGGTATAACCTATTGATTTATAACATATCAACTCTCAGAAAATCCCGTTTTTTATGCTGTGACGCTCACCGGCACCTTTAACTTCTTCGTCTTTTCCAGCAACATACTGCGAAGCTTATTATATGTATTGAAACAGATAGCCCTCCCAATAGCTCTGTTCATCTTTTGTGAACAGATCATTTTGTGAACAACAATCAAGGCGTTGATCATATCGCACGTCCCACCTCGTTTTTACAGTTTCATCCTTCCTCACGTGGCCTGTCATATATGGCAGTTATGTCAAACATGGCGGGACATTTCCATCAAGCTCAAGCGAACTCATTTTATTACCCTTTATAATCAACCCCTTAAAGATCACCGCACCCGCACCATACGTGGCACGTTAGTTGCCTTTATTACTACACCACAAGCTTGCACAAGAGATGATCGCACGGCAGACATACCCATGTTGATTGGCAGCAACATTCCTCCACCATATATGCATCCGAAATTTTCGGACAGACACTATCTTGAACCACTGAAAGGAGAACAGAATCATGTTTATCAAGCAGATAGGAATCGTGCTGATAACACTGCTGGTATGCGGGGTAGCCTGGGCGTCCGGCGAGTCCGATGTATCCATACGTGTTGCCAGACCGGGGGCAACCGTAACCTTGGATCATGTCATCAAGGAAGGCAAAGCATTGGTGAGCGTTGTCGATGCCAAAAAGAATCCGGTGCTGGGGCTGAAAAAAGGCGATTTTTCCGTAACCCAATCCGGCCGCAAAGGAAAAATAACATCCGTGCAGACCTTCTCTGAAAACCAGGATGTGCCGCGACACATTGTCCTGGTACTGGACAATTCATACTCCATGTATGAGCGTAAGGCCATCAAGGCACTGCTTACCGGTGTGGGAGAAGTTTTAAAGACCGTGCGACCGATCGACGATGTGCAGATGGTCGTCTTTGACAACAACAAAACCGTCAACATAGGAGGACGGGATCTGCATGTACAAACATTGGCGTCCAGCCAACCGGAAGAGTTGAAAGACTTTGCGGTCAAAGCCTACAGCACCAAAGGACTTACCGGAGGCACCGTGTTGTACGAGTCGCTGTTGGCAGGGCTTGACATCATCAGCAAAATGCCGGCCACCGAACCACGCTTTATGGTGGTATTTTCCGACGGTGAAGACCTGAACAGCACCTTCAAACAGGAGGATGTCTTTACAACGGCTAAGAGCTTGAACCGGTTCAGACTCTACGCCATTGATTACATGGAAAGGCCGAAAACCGACAAGTTCCTGACCAAGTTGGCGGTCGATAACGGCGGCCAGATCTGGAAAGCCAAGTCCGAGACCAACCTTGTTCCCATATTCCAAAAAGTTGCCTCCAAAATGCTGCACTTTTATGTTGTCAATTACCAGTTTTCCACCACCGGTTCCTTATCGGTTGTCCCGGCAAATCTGGTGATCGATGAGGTCAAGACCATGGGAAGCGCGCCCCCTTCCACCCGGATCAGCGCCACCGAACTGTCGTTGCGACCGGTGTTCGATGCCCCCTACGGAATTGCGCGCTGGAGGGCAGTGGTCAGCAACAGCAAGGGAAACGTCGCCGAACTGGCCGGTGAGGGAGCGCCTGCTGCGGAGCTGAAAATCCCGCTGCCAACCACGGATCTCCAAGCTCTTGCCGCTAACGGCGACCTGGCAGTCAGGATGGAACTGGAGAATAATAAAGGACAAGGTTTGGCGCTGAACGCTCCGCCGGTCAAAGTCAAACATATGCAGACCAGGGGGAGCCTGATCGTCGCACCAGCCACCCTGAAGATCGAAGAGGTCAAGACCATTGATGTTTCACCGATGCTTGGTCACATCTATTTTGCCAAAGAATCCGCCGAAATTTCCAGCCAGTACGTACGCCTGGGCACAGCAGGCGAAACAGCAGGTTTCGATGAACAAAAATTCAGCGGTACGCTGGAAAAATATTATCAGGACCTGAACATCGTCGGGAAAAGGCTACGGGAAAATTCCGGGGCGATGATTACGCTGATCGGTTGTAATGACAACAGTGCTAAGGAACGAGGTAATAAAAAACTATCCGCCCTGCGCGCTGAGGCGATAAAAAATTATCTGACGGAAATCTGGACGATCGCTCCTGAACGGATAACGATTCAAGCACGTAATCTTCCGGCAAAAGCGAGCTCGATTCGACTGAAGGAAGGGCAGGCAGAGAACCGGAGAGTTGAGATAGCTGCGTCGGATCCGGCGATTCTTGCGCCAATTCGCAGCACCTACCTTACTACTATGATCGATTCACCGAATGTTACCGTGCAGTCGAACGTAGTTGCACCGTATGGTATTGCCGAGTGGAGCATTACGGCAACCAATCTCTCGGGAACCGTTGCCAAACTGTCCGGAAAAGGCGCCCCAGCCAAAGCGACCCGGATTCCGTTCAATCTCGGCGATCTGAAAAACCTGGGCACCGGTGGCGATATCACCGTGAAGATGGAGTTGACGGACAGCAAGGGACAACGCATGTCGCTAGCTCCCGAACCGGTCAAGGTTGAGTTCATCCAGACCAGCCAGCGGCTGGCACAAAAGCAGAATCTGCGGGTTCAGGAAAAATACGCGATGGTTCTGTTTGATTTTGACAAAGAGACCATTGACCTCCCCAACCAGACTATTATCAACATGATCGTGGCGCGCATCAAGACACTCCCCCAGGCTACGATTGAAATAGTCGGTCATACCGACACCATTGGTACGGAGAAGTACAACATGAAACTCTCCGAGCGACGGGCTCTGGCTGTATATACGTTGCTGGCAGCCGCATTTGTCGAATCCCCTGCCGAGCGTATCCGCTATTCAGGGGTTGGTCCGAACAGTCCCTTGTTCGACAACCTGTCACCGGAAGCGCGCACATTCAACCGCACCGTAACCGTCACACTGGAATACCTGAGCGCTGACTAGTGCCTTGTAACCCTTATTCTTTCGCAGCAAACCCCTCCAAACCTCCCCTTATCAGGGGAGGCTTAAAGGCTTCCCCCCTGACAAGGGGGGACTGAGGGGGGTTGGTTTAGATGTTACTGTGTACTAGCAGTGGCCGTATCAGACAGAATCACCAACAGAACGGGATGCAATTGATTGTTACCCACCACTCAAGGCACCACACAAAGGAGAACACCATGAAACAAAGAATTCGCTCACTCGTCATTTTCACCATGCTGCTACTCGGCACCACCCTGTTTATCAGCGGTTGTGCCACCACAGGAATGGATCGGTCGGTTAAAACTGCCCATTCGATTCAGGACGTAGACAGCGAAATACGTAAGATGATTATTCAGATGGACAACACTGCCAGCTCACTGAACACACTGGTGCAGCCTGCTCAACCAAACCTGAAAAAATCATACGACAGCTACTCAAAGAATCTCGACAAACTTGAGGATGAGGGCAAGCGGGTTCTCAAACAGATTGAAGATATGAAGACCCAGAGTAAAGAGTACTTTGCAGAATGGGAAAAACAGGGTGACAGCTATACCAACCCGCAAATTCGTGAGTTAAGTGATGAACGTCGTGTCAAACTAGCTGAAATCTACGCTCAGATACCTGCAGCAGGCACGGGAGTCAAAGGGGCATATTTTGCCGCTTTGACCAACCTGAAGGAAATCAAAACATATCTGGGAAATGATTTAACACCCAATGCGGTTGAATCGATTAATCCGGTTGCCCAAAAAGCAGTTCAGGGACTCGATGAGCTGAAGCAATCCCTGCAACCGGTAATAACGGCACTGGACAACATAAAAACCGAGCTGTATCGCGGTAAAAAGTAACAACCGGCAAAACAAACAACTGCGGCTAACCTGTGTACCTAAAAACCCGCTTCGGCGGGTTTTTAGTCAATCAAGGAGGATGATATGTTGTGGACAATCTGTATGGTTCTGATAGTACTGTGGCTTTTAGGGATGGTAACAGCTTATACGATGGGCGGCCTGATCCATATCCTGCTGGTAATTGCCGTAATCGTACTCTTGGTACGCATTATTCAAGGAAGGAAGGTTCTGTAATTCCAGTTTTTCTGGAGAGGGGTCACACCATGAATGCAACCATCAGAAGTTCAATCAGCGTAACACTACTGTGTACTCTGTTCATCACGGCATGCGCCATGACAAATATTACCTCCAGATGGAAAGACCCGTCATACCATGGGCAACCCCGCAAGATCATGGTGATCGGTGTCGCAAAACGACCGGCCCTTAAAAGGATTTTTGAGGATGAGTTTGTCAGGCAACTCAAGTTACGGGGAACAGATGCTGTTGCAAGTTATACGCTCATGCCCGACACCAAGCAGGGAGATCATACCGTTATCGCGGCACAAATGAAGGAGCATGGCGCAGATGCGGTTCTTATTTCAAGACTGGTGAGCAAGAAAACCGAAACCACCTATATTCCCGGGCATTTTAACGAACGACCGGCCTATTACGGCAGCTGGCGTGATTATTACGCCTACGGCTCCCAGGTTACGTACACCCCCGGCTATACCGTCGAGGACGAATATGCGCTGATGGAAACCAACCTGTATAATGCCGCAAATGACAAACTGATCTGGTCGGCAGCTTCCGAAAGCATGATGCTCGGTTCTGATCACCACCAAATTACCACCTATATCGGGGTGATGATCAAGAACATGGTTGATCAGAAATTACTGCTCTAGCCGCTGATTCCTTATGTATGGATAACCGAAGAGAGATAACCGGCCCGGTTATCCATACCACCAACCTGCATTCCCTGCCCGACTATTCCCAATCATTATTTGAATTCCAGTTTGTAATACAGGTCTGCTCCGCTCTCACCGCTACCGGTCTGGGTTTCGATTTGCCAATGCTTGAAGATGTCATAGCGTAAGCGGAACAGGTTGCTGCCGGTAAACAACGACTTACCGTAGCTTATGTAGAGTTGCGGGGTCAGATACTTCCCAACGGTGAGCACGGTCTCGGTAATGCCGGGCTGCTGCGTTTCCGGCAATGCTCCCGGGGTAGTCACCTGGAGTGGTTTATACCCCATGGCTGAGCTGCTTCCCGCGACACCTCCCTGAATCTCCAGCGTGTTCAAGCCAAGATAGTTTTTTATCTGTTCCTGCACGAGCACAGCCTGGCTGGAAGAAAGCAGTACCCCGGCAGCCTGGGTCAGGAGACTCCCCTGTTCACCACTGCTGTCAAGGGAATGCCCGAGAATGATATACGACAGGATCATGACATCAGGCATGACCGGTTCGGAATAGAGTTTGGTAACCGGCTTCTGGAGCGTTCCGACAACCGTTACCCCTGCACGCACATTGCCGATCGTGCGTAGTGCCAAAAAATCAAGGCTCGGACGATTGACGGCGCCCCCTGCAAAAAACAGCCGTCCACGCACGATATCAAGATTGACCCCATAGGTCCGGAAACGTCCTTTGATTACCTTGATCTCACCGGTACTGGTGATATTGTCAAGACTGGTCAGCGACAGTTCCATTCCCCCACTCAGCTGGGCATCAATCCCGGAAACCTTGACGAAAACCTTGTCCCCCAGGCGTACCCGCAGCTGTATATCCAGCTCCAGAGCAACAGGGGGAGCAACCGGCAGCACGACTCCCTCGCGGATGACATCGCTACTTGAGGTGATGATCGAACGGGTCTGCGCTCCGACGATGTTCAGCTCCGGCAATAGCAGTTCACCGCGCATGGTCAGTTTTTGGAGAGTCCCTTCAAAGGTGAGCTTAGGGGAGCAGAGCATCTGGAGTTCGGGGAAATTTACGGTTTGAAAATTATCGCCCGTCATGCTTCCCTGGTAGCTGACTATCTGCCACCCTGCCAGGGTGATCAGCGCCGTTCCTTCAATATGACCACGTCCGGAACGTGCCCGGAACGATTCGATCCTGATCAGGTTCTTTTCCAGACGTGCCGCCAGTTGAACATCCTTAAGGTAAATCCCTGCGGTCGGGAGGTAGGCGCCAGCCTTGGTCAGGCGTAGTTTACCTGCGATGTGCGCTGTTTCCCAGGTGCCATTGGCGGTAAGTTCGGCCTCGATTTCACCGGAACTTTCCTGAACAAAGCCGGGAAAAAGTGCCGTAATAATTCCCGTTTCATGGAACTGACCGGTAAGCGATCCCTGCACGGTTCCCTTGCGATTGAGGGCAAGCGGGAAACGCGCCGCCAGCGGCAATCGGAAGCTCCCCCGCATTTGTCCGTATTCAGCGGTGGTCAGGGCAATGGTTGTGGCGAGTGCCGATTCTCGCCACTCCCATGAGGCGGTTGCTGCGGTGACGGCCAGCTTCAGCTCCCCTTCCGGCCGTCTCTGATGTACGGTTCCCCCGCTGAGAGCTACACTACCACCCAGATCAAAGCGGTTTCCCGCACGCAGTTTTCCTTGGACACGCCCACTGCAGAGCCCGGCCAGCACGGTGTCAGACGGGAGCCAGGTTTTGAAAAGAGCCAGGTCGATGCCAGAATACTCAGCCGTCAATTCCCCTTTTTCAGGCCATGCCAGACGTAAAGGAGCAACGGACGTAAAGTTCCCCTTCAGACTACCACCATCGACCATGGCCAGATCGAATCCGAAGCGCGTACCCGTTTGATTGCCGTCAAAGGTCAGCAAGCTCCGCTTGATCGTCATACTTCCCTGTTCCCCTTTGAAACTGCCGTTAGCGGCAATGCTCCCCTTTAAAGCCAGATGCTTATCAGGATAAACATCGACCTGGAGCGTTCCGCTGCTCGTTCCCGAGAGTTGCATCTGCTTGAGATAGGGATTCCCCCGGGCCAGGTTCAGGCCGCTCCACCCGCTGCGGACTTCCCCCTCCAGCGATTTGAGTTTCAGGTTGAGCGAAACCTGGAGATGCTCCGTGGCACTGGCTGCCAACACCAGGGGAGAGAGGGTGAAGGAATCGGAACTGACGGCAAACGTGGCCGGTGCGACAAGCGTCCACAAACCATTGCCATCCTTCCCCGCCAGAGTAACCAGCTCACCCCGCCAGACAGCGGAGCGGTAACCAGCCAGCACCCCTACCCTCGCCTCCAGCCCGCCTGAGCGCAGGGTTGCCTTCAGGGTGTGGCGCAACAAAGTGCCGTCAAGCGCCAGAGTCATACTATCCAGTTGGTAACCGTCATAGTTCACCTCCCGCAGAGAGGTTGACAGCTGCAGGGGATACCCTGGTCCCTGATCAAGCCGGACGTTCAGATTAGCGCCCGCTACGCTGGTCCCGGCATAGGCCAGCCTGCTCCCGCTTCCGGCAACGACACCACTGAGCTGTCCAGCATGCCAGCGCACCCAGCCATTCCCCTGCAGTGTCCCGCTCGTTCCCGGAACCAGCCGGGAAAAATCGCTGATCCGGGCAACCATCGTGATCCTCTGATCCAGTTTTCCCGAGGCATCAAATTCAAACCCTTTTCCTTGCAGCGCCAGCCGGGAAAGGGAAATATCGTTGCCACTAAAATCAGCCTGCAGACTTCCGGTCAGCGCCTGCCCATGCAGCCGGCTTTCCAGAAGAGTAGCGCTAAGGTTTCCTTGCAGCGGTTCATGTTCAGACCAGGCCAGATTACCGGAGGCCTTGAAATTTGCGATCCCGCTCCAGGCTGGGTCGAGACGTGCCGGATTGAGGTTCCTGGCGTTGAGTGATCCCTTGAGCGCAAAACCGTTGCGCCAGTCCATTTCCAGATCCCCCTCCAGCGCGCCATCAATGATCGAGGCGCGGAAAGGGGACAGCTTCATGCCACTGCGTGTACCTTGATAGCTGGCAGTGACAGCCGCCGCTTGCCATCCGTGAGCCTGGTTAGCCATGGTGAAGGTACCGCGATACCTTTCCAGATTTCCTGCAAAGTTCAGCTTACCGGAGATATCCGTCGGCAGATCCAGATAGGGTGCCAGGTTCACCCCGCTCCCCTTGAGCTGCAGCGACAAAAGCGTTTCCTGCGCTGTGAACAGCAGTGAACCTTCGGCGGTCAGCACTCCTCTCTGCTCCGGCATGGTCATACGAAGCTGACGCAGGTTGATGCTGTTACGCAGCATCCCCAGTTCACCACCCACCTGCAGCACGTTGCGGCTGCCGGTACTCCCCACCACCGTAAAACTCCCGGCAAACGGTTCCTTTGCTGTAACGCTGCCCGGCCGGGTCTGAAGTACAAAGCGGGTCATCCCCTGGATCGGCTCTGTCACGGCAAGTTCCAGGTCCGTGGTCAATGACGGCTGCGTAAAACCGGCCACGACCGTACCTTGTAACAGTCCGGATGGAGACACCAGGGTGAGGTTGCTGATGGCCAGCTGGTCATTCTGCCAGCCTAGCGAGGCTCCCAACGCTGTCACCAGCAGCGGCTGTTCCTGTAAGCGGCGATAGCTCAGCCCGTTGATCTGCAGGCGCATGACAGTTACGTCAAACAGATGCGCCTGTTTTGAAAATTCAGGCCAGGTCAGATCCGGCGCTTTATTGTCCGGCGGGGTATCGTCCTGAATCCGCACGCCGTTGAGGCTCAACTCCTGAACTGCCACATTACCGCCCAACAGCAGCAGCGGTTTCCAGCGCAATTCAGCGCTATCAAATTCCAGTTTCTGATGTAACAGTCCTATTCGCCCGCCGCTAAGGCGCAGATGATCATGCAGATTCCCTTCAATTTTCTGAAACGTGAAGCTGACCCCGCTCCACGACGCCACCGATTTCAACAGCCAGCCGGCCCCCTCGGTTGTGGCAACCACCCACCCCAAGGCAGTAACCACCGTTCCCGCCAGGATGATTGCCATGGTTGCGGCGATTATCTGCCGTACCAGCCGAGTCATAGCTCAAACCCCACGGTAAAGTGGATATGGAGCGCAGGATTGTCAATCCCGAGCGGACGGGCTACGGAAAGGTTCAGCCCTCCCACCGAGGTATAGTAGTGCAGGCCGACGCCTGCTCCCTGGGCCAGGGAAACTGACGAAAAAGAGTTGAAGGCGTTGCCGGCATCGTAAAAGAGCGAAAGCCCCCAATCCTTGAAGAATGCCCGCTCCAGTTCGACACTACCGGTCAGGAGTTGCTTCCCTCCGGTAACCTTGCCGGCCTGATCGCGGGGTCCAAGCGATTTGTAGGAATAACCGCGCACACTCTGGTCGCCACCATTGAAAAAGCGTAGTGACGGAGGAATGTCGCCGAGAGTATCACTGAACAGGGTGGTGGCGGCATTTGCCCGCGTGTGCAGTGACAAACGCCAGGGGAGCGCCAGGATGTGACTCCCGGCAGCCAGAATCTGGACCAGCTTCGTATCCGAACCAAGCAACTGGTCGGTGCCGCGCAGTTCAAGGGTGTAACGAAAACCGCGGCGGGGACGAAGCGGGTTATCGTAGCGATCATCGGAAAACCGTATTCCCGGCAGCAGGAGTCGCGCCGTGGAATTCTGGGCGCTCACCGTATAGTCTTCGTATTGAGCCTTGACATAGGCGGTGCCCAACATCCCGGTGCCGAAACTGCGGTTACGCGCCAGTTCCATAGCGAGTATCCGGCTTGCATAGACCTCCGTATCCTCCTGTTGCAGGTTTAACTGCAGCATCGTGGAGGTTCGTACATCCCTCGTGCCGGGAATGATATAGCCGGTTACCAACCCCTGGAGACGTTCGGCCACATACAGATTTGAATACAATTCATGCCCCAGGTGCAGCATGTTCAGATCACGGTAACGAATCGTGAAGCGTCCCCCGGTGTCCGTACCGTACCCGATGCCCGGCCGCAGACTGAAGCGCGGTCCCGCTTTCAGCCGAACCGATACCGGTACCTTGAATGCCTCGGCATCCTGTTTCTCCGGTGTGATGATTACCTCTGAGAAACGTTCCGAATTGGTGAAGTTACGCTGTGTTTCTCCGAGCCGGGGATAGTAGAATCGTTCGCCATAACGGTAAGTCAGATGACGCCTCAGGAAACTCTCCGGATAATCAGGAGCCCCCGTGATGTTGGTTGTACCGAAAAAGTAGAGCGTTCCCGTATCAAGTTCCAGGGTAATCGATGCGGTGGTGCCAGACGGGTCAATCCGGATTTCATGGCGTATAAAATCAGCATCCAGATACCCCAGTTCCTGAGCCCGTGACATGAGCGCACCCTTCCCCTCTTCATACCTTTGATGCAGCAGAACATCACCCTTTTTCAGGGGGAACGAGGCGACCAGTCGCCGCAGGCGACCCTCCCCGTTACCCGATCCGCTGAGCGTTACCGTTACGTCTGACAGGCGCACCGGTTCTCCGGGCATCACCTTGACCAGCAGGCGATACTGTTCCTTGTCCGGTTCGACCATAACCGTAACCTTGGCATGGTAATATCCGAACGGTTCCAGTGCGCTGGCGGTTTTCACCTCGGCCTGCCGGGCAAAACGCTCCAGCCAGAGCAGATCCACCTTTCCCTCGCGCACCAGTCCCACGGGAAGCAGCAGCGTCTCCTGCACATTTTTCAGCGCATCATCCGAGATACCGCTCACGACCACCTCCGCCGTTTCGGCGGCATGCAGTGGTTCTGTCAGGAATAACGGGAGTATCAAACATACAAGCAGAATGCAGGCGATTGCGAAACTTGGCATGACATCATTTCTCCAAAACTTACGGAACCAGTCGCAAGATCATCGCTCCGGCGCCCTGGAGTGGTCCCAGCGGGTTCAAGTTTTCCCGATTCTCATCGATACTCGGATCGCCATTCCAGAATTTATCGACGATCACATCGTTGATCACCAGAAATACCGCTTTGAAGCGCCACCCGGTCTCCTTGGTTACCCTCTTGAAATCAAAAATATCGAGCCAGAAGTTGCCCACCCGCTCACTTGTGATGACCTTTGGCTCGATCTGGTACCCCTTGCAGAGATGTTTGACCTTGATACACTGTGCCAATCCGGCTGCCATGTCTTCGTATTGGATGTTTTGCGCAGTTGCGGCCACATCCAGGTAATTCAATATTCTGACATTGGGAGTCGAGTAGACATCGAACCCGACTTTTTTCAGTTGTTGAAGGGTGGTTTCATTCGTAACGACCTTTTCATAGGCCAGCTGAACTTCCTGAAAGCTCCCCCAGGGAACATGAACGACCTCCTTTGACCTCGGCAACAAGGCAGCGCAACCGTTAAGCACGAGCAGACTGCACATCACCATCAGTGCTACATAATGCCTCGTAGAGTTCATGTGCGTTTCCCTGCCTTGCAGTTCGTTCTGATTCTTGTGCGCTTACATTGGTCCGATTGTTTGCTGATCGTCAGCGGTGATATCCTGCCAAACCGTGATAAGGATCGCAAAAAGAACCGGCCCCACAATTATGCCAAGCAGCCCCAACACAAACACTCCACAGATTGCTCCCAGAACAATTGCCGGGACCGGGATATTACCTTTTGCACCAATGGCAAGCGGGCGAATCGCATTATCTGCCAGCCCTACAAAAAACACACACCAGAGCGCCAGGAGTCCCGCTTTGAGGTAAGCGCCGTTGATCGCCAGCAAGGCTACCAACGGCACCCAGACGATTCCCGTGCCGACAACCGGTACAAGAGCGGCCATGGCTGTTATGGCGCCACAGATGACCGGCGCAGGGGCACCGGCCACAAAATAGCCGAGCCCGGCCGTAATCCCCTGAACAATACAGGTGAGGATGGTACCGACGGTAACGGCAGTAGTTGTGGCGCGGATTTCATTACAATAACGCTGCGCCCTCTCCTGATTGGTAGCAAAGCGATCTATGGCAACCGACACGATCTTTTCGCCATCACGGTACATGAAAAAAAGCATGAAGAGCGCGACGGCAATGGTGAAGAACAGTTCCCCCAGGTTTAATGCCGTATTGGTGGCAACATTCAAGAGATATCCGGAAGCACTGTTGACTATTTTTTCGCCAAACGCAGAAAGACTTATGCCGAACCGGTCACCGAGCGTAATGATTTTAGCTGCAAACGGAAAATTGCTCAGGGTAACCGATCCGGTGGTTTTAAACGTCAGGATCAGACGTTCAGCTTCGTTGTACCAGTCGGATGCATGTTCGACTGCCATGACGACCAGAGCAGCCACCGGGAGTATGAAACAGACCGTTATGGCAAGCACCATTATTCCGGCGGCCCGGTCGGGGTGGTTGGGCAGCCTGCGCAGCAGCCGGTTATAATGGGGAAGAGTCGCGACACCAATGATCAGCGCCCATGCCAACGGCTTGATAATCGGGGCTGCCAACAGGGTGAACAACCAGATGCAGAGCGCTGTTGCAAGGGCAGCCAAAATGGCGAGGTACGTTTTTTTATCCATGATTGTTACCTTTATGTAGTCGGCAGATTACGCCTGACAAAATATTTCCGTGTTTCGTCCAGGACCAGCAGCAGCGCGGCAAACGGGATCAGCAGCAGCACCACGTCAAGACCGAGGGGAGCGCATGAAAACAGGGAGTTGCCCAACGGCGTGTAGATAATAAAGGCCGCCAGTAACAGTTCCGAGGCAACTCCCGCCAGTACCAGCCGATTGGAGAAGACCCCCAGGGTAAACAATGAAAGGTTGGGCGAACGACAGGCAAACACGTTGGCGATCTGCGTTGCTATGATGCCGGCCAGACAGGCCGTGGTTGCCTGAAGATAGAGCGTTGACATATGGGGGAGCGCCACCCCCCAACTCCACCCGCCATCGTACATGACGTAGAAATACGCTGCCATCCCGGCAACCGCCTCCCACATCCCCAGATACAGGAACGAGCGAACAATCACTCCTGTCGTGAGCAGGTGTTCGGTTTTTGGCCGGGGTGGGCGTTGCATGATGTCCGGCGCAGGTTTCTCCGAGCCGAGCGCCAGGGCCGGAAACATGTCGGTACCCAGATCTACCGCCAGTATCTGCATGATGGTGAGCGGCAGAGGGATATTGAACAGGATGTAACCGATATAGGGGATCAATTCCGCCACGTTGGAGGCGAAGATGTAGGTGATGAAATTCCTGATGTTTTCGAAGACCGCGCGCCCTTCCTCTATGGCATTGACGATGGAGGCAAAGTTGTCGTCCAGCAGCACGATATCGGCCGCTTCCCGGGCAACGCTGGTACCGGAAAGCCCCATGGCGATCCCCACGTGGGCCTTTTTCAAGGCCGGCGCATCATTGACGCCATCACCGGTCACCGCCACCCGATGACCATCCTCGATCAACAGGCTGACGACATGCATCTTGTTCTGGGGTGACATGCGGGCAAAGATCAGATTTTCCTTTTTCAGTTCTTCCCGTAAACGGTCATCCGGCATATCGGCACATTCATGCCCTTCAATAACCACCGGGTCACCGGTTATCAGTCCAATCTCTCTGGCGATGGCGATGGCCGTCGGTCCCGCATCGCCGGTAATCATAATGACCTTGATGCCGGCACGGTGACAGTTCCTGAGCGCCTCCGGCACCTGGGGACGTGGCGGGTCAAGCAACCCCATGAAACCGGCAAAGGTAAGCCCCTCTTCCGGAATCTCTCCCTGATGCGGTTCCTTCAGTTCCTTGAATGCCAGTGCAATCACCCGCAGCCCCTCGGAAGCCATGGTCTGCAGTCTTTTCAGGAGTTCATCGCTGGCGCCCCCTTCCAGCGGGATGGTGGCCGAACCGTCCTGACAGAGCGATGTGCAGAGCGGCAGCACGCTTTCGCCCGCCCCCTTGATCAGCGCGAACAGCTTCCCGTCGATGCGGTGGAGGGTGGCCATCCGTTTCCGGTCAGCATCGAACGGGGCCTCGCCCAGTTGTTCTCCGTCCGCAGCGCCCTGCTCTATCGCATAATTATAAAGCGCGGTCTCGGTCGGCTCCCCCTTGATCCCTTCGGTTGTAACGGTAACACTGTTGCACAGCCGGGCAACCGTGCAGGCCATGGCCGGATCCTTGGGAGTCCACAGCGTTTTTACGGTCATCAGGTTTTGGGTAAGCGTACCGGTCTTGTCGGTGCAGATCAGGTCAACCGAGCCGAGCGCCGCCACAGCGTTCAAATTTTTTACCAACGCATTGCGCTTGGCCATGCGCTTGCTCCCCATGGCCAGTGCCAGGGTCACGGTCGGCAGCAATCCCTCCGGCACGGTGGCGATAATGATCCCTATGGCGAACAGAAAGTTGTCCCAGAATCCCCGCCCGATCAAGGTACCGATCAGGAAAAAACTGACGCCACAGGCTACCGCGATAAGGGCAACGATGCGGCTGACCCTGGTAATCTCCAGATGCAGGGGGCTTACCTCCTCCATGACCTTGCCGGTTATCCGGGCAATCTTGCCGAACTCCGTCGCCATAGCGGTGGCATAGACCACAACCTTACCGCTGCCGCTCACCACCAGCGTTCCTGCGAACACCAGGTTTGGGCTGTCGATCAGCTCCCCCTCGCTGGGAGCATCGGTGAGCGTGCGGGAATCGGATTCGCCGGTCAAAGGTGCGTTATTGACGGTCAGCTTGCCAGATTCCACGACCCGGCCATCGGCGGGCACCTTATCCCCTTCTTTCAGCAGCACCAGATCTCCCGGCACAATCTCTACGGCATCGCATTCAAGCTCGCTACCTCCCCTGATCACGGCTACCTTGCTCGGGAGCATCTTGCGCAGTTCCTCGATCGCCTTTTCGGTGCGGTACTCCTGAACAAAGGTGAAGATGGCATTGATGAAGATGACGGCAAGAATGGCAATGCCGAGACGGAGCAGTCCTTCACCCGGGTGGAGGTATTCGGACAGGAAGCAGAGGGCTGCCGCAAACCAGAGCAGCAGGGCCAGAAAGTGGGTGAATTGGGCCGCAAGCCGTAAAATCATGGGGCGGCCATGCACCTCCTTGATCTCGTTCGGTCCATATTCGCCGCGCCGGCTCACAGCCTCATCAGCCGTGATCCCCTGGGGGGTGCTCAACAGGGTTGAGAATACTTCGTCATGGGAGAGGGACTGGATTTTCATGCTGTTTCTCCACCCCGGAACAGTATGCTGTTGCAGGGAGGATGACGCAGGAGATCAGCAGCCGGATTACCGGAGAATATTCTCCGCACTATTCCGCGTCCCGTGGCGCCAAGCACGATCAGATCATTGTGACGGGTAATCGCTTCCACCGTAATTGCCTTGGCAAGCTCTCCCGCGCCGTGCCGTTCCAACACCGCTATATTCTGTTGCTGTAGTTGTTTCCCAAACAGAATCAGATTGTCCGGCAGCAGCTGTTCAGGCTCCCCAATGGTGGTCAGGTGATAGAGTGTGACCTGTGATTGAAAGCTCCTGGCCAGTTCGGAGACAAATTTCAGGCGGCGTTCCATGCTGCTGATGTTCTTCCCCAGGGGCACCAGAATCTTTCCCGGATGGGGTTTGGCCATGGAGATAATCCGCATGATAGCCAGATCCGACGGAATTGTTCGCAGGAGATGGCGAATCGTATGCTGTTGCGGATCAACACCTAAGCGCTGTGTGGGAGTCAGGGGATAGAACACCAGATCGGCATGTTCCGCCCGTACTCTTTTGGGGAGCAAGGTTTTAAGGGAGCCGATCTCTGTTACGCAGGTCACACTGATGCTCAGGCCGCTCGCGATTTCCGCCATATGTTTCAGATGGCGGTCGGTTTCGCGCAGGAGCGACTCGTTGCTCCCCTTGTCATGAGCTGCATACAATATCAGTTCGGCCTGACTTGCTGCTGCCAGCGAGAGCGCATAGCGCGCCACCACCGTGGAGACCGTCTGTTCATTAATGACTGTCACTATCGTATGGTAGCTCTTGGGTAAGGATGTACTCATGACATTTCCCCTGTTGTCTCATGATGCTTGCATCGTAATGGCATGAATGGAGCAAGGAGTACGCCGGAAAGAGAACCCCGGCAGAAGAGAGCGTAACCTATTGAATCAAAGAGATAATATTATGTAGGGGGGGATCAGATCAGGAATACTTGTCAGCAGAAGCCGTCAGGTAGTACGTAACTGTCATATTTGGCGGGTGTGGTAATGCTACTTTGTCAGATTACCATCTTAACGGCAAATCCCCCCTAGCCCCCCTTCGAAAAGGGGGGGACTTTAAAACCGCCCCCTTTGCAAACGACAGGGACTTTAAAACCGCCCCCTTTGCAAACGACGGGGACTTTAAAACCTCCCCCTTTGTAAAGGGGGATTGAGGGGGATTTGCTTTTAACGCAGCACCAGCTGTCATCGGCTATCACAGCTCTTTGCATTTTTCGTACGTATGCGTTGTGCCGGATCCTGCTGATAGTACTCACAAAGGACATGATAGAGGTTTGGAATGTGATCAAGGAGCGCAGTGGGGCGGTCAAAGAACTCCTCCGTTGCCACGGCGAAAAATTCCGCCTCGTTCTTCGCACCATAGGCATCGAGAAAGGTCTTGTGTCCCTTGCCGGCAAGTTCACGCAGCCGCAGGAACTCACGGGAGCAGACGACTACCCATTCTGCAAGCTGATCACGGTCGACAAGCGGCGGAGTGCCGTCGGCAGCTCCATCAAGCATGTCGAGCTTATGGGCAAACTCGTGAAACACAACATTATGCCCCTGTTCAGGGTGACGGGCGCCATGGAGTACGGCGTCCCACACGAGAATCACCGGCCCACGGGCAAAGGCCTGTCCCAGAATGGGGATCGTGGCATCTATCGGGGCGTCCACACGTTCGAAGACACCGGGGTGATGTTCCGGCGGTACGACGGTGGAAGGATAGATGAGAATCGATTCCACATTACGATAGTAGTCGTGGGGAAGCCCCAATTGCAGCAGACATGCCTCAGCCGCGATGGTAACCCGAATTTCGTCGGTAAGATCGAGGCCGCCACACCCCTCCCACAGTTTTTCTTCCAGAAACACCTGCATTGTGGCATGCAGTTCGGCGCGTTCGGCGTCATTCAACACATTGTAATGGGGGACATTAGCGCGCACGAAAACCTCCCATTCGGGTAGGAAGGGGCGTTTACGGGTCTCGGCGCGGCGAGCGTCACGGATCCAGTGGAACATGGAAATTGTCCTTTACTTATTTTCCGGTCATGAGAGGTTGGGGGGTTACCTGGGTGCAGAAGAGGCATCTTTCAAGGCATCGGCATCGGTCTTTGCCTTTGCCTTTGCTTTTGCCGCCTTTTTGCCGGCTTTTGTTTTTACGTCTTCGGCATCAGCTTTACCCCTCGCTTTAGCATCTTTGCTGTTTACTCGTTTTCTTGTTTGTGCAGCTTTGTCAGCATCATTCTGAACTTCTCCGCCGGGAACAGTAGCGTAGATAGGGCCGGCAGGCACGACAGGTTTTTCAGCATCAGCGGCGAATGCTGCTGTGGTGAATGACAGTACCGCCAGAGTCGCGATTACAGAAGATAGGGTTTTTTTCATTTTAAAGCTCCTTCAAGGTGAATTGGATGGACATACATCGGGCTCAGCTACTGACCGGAGCGAACCGGCCAGACGAACTGGTAATAGTTCTTGTTATCGCCATCAATGTCGCCGTCGCCCATATCGACACCCCAGGCATCCCCCGGATCAGCTGCACTGGTGGACGAAGACCAGTAGAATACCGCCTGTATGCCGGTAAAACCGGCACCAGCCAGCCATGCTGTCTGATTCAGTTGTGCATAATCAACGAGCGAACTCAGCTCATTGCGATTCGGGAGACGCCAGTCGCTATAGCCAAGATAGCGGTTCCTGTTGAGACATTTCAAGTAATCAAATGATCCCTGCCAGTTTTTTGTCGTCCCCGGAGAGCAGACAGCAGGTCCCGGGGCATTGGCCTCTTTCGTCCAGACCAGGTTGGTAAACGTGTCTCGCATGGTGCCATCCATCCTGTCTGTGAAACGTCTGTCAGACCAGGCTGTTCCCGTACGCGTATCGCCGTCCTGACCGGTTCCGGCACAAGAGATGATGGCACCGGTGGATTCATAACAGTTCGTCTGCCCGGAACGAGGCAATTCATAGATACGTGAGCCGGGCGCTGCGGTGCGAACCGGCCAGACGTAGCCGACATCAGATTTATCATCTCCGTCAACGGCGCCGTCCCCCATATCAAGACCCCACGCGTTCGACGGGCCATCGCCGGTGGAAGTCGAAGTCCAGTAGGTTTCGGTCACAATGCCGGAAAAACCGAGCGCAACGAGCCATAGCGAAGTGTCGGCTTGCGAGGTATCAGCAAGGCTCCGCAGTTCTACCACATTGGGAAGCCGCCAGTCGGTGTAACCAAGATAGCGGTTCGTATTGAGGCACGTTACATAGTCAAGCGCGACCTGCCACCGCATCGGCGCAACGATGGAACACACCGCTGGCACGGTAGCTTTGACATCCTTGATCCAGGCAAGACCGGTAGTGTTGTCAAGCATGGTGCCGTTGCTCTGGCCGGTAAATCTCGGGACTCCCCATGCTTCCCCCGTACGAAGTTCGCCATCCTGACCGGTTCCGGCACACGATATGACCGAGCCGGTACTATCGTAACAGAGAGTTTGCCCTGTTACCGGCAGCTTGACGCTGACAGGAGCTGCGGAGTTTTCACCATGACAGGCGGCAAGTGCTGCAGCCATCAACAGCAAGGTAAAGAGCAAACATTTTGTGGCCATTGCAGTTCCTCCTTCAAGCCTCTAACTTGACACTTCTTGCACCTGACCACATAGTTTTGCATTTCAAAGGGGAGCAGCAATTTATCCGATTCGCGCTGATCTTCAGCTTGATATAGGATGAATGTAGGTGCATTTTGTCATCCTGAGTGCAACGAAGGATCTGTTTTATGGCGCTTGTGCAGACATCAGATCCTTCACTTCGTTCAGGATGACAGACGTGCAATTTGTCTGCACCGGCTGAAGAATGGCGCTAATCGAGACAATTTATAAATTCGAGCCAACCTTATCTGATACATACCCGCCTGATTTCATGCATTTCCGTCAGACCATGCATGACTTTCAGGATGCCGTCCTGCTTGAGGCTTGTCATCCCTTCTGCCACAGCCTGATCGCGAATGGCATCCGTATCCGCCTTCTTTCTGATCAAAGACTTGATAACATCACTACACACCAGAAGTTCATGAATCCCGATCCGTCCATGGTAGCCGGTGCCATGGCATTGCTCGCAACCAACCGGCTTTGCCAGGACAATGCTCTCTCTGACAATCCCGCTCGATAAAAACGCCTCCGCACCATATTCCTCGATAAGTTCATTCAGTTCTGTCTCTCCCGGCCGGTAGGTTTTCCGGCAATGATCACAGAGACAGGCGGCCAGACGCTGCGCCAGGACACACAGCAGCGAATCGGAGAAACTGAAAGGATCGAGTCCCATTTCCAGAAGCCGCGTTACGGTTTCCGGGGCAGCATTGGTATGGAGTGTTGAGAGGACCAGGTGGCCGGTTAAAGAGGCTTCCACGGCAATTGAAGAAGTTTCCAGGTCGCGCATTTCGCCAATCATGATGATATCGGGATCAAGGCGCAGAAATGAACGCAGGACCGTCGCAAAGTTCAGTCCGATTTTGGCGTTGACCTGCACCTGCCGCAAACCCTTCTGGGTAATCTCCACCGGGTCTTCAACCGTCCAGATTTTTACATCGGGCGTATTTACCACGGCGATTGCCGAATGAAGCGTAGTTGTTTTACCGGAACCGGTTGGCCCCACGACCAGAATCAGCCCATACGGCTTATTAATGGCACTATTAAATCCTCCCCGGTTACGTTTGGTGAGCCCCAACTGATCAAAAAGCATCGGTTCACCAATATTTAACAGCCTGATGACCACGTCCTCAAGGTGACCAACCGTCGGCATTGTTGCGACTCGCAGTTCCACGTCAGCCGGTCCGAAACGTTTGAAGTCGATCTTGCCGTCCTGGGGTCTGCGCCGTTCCGCAATATCAAGTTCAGCCATGATTTTAATGCGAGAAGCGATGGCAAACTTGTATTTGCAGGGGAGTTCCTGATAGACCGAGCACTTTCCGTCCACCCGCATCCTGATGATAATGTCCTTTTTGCCGGGATACGGTTCAATGTGAATATCGGATGCCTTCTTCAGGTAAGCGTCATAAATGATTTTATTCACCATTTTAACCAGCAGACTATCCTTTTCCGTTACCTTGTAGTCATCCAGTTCGACCTCGTTTTCCTCCGTCTCATCCGCCATCATATCCATAATGTTGTCGGGAATCTCAAGCCCCCGTTGTTCGTCTGCTCCTTTGACGATAAAGGCAGAGAACCTTTTTTGCGCCTCTTGTATCTCTCGTTCAGGGGCAATCACCGTCATCACGTTCAGCTTGATAAGATTCTCCAGGCGTTGAAGTGCATCGTGCGGCAGCGGATGGTTCATGGCAATGGTAATGGTGGTCGCTCTCCCATCGATGGAGATCGGTACCATTTTGTGCGGCGCCAGACTGAACGACATGATGCTGTTGGCAAGTCCCTTTTTGACGTTGCTCTTGGCAGTATCGAGGTGAGCAAAGGGAGAATCGGCATAGGTGGCAATTGCCTTGGCAAGGGTTTCCTCGGTGATAAAATCCAGATTAAGCAGAACCCGGTCCAAGGGGAGGAATTCGTTCTTGCTCATCTCCAGTGCAACAGCAAGGTCTTCCTGGGAAACGCATTTATGAAACAACAGGACTTCGGTGAAGGAGCGTCGTTTCTCATATTTGTCAAGAATCTGCTGAAGATCGGACTGCTGCACATATCCCAGCCGTACCAGGAGTTTCCCCAGCAACGGAGAAGGTGTCAGGAGTTTCTGTTTTTCCAGTGCTTCCTGCAGCTGCTGCCGAGTAATCAGCTTTTGTTCCAGCAGAATCTCGCCAATTTTCATATCGTTCATAACGAGCCCTCTTTCGGGAGATCAAGCTGTTTCCGTACCATGCTGATTTTCTCCATCAAGGCACTGAGCGCTTTCTGCCGGGACTCAAAAATCATGATTTTCTGGTCAGCATGGGTAATCTTGAAAACATTTTTAACACTCTCGTTAAGCCCGGTGCATGCCAGGAATCCAGCGTTGGCGACAAGACTTCGCTTGATGGCGATACAGGCTCCCAGTCCCGAACTATCGATAAAATCGACCTTCCCCAGATCAAGCAGAATAACGTGGTATTTTTTATCGATCAATTTGGCAATCTGCGCTTCCAGAGCGTCTGCCGCACTGGCTACAAGGCTGCCGATCAGTTTCAGAATGACCACCTCATTATCCATTTCAAGTTTTATTTCCATGTCACTGTTCCTTCTCCGGTTTGCCAATAATTAACTTTCGTAATGTCACAATGTTCCAGTTTTCTCGGCGTTCGTACTCCATGCCGTCGGCCAGTTTCTGAATGATGGCAAGGCCGTATCCCCCTTCGGGAAGTTCCTGGTCTTGTTCCGGTCCCGGCATCGCAACAATCTGGGTCGGGTCAAAACCAGCGCCTTCAGAGATCAGGCGAAAAACTGCTTCATGATCGGACAGCACGATTTCAACTTTAATCAGCTGCGGTTTTGAATGTTCCACGGCATTGTTCATCAGTTCGGTTACCATAAGACAAAATTCCATGATGCTGGCCGCGCTGTCGATCAACTGGAAATAATCGCTACATACCCCCCTGACCGCCGCACGGGCCATATCAATATTGCTGAACGTCGGTTCGAATGTGAGCTGTAGCCTGCTGGTATCGTTCATCATTGCTCCCTGCTGATAACAAAAATGGTGACATCGTCCTCAAATATGCCAGCACTGAATTTTTCTGCGGCAGTGAATATCCCGTCAACAAGTGCCTGTGGAGAATGGAATGCTGTCAGATGCGCGGGGAGTTTTTCCCTGAATTCCCTTCCGTCGACGTCCTTTGCTTCCGTCAAACCGTCCGTATACAGGAATGCCAGCATGCCGGGATCGAACCGGCAACATACCGACTCCCAGGAGTCGTCTGCATCCCAACCAACGACCGGGCCGGTGGAGTCAATAGTGATCCTCTCGTTACCGTCCAGGAGATAGACCGGGTTGTGACCGGCTGAAACGATGCAGGCCGAGTTGGAACGCCGGTTAATCAAGACATACACCAAAGTCAGGTACATATTGCTGTCAAGCATCATCGGACAGAGCATCATGTTAGCAGCCCTGACTATCCGGACCGGGTCATCCATGGTAGATCCGAGGGAGCGGAACACCCCTTTACTGACCGCCATCATCAAAGCCGCTGAAGTGCTATGTCCCGAAATGTCGCCAATCAGGAAATGGGTGCAGTCACCGTCACTCCAAGCATCGAAGAAATCCCCGCCAATCTGACCAGCCGGGCGAAACTTGACTGCAGTGGTGAAACCGGAAAGTTGGAATTGCTGGGGAAGAATGTACTCCAGCACCTTATGCGCCAGGGTCCGTTCATGTTCCAGTAGCCGGTTTCTGTCGTCCAGGTACAACTTGGCCTGTCGCAGTTCTTGCTCTATCTTTTTCCGTTCTGTGATGTCCAAAAAAGTCACCACTCTCCCCACAATCTGGCCGTTGCTACGTTGTGGATACGACCAGTATTCCGCGTCAAAGCTGGTGCCGTCCGCCCGCCACAGCACTTCATCCTCAACGTGGCACCCCAGATCCTGTTCTTGAAAGACTGCATTCATGCGGCATTCTTCAACAGGATAGGGGGTGCCATCCCTGCGGGTATGATGGTTCAGCGCATGCATCTGCTTGTCGAGCAATTCGTCCGGGTGAGCATAACCGAGCAACCGGGCGCAGGCCTGGTTGGCAAAGGTGCATTTCCCCAGCAGACTGACGCCGTAGATCGCTTCAGCAGTGGAATCAAGCAGCAGTTCTATCTGTTCATGGCTGATCTTCAGTTCCTCTTCAGCCCAGCGACGCTCGGTAACATCTTCCTTGACGCAGATAAAGTGCGTAATCTGGCCGGCATCGTTTTTGACGGGAGAGATGGACGCGTCTTCCAGATACACCTCGCCGTTCTTCCTCATGTTGTGCAATTCACCACGCCATTCATCTCCGGCAAGGATCGTCCGCCACAACTCCCGGTAAAATGCCAGTGTATGCCAGCCGGACTGAAGAATGCGCGGATTATTGCCGACCACTTCCTCTGCGGTGTATCCGGTGACTTTTGTAAAGCTGGGATTCACATATTCGATGATTCCGTCACGATTGGTGATGACAATAATCGTTGAAGACTGTTCGATCGCCATCAACAGCAAGCGCAACTGATCTTGTGTCGAAAAAGCCTTTTTATCCCCTTTGGGACGTACTTTATTCATGTTGCTGCCTCGCACAGGTATCCATCGCAGATCATGATAATTCAGGCTACACACAGCATTGATGGAGCAAGTAGCGCGCCATCACAAACAAAGCGCATAACATGGCTGATTTATAGAGGGATAGGTAGAATAGGCGCGCAGAAGAAGAGATAGATCAGGTAGAAAAAACCGTCATGAAAAACATAACTGCCATATGTGACGGAGGAGATAACAAGATGAGCACAGTCAATTATCGCTGCCAGAGTATATGGTTTTCTTCAAGCGGCACGGCGACTCCCGGATATTTCGGAATTACGCGCAGGGTATAATCTTCTGCCGGACGTGTTGCCCGGGTCTGGACGACATATACATAGCCATGTTCCGCACCCACCAGTTCCCGGCTGCACTGCATTTCCAAACGTAGCGGATTCTCGCCATTTGTTTCCTCGGCATACAGTTCGACCATAACCGCATCGGGTGCAATACCGTTCAGATACAGTTGGGCTTCGAACAGATGCGTTTCTGCGGTTGTCGTGATGGATACCTCACCAAAGCGGATATACGCCCAATTATTGCGTAAGTTCGAGGTCCAGTTTGTTATCTGCATACCCGCCTCTCCCTGTTGTTCGGCGCGCTGCTGGTATACGGCAGCAGCCGGGAGATAATAACGTTCCACATACTCGCGTACCGTACGATCGGCAGAAAACTGTGGCGTAAGCAGAGCCATACTTTCCCGCATGCGATTCACCCATGCCTCGGGAATTCCCTGTTGATTACGCCGGTAGAATTCAGGAATCACCTGCTGTTCCAGCAGTTCATACAGTGTCTCAGCCTCGGCGGCATCCCATTGCGGATCATCGCCGTGCTCATCACCGTCCCCCAGCGCCCACCCCACTTCGGGCGCATACGCCTCGGCCCACCAGCCATCCAGTTCCGAGAGATTGAGACCACCATTGACCAGCACCTTCATGCCACTCGTTCCGCACGCCTCCCATGGCCGCCGGGGCGTGTTGATCCAGAGATCGACCCCCTGCACCAGATTCTCGCTCAAGAGCATGTTGTAATCAGCGAGGAAGATAACGTGCGGGCGGACTTCGGGGCGTTGAATGAACTGCATCCACTGATGTATCATCGCCTGACCATCCTGATCAGCCGGATGCGCCTTGCCGGCAATCACCAGTTGCACCGGACGATGCGGATCGGTCAACAGGCGCAGCAAGCGCTCCGGATCGTATAGCAGCATGTTGGGGCGTTTGTAGGAGGCAAAGCGCCGGGCAAAACCGAGTGTCAGGGCATTGGGATCAAAGATATGGTTGGCGCAATCAATCGTCTCCGGCGTTGCGCCGGAGGTTGCCAGCTGTCGTGATAAACGCGCGCGAGCGTATGTCACAAACGATTTGGTAGCAGCGATACGAAACTGCCACAGAGTCGCATCCGGAATAGCGCGAATCTCCTGCTCCATATGTTCGGCCATCCCAAGCCAGCGCTGCTTGCCACAAGCCGCCGTCCAGAGATCGTCGGCTTCCTGAGAGTCCCAGGTCGGCATATGAACGCCATTGGTGACATGGCCAACCGGGATTTCATCGTGCGGCCACTGTGCAAAAAGCGGTTCAAACAGATGTCGGCTGACTTTGCCATGCAGACGGCTGACGCCATTTACTGCACCGCTGCCGCGAACAGCCAGATACGCCATGTTGAATTTTTCCGATGCATCATCCGGATTCTTTCGTCCAAGAGCCAATAATTCATAAAGGGTCAGACCGAGATGCTGCTCCGCATACCTGCCGAGATACTGTTCAATCAAATCAGGTTCAAAATGATCAAAACCGGAAGCCACCGCCGTATGTGTTGTGAAGAGGTTCCCCGCCCGCGTAACCGTCAGCGCCACTTCGAATGTTTGTCCGCTACTTTTCATGAAACTGCGGGCGCGTTCCAGAACGGCAAAAGCGGCATGCCCTTCATTCAAATGACAGACGTCAGGCTGAATACCGAGTGCGCAGAGCAGTCGCCACCCGCCAATACCGAGCACCAGTTCCTGTTTCAGGCGCAGTTCTGCACCGCCGCCATACAGTTCGCTGGTGATGCCACGATGAACAGGCAGGTTAGCCGCATCATTGCTGTCCAGCAGGTACAATTTAACCCGCCCGACCTGCACTTGCCAGGCACGCAACCAGACCGAGTAACCGGGCAGGTGTATTTCCAGTCGTAACCATTCACCATTCGGGTGGCGTAACGGGGTGATCGGCAACTGTCCGGGGTCGTTATAAGGATAGAGCGCCTGTTGCGCACCGTCCTTATCAATCACCTGCCGAAAATAGCCTTGCTGATAGAGCAGACCGATACCAACCACCGGCACCCCCAGATCACTGGCGGCTTTGAGCTGATCGCCCGCCACATTGCCAAGCCCGCCTGAATAAATGGGGAGTGCTTCACTCAGCATGAATTCCATGCTGAAATAGGCGACACAGTTAAGCCGGGTTTCGGGATGATTCTGCTGAAACCACGCAGCAGCTTCATCAGCCTGTTTTTTGGACTGCACAAGCTCTTCTATGTTCGCTCTAAGATCCGGATTATCGAGCAGTTTTCGGATCTTTTCCCTGGAAACCGTCTGAAGCACGCCACACGGGCTATGGGTAAGATCCCACAGTACCGGATCAAGCTCACGCCACAGCGCATCGGTAGCATGATTCCACGACCAGCGCATATCAAGCGCCAGTTCGACCAGTGAGTTGAAGCCCTCAACTTCAGCGGGAAGCAGGGTGCAGATCGGATGTCGTCCAGCAGCTTGTTCGCTCATGAAAGTTCCACTACAAACCGGCCCGTTCTTCAACTTTGAGTTTCAGGTCATCAATATTGATCCGTACGACCTTGTCGTCGCCGTTCTCGGATCTGACCAAACCCTCTTCAACCATCTTAAGAATCGCTGCCTTCTTCAGACCAAATTTTGATTCCGCCTCTGCAAGCGTGTACCACGTTATTCCAAGTGAGTGGACGTGATCTTTGCTGCACACGTTAGCTGGGTCGTGCTCTTCGTGATGATCTTTAGCGTGGTCGGGTAAGTTGTGATTACTTTTGTTGTGACTCATGTGCCTGTTCTCTCTTTATCAGAAATAACTTCTCATTCTGACGCTCTACGAGCAACTTGCGTGCCGGGGACAGTTCCAGAAATCGGGGATGCGTAACGGTTTAATTGTATGACGTTACATGGAATAAAGCGGTGGGGGAGATACATAAGGCTTCTGCCTAACCTGTCAGGTTTGACACAACTGTACTATATGACGGGAAGGTATGAAGCATGCGGCATTATCCGGTTTGCAGTTCAATCGGCTGCCTTACCCTTGCCCCCATTGTAATCGGCCACGGCCGTGCCCCAACCAAGAAGTGCCTTGTTGCAATCGATGCGATCCAGGATTACCTCGACAAAGGTCAGCCCCTGGAAGGTCTTGGACTTTTCCAACGCCGCCACCAATTCCTTTTCAGTGCGTACCGTCGTGCTGAGGATTGGTGATTGTCCCTTCAGGGATTCCACCATGGCAGCGTAGTTCCAATTCTGAAGAGTGTTGTAGGGGCCGTCATGGATCATCACCTCGATGGTGTAGGCCCCGTTGTTCATGAGAAAGATGATTCCCGAACAGTTGTAACGAAGGATTGTGGAGACCTCCTGGGCGGTCATCTGGAAGGAACCGTCACCGATCAGTCCGATGACACGCCTTTGGGGGTTGGCCACGGCCACCCCCAGAAAGGCCCCTACTGACCATCCGATGGAGCCGTACTGCATCTGGATTTCGAATTTGCAACCATCCGGCAGATGAAGATCCATGCCATTGAACCAGGAGTCCCCGGTCTCGGCCACGATAGTGGATGAGCCATCCAGGCATTCATTGATGTGATGAAACAGGCGCCGGGTGGAAAGTGGAAGATCGTCAGGTGCAACAGTGGTGGGCAGATGGGCAGCCTCCTTGATGCGCAGATAAGCGTCCAGGGAGGTGGGGTTGGCATTGAGCCGCGCAGCGAGCCCTGCCAGGAATTCAGCAAGCACGATGCCGTGATAAACTTGCCCTTCCACGAGAATGCGTTCGGGTGACGCTTCCACCAGTCTGGCTGGTTGAATCAGGGCCGAAAAACCAACCGTTGTGTAGTCGCTGAAAATCGGTCCGGCAAAAAGGTAGGCGTCACTGGACTCTACTACTTCCCGGCACCCCGGCGAACTGGCGCTGCCCCAGTAAATCCCCATGAACTGGGGATTGGTTTCAGGAAAGAAGCTTTTGGCATTCGGCATACAGGCCACTCCATAGGCGCATGCCGCTGCCATGGTTTCAAAGGCCGCTCTGGCTTCTCCTGCTCGAAGCCGGCTGCCGGCCACCAGAACCGGCTGACGCGCGCCATTCAGAAAAGCCGCGACATGCTCCAGAGCCGCTTGCAACGAGCTGGGATCACTTTGCCGGTTGGGCATTAAAGACAGGTTGTGGGGTTTGGATATCAAAGCACCCGCCAGATTGCAGGCGATTTCGATATAGACCGGTTTCCGGGCCAAGAGAGCGATGCGGATGGCCTCGTCGATGCGAAAAGCCGCAGTAGAAGCCTCGCGGATCACCACGGCGTGGGCCGTGATCTCCTTGTATACCGCTAACACAAACTTGTCCGCTTCCTCGGGCAGAGCCAGGGTATGATGGAGAACCCGGTTTTCCACGAGAGATCTGACATTGGGCCCCCCGGAAACGACGATGACCGGCAGATCTTCCGCAAAGGCTCCCGCAACGGCATTTACCGCACTCAAACCTCCAACCCCAAAGGTCAGCACCAGGGCCGCCACTCCCCTATCCCTCGCATACCCGTCCGCCGCATACCCGGCATTCAGCTCATTGCAGCAATTGATCATCTTCAACCGGGGGTTTTTCAGCAATTCATCGAGAAGAGACAAATTGAAATCGCCCGGAATGGCGAAGTAGTCCCGGACTCCCACATCTTCCAGGCGCTGGGCCAGATAGCTGCCAATGGTTACTTGATTCATATCAATTTCTCCCGATCAACTTAGTATCAATGCCTTCATACGACCTCCCAAGTTGCTCTTCTCTTAATCTTGAAATTCTATTTTCCTTCTTTTCTGTCAGAGTTTCTTGGCCACTTCGCGGGCAGCGATCACAACCGGATCCCAGACCGGTGAAAATGGTGGAGCATAGCCCAGGTCGAGATTAATCATCTCCTCCACCGTGAAACCGGCATGAAGAGCTGTTGCAATGGTGTCTATGCGCTTTGCTGAACCTTCCATCCCGACGATCTGTCCTCCCAGGAGACGTCCAGTCCCTTTTTCAGCCAGGATCTTAACGGTTATTTCCCCCGAGCCGGGAAAGTATCCCGCCTTGGTGCGACTCTTGATTACAGCACTTACATGTTCAAGACCAAGCGCCCTGATCTCCTTTTCCTGAAGCCCGGTTCGTGCAACCTCAACATCACATATCTTCGTGACGGCAGTTCCCATTACCCCAGGGAACGTGGCATAGCCACCTCCAAGGTTGATCCCCGCTACCCGCCCCTGGCGGTTGGCGACCGTGCCGAGGGCAATATGGAACGGTTTACGGCTCACCAGATGGAACGACTCGGCGCAATCCCCTGCTGCCCAGATACCGGCAATTCCAGTTTCCATCCGCTCGTTCACCCGGATAGCTCCTTTTTCGCCCAGGGGAATGCGTGCTGCCTCGGCAAGCGCCGTATTGGGTCGGGCCCCGAGACCAAGGATCACGATGTCGGCTGGCAAGGTTCGCTTGTCGCTGACAACTCCCGTCACTTTTCCGGATGTTGTCTTGAATTCCACGAGCTCCTCCTCCAGATAAAGGGTAACACCGACATTCCGCAGTGCCTGGGATACCAGTGCCCCCATCTCCTCATCAAGGGTGCCCATCACCTGAGAGGACCGGTCGATCAGGGAAACCTCCAGGCCATCCCTTACCAGGGCTTCCGCCATCTCCAGGCCGATGTAGCCGCCTCCAACAACAACCGCTCTTTTTATGTCCCCTTTGTCGAGCCGCCGATGAATATTTAGACCGCTTTCCAGGGTGCTTACCCCGTAGATGTAGATAGCATCGGCACCAGGGATATCCGGGCAGAGGGGAACTGCGCCGGTTGCAATCAGGAGCTGGTCATATGATTCCCAAGCCAATGTGTCGTTTTCCAGATCACGGACATGCACCTTTCTCCCCGATGTATCGATCTCCACTACCTCATGCAGGATTCTTACGTCGATCCCGTCCCGTTCCCGGAACTTTTCCGGAGTGCGGATGATGAGCTTTTCTTCTGTGTCGACAACCCGGCCGACATAGTAGGGAATCCCTCAGGCGGAAAATGAGGTGTGCGGACTTCGCTCGAAGACGATTATTTCCAACTCGGGGCGACGGCGCCTTGCCTGGGAGGCGGCACTCATCCCCGCTGCGTCGCCGCCGATGACTATCAGCCTTTCGTTGCCCATGATTATTCCTCCTTCTGTGTGCTGTTTGACATGATCTTACCCCTGTTTAGTGCGATGCTGCCAATTTCGCGTCCAGAGTGATTGTTGTGTTCAAAAGCCGTGACATAAGGCAGCCGCACTTTGCCTCCTCTGCAAGTTTGCCAAACGACTCAGGAGTGCTCCCCGGTATGGAGGCGGTGACTTGCAGATGGCTTTCGGTAACGGTCCACCCCTGTTCCAAATTCTCGAAGGTAACAACGGCGGATGTGGCAATTTTATCCGGAACCAGCCCGGCTTTGCCAAGCAGAGCCGAAAGCTGCATCGAAAAACATGCCGCGTGGGCCGCAGCAACCAGCTCTTCCGGGTTGGTGCCTGTCCCGCTCTCGAAGCGGGTACCGAACGAGTACTGCGTCTTGGACAACACGCCGCTTTCGGTGGAAATGTTCCCTTTTCCTTCCTTGAGACTCCCTTGCCATTCAGCTGAAGCTTTTCTTTTCATTTTGGCCTCCTCAGGTATCAGTTTAAAACGCATTCCTCGATTCACACGATCATGCAAGGGATCAATTCGTCCTCGTTATACGAGTAGACTGCGCACATACGGTGGTAGCCGTCCGCAATTATGACTTTGCGGTTACGTTTGTCTCTCACCAGCAAAATTGGCGACAGCGGCTTCCCAGCCTCGATTTTCTTACGGTCTTTCTCAACATGAGTATTGCTGATACCCAATAATGACAACCCCGATGCCCTGAAGATATCTTTTGACTTGAACCGGATTGTTGGAGCTGTCTTCAGTTCACTCATAATGGCCTTAACAGCCTTGCTGCCATAGAGTAGCCCAAGGTACGATTCTGCCGCCGGGAAGTCCTCTTTCTCCGGTTTTGCCTGCCAAATAATTTCGAGATGCTTACTCATCATTGCGTTCCTTTCATTTCATGTTATTTTTCGCTCCGTGGTAATTCAGCGAGACCCTAGCTCAGCATTTACGTACAGCCACGAAGAAAATAGAGTACCAGTAAGATCGGGATCGGAATTCCCAGCAACCAAAGTACAATCCACCCTACTTTTCCTTTTTCATTGTTGTACATATGACTCACCAACTTTCTGCCAACCTCAGTTCCTTCGGATATTAGTTGGCTGCAACCTTCAAAAATCCAGATGATATAAACGACAGAAAGTATTTTTTACGCATATGCTGGATCTCCTATTGCTGAGATGTGCCCTGCACCGTTTCATTAGTTCCGATTTTCTCGGACCAGTTTTCAAACACTCTATTCCCACTTTGTGGCCAGCTCCGGGGAGATACTTTTGAGCATTTCCCGATTGCTAAAGTACCCGCATGAATGCCACAAGGTCCTTTTTTTCCTGTTCAGTAAGCCGGGTTTGGAGAATCAGGTTAAAAAACTCCACCGTATCTTCCAGCGTAAGCAGTCTGCCATCGTGCAGATACGGCGGAGAATCCTTGATACCGCGCAGAGGAAAAGTTTTGATCGGGCCGTCAGCCGAAGCCATCATGCCGTTGATAAGACGAGGCTTGTAAAAGCGCTCAGTTTTCAAATTATGCATGGAGTTATCCGTGTAATAGGGGGCCGGGTGGCATACCGAGCATCGGGCCTTGCCGTTGAAGAGTGCCTCTCCATTCAGTTCTGATGTGGTAGCCCTGCCAGGATCAAGCATCCCGAAAATGGTCAGTTTTGGCGCGGGTGGAAAATCCAGAATCTCCTGAAACTCCGCCATGAAGTTAACCTGACTCCCTCTTTCCAGGATGTTGACACCTTTCTTGGTTGCGATAACGGGATCACCGTCAAAATAAGCGCCACGCTGCTCAAATTCGGTAAAATCTTCTACGCTCTTCAATGCGCGCTGTGAACCGAACAAACGCTGAATATTCACCCCTCGCAACGTCGGTGTATCAATGCGATGCCGAAACTCCTGTGGGCGAATATCTCCCACCAGATGTGTCGAAGCATTCGTATGACCATTAGCATGGCAGTCAAAACAGGCAACACCGCGACCCGGCTTTTCTGAGCGCCGGTCTTCAGTCTGGTTGAACTGCTGCTGCGGAAATGACGTCACCAGCAGGCGAAGCCCTTCGAGTTGTTTGGGATTGAGTATCCCGTTGAACAGTTTGTAGTAGTTCATGATTGTAACCAGCTTCCCCTTGGCTACATCACCAAGATCGGGCCGGGTCGTTAGATAGATGGGCGCCGGAAATTCAGGCAGAAAGCGGTCAGGAAGATCATAATCCAGATCAAAACGGATAAGATCCCTGACTTCCTGTTTATTGATTTCATCAATCAGAAATTTCGGAAAAAGCATTCCCCCTTCAGGGTGATTCGGAAAGGGGAGAGGGTAAAAACCTGCCGGAAACAGATTCTGCTCCCGAATTACTTCCGGGCTCACGGTTGCCAGTTTTTCCCACGTCATACCCTTCGCCAATCTGGTTCTGACACCTGACTGCACACCTTTGCCACCGGACATTGTCACGCCTTTGGCCGGAAAATCGCTCAGGTCGTATCGTTCAAGGAGCAGATCCAGCTGCCGCTTCATTATCTCTGGTTTCGCAGCCTTCATTCGCGCCATAGTCGAGGCAAAGTCAACCGTGATAGCAACCGGGGCATAGCTTGTCGCTCCGTTTCCGGGATTCTGGGCATGAGCCATGCCGATAACAACAAGCATGATAATGAGCAGTGCAACTCCCACTCCACGCAACTCCGCTATTCTTTGCCTCATATCATGTCTCCTGTTATTGATGCAGATAAATACAATTACCGGAGTCATTTCTCCATAGAGCGTCGAAGAAAAATGGCGGTTTCCGCAGCCCATGTCCGCAACGGTCATGGGCGATGCAGTGGAATCCATGGGAACTCAGAAGCAACACGAATAGACTGCGCACATACGGTGGTAGCCGTCCGCTCAGCGCTGCGGAGCTGGCGCAGGAACCACTTCGATGGTATCGCCACCCTTTTTGCCCCGGTCGCCCTTGACACCTTCAGCGCCAGTCATTCCGGTTGCGCCGGTTTCACCTTTTTCTGCGGGTAATCCCGTTGCTCCCGTTGCTCCCTGTGGGCCGGCCGGTCCGGGAACAGTTACGATCACCGGTGGTGGAACCGGAGGAGCCGTCGCCTGCTTTTGTTCACAGGCACTTAAAACCAACGCGGACAGTACTGCTGCAACTGCGATGTAACTTTTCATGATGTTCTCCTTTATCTTTGTTTTCTTTATCGCCTGTTCCTTTACTGCGCTCGTTTTACGATGATCTGTTCCTTTAAAACCAGGCCGGCTCTTCTGCCGATGAGTTTCAGGTCATCAATATTGATCCGTACGATCTTGTTGTCTTTCTGCTCTGACCGGACCAATTCGTCTGCAACCATCTTCAGAATCTCAGCCTGTCTCAAACCTAATTCGGATTCTGCCTCTGCAAGCGTGCACCACGTTACTCCACGTGACATGACCATCCTCCCTTGTTCATATATTCGACCTGATGCGCCCGACAGATTAAGTACAAATGCCTGATCCGCTTTGAACCAGGCATTTGTCTATTATTATTAAAATGGATGTCACCCCTGTTTATCAGAGTCAGGGTTTCATCACGACATCAAGCTTTTGCGTGGCGGTCAAAAGTGGCGTTACTTTAAGATCGGTCTGCGTCGCAAATCGGACCGGTGTGGCGACATCGGTAAATGTAAAGTAGTAATCCGAACCAACCGTCTCCTGGAATGAACGTATGCCTGTGGCCGTAGTAGTGAAGGTATCGACTATCGCTCCACCCACAGATTTTTTTACATCAATTCTCACGTCCGCCAATGCAACGCCGCTACTGTTTTTCACGCTGACATCTATTTGTCCCTTCCCCTGGACGAACTGTTCGGTGCCACCGTCGCTGCCGCATGCACCAATCAGTAAACAGGTGATAATAAGTAATGACGAAACAATTGATAGTTTTAACAAATTCTTCATGGCGTTCTCCTTTGTAGTGTTTGATCTTACACGGGGTAATTCCCTTGCCTGGCTACTTTTCCAAAACCTGCTCGACCTGACCTACCTTTTTCTGAACCTTGCCCGCAACCTTTTCACCAAGACCTTCGCCTTCCAGATCCGGATTACTACTTAGTTTTCCGGCGACCTCCTTGACCTTTCCCTTGATTTCGTGAAACGTGCCTTGCACCTGGTCTTTCGTACTTGTTTTCATGGCATTCTCCTTTGATAGGTTGGAAGTCATCATATCCATTTCCGGGGTGAAATGACTTCATGAACAGCAGTAGCCCCTTTATCGGGGTGGGGGATTGCAAAACAAATCTTCTTTGATGATCACTTTTAAAGCATGTTCCCTGGCGGCATTCCCAAAGGTATCGTAGGCCTTGATGATCTCCGATAGCTTGAAGCGATGACTTACCAGTTTTTTTGCGTCAATGTTTCCGGTTTGAACCATCTTGAGCAGCATCGGCGTGCTGCCGGTATCTACCAGGCGGGTGGTGAGCGATATATTGGCCGCCCAGAGCCGTTCCAGGTGGAGCTCGACCGAGGTGCCATGAACGCCAACAATGGCAATCCGCCCACCCGGTGCGATGATCGACTGGCAGATATCGAAGGTTGCAGGAAGGCCGACCGCCTCGATGGCCACGTCGACACCGGCGTTCCTGGTCAAGGCCATGATCTGCTCTGTTGCCTTGCCGTCCATACTGTTCACAACCTGTGTTGCTCCGAACAAACGGGCCGTTTCCAGACGGTTGTCGTCCAGATCGATCATGATAATTTCGGCAGGTGAATAGAGTTGCGCGGTGAGCAGGACGGCAAGACCCACCGGACCGGCGCCGATTATGGCTACCACATCTCCCGGCTTCACCTTCCCGCTGATTGACCCGCACTCCAGGCCCGTGGGAAGATTGCAGCTGAGCATGACTGCAGCTTCATCATCAACTTCCGGCGGCAACAGATACAGGCTGGTGTCGGCATAGGGGATACGGACATATTCGGCCTGAGTGCCGTCGATACTGTTCCCCAGCAGCCAGCCGCCGGTACGGCAATGGGAAAACATCCCTTTCCGGCAGAAACTGCATCTGCCACATGAGGTAATCAAAGAGATAAGAACCTTGTCCCCAACATGAAAATCAAGTACGTTTGCTCCCACTTCCTCGACAATTCCCACCCCTTCATGACCGAGAATCCTGCCTGCCGAAATTGTCGGAACATCACCATGGAGAATATGCAGATCGGTACCACAGATGCTGGTGGTGGTGATTCGAACGATAGCATCCGTCGCATGCATGATGGTCGGCATCGGCATCTCTTCCAACGCCACGTTATGGGGGGCATGAAAAACCAGCGCCTTCATGGTGGCACGGGGAGTCTTGTTATCATCTGATTCATTGAGGGGACGTACCATGTTATTTTCCTTCTGCCGTATCTTCAACAGTGCCATTAATCCCTTTGTGAAGATCAGATTGAACTGCTCCTGCCGTTTCGAGAATGCTTTTAGCCTGAGCCGCCTGGCCAGCCGTGCCATGTGCAATGACGAGGAATTTGTCAGATTTTAGTGCGGACTCATACTGCATGATACTGTCCTGTGGAATACCAATGCTGAACAATGCAGCTCCCAATGCACTTAAACCACCGATTACGACAGCCCCCTCCAGAGCCCCGAGAATCCACCCCACCAAAGGACCAAAGACAACCAGAGGTCCTACGCCTGGAACAACAAAAAGTGCAGAACCAAACAACAACCCCCAAAAACCACCCCAAAAAGCTCCCCGTTTGCCCCATACGGCCATACGGTCACCGGCATTGTAGTAACCGACGACGTGTTCTTCAGTATGATAGTCCTTACCCACAATGGATAATTTCGTCATATCAAATCCGGCCTGTTGAAGCTCTTTAATGCTCGTTTCAGCCTCAATGTGGGTGTTAAATATTCCTACGACTGCATTTTTCTCAGACATTCTTTTCTCCCGTTCGTACGTTAGGTTATGTTTACATCAGGTCTTATTCCAAAGCTGATGGAGCAACTTGCGCGCCAGAAAACTTTTACTCTGAAGGAGATCGTAACAGGCTGAATGTGCGGGTGTATTTAGAACTGCGAGGTGGAGTGGAAGGGATTTCTGCCGGGCTAATCCGTCAATAGTTACATAACTGCCAAATATGATGAGCGCGTTACCAGATCAAATACATTTGTATCCATTCAATTTGCGTGCGGGTTTACAGAGAAGGTTCTCCGACAATCAGAACCCTCGGCCCGTTTTTGAAGGTATGGAATGTTCCGTTATCAGGAACGGAGGGATGAGCCCAGAGGTAGAGCTTCTTAGCCGCATCAAGGAACGGCTTTTCCAGTTGATGGTAATTCTCTTTATTTACTATTGAACAATCAAGGGACACAGTGCTGTTCAATCAGATTTCGGAGTAACTTCCTGGACTTCCGCAACCGGTTCTACAGCCGTTTTTTTCACAACGGACGACGGATGCGGCAAGTCGCCCTGATCCTGCGCTTTAGCGGCCAAAACCACTCCCGGCTCGAACGGCTTTTCGACAGACACAGGAGTCGGCTCTACAGGCCGGTCCGGACCCTCTGGCTGCACTTTTGGAGCAGGATCAACCGGGACTAGCAGGTGCGTATTTTCAGCATCCGGTTGAAGCTCCAGCCGTGAGGCCTCGACATCGGGAGGACTCTGTTTCACAGCCGTTTTTCCCTGGCTAGAGGCACCAGCAGGCACAAGTGCTATATGCCAGCCCTCTTCTTGTGCCGCGCGCATAACAATCCTGTTAATTGTCTGGTTGACGTCAATATTCTTTTCCTGAAGAAATTCCAGTGCTTCCTGAGCCTCATCTGACAATTGAGAGGTGAGTGTGTTACTCATGAGATATCTCCTGTTGAAGCGTGTCGTTGACCAACATTGGACGTAACCATTATACTGCTGCACCGAAGAGTTTACCGACTCCCGCTACGACGTCGCTATGCTCAGACATGGTTTTGCACCTTTTGATGTAACTTCACGTATGTTTCGATCCTGTGTCAGGTCTTCATAACCAGCAAAAATATCTGAACAAACACTATCTTCAACAACATGCTGAGCGGATAGGCCTCGGCATAGCCGGCCTCGACCCGTTCATTGCCGCAACGGTCAACGGCAAAGCCGAGAACAGCCGGCTGTGTCTGGACTCCGGCCACGACACCTCCGATGAACGGCCACGACTTTCCGACAATTGCACGAGCCATTGCAATGGCAACCAGACAGGAGGCCGTTGTAATACAGGCTCCCAAAAGAATAGTTGAAATATTGAATGTAGCTGTATGCAACAGCCCACCACCCTTAATACCTGCGCATGCCAGAAAGACTACCAGACCGATTTGGCGAAGTGATATTGATGCGCTGTATGGCAGATACCAGGTCAATGGACCGGTTCTACCCAATGCGCCCAGTATCAACGCCACTATCAAACAACCCGCCACAGGTCCAATCTCGAAAACTCCAAGGCCCGGAAGACTGATATCGACTGTTCCAAGAGCAATCCCCATTGCGAGTCCGAGTCCAAAGGTCAGTATGTTGAATTCACTGGATTCGTGGTAAGAATCGCCCAGGTATTCTGAAATTGCCGAAAGTTTTTCTCGTGGAGCAATTACCCGTAGATGGTCGCCCGGCATGATCACAGTTTCTGCTATTGGTATAAAATCCCTGTCGCCCCGCCTCATTCTTGTAACTATACCTTCGAATTGGTGAAAAATTCCTGCCTGTCTCAGCGTTTTGCCACATACAGCCGGGTTTGAGACAACTATCCTCCGCAGATCAAGTTGACTTCTGTCATTTACGATATCCCCTTCATATGCTACGCCAAGAATCTCTATTGCAGTGCACACATCCCTCGTCAATCCGACAACAGTCACAATGTCACCGTTGGCAATAACCGAATTCCCGGAGATGGCAAACTGCTCGTCACCACGCACACATCGCGCAAAGCGCACTGATAACAGATAGCGCTCCAGCAGACCAGCGACAGCCTCGCCAGGATCCTTGACATTACAAACCTTGATTGCAGCGTTTACCAACTTTTCGCCCACATCCAATGTTTCACTCCTGAATGGCCACGATAAAATGAGAATTGGAATCAAAACACCGAGCGGATAGGCGATTGCATAGCCGAGCGTTGCCTCCGCTCCTCTTTGACCAAGCGCAGTTGTAGCTGCGGCCAAGGAGGGAGTATTGGTCAAAGCGCCCGCAAAAACACCTGCAGCCGTACTTGACGAAATGTTCAGTAATTGCGAAGCGAATACGTCAATCAAGAAGGCAGCGCCAATGGCAACAGGTGGTATTAATAAATATCGCCAGCCGCCATGCGTCCAGGTGTCAAACAGAAAATTGCTGGAAGAAAGGCCAATCGCGTACACAAACAGCGCAAGACCAAAAGTAGCGAGGACCTCCGGTGGGTTAACTGTTGGCGCGACATAGCCCCACATGACTCCGGCAAACAGCACACCGGAAATCCCCAGCGATACTTTTTTTATGGATATGCGTCCGAGCAAGGCACCGCAACCAATGGCCAGACAGACAAGCAGTAGCGGGTTGTTAAGCATTATAACTCCATTCGGTTGCTTAATCGGGGCTGATCCGGTTGTACCTGAACACGACTACTTCTTTTCATTCTTAACTTCATCGAACTCAGCGTCTACCACGTTGTCACCCTTGGGTGATGGTTCTCCACCATGCTCTGCACTGCCGCAGGTGGCCCCGCACTTACCCGTCTCCACAGTAGTTTTTTTATGACGTGCAATCCTCCTTCTCTGTTTGTAACCTATTAATTGTATGCATCATTTGCGTCGAACATCCCGCTCGTCCGGTATTTTTCAGCCACTTTCCGGAAGTGGAAACCGTAAATGGCATAGGTTATGGCGAGTGGAAAGAGTCTCGGGCGCATGGCAAGCGACCAGAAGAAGAGTTTCCAGAAATGGAACCGTTCGCGACCGATAACCCCCAGAAACAGGATCGACTTGAAGAGTGCCCCGATATACCCACGCTGGAGATGGAATTTCCCCAGATGCAACGGCCGGTATTCCTTGAGCAGACAAATCACCCGCTGGTAATAGTTTTTGGGGAGGTAGATAGTGTCAAGAATCGTTCGATAGCCATCGATCAGCGACTGCAGCTCCATGCGGGGTATGAAGTTGATATCGCTGTCCATGTTATTTCCCGTGTCATCCCCCAGAAGTCTTCCCTCCCGGGACATACGTTCATGCAGTCTGGTTCCGCGGATGGCGGAAAGCAGGCCGACCATGGCGGTTACGATGCCGCTTTCCTGAATGAAATTGATCTGTCGATCAAAGATTGAAGGGGGATCGCTGTCAAAACCAACGATAAAACCGCCATGTACCTGTAAACCGGCCTGCTGGATCCTTTTGACTGAAGCGAGCAGATCGCGGTTCCTGTTCTGTTGCTTGCCGCTCTCGGCATGGCTTTCCTCATAGGGAGTCTCGATACCGATAAAGACCTCCTCAAACCCTGCCATGACCATCAGTTCCATCAGGAGCGGATCGTCGGCCAGATCGATGGACGCCTCGGTGTAAAAGTAGAAGGGATGATTATGGCGATCCATCCAGTCGATAATGGCCGGAAGCACCTCCTTCTTCAGCTTCCCCTTGTCACCGATAAAGTTGTCATCGACCAGGAATACTGCCCCGAACCATCCCCGCTTATGCAGACTTTCAAGTTCATCGAGTAACTGCTCCTGCTTCTTGCTGCGCAACTTTCTTCCGAACAGTGTGGTGATATCGCAGAACTCGCAGTCAAAGGGACATCCCCGGCAATACTGAATATTCATGGCAGCATAATTTTTCACATCAACCAGATCCCAGAGCGGAATCGGGGTGAAGGCAAGATCGGCCCAGCGATCATCGACATAGAGATGACGCGCCGTACCATTGCCCAGATCCGCCAGAAAAGGCGCGAGCGTGAGTTCAGCTTCACCCAGCACCAGGTGATCAACCTGGGGGAAATCGTCATGACAGGCGGAAAAGAGCGGACCGCCGGCAACCGTTGTTACGCCCAGTCGCTGACAACGGTCGATCACCTGCTGGGCCGATTTTCTCTGGATGGTCATGGCGCTGATGAACACATAATCGGCCCACAGTAACTCCTCGTCGCTGAGTGTTGCGACGTTCATATCGACAAGCTTCTTCTCCCATTCGCCGGGGAGCATGGCAGCCACCGTCAGCAGTCCGAGCGGCGGAAAACTAGCCTTTCGGTCAATAAATTTGAGCGCATGCCGGAAACTCCAGAAAGTGTCCGGATAGTGGGGATACACGAGGAGAATATTCATGGAAGTACTCCTGTTGCCGCATTTAAAACGGGAAGTTGTCAGATCATGCTATTCTTAATGAATCAACCAGACTGCAATGCAGCGGCCTGACAAAGTGGGTCGGTTTGGTAATCCCGTCTCCGGTCGGAGTGCCGATCGACATGGAGGCGTACCCCTCTCCCATTCCCAATCCATAGAGGGTGGCAGCGTTACTGACAAAGATAGAACACTCCATGCGCCGTCCCATCCGGGTAAGATTACCGATATTGCTTGAGTACATGGAGGCGGTATGATGGTTGCCTCCCTCAGCGCGATACGCCAACTCAATGGCTGCTTCCACGTCCTTTACAAAGGTAACCGGCAGGACCGGCATCAGCTGTTCAACCAGGATCAGCGGATGATCGTTGGGAACCACGCCCCACAACAGGCGCGTGCCGCCTGGCACAACCAGGCCAATCCCTTGCGCTATCAACTGCGCATCACGACCGACAAAGTCTCGATTCATGAACGGTTCCTCGCCCTCTCCTTTTGCCCTGATAACCAGTTTGCCCAGGGCATCCATCTGGGAAGTTGAAAGTTCAAAGCACCTGGAATCATTCCGCATACTTTCCAGAAATTTATCCCTGGCCGTTTCAACAACAATCACCTCTTTTTCCGCAATGCAGAGCACGTTGTTGTCAAAACTTGCGCCAAAAACAATCTGTGCCACGCAAGCCGGGAAGCTTGCGGTCTCATCCACTACCACCGGCGGATTACCAGGACCGGCCGCTATGGTTTTGCAGGCCTTGCCGGTGGTCATGGCCACTCGTACGATAGCAGCTCCCCCGGTTACCAGATTCAGGGAAACTCCCGGGTGTGCCAGGAGTGCTCTGGTCGATTCATGTGAAGCCGGGAATACGGTAGTGATCAAACCGGTAGGAGCTCCAGCCGAGACCGCCGCCACGGCAAGTGTGCCGATCACCTCATGACAGACCTTGACCGCCGCCGGATGGGGGGCGAAAACTACAGCATTCCCCGCTGCCAGGACGGCAATGGCATTGGAAATGATCGTTGCCACCGGATTATTCGAGGGGGTAATGGCGGCCACGACTCCAAAAGGGGCATACTCTACCAGCGTCAGACCATTGTCGCCGGTGTAGGCCCGTGACTGCAGATCCTCCCCCCCCGGCGTACGGGTAGCACAAAGAATATTCTTCTGCGCCTTATCATCGGCACGCCCCATCCCGGTCTCCTCAACCGCCATGCGCCCCCACTCTCCCGCATTGGCAACTGATATTTTCCGTAAAGCGCGTACGACTCCCTTTCGTACTTCGAGACTTAAGGTATGAAAGGTCTGTTGTGCCTTTAGTGCTGCCGCAACGGCGCAATCAACAGTGGTAAAAATCACCTGGTCATCGTTGTTGAACGTAGGAACTGTTTCACTGTTGCTCATGTTTCCCTCATGTTCCTTGTACGATTCAAAGTTTATGAATCATGGCGATTCACACTGATTCAATAGGTTGCCAGTACATCTTTCAGTTTTATGATAGAGCCGTCCGAATAGAGAATTTTCCCGTCATGCGATGGAAAGGTTACGGAGACCATGATCTCTTTGTAGTTGTGAGGTGAACTGTGGCTGTTTGGATATGATATTTTTACGAAATGAATATATTGCGGAAAAGCTCTTTTTTCCCCATAGTCCGGCACTATATCCGTTTCAACATGCTCAATGGTTGCTGTCTTCGGAAACAATTCGGTTGACTGCGATAATTTTCTGACAACTTCGTCATATTCATTTTGTATGCAGGTATCATAGGATGCAGATCGCTTATATTCCGGCTCTTTTTTAGTCTTTTGATCACAGAGTTCTTTCTTTATATGTACAGATTGGGCTGCATGTTCGAGCTCATTGCTTTGCACGAGCTTCAGAAACTTGAGTATGAAATCTTTTCCGTCACCACCAGTAGATTTGGCAATGGTAACGGGTACAAACGTATTGGTAACCACAGCAGTTTTCTGTTCCTCTTTTTTTGAGCAGCCACTGGTTGGCACTATCAGCATACCGATGACAATCAGTACGATACATTTTTCCATTACTCCCCCCTCGTAAACCCCACATACTCACAAATTCATAGCGTAATCTTATCGGAAACCCGTTCCGCAGCCGTTACCGTGTTTCACAACCATTAGGCTGTTTATTATTCATTGAAAGGCGCCGTTTCAGTGATTCGCGCCGTACCATCCACCACAGGAGCAGCAAACCTGCCATGGCAGCCACAACCAGCAGCGCGCCGATTTTGATAGCCTGACTGGCATTCTGTTCGGCATGATCGCTGCGCTGTTGCAAGAGGGTGCGCTCAACTTCTTCCATGGCATTGGTCTGCTGCAACACCATTTCCATTTTGAGGCGGGACACATCGGTTTTTATCAGATCCCGTGCGTCTGCGAACCCCCTGGATTGGTACACTTCAATCGTTTTGTCCAACAGTTGCAGACGTTGTTCCACAACCTGCAACAAAGCAGTAGAACGAACCTGCTGACCCGGATTATCCGCAACACTCTGTCCAATTTGCACCAGCAAGGTGTGTGTCACACCCTTGTTATGTTTGTACTCAGCCAGAAACGACTCATCATGGGTAATGATGTAGGCACGCTGTAAACTCTCTGTTTCACGAAGTGCTGACGTAAGTGCGTTGAGCTTTCTGATAACCTGATGGGTATGCTCCACCGAGCGCAAGGTTTCCCCATACTCCTGCAGCGAGCTGTACATCTGAGCTCCGGACAGCAGTAACACGGCCAGTGCGGCAACAAAACCGACGACAAATCTTCGTTCTATGCTGATTTTTTCCATGTCTGGCTTTCTCTGACGATTGATCAGGTATCGTTTTGATAGTTGTAGTACAACTATCAAGCCAAGGGAGAAGAGTATCTTTGGGCGGGTAATCTATTGAATGTACAGGTAATAAATTGAAAGGAAGGGTGGTGAGGATGAGGAAACCGCCAGAAGAGACCATCGTATGTAACACTATCGTCAAATATGGCGGCAACAAAGAAACCAGTGTGGATCAGCTCGACGAGTATTAACTCTTATCATTGGCAACATTCCAGATCGGGTTTTGCTTGTCATCGGGAACCAGTTTTTCCAGTTCCTCCGGATCCACATGCCAGAATGATTTGTCAATGGCGCCTTCTGTATAGTTTTGTTTCTTATTGTGGGCAAACGGACACCACCAGTTTTCCACTATTTTCACCAGATAGGTAGCGTAGCTGAAGAGAGCAACACTCATGGGGCAATAATGCTTGCAGTTAAAAATCCAGAAGAATCGGTAGTGGGCCGGATGATACCAGGGGATGTTGATGGCCGGCTGTTCTTGATCGCTATAGCGATGAGAAAGCCAGTCGGGTACAAACTCCCAATACGATTTGATCGCCATGCCGCCGACATATTTCAGGTGTGCCTTAATCAACATCACCCCGATAATCACAAACGGTACGGTGGTAATAATCGGCAGATAGATCAACGGAACGCCGAGGATAATTTTCCAGAATGGTTGTTTGGAATAGTTGCAGCCGATTTTAATTCTATCCATGTATTCACAGCACCTTTTTTGCCTTATGTAATTGCCTGACAATCTACGCTTGCGAGCCCATCATTACAACAACCGTATGTTGCGCTGCCACCTGTTCCAACAGGATCACACCACCAGCCATCCGCTGACCGTCCAGATCCACCCAGGCGACACCAGACTGGCAACCATCAGGATTTTCAACCTGAACAGCGTAGATTGCTTCACCGTGGCGATAGGTGAGGGTGAAACCGGGCCACGAGGCCGGAATAACCGGACAGATCCTCATTTCCCTCCCCTTGATCTGCAGACCGAGAACATCTTCCGTCCAGGCGCGGTACATCCAGGCTGCCGAGCCGGTATACCACGACCACCCCCCCTCTCCAACGCGACCGGGGAGGCGATAGACATCGGCCGCTACCACGTATGGTTCAACACCATAGCGCCAGACAGCTTCCGCATCACGGGCATGTTCGATCGGATTCAGCATGCGCAACAACTGGACGGCCCGCTCCCCGTCACCCTTGCGAGCCATGGCCATGGCCATCCAGATGGCCGCGTGGGTATACTGGCCACCGTTCTCGCGCACGCCGGGGGGATACCCCTTGATGTAACCGGGAGAAGGTTCCGAGGTGTCAAAAGGAGGTTCAAAGAGCAGAACCACCCCTGGCTCCTGAAGCACCAGATGCTTCCAGGCCGATTCCAAAGCCTGCTCCGCCCGAACAGGGTCAGCAGCTCCCGAAAGCCAGGCCCATGACTGGGGGAGAGAATCGATCCTCGCCTCCCGGCTGGTGGCAGAACCGAGCAACGAACCGTCATCAAATCTCCCCCGCAGATACCACTCCCCGTCCCAGGCAGCTTTTTCCATCCGTTCAATCAGCGCAGTTCGCTGTTCTGCATACATTTGAACCATATCGCGCTTTTGCAGCAGATCCGACAGCTCAGTCATCCCCTGCAGCACTTCACACAGAAACCAGCCAAGCCAGACACTCTCGCCCCTGCCTTTTGCCCCGACCAGATTCATGCCGTCGTTCCAGTCCCCGGTACCGATCAAGGGAAGGCCATGGGGGCCGATGGTCAGACCACGTGTGACTGCTCGTTGGCAGTGTTCAAACAGCGTAGCGCTTTCAAAGCTGATCTCCGGTGAGGAAAAAAGCTCGTGCTGATTCTCCGCCAACAATGGGGCTTTGAGAAACGGTACCCCTTCCTCCAGGATAGTGGCATCACCGGTGGTACGAACATAGTGAGCCACCACATACGGCAACCAGAGCAGATCATCGGAAATACGCGAACGAATTCCTGCGCCTGATGGTGGATGCCACCAATGCTGCACATCCCCTTCCTGGAATTGGCGACCAGCCGCCAGTAGTATCTGTTTCCGCGCAATAGCGGGGCGGACATACAGAAAAGCCATGACATCCTGTAATTGATCACGAAAACCAAAGGCGCCACCTGACTGGTAAAATGCCGAGCGACCCCAGATACGGCAACTTAATGATTGATACTGCAGCCAGCGATTGACCAGAAGATCGGTGGCAAGTTCCGGGGTATGTACTTCAACACTGCCGAGTAATGCGTCCCACCAGGCCCGGGTCCGGTCAAAGGCAGCCTCAAGCAACTGTTCCTCGTTGTAACCAAGCACCAGCCGGCGCGCTTCTGCCACGGATTCAGCCTGTCCCAGCAGGCAGATGATATCGCGCTGCTCGCCAGGAGCCATCTCAATGGTTACCCGTAGCGCTGCACACGGATCAAGTCCGGCGCCGGTGCGCTTTGTGAGAGCTGTCAACTCCATGGCAAGCGGGTTTGCCAGTGAACGGTTGCGACCGATAAAGGTTGTGCGGTCACCACCGTAGGAGTCCGCTTGTGGAGTCATTGCCACAAACGTAACCCGTTCGCCGTATTCAGGGTGATAGCGGTTATATGCCAGTAGTGCCTGCAGCTCTTCATCCCAGTTGCTGACAACATGCATCTGTGACGTTTCCCTGTTTTCCCCCAGAGTTAATTCAACATACCAGGTTATTGACAGCGTACGACTCCGGGATGAACGGTTGGTGAGACGCAAGCGTTGCAACTTGATCGGCTCTCCTCCCCTGTCATCCACCGGTACAAAAACAGTCAACTCCTGTTCAATGGTGTGGCTGTTATGTTCAAAAACAGTATACCCGGCGCCGTGCCGGGCACGATAGGCGCTCTCCTCTCGGATAGGCGCTGCTGTCGGCGACCAATAGACACCATTTTCTTCATCGCGCAGGTAGATAGCCTCCGAGCTTGGATCAAGCACCGGATCATTTGACCAGCTGGTCAGACGATTACGCTGGCTGTTACCAAACCAGGTGAAGCCGGCCCCGGTTTCACTCACCATGGTTCCGAAGGTCGGATTGGCAATCACGTTTACCCAGGGTGCCGGTGTATTGGTAGCAGGACCAAGATACATGGCATACTCATGCCCATCGAGGGTAAACCCGCCCAGGCTGTTAAAGTAGTTCAACTCCATAAAAGGGAGTGGCGCCGTCGGCTCCCAGGGAGCACGTTTTCCGATCAAACGTTCCCGTATTTCAGGAGCCTCGATCGGAACTCCCAACTGCTGCGCCAATGTGCCGCGTGTAGCCACCAATACAACGCTGGCAGCCGTTTTGAGCAGGATAACGTCTTCCTCCGGAATCTGAGCCAGACTCTTCAGGAAAATGCCGCCTGCCCGGTCGGTTATTTTAGAAATTGTGTGTGCCTGAACCAGCTGTTGCAACTGAGCCTGGAGCGGTCGCTCATAGCTCTCGGCTTCTTCGTTGAGTATTATAAGGTCGGTAGAGAGACCATGCATACGCCAATAGGTATGGGCATGCAGCATCTGACGAACCAGTGAAATATCACGGGTTTCACCGATGGTTATCAGCACAATCGGCAGGTCTCCGGATAGGGAATAGCCCCACAATCCGGCCTGACCTTTGCGGTTGTCAGACAGAAGTTCAGCCGGCGCCCGCAGGAGATTGTTGGGAAACAACAGGTGACTTGCCAATTGCTGGAAGCGCCGCGCTTCGTCGGGTTGAATATGAAGCAGTTGCAATTGCTGCTGGGCCGCCCCCCAGGCAAAATCCATGGTTCGCTTGATCGCAGACGGAGCACGGTATTTATCCATCAGCAGCAGTACATGTTCCCGTGATGATCCAGCAGCAAGTACCAGAGAAACCTGGATACGCTGTCCCGGTTTCATGATCAGATGTTTTCGTATTCCCAGCATCGGATCAAGGACAAAACCGTCACTGTTACCAAGCTCCTGTACTACCCCCATCGGATTGGCCAACGTCCGACCACGTCCGATAAAACGTCTTCGATCGGTTTCAAACTGAAAGTCATGGTGATCAGGCACATCAGGCCGGTCCGTTCCCGAATGCTGCAGTGTCAGGCGGTGAGCCACATAAAGTGGCTTTTCGTCGTCATTTTTCGGTCGTCGATAGGCAAGCAATACCTGTTGTTTAAGGAGCGCCTCCGTCTGGATAAACAGTTTGTTAAACGCCGGATGCTGGCGATCGGCATTGTGGGGCGCCATGGAAAGTTCAACATAGCTGGTCAGGTTGATACTGCGAACACGGGCAGAGCGGTTGATCAGGGTAATATGTCGCAGTTCCAGATCATCCTCCGGCGATACAACCACCTCTGTCTGGGTCTGGATGCCGTAATCGGAACGCTGAAAGACAACCCGGTCAAGGGAAAAATCGACGGAATACCCTTTGGTTTTTCCTCCAACCGGATGATAGGTGTTTGACCAGACACGATCACGCTCGGTTTCATGGATATAACAGAACGTCCCCCAATTATCGCGGGTTTGATCAGAGCGCCAGCGGGTAAGCTCCCGTCCATTCCACTGGCTGTAGCCACCACCACTATTGGTGATCATCAAGCCATAGCGGCCGTTACTGAGCAGCATGCTCCTCGGTCTAAGCGTGTGAGGAGTCGTAAAGGTAATTCCAGGCGGTATGACCAATTCTCCGCTGATTGCAACCGGCAGACTCTGGCGGGTTGAAATCAGCTGCAATGGCGGCAAGGCCGGAATACGTTCCTGAAGTAATGCTTCAAAAGCACGGACCCTCAGATCGTTATGAAAACGGCGGGGAAACGGATTGCCATGCAGAAAATTGGTCAATGCCAGAAACGACATCCCCTGATGATGCGCCATGTACGCCTCGACAATCACTCCCCGTCGTCCAACCCGCTGAGTTTGGCGGCTGAAGTCCATTGATTCGTAATAGCCATAATCAGCCAGCATTCCCAATCCGACCAGTATTTTCAAATTCTTTACCGTCTCGACCGGCGCCACAGTGAGCGCCAGCAGGCAGGCATAGGGAGCAACAACCAGTTTTTGTTCCAGCCCCCGTTTCAAGCCGAGTGACGGCACTCCAAATGCTTCATACTGATAGGTTTTGGCCAGATCAAGGTCGGCAAACGCGGATTCGGAAATCCCCCACGGCACACTTCTTTTTTGACCATAGGCAATCTGGATTATCACGGCATCGCTGGTTGCCTTGTCCAGCAGCGAGTTGCCATAGGAATGTTGAAACAAAAGCGGCATCAGGTATTCAAACATGGTTCCGGTCCAACTGAGCAGTACTCGCTGATTACCGATGGCGCCGTAGGGACGTCCAAGTGAGAACCAGTGTTCCTGAGGCACATCTCCCCTGGCCACGGCAACGAAACTTCCCAGCCTCGCTTCACTGGCCAGCAGATCATAACTGGAGCCATCCAATACATCGGTAGATACATTAAAACCGATGGCAAACAGTTTACGTTTGGGATCGTAAAGAAAGCTCATATCCATGGCAGCCGATAGCTGCTGAATCCTTACGATCACCCCTTCAGCCACAGCCAGGGTTTCTCCGGCGAGCAACTGCGCTGCAGCAAATGCAATCATGACCCGATCGAGCCACGGGTCAAGCTGGGTGTTCCCCAAAGGAGCCAACTCACGGATTGTGCGCAGTATCTGGATTGAGCCGATTTGATCCCGGGCAATCTGGTACAACGATGGAGGGTGTGAAAGGTCATGCTGGATAGCCAACTGTGCCGCAACGCCCAGTGGAGCAAGCTCATGCTCCGTTTTTTCCCCAAGAATTTCAATCCAGGTCAGATAGCGTTCGCTGTTCTGAAGCCAGGCCGCGTTTTGTTGTTCAAGTTCCCTCCCCCAGGTCGCTGTTCCTGCAGCTGCGATAACAGATCGCACGTTAATCTGCATCCTCCGTTGCAGACAAAGCAGAGCGATAACCTCAGACGGTGTGGTGTGCCAGTCAGTCAGAAGCTGTTCAAGAGTATGATGGTAAAAGCTGGCATTTCCTTCCAACGCCACCGTCTGCTTCAAAATTTCTCCGCTATCGGCAAAACCTGAAAAAGCCATTCGGTCCAGCAGCGGGGCGTGTAACAGCTCCTCAACCCCTTGTTCCAGAGTCCAGAGAGCACCCAGCAGATTTCCGCTATCAACCATTGACACATAGCGCGGTTCAAGAGGAGCAAGTGTCTGAATATCGTACCAATTCAAAAGATGTCCTTCATAACGCTCAAGCCGCTCAATACTGGTCATGCTGTTGCTCAGTTTTTCGATCACCTGATCAAGCGTCAGATAACCGGAGTCGTGGGCTCCCAGAACGCTGGTCAACCAGAGGCCGATATTGGTTGGACTGGTGCGCATGGCGAGCCGGTTCTGATGGGCTACCTGATAGTTGTCAGGGGGAAGCCAGGAGGTCTCGGCAGTGACAAAGGTCGAGAAATAGCGCCAGGTACGCCGGGCGACCTGACGCAGAAAGCGGCAATCCGCTTCTTTTAGAGGGGACAACGCCCCCTGTCCGACCGGCCGCAGGTTCAACAACCAGGCGAACAATGGCGAGATCAGCCACAACCCGAGCCAGGGTGTAATCTGCGGGATATTTTCCGGCATAACACGCCAAATACCCCACCCCACCAGGCAACTAAAAAAACTCCCCGAAGTCAGACGTGCAATAAACATCGATTGTCGACCTGACCTGCTCCATTGGGTTGCCTGAGCTGTCCACTCCAGCAGGTTGCGTTGTGAGACCATGCGACGGTACCAGACCCGGGCAATGGCATCCAGATTCACCGCGGCCTGGTGCGGCAACAATGCGGCATCAACGGTTGATCTCAGCAGATCGTGCCACAGCTTGGAAGGTGAAAAATACTTCAGTCCTTTGCGGGTGGTGGCCATGGTGAAAATTTGGGCCAAGGGGTGAAACAGCAGTTGTATGCCAACTGTCACTGTGGCAAGCCACCCCATGACAGGAGAGCTGAACCATGCGACGAGCAGAAGAGCCAGGTTGGTAACAGGCAGGATACTTCGGCGCAGGTTGTCAAATATTTTCCAGCGATTGAACAGTGAGAGCGGATTTGCGCTGCGACCGCCGTTTGCCGTGGGAACGGTGGGGAAAATCCACCCGGCGATCTGCCAGTCTCCCCTGATCCAGCGATGATTACGACTGCTGTAACTCTGGTACCCCTGGGGAAACTCATCATACAGCTCGATATCACTGGCCAATCCGACCCGCACATGGGCTCCCTCGATCAGGTCGTGACTCAAGATCCACTCTTCCGGAAAACGACCGGTGAGCACGCAGTTAAAAGCACGTACGTCGTAGATCCCTTTCCCATGGTAGGACCCCTCACCGCTCAAGTCCTGATACACATCCGAGACCGCCTGGGTATAGGGGTCAATACCGACGGCATCGGCAAAGAGCCTGCTGAAGCGTGAAGCCGTAGTACTGGTCAGGGTCGGACTGACCCGCGGCTGGATAATGGCATAAGAACCGGCTATGATGTTACCATCCCGGTCAAAGCGTGGCTGGTTCAAAGGATGTGCCAGGGTTTCGACCATCCGGCGCGCTGTGGCATGGGGCAACAGGGTATCACTATCCAGGGTGATGACAAAACGGACCGCCATGAGTTGCTGCGGGTCACCCACATACACCAGCGCTGCAGCGTTATCGGGGCGTGTGCCGGCAATCAGACAATTAAGTTCTTCCAGTTTTCCCCGTTTACGTTCCCAACCAATGAATTTCTGCTCCGACTCACACCAGAGACGCTCACGATGCAACAGAAAGAAACGGTGGCCGCCATGGCGTTGATTGAGCAGAGCAATACCGTCAGTCGCAGTCTGTAACAAGAGAGCATCATCCTGTCGTGAACGGGTTGGAGCATCCGTGTAGTCCGAAAACAGACTAAAGAGCAGATTTTCCTCCTTGTTGGCCAGGTAACGAATCTCCAGTTTTTCGACTTCGGCGCGCACCGTTTCCAGATTCATCAGCATCATCGGCACAACCACCAGGGTGCGGAATTCATCGGGAATTCCCGAACGCTCAAAATCCATTTTTGGTAAAGGACGAGTCGGCAGCAATCGTGTGAGCAGATAATTAACCAACTCAATTGCCAGTTGGCTGACCGGAATCAGTAGGAGCACTCCAAACCCGAGCAACGTGAGCAGCCCGATCTGACTGGCACGTCCCACGAGAGCAATCAGAGCGAATAACAGCGCACTGAAACCAATCACCCCCCCGGCATACACCGTTGCATGGCGCCGGTAGATCCATTCCAGAGCACGGTAATAGCGTGTTTCGCGACATGAGAGCTGGCGAGCCAATGCCGAGCGCCCGTCACCTGTCAACCAGACACCAACGTGATTGTCCCACCCGTCGTTGCCCGCTGCTCCTGATCCCCGCCGGGATAATTGCAGGGCATATTCCGCAACCTGCATTTCGCTTTGACCTGAAGCGCGAGCAAGCTCTTCAATCGCCCGACGACAACGGTCACGGGTGGCAAAATCCATGTCGGGATAAATTCCGGACGGATCAAGGCGCAACAGTTGTTCGACCCGGCTCAGTTGTTCAAAAATCTCGCGCCAGTCAAGCTGTGCCAACTGACGCAGACTGGTAATTGCATTGCCGCAGGCGATCTGTTCCCTGGTCTGTCGATTCAATTCACGCAGGCTGAGTTCATGTAACGGCGTCTTGAAAATACGCTCAAGCCAGCTCTGGACCGGCGCCAGGGCGGCTTCTTCATCGTAGAGCAGACTTACCAATTGAGCTGCAAAATAGGGGTTGGGATACGGTTCCGATTTGGCAAGATCCGACAGAAACGAAAAAAGTTGTTTGGAGTTGCGGCGATTGGCAGCGATCAGCCGATTTGCCCAGAATTCAGCCAGTTGACGTTCGCGCAGATCAGCCAGAGCGGTGACAGCAAGACTTTGAATACTTTCGATCAGCGCAATTCTCAGCATTTGCGGGATCGCCCACAGTTCGCCGATTGTTAAATTTCGTACCGATTGATACGCCTCAATAAATGCCAGAATATTGGCCTGATCCAGATGCAAATCATTATGTGAGACAAGATCCTTGGCCAAACCGTAAATACACGGCATCCCCCGGTACGGTTCAGAAGCGAGCGCCGGAAGTTTCTGGTAGAATCGCCGGGGAAGGTTCAACAGGATATCCCGTACATTCCCTTCCAGAATATATTCATTATCCAGAATCCAGTCGGCTGTCGGCGTCGCTTTTTGTTCCAGACGGCTGGCGGCGGTAAGATCGGCACAGACCAATCGTACCCATTCACGGGACTGCCTGATACGCTTCAACAACTCGTTGGTCGGCTTTGGTTTAAGGTTTACCTGCTGTTCCCGTGCGTGACGCTGTGCATGTTCCAGAATTTGTGCCGGGGTAAGCTTTACCTCCAGACCCCGCGCCTCACCCCGCCGCTCACGCCGGGGATGTATGATGAACAGCGCCGGAGGAGGGTCTCCGTTTTCCCGGAGCATTGCCACCGGACGCTGCAACATCTCAACCGGCGCCTGCAGAATCAGGACAGATTCTCCGGACACAAGCCAGCGGGCATACTTTCGTATATCACCCCAGTTACCCGCATGACGGGAGTATCGTAACCAGAACAGCGCTACCAGAGCGCCAACCATAGCTGACATAAGAACTACCATCAACGAGGCGGTACAACTCCAGGCAGCAAATGATTCTATCTCCAGCACGGACAGAGCGACAACTCCGGCAATCCCGCCAGCCAGCAAGCCGGTTAGAACAGACCAGAATGTACGAATGCGCAGAAATGGAATCGCACTATGGACAGCACCATCGCTATCTTTATATGCCAGCGCAATTCTGCTGAATCCTTGTCGTTCCAGTTCTCGTTGGGCTCTCCGGGCATCATCTCGTTGTGCAAAATATCCGATTAATATTCCAACTTTCACAAGCTATCCTTTTCTGAGCGATTGATTGGCAGTATGCTCTAGTTCTGCAATCACCTGAGCGCCAAACAGAACTATGAACGCAACCACCTCAATGAAGATCAGTGCTACGATCGGAATGGTCAGGGAGCCATAAATGACATTCACCATGGTGAAGGTGGCGTAATACCAGATCAGCACTCGACGGGTGATCTCCCATAAAACAGTTGCCGTAATCCCGCCGATCAGCGCGTGTCGAAACCTGACCCGCGTCGTAGGCATTACCAGATAGAGAGACGTAAGCATCACTATCTCTCCCGCGATACCAAGCACATAGAGCGCAGTGCCGGTAGTTCCACCCAGATCCAAGCTCCAGCCCAAAATGGTTACACTACGTTTTTCAATAACCTCAATGGCGCCCACAACAAACGACACCAGCACAATTCCCACCCCCAGAACAAGGATATAGAGATAGGGAATAATTACGGAAATCATGATGTTGCGATGTTTCACCGTGGTCCGTTGCATGAAAATTACCGATAATGCGTTTTCCAGCATGGAAAATGCCGTGGAACTGAAAAACAGCATACCGAGAAAACCGATGATGCTGATCACCTTGCGGTGTTTAAGAAAAGCCTGTACCTGTTCCGTCAAGGTTGTGGCATAGCCGGGTATCAACATTTCCAGGTAGTGCGACAAGGTGATCAGCAACTGCTGTTCTTCTATGAAATTGGTAAGAACAACCAGAGCAATTATTGAAAACGGCACGATTGACAACAGTGTATAATAGGCAATCGCGCCGGAGAGCAGCAGTCCCTGATTACGCATGAACCCGCGCACAACCAAGACTAAAAAACAATAGAAGGTACGCGCCATCCGGTAAAGAGTGTTCAGTCGCGGCATGGTTTCCAAACTCCTGACAAATGTAATGCCTGATGTTTTCCATCAAAAAAACCTGCCGAAGCAGGTGTTTTTGAATACTTTTTTACATGTTTTGTTACCACCCGGTTATCTTCTGGCTACATCCAAATCCTCAAAGCAGACGCGAGCTTCAATTAAAGAAGAATCTGAGACCAAAGGTGGTAGAAAAACCGGAGGGATCAAAGTTTCCCCGCTTACCATGTGAATCGTTGATATCTGTATCAGGCGCAAGAATCAGCTTGGCCTCTGCTGTCAGGGCCAACTGTTTCATGATGAAATAGTCAACGCCACCAGCAACGTGAGCGCCGACAGTCGTATCAACATCAAGTCCCCGCTCAGCATCCCCCATAAGGAGATCCAAGCCTGCCCCCAGGTACGGAACCAGCTGAGGGCGGCTTAAGAGGAATCGATACTGTCCACCCAGCGACAGATTGGTAACGCCAAAATCGCCAAATTCGGTGCCATACATACTGCGACTGACATTGATTTCAGCTGCGAAATGATCGTCAATCCCGTAGATTAGACCACCACCAATCACAAAACCGACATCAGAACTGTTTTTATAGGGACCAATATCGCCATCGGCGGGGATCAGGAAACCAAGTTGAGCAGTTGCGCCAATTTTACCTTTGATACTGTCGGCAAGCACTGCGCTGCTTGTCAGAGTAAACATTGTGGTTGCACAGATCAGAGTTACTAGTTTTTTCATGGCTGATGTACTCCTCGTTAAAGTAGGTAGTGTTATTTTTCAAAAACCCGTTTAATCTGACCGATTTTGCCTTGAACCTTCCCGGATATTTTTTCAATTGCACCTTCGACTTCCAGCTTTGGATTATCACCTACGATTCCGGCAATCTCCTTGGCAGCACCCTTTACCACATGATACGTTCCTTCCGCCTTGTCCCTGCTACTTGATTTCATGACATCCTCCTTCAGTAAGTTCTCGGAATAAAACCGATCGTTGATATGTTTCGTTACAGGGGTAAATCGCAACTAGCATGCCAGCAGGAAGCCATGGGGAACGCGGTCGATATCAGCCTGATTTTGCAAACGAAAGAAGGTTAGATCGAGCAACAGGGAGGGGGGAGGATTGGTGTGGAAACCGTCAGGTATGGTAAAACTGTACTATATGACAGGAAGCGAAGTGACTTGACGTGGTACAAATCGTACTGAATATTTCTATGATCGCACAATTCCGTATTTCCGCATCCGGGCGCGAAGGGTGCTGGGATTAAGCCCAAGCAGCAACGCAGCGCCATTTTTTCCCTCGATACGCCAACCGGTTTTCTTGAGCACCTGCAGTACATGGTCGTGTTCCAGCTCGACCAGCGCCTTGAAGTCCGCTCCCGGAGGGAGCGTCTCACCTTTGGCGGGCGAATCGAAATGATCCAGTATCTGCAACATATTTCCCTGGCTGATGATGACTGCGCGCTCGATGACACTTTCCAGTTCCCGCACATTGCCGGGCCAATTATACTCTTGCAGGGCGTTCAAGCTGTGTGCTGTTACGCTCTCGATCTTCTTGCCAATTTTAGTGTTGAACTTGGCAACAAAATGATTGACCAGCAGCGGAATATCTTCCTTGCGATGGCGAAGTGGCGGCATGGTGATCGGGAAAACGTTGAGCCGGTAGTACAGGTCTTCGCGAAACTTGCCGTTTTTGACCGCTTCTGCCAGGTTACGGTTGGTGGCCGCAATGATCCTTACGTCAGTCTTTATGGTCCGGGGGCTTCCCAAACGCTCAAACTCACCATCCTGAATAACCCGCAGCAACTTGCCTTGCAGTTCGAGCGGCATTTCGCCGATTTCGTCAAGGAAGATGGTGCCGCCATCGGCCAGTTCGAAACGCCCGATCTGCCGGGCATCAGACCCGGTGAAAGCACCCCTTTCCCGTCCGAACAACTCGCTTTCCACCAGGGTCGCCGGTAGGGTTGTACAGTTGACCGTTATCAATGGCCGTACCTTGCGAGCACTGCTGCTGTGAATGGCGCGGGCGATCACTCCCTTGCCGGTGCCGGTTTCACCGAGTAGCAGCACAGTCGCGTTCATTGGCGCAACCTGATCTACCAAGGAAAATACAGACGAAAGGACACTGCTTCGCCCTACGATTTCGCCGAAATTATACTGGCGGGCAACCTCGCGCTGTAAATGGAAATTCTCCGCCCTGAGCCGGTCTTTCAACAGTTTGATTTCTGCATAAGCACTCTGGAGCGACTCTTCCGCTCTTTTGCGTTCTTCAATTTCCTGCGTGAGTTCTGCATTCGTCCTGGTCAACTCGCCGGTACGATCATGTAAATTCTTTTCCAGCAGCAGTTGTTGCGCACTCCACGGTTGACGTACTTCCGGCGCGCTCGACTCGCTTGTACGTAAGGACGTCACGCGGCAGTATTTGTCAGTTTCATTTTCGATTGCAGGCATTCAGCACCCCCGTTCCGCTCGACTCAAACACAATCCTCACGCCATAAGCAGTTTTGTTCTCCGCAGCTAATGGAACCTTCTCTCTTGAAGCAGGGGAGATTTCCCTCTGCCTGCTGGATTGAGCGCACCAGTTCATGCTTTGCGACCCTGCCCGCTTTTATGTCATATTGTTTGGCCAATTGCTTGATTTCGTCGATGTTCATTCCGGCAACTCCTTTCCCGTAACACGCCACACGATGTACGTTACTTAATAATTACCGTACAATGGGTGGCGCAGAGAAGCCATAAGGCTTTTCGCACCAGATAATGCGAAAATTCCCGGATTTGGGGTGAATACGAGCGGAATAACAAGGAGGGATCAGCTATTCAGGGAGGAGAGACCGTGGCGCACGGAGAACTTGGTCAGTTCGGCCACGCTGAACAATTGCAGTTTTTGCATTATGGATTGCCGCTGATTTTCCACCGTCTTGTTGCTGATGCCAAGCTGGTGGGCGATTTCCTTGATGCATTTCCCATCGCTAACCAGTTGCAAAATTTCCCGTTCACGGGGAGTCAGATTCTGATAGGCGGGAGTTGCATCAGCAGGTATACTTTGCAGAAAATCCTTTACCAGTAATGTTTGAATTTTCTGCGGCAGGTAAATATCACCACTGGCAACTGTCGTTACCGCATCGGCAAGTTCGGCAAAAGCGGTATCTTTCAGCAGATATCCCGATGCTCCGGCTTTGATCGCTTCCACAACAAAAAAACGGTCACATTCCATTGAGAGCACCAGAACTTTGATAGCGGGATATTGTTTTACAATTTCGCGGGTGGCATCAATGCCGTTCATATTCGGCATGGTCAAGTCCATGATCACCAAATCAGGCATATGTTCTCCGGCCAACCGCACCGCTTCGACACCATCGCCGGCCTCACCCGTAACCACTGCCATACCACCTTTTTCGATCAGCGCCCTCAGCCCTTCACGGAAAATCTGATGATCGTCTACCAATAAAACCTTTATCTTCATTGAGTTGAATCCTTTCCAGCGTCCTGTTCCGTCAAAGGGACCGTAATTTTTGCCGAGGTACCTTTCCCCGGGGTTGAGGTAACGGAAAAAGAGCCGTTCAGCTGCTCGATTCTTAATTTTAAATTGTAAAGACCATAACCGCCATTTGCGATGTTTTTCACATCAGCATCACGCTGATCGAACCCGATACCTTCGTCTTCCACGAGTATTACCAGAGAACCGTCATCGGCTTTAAGTGATACACGCGCCTTTTTGCTCGCGGCGTGTTTTACCACATTCAGCAAAAGCTCACGTACCGCCTGATACACGGAATAACGTACATCGGCCGGCAATGATTCGGCATGACATACGCCGGCAAATTCTATCTGAATCGGATAATCATCGCTCAAGGATGAACAGAGCCATTTCAAGGAGGTGTCAAGTCCGGCGGTATCCAGGATTGGTGGCCGAATCTTGAAGGTAAGCGTGCGGATATCATGGATTGAGCTCTGCAGGAGCGCCGTGATTTCCTCTGTAGAGCTGCGGCAGGCGCCAACGGACACATCTGCCAGTTCATCCAGCTTCATTTTTGCCAGCAGAAGCGACTGCCCAACCCGGTCGTGCAGTTCAGCAGCAATCCGTTCCCGTTCCCGTTCTTCTGCCAAAAGCAGTGCCACCGACACCATTTTCCTCTGATCAAGAGCCTTGTACAGCGCAGCTGTTCTTTCTGCCACACGTAGCTCAAGTTTTTCGTTCAACGTCTTAAGCGCTTCTTCTGCCTTTTTTTTCTCGGCAATATCAAAAGCAAGATCAGCAAAGAGGGAAACCGTGTTGATATCTTCCTGGCCATATTCATTCGCTTTATTTCCCAGTCCAAGAATAGCAACGATCCGCCCCCCCCTTTTTACCGGCACAAGAAGTTCCCTGGTGACCATGGCATGGCCCTCCGGAAGCCCCTTGCGGTGAGGGAGCGCAGCATAATCGTTATGTATGACAGCTTTATTTTCACGAACACAATCAACCCAGACACCGGCTTGTTCAATCGGGTAGTGATTACCCATCCCTTCGGCATGGCAGAATTTTTTCGATGTCCTAGTCGACCATGCCGAAAGTATGACACACTCCGTTTTGTCATCGAAAAAATGATAGAACCCGATGGAGCTATCCGTCAGTGACTCCAGTATATTGAGTGTCTCAACCAGCACCTCGTCCAGTGTATGTTCCACTGCAAACTGCACCAGGTAATGCCGGGAAAAATGAATTTTCTCAATTTGTTTCTGTTCGCTGATGTCGGTCAGCACGGCACGATAGAGCGGTTCTCCGTCATCGTTCCGCTTTATGTTCACCTTTATCCTGACCCAGAACGGATCGCTGTTTTTTTTGAGCATCCGAATCTCGCACACCTTCAGACCATCGGTTTCCAAGAGCTGGGTACGGTGGTGATTCCAGACATGAATATCAGCTGGAAGGATGACGCTGGAGAGTGGATGGTTAACCAGCCTGCTTCTGACAATGTCAAGCATGCTGGAAAAGGTAAGATTGGACTCTAAAATCAAACCATCTTTACTGAGGGTTACATAGCCGACCGGAGCCAGGTCATACAGATCGAAATACCGTGATTGAGCTGCCACCAATTCATGCTGTGCATGGCGTAGCTCTTCGTTCTGCATCTCAAGCTCGATCTGGTGCACCATCAATTCATGAAACATCCTTTGCGACTCTTCGAGTGATAGGGGATCACGGTTTTCAGGGCAACTGCTGTTTTTTTGCCGGACGATCTCTTCAGCCAAGCCACGCAGCTCAGCATGGTTCGTACCGCTTTTGTTGTCACGCTTCATGATCTACCCTCATGGGACGCCAGCATTTCTACCATCGGCAAAGCCGTGGAAAAGATACCATGGATTTCATTCAATGTCTCACACTGACCAGCATTAATGCCAGTTTTGCAAAATTGTAATGAGCTGTCATATATGGCGGTTATGTTAAACATGACGGTTTAACGTGATGTTTTTCCCCTGCAACTGCAGGTATTTAATCTTCCTTGCTGTATATTCAATCGGTTACAAGCTTTTCGTTCACTCCAGCTATCTGGCACCCTAGTTGCGTTATCTCATGCAAAAATGTCTGATGACAGAGAGCTGATTCATGAAAACAGAGCATGTACGGCATAAACCCTTCTCCATGATTCGAGAATTTCATCTTGCCGACTGGTTTACACTGGCAAACGCAGCCTGTGGCACAGGGGCCTTGTTTTCCATACTGACCTACCTGCAGACGTTCAATGTCAAGCATATCTATTTTGCATGCGGGCTGGTATTCGGTTCGCTAGTCTTTGATGTTCTGGATGGACGGATTGCCCGCTGGCGACAGAAAAACTCTGTGATGGGGCGCGAACTGGACTCTCTGGCCGACATAATCTCCTTTGGTGTCGCCCCTGCCGTAATCGCCTACGGATGCGGCATGCAAGGTTTATACGACCGGATTGTGCTGACCTGTTTTGTGGCATGTGGCGTATCGCGCCTCGCCCGCTACAATGTTACGGCTGATGAGCTGTCGGAGGGGGGAAATAAAGTACCCTACTTCGAAGGAACCCCGATTCCGACATCGCTCCTCCTGGTACTGATAATGTTCTGGGGAGCTTCACAAGGCGCACTGCGCGATACCCTCTGGTTCGGAAAACTGATATTCGCCGGTTTCACCCTTCATCCGCTCGTACTGCTCTTTGCCGTATCCGGTTCACTCATGGTCAGCCGGATACGATTTCCAAAACTCTGAACGTTCTGATACGCAAGGTGACGGTGCGCCATCAGAGACTCCATAAATTCTGCAGATAACAGGAAACCCTATGGCACATGACATACAACCTGAGGTGAGTTCGAGAAAAGTTGTTCCTGCAACGGATCCGATTGCCAGCTACGTGACAAACGGATCGAGCACTACAGCTCGGGAACTACGCCAACGCGCCGAAAACAGGTTACGAGCGTACGACACGTCCGGCAAACAGTCGACAACCGGGCAAACGCTCTCATCCGATGAAACTTTGCGGGATCTGCATGAACTGCAGGTGCATCAGATCGAGCTCGAGATGCAGAACGAGGAATTACGCCACACGCAGTATGAACTGGAGGTGTTACAGAACCGTTTTTTTGATCTGTACGATCTGGCGCCGGTCGGTTATCTGACGTTCAGCGAACATGGTCTGATCAGTGAGGCTAATCTTGCCGCCGCCACCATGCTTGGCATTAGCCGGAGCAGACTGATGACACAGCCGGTTGCGAGATTTATCCACCAGGAGGAGAGGGAGGCTTTCCAACGATTGCGCACAGAGTGCATTGAAACGAGTGCCCCGCTAACCTGTGAAATCCGCCTGATACAGTTCGAAGGTTCCCCGTTCTGGGCAAATCTGCAGCTCACAAGGGCACAGAATAGTGAGTACTGGCTTACCTTTAGCGACATTTCCGTGAGCAAACTGGCAGAAGAAGAACAACGGAGACTTGAACACCAATTACAGCAAGCCCAGAAGCTGGAAAGTCTGGGGGTGCTTGCCGGAGGTATTGCCCACGACTTCAACAACATCCTGACGGTCATTCTCTGTAATTGTGCTCTGTTACAGCAACGCCCTCAGATGCTGACAGAGCTTGTGCCGGAAATAGATGTTGCCGCTCAGCGGGCGGCCGATTTGTGTCGCCAGATGCTGATCTACGCCGGAAAATCTCTATCGGCGCCGGGCAGAGTCAACATCATGGCGCTGGTGTCTGAGATGGCTACCATGCTGAGGGCAAGCCTCCCACAGAATGTGGCCATCAACCTTGTTCCTTCAGCCGAAATACCCTCTATCAAGGCAGATGCCAGCCAGATTCGGCAGATTGTCATGAATCTGATCATCAATGCCTCGGAAGCGCTCGACACGCAGCAAGGGGAAATCCGGTTAGCGCTGAAAAAGATGGCAATCGGTGAGGAACATCCGGACAAAGATTATTTTGGCAACATAATTCCTCCCGGCTGGTATGTCTGCCTGGAAGTTTCGGATGACGGTTGCGGCATGGCTGAAGAAACCAAGAGTCGCATCTTCGAGCCATTCTATACCACCAAGTTTACCGGGCGTGGTCTGGGGATGTCGGCAGTACTTGGCATCATCAAGGCGCATGTGGGGGCTTTGCAGCTAATCAGCCAACCGGGTCAGGGAACTACCTTCAAGGTATATCTCCCCTTCCAGAGCAATGAACCCACGGTTGATGAATCCCGTAAGCCGGCATCAACGGTGTTGTGGCAGGGAAGTGGCACGATACTGCTGGTGGAGGATGAGCCACAACTTGCAATGATAGCAACAATGCTGCTGAATGAGCTTGGTTTCTCTGTGATTGAAGCAGCAAACGGCAAGCAGGCATTGGAAATGTATCGGGACAACAAAGAGCAGATCACCCTTGTGATGACAGACATCGGCATGCCGGTCATGGATGGGTATGACTTGTTCCGTGAGCTGAAAAAGCTCGACTCACAATTGCCGATCATTGTCTCCAGCGGTTTTAGTGACAAAGATATCACAGCCGTGATTCCCCGCGAGGATATGGCAGCAATCATCAGCAAACCGTACAGCCGCGAACTGTTGCAGGTGGGATTGCAGTCAGTTTTGAATAAAATGCCGCCGAAACAGCCATGAGGTGAGAAGGTTCGTATGATATTCTCCCTACTGATATGAAAATTGATGCGGAGGTACATTTCCATGAAAAGTAACGGTTTTGTGAAAGACTTTCCCGTCGTTTGCGTCGGCGGTTCGGCCGGCGGTCTTGACGCCTACACCCGTTTACTACGGCATCTGCCGGCTGATATGGGGGTTGCGATTGTCATTGTCAATCATCTGCGAAGTGTCGCCACCCTGTTGCATGAGATTCTCCCGCACTACACAAAGATGCCGGTGGAACTGATCACGGATAAATTGGACATAGAACCGAACCATGTGTTCATCATTCCGGAAAAGCGTGATCTGCACGTACGTGAGGGAGAGTTTCGCCTGAAGCCGATATCAAAGCCACGGGGATGGCCTGACGTAATAACGGTGTTTATGCGATCCATGACGGAACATTGGAAGGGTAAACTTATCGCGGTAATTGTCTCGGGTTATGACGGTGATGGATCAGATGCACTGCGTGGAATACATGAAGTTGGCGGAATAACAATTGCGCAGAAGCCTGCGACAGCCATTCAGCCGGATATGCCCGAGAGCGCCATTGCAAGCGGATATATTGATTTTATCCTTTCACCGGAGGATATCGCCCGGCAGATTGTACGCATTGCGCATACCGAGACAAAGTCGGAGAACTAGGGTCTGTCGGACGTAACCTGATCGACTCAGTGATAGTCACCCGAATCCATTGTATGTTTTTAGTCATTGTATTGAACCCACAGGGTAAATAACATTCCCTTAATTACGATCCTGTTTTGGCACATGCCTGGGCAGGATATTCGCCTTTGGTGGCGCTGTCGCCGGTGCTGGGTCTGCCTCTGCCGGTGGAGGAACGACAGGGTCTGCCACTGGTAACGGAGCCGGTGTGTCTATGACCAGATTCGGATCGTCAGATTCTTTGACTGGTTTTGGCATGGCCGGTGGTATTGCTGCGGGCGGCAGTACCGTCGTAATGTTGCTTGTTTCGCCTGTTGTGGGTGTCTCGGTATCTATACCAGTCGCTCCCGCTATGCCTGCTGCGCCAGCGATGCCCGCAGTTCCTGCAACACCTGCCGGACCTGCAGCGCCTGATGTCCCCTTTGCACCGGTTGCGCCTACAGTCCCTGCAGTACCAGGCGCTCCTGTTGCGCCAGCGGCACCAGATGATCCTGTCGCCCCTGTTGTGCCTGTAACCCCTTGAATCCCCTGTAGTCCAGTATCACCTTTAGCGCCTGCTGCGCCAGATATACCCGTTGCTCCTGCTATGCCTTCCGAGCCTGCTGCGCCAGCGATGCCCGCAGTTCCTGCAATACCTGCCGGGCCGACAGCGCCTGATGTTCCCGTTGCACCGGTTGCGCCTACAGTCCCTGCAGTACCAGGCGCTCCTGTTGCGCCAGC
>DAINBV010000007.1:0-16532 GCA_036732725.1 Geobacteraceae bacterium | reverse complement strand
CACCTTTAGCGCCTGCTGCGCCAGATATACCCGTTGCTCCTGCTATGCCTTCCGAACCTGCTGCGCCAGTGGCGCCCGCAACTCCTGTAGTACCTGTTGTGCCCTGAATCCCTTGTAGCCCGGCATCTCCCTTGCCGCCAGTCGCCCCCTGAAGCCCGGTATCACCTTTTGCACCTGTTTCGCCGATCACTCCCTGAATACCTTGGCTGCCCTGAAGCCCCTGATCGCCGGTTAAGCCCTGAATGCCTTGAAGTCCCTGAATTCCCTGGTCCCCCGTTAAACCTTGAAGTCCCTGAATTCCCTGGCCCCCCGTTAAACCTTGAAGTCCCTGAATTCCCGGGTCGCCCGTTAAACCCTGAAGTCCCTGAATTCCCTGGTCGCCCGTTAAACCCTGAAGTCCCTGAATTCCCTGGTCGCCCGTTAAACCCTGAATCCCCTGGTCTCCCGTTAGTCCCCGGATGCCCTGGATACCTTGAATGCCTTGAATACCCTGAAAGCCTGTTGCACCCTGAAGACCTTGAACACCTTGAATACCTTGAGAGCCTGTTGCACCCGTAGTGCCCTGTGCAAACACCAGCATATATGGTGTCAGTGTGGCGCTGCCTGATAACGTGAAATTTCCCGAGTAATTTGTCGGTGTTGCGTACGAAAGTGGCGTATAGATCCTGACTGCGCCGGATTCTGCGACAGTGAATTGCGGGGTTCCGGCAGAGAAGAGCACTGTACCGGATCCAGAGCCATTGTTACCGGCACTAAGAACAACATTACCTCTGGTAGTTGTCATGGCTGCGTTATCAATGTTTACATTGTTTCCGGCAATCAATAAAAGGCCTCCATCGGTCGTAGTAATGGCTGAATTTACATATGTTCCGTTTTTTATAATGTTTATATCGCCACCGGCGTTTGCGGCAAAATTTCCACCGGTCGTTGTAACGGCTTGTCGTACGTTCACGTCCCGAAATGCGTTCAATGTCAGAGTTGACGCGCTTGTCCATGTTACTGCGTCATTGACAAAGATATCTCCGTTGCCGGGTGTTGTGCCGTATAAATTAGTAGCCGTATTTGTTCCGGTCGTTACGGTACTGATGACAACATTGTTGGTTACCAGGCTTGCGGAAAGTGTCGTACCCAGGATATCGCCTCCGGCGCCAATGATGAAGTCCTGCGGATCTATAAGCCAACTGCCTGATGTACCGTGTGCGGCCTGGGTGGTGATAAGGGCGTCTCCGGCGATTTTGACGTGCGCAGCCGAGGTCTCAATGAAGCCTCCATCTCCGCCATTGGGAGCTGATGCGTCCAACGTGCCTCCCACGTTCACGGTTCCATTCTGCATGTCACCCATAAGCTTGATCGTGCCGTTATGGTTCTCTATGGTGTGCGCCAGGATTACGCCACTATTGTTTACCACTCCCTGCAGCAGATTACCCGCCGACCGTGCGGTCATCAGAACTTCTCCTCCTTCAGCCCGGATCATTCCGCCGTTCTGTACCAGAGCATTAACCGCGCCCTGGTTTACGGTTACATTGAGCAGTCCGTCACCAGCCACATCGAGCGTTAAGGCGTTGCCCGCAGCGAGCGCCACCGTGCCGAGCTTGGCCGAGATCACGCCTTCATTACTCACATTCGCGCCCAGCAGCGCCACATAGCCGCCGTCAATTGTGGTGCTTATCGCCCCCTGGTTGAGGATTGTGCCATCACCCGTGCCGGCAAACTTGTAGGAGCCTGCCATGAAATCACTGTCTTTGATGTTAAGGGTGGAGGCGACCAGTCCGCCGACATTGACCGACGCTCCCTTGCCGAACAGGATGCCGTTGGGATTCAGCAGGAACACTTTGCCATTGGCCGAGAGACTGCCCATGATACTTGAAGGATCTGAACCCAATACCCGGTTGAGTGCCACTGAATTGCTGTTGGGCTGCAAGAAATTGACCGTTTCTCCACGTCCTATACCGAAGGTCTGCCAGTTGATCGCCACATTTTGTGTGGACTGGGTTATGGTCGTGTTGGCCGCATGGTTGCTGATGGCTGCGCCACCTGCTGTTACTACGCCTCCCCCGGGAAGTGCGGAGGCATTGGTTCCATATGCCATCATGAGGGCAATAGTCAGGGCCTTGATGGCTCCCCTGGATGAGGCTTTTCTGCCGGAGCTTATGGTATATTCGGAAACATTGTGTACTCCGCTCTTGGTGATGAAGACCGCAATCGAGCGCGCGGGGAGTCGGTAGCTGCCAGCGCTGATGGCCGGCATGGCATCCCAGGGAACGATATCTTCGGGTGAATCTTTTGACGTGTCGATCCAGCGGCGCCAGACGCCCCCCGGCAGTTTTTTCGGGGAGGGAAGGCGGAAGGAGAGCGGTTTCCAGTAGGCATTGATCATGTAATGGAAAACGACCTGCCGGGAGACACTCCAGGCGGTCAGCGCGATACTGTGTGATTCATAGCTCAAATCCGGCAGATTCAGCCTCACACCATGCCACTCCAAGCGTGCCCGATCAAGCAGCTGGGTAAGACTCAGTTCCTCCAGATCGGTGTTGCAGCGCATGATTCGCGCGGCAATCAGCATCCTGGTAAAACGGTGAATGTCCGCATGACGCTCCAGTAGTCCCCAGTCAAACCAGCTGATCTCGTTGTCCTGACAATAGGCGTTGTTATTCCCTTGCTGGGTCCGGCGCGCCTCGTCCCCCATCAGGATCATCGGCGTACCGAGGGAAAGCAGGGTTGCTGCCATAAAGTTTTTCACCTGCCGGTTGCGCAACCCTTCGACAGCCGGGTCATCGGTCCCCCCCTCAAAACCGCAGTTCCAGCTCACGTTGGAATCGGACCCGTCCCGGTTGTTCTCACGGTTTGCCAGATTGTGTTTTGTGGTGTACGAGACCAGATCATTCAAGGTAAAGCCGTCATGGCAGGTGATGAAATTTATGCTCTGCTCCGGCTCGCGCTCCTGATGGCCGTAGATGTCGGGACTGGCCAAAAGCCGCGCAACAAAGCGGTAGATACCACCATTGTCACCTTTCAAAAAACTGCGCACGTCATCGCGAAACTCTCCGTTCCATTCCTTCCAGCTGTCACCGATAAAACTGCCGACCTGATACAGCCCTCCCACGTCCCACGCTTCGGCAATAAGCTTTATTCCCGCCAGGGCCGGGTCAGATTCTATGTCCCAGAGGATCGGCGGATTTTTGAGCGGATGCCCCTGACCATCCCGGGAGAGTATGGATGCCAGGTCGAAGCGGAAGCCATCAACATGCATTTCCTTAACCCAGTAGTTGAGACTATCGATAATAAGCCTTCGAACTATATGATGATTGGCATTAAGTGTATTACCACAGCCGGAGTGATCGATATGACTACCCTCAGGATCCATGATGTAGTAGACGTTGTTGGCAAAGCCGCGATAGCAGAAGGTCGCTCCGGTATGATCACCTTCGGCGGTGTGATTATAGACCACATCGAGGATCACCTCGATACCGGCGCGATGCAGTGCCTTGACCATGTCGCGGAATTCGTTCAAGGGGCCAAGCGGATCCTTGCAGGAACTGTAGGCCGCATGGGGTGCGAAAAAAGAGACCGGGCTGTACCCCCAATAGTTGACCAGTCCGGAAGGGGCATCATGTGAGTCGAACTGGAAGACCGGCAACAGTTCAACGGCAGTGATCCCCAGATCCTGAAGATAGGGTATTTTTTCGATCAGACCGGCATAAGTGCCACGCTTTGCCGGCGTGACCCCGGATGAAGGGTGCCGGGTAAAACCCGCCACATGCATCTCATAGATAATGGTCTGTGAGTAAGGTCGCTTGAGCGGCAGATCCCCTTCCCAGTCATATCCGCGCTGATCAGCCACCACGCTCTTCATGGATCTGCCTGTGTCCCCCGGCACAGAGGCGACACTTCGGTTGTATCCGGATGGAACAGCCACCCCAAGCCCATAGGGGTCAAGCAGTAGTTTGCCCGGATCAAAGCGCAGTCCCCGTTGCGGGTCAAAGGGACCGTTCACCCGAAAACCGTAGAGTTGACCAGCTCCGATGTCAGGCACAAAGATATGCCAATAGTGGTAGGTACGGTTTATCCGGGGATTGAGTGGTATGATCCGCGAGGCGGTCGCGTCGTCAGCCAGGTCAAAGAGCAGCAGCTCTACGCCACTGCAGTCCCGTGCGAAAATACTGAAGTTCACCCCGCCGTTGCAGACGGTGGCGCCGAGGGGGGAAGTGCTCCCTTTGTGCAAATCGGTATGTGCAGATACTGTTTTCATGGGAGTCCTTGGTAAACGGTACGTATCCGGAATCAACGGTTTTCTTCACTGCGAAAAGATCAGCACACTATAGGGGGCAATGGAAACCGTAGCGTAAAATGGGAGACCGTCGTTTTCACCCGGTTCGGCGACAACATCAGAGCTTGGATAACCTTGAAAGTCATCGCTGTACCCCTGCCAATCGCCGTTGAAGCGGAGCTTCCAGATCCCGCCAGCCGGGAAGCCGATCACGTACCCTTCCCGGGGTTCACGAAAAAAATTGGCTACCACCACCACGTCATCCCCTACTCCTCCCCTATCCCAACGATGAAAAGCAATGACCTTGCATTCGTCATTAAGGTGATGTACCTGGGTGAACTGACCGCACAGGCCACGCGTGAAGCCGTCACGGTTGGTTCTCAGCCGGATCAGATCGCGATACAGCCGGACAATGCCATGATATTCTTCGTTTTTGTCCCAATCGACCGGCACCGTATCGCGGAACCACCCTCCCTCAAGAAATTCCTGTCCCTGGAAGATCATCGGTATGCCGGGGGCCGTAAAGACCATGGCAGCCGCCAGCGTCGAGCGTTTACGCGCATACCACCCGGTGGGGTCATCCGGGCAAATTTCCTGCGGTACGCGTTCTTTTCCGTTTGCCACTTCGTCGTGGGATTCGCTGTAGATAACCCGGTCAAAGGCGTCATCGTTGTAGCGGTAGCAGATGGCATCTCGGATCGCTTCGATGGAACGATCCTCGTCCTGCGGCGTGGTAACTGCCAGGCGGATCGGGTGAACGAACATGGCGTCCCACTGGGAACTGAATCCTGCTCCCCCGGCGCCTGTGTCTTTGGTGAGCCACCTGTTATGTTGAAGATCCTCGGCAATGGTGATCCTGCCGGGGTACTTTTCGGCAACCTGGCTGTTGATCCACTGCAACAGACTCCACCCTTCAGGAATGTCCTGAGTACCGGCGCCATTGATCGTGCGAATGAATTGGGTACAATCGAAGCGGATGCCGTCAACATGAAACTCCTCAAGCCACATCATGACATTATCCAGAAGGAATTGACGCACTTCGCCACGTCCGTAATCAGGGCGGGTTTCTCCCCACGGTGTGCAACCCCGTTCGTCGTTGTAAAAGTAAATTCCGCCGCGATTGTTTTCACACCAACCGTCAAACTGCCACAGGTCAAGGTCGCCGGGGCCGAGATGATTGTAGACAACGTCCAGAATCACCGCGATACCTTCCTGGTGAGCGCGCTTGACAAATCGCTTGAATGCTTCAGGCCCTCCATAGGCAAGTTCAACAGAAAAAATGTGGGCCGGATTGTACCCCCACGAGCGGTCTCCGGCAAACTCCCCCACCGGCATGATCTGGAGAGCGTTGACGCCAAGCTTTTTCAGATGTTCCAGGCGTGCCGACAGCGATGCAAACTTGCCCGGATGGTTGCTATCGTCCTGATCGTTGAAGGTGCCGACATGCAGTTCATAGACGACAAGCTCATTCCATGACACGAGATGAAAATCGTCACCTTGCCAATCGAAGCCGGGATCGTGGACAATGGCATTGCCGAGCGAACCGGTAACTTCGCGCGCATACGGATCGATGCGCTTGAGTACACCTTTTACCGTGTCCAGTTGAAACTTGTACTGATCGCCGGCATGAGCCTCGGCAACATCCACATACCAGTAGCCGTTCTGCTCGGCTTGCAGGGGATGCTTAGTGCCATCCCACCCGTTGAAGGTACCGATGACAGCTACCCGCTCCGCATGGGGCGCCCACACGCGAAACCCGACCCCTCCGGCATGAGGTATCGCTCCCATTCCCTTGATAGTGGTTTGATCGCCCATAACTATCTCCTTTGCGCTTCATGGTTTCAAGGCTGACCGTCATCCCGTTGCCGTACCGAAAAACTTGTCCTCCGTGAGGGTTTTCTTTTCGATAAAGCTGATCAATTCCGAATTGAACTTCTCTCGTTCCTCATAAAACAAGGCATGCCCACTGTTCTCAAAGCAGACTAACCTTGCGCCCCGTATCCCGTCGGCAGCCGGTTCCACTCCCGACGATATGGCATCTGAACCAGCCGCATTTGCCACTTCACCGGTAGGGAGCAGTTCATGCGGCATGATCATTTTTTCAGAAAGTTTAAATGGGCATATCTGATCATGCAGCCCATGAAAAAGTACGCTGGGGATCATTACGGATTGTATGTCAGAGTGCAGATCAGAATCACGGAGAGTTGCCAGACAAACCCCCGTGGCATGGGCTGACGCTTCCATTGCCAGCGATTGGAACCAATCCAGAAGTTGAGGGGTAATTGCTTTTGAATCTTTAAAAAACATCCTGCCGAAATCAGCAATCAGTTTGGCGCGATCCGAATAACACAATTTAATCAGACTATCCACGGCGCCCGATTCCAGACCATAGGGAAAAGCCGGGCTAGAGGTAAAGTTTGGCGCTGCTGCACCGCACAGCACCAGATTGGCGATTCGCTCTCCCTGATAACGAGACATATAGCGTAGCGCAATAGCTCCTCCCATGGAAAAACCGACCAACGTGACATTGTTCAATTGCAGAGCAAGAAGAACCGTTCGAAGGTCATCGGCAAAGACATCATAGTTATAATTGGCTTCACCCCACGGTTTTGATGATTTACCGAAACCGCGCATGCTGATTCCGATACAGCGGTAGCCACGGTACGCCAGTTGAGTAAACTGATACTCAAACATTTCATGGCCAAATGGCCACCCCGGGATAAAGACGATGGGAGTACCCTCCCCCCAATCTCGAATATGGAGAAACACCGTGTCGTTGATTTGAATGTAATCGCCCGAGTCGACGTGTCTGTTCATAGCTATTCCTGCCTGCTTTCCGAGATTTTATACCTGCAATCGCACGTTGTTACCGTGTCACCTGGTTACCGCATAAATCGCAACTAACGTGCCAGCCGGGAACTGGAGAGCCGGCGTTGGCAAAACACTAAAAACACATGAGAAAAGGGAATTTGAAGTTCAGTGGTGAGGGGAAATGTTCAACGGAGCCTGTCATATCTGACATAAGTGCCATATATGACGATTCGTATTCCATGAAATTGGTACTACAGAAGTCCGTTAGCAATTCGCTGCTGGAGCAGCAACTGATTCTTATGTTCTTTTGATTTATAGGAGAGATAATCCGCCTTGTTCAGATCAAACAGCTGCTTCCTGAAACGGGTTGTCAGATCATACCAGTTGTTGATTCTACTGTTGAAACGACGTTCATCAGGGTAGCGCAATGAATTCATAACTGACTGGATGGCAAAAAAACAGCGCACTGCATTGCGTTCAACTGCGCCGCGCGCCCCCCCCAAATAGACCGGATCTCCGTTTGCATCCTTGCTGGTCACCGTGAATCCGACCTTATCCCGGCCGAGCGTTGAAAAATACACTTTTGACGCAAAACGGAGCGCCTTACTGTCACGATAGGAGTAACTGACATGGATAAACGTTCTTTCCGCATCAATCGGAACCGCTTCACACCGGATTCTGTGATCCTTGGTGGCAAAGGGGCCTTGTTCGGCATTGAGCAGGATATCCAGATAATTTTGCTGTTGTTCAAGAGTCCGGTAACGGAATAGTACCTGACGAGCCTCAAGCGGAGATTGGTAGACCATGCGCCCCAGATAGAATGTCAATAACGAGACACCGGAAAGCCCGGACAATTCCTTGTAGGTGCACGCCTTGACATTGGGAAACAAGGCGAGAATATCGCACCAGTTTTCCGGTGCGCTGAGAACCTTGGCAATGGCGCTGAAGCGATGATCAAAAATCCCGTACACGTCAACTTGCACCCTGTCATCCAGTTCTTTTGACGCAACAACCAGCGGAATACCGAAGTTATTTGTCTTCAGTCCGGCCAGGTTCCTGCCATAACCTTCGAGCAAAAATTCTGCCCCCTGTGACGGCTTTTCAAAAGCAGATGCGGAAACTGCTGAAAACAGCATCACACCCATGGCTAAGTGCAAGAATATTTTCAAATATTTTCTGATGATAGTCATCTGATTCACTCAAACTACGTATGTCAAAAACAGTGAGAGCCTGTCGCGAGAGAACTTCTGAAGCATGGATCACCGTTCAAAGCCCCGACTCACTTGCCGGCAACCGGGGCAGGCGGAGCCGGAGCTGCTTGGCCGAGATTCTTTTGCCGCGCATGTTCCTCAACATCATACGACCCGAAGACCTCTTGAGCCGGCCTGGTTTCCGGCAATACATAGACAATGCCATTGGTCCCTGAAAAAGACGGTCGCACCACCTTATTAAAAAACTTCGCCGGCACATTTATGCAGCCGTATGAAATGCGCTTGTCGAGCGGCGTACGTGTGGCCAAGCGTTGCAGACGGCGTTCCTTGGGTCTGTTTGTCACCACCCGATGCATGGAGATGGCGGTATCGTAGTCCACCCAGAGAATTTCGGCTCCACTCATATTTCGGCCAAGTGAGGCAACGAAGCGCCCTGCAGGTGTTGTGCGCTCCTCGGGACGAATGCTCGACATCTTCCGGTTGCCAATACCGGGGACAGCATCATCGCCCCGCGCCAGGCCGAGCAACGCCCGGGCTGCGCCGCGGATTCGTCCGTCGGCATAAAATACAAATACTTTGGCATCAGCCTTATCGACAATAACAAACGGCATACGTCGATTGTCACCCGAATCTACAACCCAGTCAGCTATCTGCCGGGCCTCGCGCGATGTTTGTTCATTTTTGAAGTTTGCCCGCTTGGGGCTATAAAGCGTCACAGCTTTACGTTGACTGGTAGCAGGTACGGCAGAACCGCTTTGCGCAGCTACGGTTGGACTTGCACGGGATACCTGCCCCGCATCATCTGCCGCTGTTGATTGTTGAGGGGTTACCACGGTGATTGCTTGTGCGAAACAGAGCACGTTGACAATTGACATCACAACCTGGCGCGCACTTCCTGTGCGGAGACACTGCATTACCTCCAGGAAGTGCGCCGTTGCCTGCTTTCTGATTATTGTCATAACTCCACGATCTTGCGTAACTCAGTTACGCTCCTGTTTGCGCTGTCGATGAGGAGCTCTATAGGTTTTTGGAATCGGTTCTATTATCTCTATAACCGGATCGACATGTTCCACTTGAGCAGGCTCTTCTTTAACCGCTTCGGGAATTACCGGGACAGGCGGTGGCGGCACGACAGGTAGCGGTTCGACCGGAACATTTTGCAGTTCATCCAGCGGTTGCTGGGGCGCTGTCACCGGCACAGGGTGTGTTGACGGTGTTTCAGGCGGGGTGTCGGTATGAATAATGTTTGTATCACCGGTGGACTCTGCCGGACCTGAAACTCCCGGTGTTCCCTTGGCACCGGTTGCGCCGGTTTCACCTGTCGCGCCGGTCACACCTCCAGGACCAGCTGTACCCGCAGCTCCTCCAGGACCGGTAGCGCCAGTCGCGCCTCCGGGACCGGCAACTCCGGTTGCACCGATTAAACCGGTTGCACCGGCAGGGCCGCCAGCGCCGGTTGCGCCTACAGGTCCGGCGACACCGGTTGCACCGCCAGGACCGGCTGTACCCGCAGCGCCTCCGGGACCAGTCGCGCCAGTCGCACCTCCGGGACCGGCAACTCCGGTTGCACCAACTAATCCGGTTGCACCGGCAGGGCCGCCAGCGCCGGGTGCTCCGGCAGGGCCGGCGACACCGGTTGCACCTCCGGGACCGGCTGTACCCGTAGCGCCTCCAGGACCAGTAGCGCCAGTCGCGCCTCCAGGTCCGGCAACTCCGGTTGCACCGACTAAACCGGTTGCACCAGCAGGGCCGCCAGCGCCGGTTGCTCCGGTCACACCAATGGGACCGGTACTACCGGTAGCACCGGCAGGTCCGGCTACACCGGTAGATCCAGTCAAACCTGTAGTTCCGGCAGGTCCACCAGCTCCTGTGGCTCCTGCAACACCTGCGGCGCCTGCCAAGCCGGTCGAACCGGTCAGTCCTGTTGCTCCTGCTGTACCGGTCGAACCGGTTAAGCCAGTTGTTCCCGTTGCGCCGGTTACACCAATAGGACCGGTACTACCGGTAGCTCCTGCAGGTCCGGCAACACCGGTAGATCCAGTCAAACCTGTAGTTCCTGCAGGTCCGCCAGCGCCCGTCGCTCCGGTTAAACCTGTTAAGCCAGTTGTTCCCATTGCGCCTGCCGTGCCGGCAGGACCAGCAGCTCCTGCCACACCGGCCAAACCGGTAACACCAATGGGTCCGGTTGCTCCGGTTACGCCAACAGGGCCGGTAACACCAGTGGCGCCGGTTAAACCGGTAGAACCTACTGCGCCAGTTGTACCAGCAACACCCGCAGCTCCGGCAGGTCCACTAGCTCCGGTGGCTCCGGCAACACCTGCGGCGCCTGCTGTACCGGTCGAACCGGTCAGCCCTGTTGCTCCCGCTGTTCCTGTTAAACCGGTTAAGCCAGTTGTACCCGCAGCGCCCGCCGTGCCGGCCGGTCCAGCAGCTCCTGCCACACCGGCCAAACCGGTCACACCAATGGGACCGGTGGCGCCTGCTGCACCGGTAGCTCCTGTTAAACCGGTACCACCCACTGCGCCGGTCAAACCGGTTAAACCTATTATACCGGTTGCGCCAGTTGCGCCAGTTGCCCCTGTGGCGCCGACTGCCCCTAATGCGCCGGTTGCCCCGGTTGCGCCAGGAGAACCGGCCAGACCAGTAGCACCGGTCAAGCCGGTCAAACCAGTAGCGCCGGTCAAGCCGGTCAAGCCCATTGGACCTGTCAACCCTGTTGCACCGGTTGCACCCATCGCACCTGCGGCGCCAATAGCACCGGCAGCTCCTGTCAGACCTGTTACACCGATCGGACCGATCGGGCCAACTGCACCGGGCGCACCGGCAGGGCCGGTTGCTCCGGTTGCGCCCGTAGCACCGGTTGGACCGGTAAGCCCCTGTGCAAACACCAGCGAATATTGTGCAAGCGTGGCGCCACCGGTCAAGGTGAAATTACCCGTATAGTCGGTCGTCACGCCGAGCGGATTATATGTCTTGGCTGTTGACGTCGGCCCGGTGACGGTAACCGGGGGAGTTCCGGCCGCAAACAGCACAGCGCCAACTCCGGTGCCTGCATTTCCGGCACTCAAGACGACATTGCCCGTGGTTGTCGTGAGGGCAGCGGTCGCATCGTTTACGTTACGTCCGGCATTGGCTGTAAGATTTCCCCGGGTTGTGGTGACAGCCGTAAGAGTGTGGGTACCATCCTTCACAATGTTCACATCACGCCCGGCAGTCGAGGTAAAGCTGCCGTCAGTCGTCGTAATCGGTGCGTACACGGTTACATCCCGTGCGGCAGTCGCCACCAGATTTCCCCAGGTGGCAGTAATTGCCTGGTTCACGATCACATCCTGAACAGCCGTCAACGTCAGAGTCGAAGCAGGGGCGACCCCGGGCGCTTTGGTCCAGGTTACTGCCGAGTTGACGTTGATGTCGCCGTTTCCGGTTCCCGTGGCATTTGCCGTGTTGATGGTAACGTCGGTGCCGGCGGTCAGATTGGTAACGATGGTGGCGACATCCACATTGGCCGTGGCTGCGCCAGGATCCGGCGAAAATACGCCGCCAGCAAATGACCCGCCACTCGTCGGTGCACCGGTGATCGTCACATCAGCCGGGTCGATCAGCCACATCCCCCCCTTGCCGTTCGACGCGCTGGCGTTAACGCTGATTCCAGCCACGTCCAGCCAATGCCCCGAGGTTTCGACCTGGCCGCCGTCCCCACCCTGGGCGCCACCGCGTGCCGTAATGGCGCCGTAAGCGCGCGTTGAGTCATTTGACCACAGCACAACCTTGCCGCCATTGCCATTGGCAATGGCATCAGCAGCGATCGTGGCGTCAGCAGCCATGTAGGTTGCCGAGGCATTGGAAACGCCAGGGTTGGTACCGTGCAGATCCCCTCCGATCAACACCGTACCACCCCCGGCATCGCCGGAAACATTGATGTTTGCCTGGCCAAAGATGCCGGCATGATGAGCAGTGATCACAACCGTTCCGCCGGTCTGCCCTACCCCCGTGCCAGACGCATCCAATGTACCGCCAACATTAACCGTTCCGCTTTGCATATCCCCCAAAAGCATGATCGTGCCATTGTGGTTCTCGATCGATTTCGCCTGGATCACACCGCTGTTATTTACCACACTCTGCAAGAGGTTACCCGCTGCCTGTGCAGTCAACAGCACCTGCCCGCCATCACCCACGATCATGCCGTTATTCTCGGCCAGCGCGTTCACAGCCCCCTGGTTTACCGTTACCTTAAGCAGTCCGTCTCCGGCAACATCAAGGGTGACTGCGCTGCCTGCTGCCAGCGCGACCGTACCGAGTTTGGCGGAGATCACCCCGTCGTTGCTGACGTTGGCGCCCAAGAGCGCCACATAACCGCCGTCGGCGTTGATTGATCCCTGATTGATGATCGAACCTCGCCCCGCGCCGTCAAATTTGTACCTGCCGGCCATAAAATCGCCATCACTGATGTTGAGGGTCGAGGCAACCAGGCCACCGACGTTGACCGATGCACCCTTACCAAACAGAATACCGTTCGGGTTCATCAGAAACACCTTGCCGTTGGCTGTCAGAGAACCGAGGATACTTGAGGGGTCTGAACCGAGTACCCGGTTGAGCGCCACCGAATTGCTGGTGGGTTGCACAAATTGAACTGATTCTCTCTGTCCGATGTTGAAGCTCTGCCAATTGAGTGCTGCGTTCTGAGTTGTCTGGGTTATGGTTGTGCTGGCTACTCCATTCTTGATAGAGGCGCCACCAGCCGTTACAACGCCACCCGCAGGAAGTGCGAAGACATCCGTACCAGATACCAGCATGAGAGGAATTGCCAGTACACACATGGCCGCGCGAGCAGCAACACCACTGGTGCGTTTGGTGTTTTCAGCAACAGGCACCAACGATTCGCTCTTCTCGTTCCAGATCAATCTGTAAATGTGGTTCATGGGGTCGCTCCTGTATTCTTAACATGTAAGCCACTGCTACTGGTACGTGCGGACTTTACTCCGATCGACTTCAAGACATCCAGAGTATCAGCAAGCGACTTTTCATCACGAAACGGCCCCAAAGCCAAATAGTGTGACGGCATGGTTCGCTCCACACGTTTAAGAGCAAGCTTGAAACCTGCGGATTTCAGCCGTTCCTGTTCAGCAACGGCATGAGCGTTCAGCAGATATGATCCGGCATAGACCATGTACTTGCCACCCTGCTTAAGAACAAACGCATGGGATGTATGGCGCTTCAATTTTTCAAGTGCGCTCATGGCATCGCTACGCTTGGTACTCTCGGATAAGAACAAACGAATCATGGTGCTCTTTTGTTGTTCTCCCGGTTGTATTACCGGTGCAAGCCCGGCCTGGCGCATACGCTTCATATCGCTTGAAAGGGCATCATCAACAAGATAGGAACCAACCAGTACCGACCAGCCTGGGTCTGAACTGGTTGTGTCGACAGGGAGCTTCACAGGCTTTTCAGTTTCAGACGTCACCTTCCCGCCCAAAATGACAACTTCAGCCGGTGTCGATGCTTTTTCAGACCTGGCTGTTTCGGCTTTTGCTGACACTCCCACAGGCGTGGCTGACGGTTGCAGCTGACTTGTGGTTTCCGGCGCTATCACTGCAGCGGGTATACTTGCAGCTGGTTCAGTTGTTACCGGCACCGGCTCTGCTTTCTTTTCTTCGATACGCTTGGGATCCGCCCTGTCGGCATAGCCAAAATATTTCACCAACTGGATCCAGAACTGTCCTGAAGCATCCGGACCCGATGTTGCCGGTTCATTGCCAAGCTTGAAGGCGTAATACGTCCTGAGCGCAAAATTGTTGGGATCCATCCAGGTAAACCCTACCCCTGCGCCGCTCAAGGTTCTGCTATTCTGCTCTGCTTTCCAGGGATTCTTGTTGACAGTGACCGTGCCGGTGTCTACTAAACCAATCAACTGCATCTGTCCGGGGAGCCGTTCAGAAAGTTTCGGTAGTTGGTAGCGTGCTTCCAGACTCAGTACATACCCCTCGTCCGCATACGCTTCACCTTCCGGATACGCCCGCACGGCATACATGCCACCCAGTTCCATTTTTTCAGAGATGTCCAGGTTATTGAAAGCAAGCTGGCCATTAATTGATCCGTACAGCGAGAACGATTCGGTCACACGCTGCAAGCGCGAGGCGTTGAACCCGAGCTTGCCGTAGAGTCCGTTGGTTTTAGCGGTTGACGCGTCATAGGAACGGGCTGCGGATGTTTGTATGTCCAGGTTGCCGGACGTCAAAACCAGCGAATAACTGTTGGCGCTGCCGCCACCCAGGTTGTCACGATGATCGCCGTACAAGCTGGACCTCAGAACCTGCGCCTGTTTGTCGGTAACCGTCGAGGTCGAGTCCACCCGGTCTTGAAAGGTCTTGTAGTCAAAGTCGAGCCCGGCGTAGAGATTGCTGTTACGGGATCGTATCAACGGGTAACTGCCGTAAACACTGGCAACGCGCGCCGTGCCGTTGGCATTCAGACTCGCAAATTCCTTCCCGAGTTCGTAACCGAGAATGCTGTACGCAACTCCTGCTCGTGCATTGCCCAATTGCATCTGATACGAAGCGCGGAGATAGTACAATCCGGCGCCGGAAGTCAGTGCCCGCAACGATACGACGTCTCCGTAGCCAAGCGGTTCGTTGTAATTAACCGTTGCACCAATGCGGTACATACCGGTGTACCGGTTACCGGCATTGTCGGCATCGACTTCCCCCGTGATACGCGACCCCGGCGTAACATCAACGATCAGGTCGGATGTTCCCAGAGAAACGCCGGGAACCAGCGTCGATGCGACCTCGACTCCGGGAAGATCCGAAAGCAACAGGAGACGACGTTCAAGTGGCGCCGAGGAGATCACGGTGCCGGTATCCAGACCGCTGAGAAGACTGTATTCCAGCGAATCTGATACGTTGGTCCGGTTGTGTAACAGTATCTTGCCGTAACGCCCCTCAAGTACGTTGATGGTCACCACCCCGTCTTTGATCTCTTGTTGGGGGAGATACGCCTGGGTCACAAAATACCCCTGTTTGTGGTAATGATCCGAAATCTTAATCGTCATGACGCGCAGATCGGAGAGAGACAACCTGCTACCCGGTGTGAACCCGGTCAGCGCCAGCAGAGTTGCTTCGGAATAGAGCGTCTGCCCGGTTATACGGAGTGCATTCACCTGAATCCTGACGCTATCGCTCGCCGTACTAGGCGGCTCACGATCCTGCTGTATCTGCATTTTGGGGACTGTTTTTTGTATGCCGGGAACTGGGGGAATTTGCTGCATCTGACCTCCGGCGCTGGGAGGTTCGGCGGCAAAGGCACGTTGGCTCAATGCAAGTACGGTGATGATGCACACATGTAGTTTTTGCATAATTAGTTCTCACTTTCCTCTATGCTCATGTTCTGTGCTCATGTTCTGTGAACACTACAGGTAGCAACGAACGCGCCGGAAAGCAGAAATAAATTTCAAATACTTAAGTCACTGATTATACAAGGAATAATTCAAGAGATACTGCGATGGGAAGGGGGAGCTGTCAAAACAATCTGTCATGTTTAACATTACTGCCATATATGACGGACTCTTACAACCACTCAACAAATAGATTCACAAACCACTCTTTAATCCGGTTCACAACAGGTCGTTGACTCCATTCCTCCGGTTGTATCCGGCGTGAGGCAGCAAGATCTCTGGTAAACATCTGTTCCATTTCGACTGCAAATGCATGGCTCAAAATAATCGCATTCACCTCGTCATTATGTAACATGCTCAAGAAATCAAGGTTGGTTGAGCCTACGGTTGACCAGACATTGTCGATAGTGGCTGTTTTTGCATGCAACAGTGAGCTGTCATGCTCGTATATTTTCACTCCCGCTTTCAACAACCCGGCATAGTGATATCTCTGAGCATGTAAGGCAATTTTAGAATCGGTAATACCGGGGATAATCAGCTTGACATCAACGCCACGCCCGGCAGCATCAGCAAGCGCCTTGACGATCTGCTCGTCAGGAATGAAATAGGAATTCGTGATGTGGATCGAATGTTCTGCAAAAGAAATGGCTGACACATACACCATAAAGGGGATTCGATTGGTTTCCCCCGGTGTACTGCCAATCACCCGTACCAGGACATTACCGGCTTCTTTCAGAGCAGGAAAATAGTTTTGCACCGAGAGTTGAACACCGGTCTGCATCCGCCATGAATCAACAAATAACCTTTGTAACTCTGCAACAGCCGGACCTTCAATTTGAATATCGGTATCGCG
>DAINBV010000006.1:38476-92502 GCA_036732725.1 Geobacteraceae bacterium | reverse complement strand
CCGGGCGGTTTCACCGAGATTTACAAAATGAAAATGACAGTATCCCAGAGCTGCATAGCTGGTCAGTGTCAGGAACAGGTAGGCGACGGCATTGGCCGGCGTCTGCCCGGGATGTAGGCGGAGGATGCTGCCGTTTATGGCCATCACGGCGATAGCGCCGGCAATACACGCGACGTATTCTGACTTGAGCAGCCCGAAGGATGGTCTGGTACGGTAGAGTATAGTCAGCAGTGCTGAATTGAATGCCAGCCCTGCCAGCGGTGACAAGGCTGATACAAGGTCATAGTTGAACATTTACCCTCCTATTCCGGCGCCGAGAATCCGGCGATGCAGAATAAACAGACGTGCCATCCGTTTTCCTTTGCCGGTCAGGCAATAACGGTCGCCGGTCTTGATTGCCAGGCCATCGCGCAGCATGTCCTGCAGCCGTGGCTCCACCAGCAGATCGTTATTCATCTGCCGGGTGAACTCGGCATCCGGCAGTCCTGCCGCTCCGGCTTGGTGAATCGCCATGGCCATGACCAGTGACGGGCTGTCTACCTCGATCACGGTGTAGGTGATCATGTAGGCCAGGGTGCAGGCGGTCATGAAAATGGAAAGATGGAGGTAACTGGAAACAGGAACCGGAAGGGGAAATCCTAACGCAGGGATGGTTCGGGCGATGGTTGGCAGCAGCAGGATGGTGGTAGCCAGCAGTCCCAAAAATATGATCAGAATGGCCCGGGTCTGGCGTTTGGGGACCCTGATTTTCCAGACCGCCAGGTGGATAATCCCGGCCGTCAGCAGCGCGATTGATGACACGATTAATTCAGCCATGGAAGAGACCTTTCAAAAACTTTTCCTGAAACGCCAGAGGAATCTGACGGTTCCATAGAGTGACAGTCCCCGTTCCGCCTGGTAGCGCAGAAGTGTGGCAAGAAACAGGAATGGGTAATACAGCCATGCACAGGTCACGTTTCTGATCAGAACTTTTGCCGGACCAAACAGGGCCGGCTGCCGGACCAGAAAATAAGCGATCCGTTGCAGATTTTCAATCCGTTGCCGATCCGGATGGTTGAGAATGCTGTGCGTCAGAAATGATTGCGGCAGATGCTTGAATCCGAAATCAGGGGGGAGATAACCTTTTTCACGGCAGTAATCGGCCAGGCGGGTACCGGGAAAAGGCATGAACAGCGGGGTGAAAATAAAATCAGCCTTGATGCTGATGTTGAGTCTGACCGTGCTGAAGGCGTCGTCGAGCGTTTCGTCGGGAAGGCAGAACATGTTTGACGTCTGGACCCTGATCCCTTGTTGATGCAGCAGCGTCGCGCAGCGGATGATCTGTTGATTGCTGATCGATTTGTTCAGTACGGTGGAGCGGAGCCGCTCGTTGCCGCTTTCTATCCCAAAGCTGACGGTATGGCACCCGGATGCTTTCAGCAGTTCGGCGATCTCTTGATCCATCCGGTCAGCACGGGTAATGCACATGTAGGGGATCTTGATCCGCTGGCAATACAGTTCTCCGAATTCTCGCAGCCATTCCCGGTTGGCGGCAAACAGGTCGTCGCTAAAGAAGATCGAACGGAGCGGGGCAATTGCCCTGACCGCCTCGATCTCTTCGATCAACTGCTGTGGCGGTTTCATGCGCACCCGCTTTTTCTGTTTGGGAAAGAGTGCATGCAGGCGCTCATTGAAACAGAAGGAACAGCCATAGGGGCAGCCACGGGAAGCAATGAACTGTTTCAATTCGTCGCAGCGTAATACGTCGTAACGTCCGTAATAGACGCTGCGATCCTCACGGTAGCCTCCCAGTTCCGGCAGTAGCTCGTGGCGCTGGTTGAGAATTATCTGTTCCCCCTGCTTGTAACCGATCCCCTGGAGTCCCTCAAAATCTCCCCCCGTATCCAAAGCATGACAGAGCTGCCTCAGGGTCTCTTCCCCTTCGCCGGAGCAGACAAAATCGACAGAAGGAAGCTGGAGAATCAGTTCCGGGTAGAGCATGGCATGGATTCCGCCAACGATGATCGGAGTGGCAGGGAAGATAGTCTTAATTGCGGCGCTGGTCTGGGACAGCCATTCATGCTCGGTGGTGAGCACTGAGAAGCCGATCAGATCGGGACGTATCGCCGTGAGGGTGGCAATGAAATCATCTTCCAGGTTGGTGATGATCACGTCGCAGGCAATGCCCGCTTCTGCCAGGCTCCCCGCCAGGGACATGACCCCGAAATAGGGGAAAGCCTGTTTTTGTATAAAGCAAAATTTCACGTATGAAGTCCGTTTGCCGGGGTGGATCAGGAAAATTGCAGTAAGGCTGAAAAGCCTTTCCAATATCTGATCAGGTCGTCCCGGGAGTGAATAAATCGCAGGTGGTTGCGCACCATCCGCCACCGGAAATAAACTCTCTTGAAAATTGTGCGGTAGGCATGCTGCAGCTCCTGCTCGCTGAGTCCGTCCGGCAGAAAGTTGACTTTACTGGCAGAACGCTGGCGCGGATCCTTGACGATGATTTTGCCGTATTTTCCCAGTTGGTCGTACATGGCTGATCCGGGTAGTGGAACGTAGAGCTGGAAATAGGGGAAATGAATGTCGGAATCTTGCAGTAACCGGATGGTTTCGTTGATGCTTTCCAGCGTTTCGGTGGGAAGTCCCAGTATGAAACTGACGCGCGTCACAATGCCGATCTCGTCTGCCCAACGACAGACCTGCAGGAGCCGTTCGGCGGTCACCCCTTTATGCATGAATTCCAGCATCCGGTTGGAGCCGGATTCACCACCGATCATAATCGTCCAGCAACCGGCATTCTTCATGGCCTGAATCAGTTCCGGATCAGCAATGTTTGCCTCGAAATTACAGGCCCACGACATCTGCAGGCCGGATGCTATCTTTCTGCGGCTGAACTCCAGCGCTCTGCTGCGGTCCACGTTGAAGGTGTCATCGACAATGTTGACTTCCTTGACCCCATACCGTTGTTCCAATATGCGTAATTCTTCCAACAGCCAGTCAAGGGAGTGATAGCGCATTTTTCCCTGATAAAGTGTTTTGTATTTTGATGGCGTTGAGCAGAACGTACATTGGAAAGGACACCCCCGACTACTCATGACGGCAAACATGGGGAGTTGGCGGTAGGAGAGTACTTTTTCGTGATACAGGTGAATCCATTCCCGGGGGATGATTTCGGCCGGATGTCCGAAAATATCCAGATCTTCAGGCACCTGGGGCGCCGGAGTGGTAATCGGAACCCCTTGTTTCAGGTAGACCCATCCCAGCAGCTGCTGCTCTTGAATCCGGTTTTCCAGATAGTCCAGCAACAGCTCCAGGGCAAATTCACCTTCACTGTAACAGGCATAATCAAAGATAGCGGGATGTTCCGTCAGGATCCCTGCCTGGTCACCCTGGGCGTGGGCGCCGCCGATTATCAAGGTAATTGCGGGAAAGGAGGTGCGCAACAGGCGGGCCGCGTCCACGGCATAGGGATAGGCCAGGGTGGTGGCAGTGAAACCGATGACATCGAACGAACGTGTGGCGCAATAGGCCTGCACCGCGGCGGCATCCATTTTCAGGGCATTGGCATCAAGGATGTCAATCTGGTGCTGCTGCGCTTTCTGCAGGTAGGCCTTCAGATACAGAATCCCGAGCGGCGGCAGTATTGCGCCAATCTGCTCGCCATGTCTGCCGTAGACTACCTCGAGCGGAACATATGGGTTGATCAGCAGAATATTCATGGTTAAATGAAATTTACATGCTTGGGCGGATGCTTGATATGCCAGAGAAAGTCATTGACAGCGTCGGTGCGACAGTTGGCGTAACATTCCTGTTGTACATTGATCCGGCTGACCCGTTCCACCACATCCCGGTAACGCTGGCTGGCAAGGATCTCCGTGAACGACATTTCGGTCAGGTCTCCCAGGCGGAATTCCTCTTCCCGGTCGGTGAAAAACATGCCGCACGGATAGAGCCGGCCATCGCCGCTGGAATAGAGTAAAAACGGGACACCCAGGCAGTGGCAGTAGGAACGTTTTCCCCGGTTGGTTACCTTGCGCCATTTGACGATCACATCGTAGCCGTTGCTGCTGCACGTTTCCGCCTCACGCAGCAGGTCGGCAAACGCGCCGTATTCATCAAGACGATCAAATACTCCCAGGGTGTTGTCAACCGTGTCGCTGCACTGTTTGATCACCAGATAATCAACCCCCAACTCTTTACCCAACTGTGCCAACGCTACGATCTGGTCGGCATTTTCCGGGATCAGCACCATCTGTAAGCCGATGGTGGTTTCCAGGTTGGCGGCTCGTTTACGGGCAACGCAATGGCGGATATTCTGCAGTGCGATCTGAAAATCTTCGCTGCCGTGGATGCGACGATAGGCATCCTCGCTGGCGGCGCTGATGTTGAATCGGAGCCAGCTCAACTGCTCCAGTGCCTGATCTCCAGCGGGACCCCGATCCCACAGGATTCCGTTGGTGCCGAGGGAAATATCTATGCCGCTTTTTTTACCGCAGACGATCGCCTCCCAGGCGTGGGGGTTGACCAGCGGTTCCGACTCACCAATGAAGGCCATGGAACGCACTCCCGCCTCTCCTGCATCATGCAGGTAACGCAGCAGCGGTTCCCTGGGGAAGTAGGTGGCGGTGCCGGCGCTGAAGCGGTTTCCCTGCATGGCGCCAAAGCAGTAGGTACAGCGGATATTACACCCCTTGCTCAAGCCGACATCGATATGCAGCGGAGTGATTTGCTTTCCCTGCTGCCAGTCGTTGACCCGGTCCAGGTGCCAGAGCAGTTTATGTCCATCCATCAGATAGGAATCACTCATTTCGGTTTCACCAATCCGCCGCAATCATGCGGCAATAGTCATCAACAGCAGCTTCCCAGCCGCGGAGCGGAACGAGCTTTTCGGTGGTCAGCGGGGTACGGCTGTTTTTTGTGCCGATGGCTGGAAAGTCGCGGTGAGAGCAGCGTTCAATGGTCACATCGAGGCGCAGGGTGGCCGCAATCCGGCTGATCAGCCCGTGCAGCGAGACGGTGCCGCTGTTGGCCAGGTGATACAGTCCGAACGGTTCCGAGGTGGTGATCAGTCGCCATAGTTCGGTGGCAATGTCAACCGTATAGCCGGGGGTGACCACAATGTCATCGGCAATTTGCAGGGTCTGTTCCCCCCCCTTGATTCTTGCCAGCATTTTATCGACAAACTGGTTGCTGCGGCGTGAGGGGCCAAACAGGATCGGCAGGCGTAACAGGTAGTAATGCCGGGCGCACTCCTGAATAAAACGGTCACCGCCGTATTTGGTTAATCCGTAGAGGTTGATTGGCAAGGGTGGATCACTTTCGCGGTATCCCCCTTCGGAACGATCGCGGAACACGGCATCACTGCTGAAATGCACCAGGGTGTAATTGTAGGTGACCGATAATTGCGCCAAAAGTCTTGGGTAGAGCGTGTTGAGCAGGAGTGCACGTTCCGGCTCACGTTCACACGGATCGATACCGAGAAAGGCGATGCAGTTGATGACCAGATCCGGTTGGCATTCCGCTAGCAGGCTGCGGACCTGAACAAGGTTACCGGCATCAAAACTGCGGCTGTTGTGGCGGATAATGGTGCTACTCTCCGGGAGCACGGCGTCAATGGCCGCTCCCAGCTTGCCGCTACTCCCCAACAGCAGAATCCGTTTGCCGGTCAGGTCACACCTCATGCAGTAAACCTTCGATCTCAATCGCCAACTGTGCTCCGGTCAGACCAAACCTGCGACGCATGCCGGCCGTGTCGTTGACATCATGGATAAAACTGTTGGGAATCCCCTTGGTGAGCAAGCGCCAGCCTGGCCGCTGTTCAGCAACAATGCGGGTCACCAGGCTTCCCAGTCCCGTCAGGGTATAGTGCTCTTCCAGGGTCACCACCAACTGTTTGTCGCGCAATAAGCGGGATAGCTTCCCGTGGTCCAATGGTTGCAGCATGGGGATGGAAACCAGTGTGATGGGGATCCCCCGTCCCTGCAGGATACGGGCCGTCTCAACAGCTTCGTCGGCGATCGATCCGTGGAACAGCACTGCGCAACGGCTCCCTTCCCGAACCAGTTGGGGGGCGGTGATGTCACTGATCGGAACGCTATGTACTGCCGTATCGTTGCGCTTGGCGAGCCGGACGTAGACCGGCTCTTGAGCTGTCAGGGAATAGCTGGCAGCCGCCCGCGCTTCGTGGGCGTCACAGGGTGAAATGACGGTCAGGTTGGGCAAGGTAGCTGTCAGTCCCAGATCCTCGATGGCGTAGTGGGACATTCCTGACGGCGCATAGGTAACGCCGCTGCCGATCCCTACCAGGACAATCGGCAGCTTCTGGTAGCAGATGTCGTTTCTAACCTGCTCGTAGCAACGGTAGAGCAGAAAGGGGATGATATTGTACAGGTACACCTTGCAGCCGGTCAGAGCCAGACCGGCGGCAAAGGATGCCATGTTTTGCTCGGCGACCCCCAGGTTGAGGAACGAACGGGGGTATTCGTGGCGGAAGGTGTCGAATACTCCCAATCCGGCGTCGCCACTGATGAAGAGCAGCTCTTCATGTTGCCTGATCGCCGCTGTAACCGTATCCACAAAGCTGTTTCTCATGCCAGTTCCTTGAGAGCCTGCTCACGGTGTGCTTCGGTTACCACATAATAATGCCAGATCAGTTGGTCTTCCATAAAGGAGACCCCTTTCCCCTTGACGGTTGAAGCAAGAATCATGCGCGGCCTGCCATCCGGCGGTGCGTCAAGAACTGCGGTAATGGCCTGGCAGTCATGCCCGTCCACCGCAAGCACCTGCCAGCCGAATGCTTCCCATTTGGCAGCCATCGGTTCAAAACTGCACAATTCAGACGGGCGGCCATACCCCTGCAGGTTGTTGCAGTCCATAACGGCGGTCAAATTGTCGAGCCCCAGTTTGGGGGCGAACAGTGCCCCTTCCCAGATGGAACCTTCCTGGGCTTCCCCATCGCCGATCAGTACAAACACCCGGCGGTCCGAGTCGCGCCGTTTGAATCCATGGGCCATGCCGAGTCCGATGTTGAAGCCGTGTCCCAGCGAACCGGCGGAACATTCAATGCCGGGAGCCGTAAAACGGTCAAGGTGTGCCGGCAGTGTTCCCCCATCTTGATGATATCCCTGCAGTGACTCCGCCGAAAGTATCCCCCGCGCTGCCAGCGCGGCATAGAGTGCCATGGCGGCATGGGCCTTGCTGAGGATGAAGATGTCGCGCTGATCCCAGGGATCGAGGCGTAGTGTGGTGCCGTACAGGGAGGCCAGAATGTCGGCACAGGAGAGGGCCGCGCCGACGTGGGGCCCCTTGGAACGATAGGCCATTTCGATGATGTCGCGTCTGATGCGGAGAGCCATCTGTCGGGGGGGGAGGATAATCATGGAGATGTTCCGTTTTCCGCCTGGAGCAGTTCCCGATGTCTCCGGGCCGTGATGGAGCTGGCCGAGATCGGGGCAGGGCGGCTGCGTAAGGCATAGACGTCGCGCAGAGTGCCGAGGTAGCCGCTGACGACGCTGAATAACGATTTCAGGGTGGTGGCCTTCGACTTGCCGCCATCCCGTTTTTTAAGGGCGTAGGGGACCTCGGCATAAAGGTAGTGGCGGCCGATGGTCTTGATCAACAGTTCGGTCTGGTAAAAAAAACCGTTGCTCTTGAGTGTAATTCCTTCAAAGATCGACCTGCGGTACATGACGGTGCCGTTGAGATAATTGAGAGAATAGGCGGTCGTAAAATAGATGATCTGGTGATAGACAAAGGAGAGCAGCCGGCGGCGCCAGGGGCGGACACCCGGGTTGTAGACAAAGGGAACCACAATGTCGACTTCATTCATCAGGTTGAGGTACCGGAATATTTCGGCGGCATCGTTTTCACCGTCGCCGGGGATCATGGTTACCACTTCTCCGCGGGCATGCTGTACCCCGTCCCAGAATGAACCGCCGATGCCGTAAGGTTTGTCGTGGTGCAGAACGTGGATGAAATCGTAGCGTCCGCCCCATTCGTCAGCCAGTGCCCCGGTCCGGTCGCTGCTGCCGTCATTGACGATCAGCAGTTCGCCGCGCAGGTTATGACGGCGAAACCCTTCAAGAACGTTGTTGATACTGGCGGTGAGGCAGGTTTCCTCATTGAGGGCCGGCATGATGGCGGTAATCTGGTAATCGTACATCTACTCTTCCCTTGGCAGGTGGTACTACTTATTCCGTTAAATTTACAGGGTGGTGCGAAGGAACCTGTTTCAGCAGCATTACGTAAGCTGCATATCGCCGGTACACCGGCAGCATACTCCGTGCTACAGCGGTCATTTGCGACAGCTGCTACGGCAAAGGTGGTAAAAAAACGGGAAGACTCATGTGTATGGTTATGCTTCAACCGCTGACCAACAGCGGTATTACAGCTGATTTTGCTCCGCTTGCCAACCTGATCAGCGCTGTTGTCAAGTCCTGGGGCAAAAAATGCCGTTAAGAGGTGTGCAACATCAGTACCGCTCTGGTGGAACATTAAACCGGTGATGGTTGTTCGGCGCATGTAGAGACGCATTGCAATGCATTTCTACTTAATGTTTCCCCAGCATGCCGGTCATCTGCCGGCATTGGATCAGCAGATGTTCCAGGGAAGCTGTTTTGCTCAGTCGGCGCCACCAGTAGGAGGGGCGGAGGTAGAAGCGTCGTACCGCGGCGCGCCGCAATGCCAGAATACGCTCCTGGCTGACCTGACTGGCTACCATGACACCAGCTCTGGCCAGGGTGTCATACCCTTCCTCTCCAAAGGACATTTGACCGCTGGCGGTCGCTTTTTTCCTGATGCCGGAGCCGGGGAGGGGGGCGGCAATGTTGAATGATGCAAAATCGATCGGCAACTGCAGGGCGTAGTCGATGCTGGTTTGAATCTCCTGTTCGTTTTCATGTTCCAGGCCGATGATGAAGTCGGCACAGATCTCCATACCAAGGCGGTTGGCGTGGTCAAGCAGCCGTTGGAGCTGTTCCGGTTTGACCGTGCGGCTGTACTGCTGCAGTCCGGCCAGGTTGGATGAGTCAATGCCGACAATCAGCGTGTGACAGCCGGCGGCATGCATTTTGTCGATCAGTTCCACACGGTACATCTGGGGATGAAAATAACATGACCAGGAAAATTTGAATCGTGTTGCCATTTCCTCCAGCAGTGGGAGTATGGAGTTGGGGGGGAAGCCGAATGCCTTGTCGGCGAAAAAAAGCTCCCGGATGCCGAGCTGATGCACATATTCAAGCTCTTTGACGACCTCCTGCCATGGCCTGACAACCGGCGGTATGCTGTTCTGGTTGCAGTAAAAACAGGAAAAAGGGCATCCCCAGAAGGTGGTGATGGTTGCAAAACGGAGATGGCGGGCAAATGGGAAAAGATACCCCTTGCTCGTAAACAGTTCGTGCCGGGGAGTGCCAGCGCTAACCGGAATTGTTTTTTTGGGTGAGTCCTGACGAGCGGATGATGGTGTCCGCAGACCGGGAAGATCGTCTTTTGCTGCGGTCAGCAATGCCATGGCAGGCAGATTCAGCAGGTAGGGGATGTACACCACACCCTGGCAGTGGGGAGTAATAAAACGTAAATAGTCATCCTCCAGAAATACGTCGCCAATCAGATAGAGCGGTGTATCAGCATATTGGGCTCGAATCTTCTGGAATATGGCATAATCCCACTCCCAGCAGACACTGGACAGGGCAAAAAAAAGCAGATCCGGCGGACTCTCCGGCAGTGTCTTGAAAAATTCATTTATATCGAGTCGGTCGGCAGTTCCGTCAATCAGCACTGCATGATCATCCGGGGACAAGAGCGACGAAATCATCAGATAATCGTTCGGTTGCCAGAGATAGTCGGTTTTACTTTCGTAGCTGCAGTCGATCATTCTGACAATGCGACGTTTGGCCGGAGATGGGGGAATCAGGAAGAGAATGTTCATGGATGAATCGGCTGCCTCGGTTGGTTGAGCCCCATTACAACTGTTCTGAACCGATAACGTCTCGGCACTGTTCAGATTAGTCCGGTTCTGTCGCTTTGGGGTAATCACATGCGGTTATGGTGAATGGAACCAATAAACACTCCCTAACCTGTATATCATGTCGGCAAATATGAGTACAAGCGCTATTCAAATTACCCGACACAGCCGGGGCGGGATGGAGATAAAAGAGAGGATGCCGTTCTGTGCGTAAAAGATACTATGATTGGCGTCGGGAAGCTGATAATCTACCACATTTTTTACATCAGGCCATGCGGTCGCTATGGTCGTCACACCATAAGGAGCGGGAATTGCAATGAACCAAAGAGCAAAAAAAAAGCGGGGAGAACAGGGGGGATCAACAACGGCAAGCGGGGCTGAAACAACACTGACTCTACCGGATGAACGCAGTTTCCTGCACGACCAGTTTGTCCATTTAATCATACTGCTGTTGACCGGTTTCATCGTGTACGGCAACTCCATTGCTGCTCCGTTCATCTTTGATGATTACATGAATCTGGTCAATAATCCGGCCATCAGAAGCTTCAACTGTTTTCCCGATACAGCGCGGGTATTTGATCTTGCCATTCCTGATACGGTTAAACAGAATTTTTTCCTGCGCCCGGTCTGCTTTTTTACCTTTGCCGTTAATTATGCCGTGCACGGTTATGGCAATTTTGGCTACCATCTGACCAATATGGTGATACACATCGCGAACGCCATGCTGGTGTACCTGCTCCTGTTCAGGATGCTTGCCAAGATGCCGCTGATCCCCTCTAGCTGCAACGACGCACGAACAGGGGATGACAGTCTGCGCCTTATCGCGCTCTTTGCTGCCCTGGTTTTTCTCTGTCATCCGATTCAAACCCAGTCAGTTACCTATATCTTTCAGCGGGCGGTGCCACTGGCGACACTGTTCTGTCTTGGCGCCTTGCTGTTATATGACGTTAGTAGAACGTCACCAGCACAAAAAACACGGGTGACAAGTTACCTGATTGCTATAATTGCCATGGTGCTGGCCATGGGATCAAAGGAGATGGCGTTTACCTTTCCGGTGATTATCCTGGCGTATGAACTGATGTTTTTCGAGGGGGGAATTGCGCCGCGTCTTGTAAAAACGGTCCCGTTCCTGTTGACCATGAGCATAATTCCTCTCCGCTTCTGCCAGCTTGTACCGTCCCAACAATCCCTGGCAACGGAAAATCTGTCCGGTTCCCTGGCGTTCAGAACTGCCAGCAAAGCCACTTCACTTGAATATCTGATGACCCAGTTCGGTGTGATTACCACCTATCTGCGGCTCTTGTTTTTTCCGGCCGGGCAAAATCTTGATTACGATTATCCGCTGCAGAAATCATTTTTCACCATTGATGTTATTGCTCCGTTGCTGCTGCTGCTCGTAATTGCCGGCAGTGGGTTGTTTTTCTGGCGGCGCTCAAAAGAAAACAGCTACTACCGGATGATTGCCTTTGGCATCGTATGGTTTTTCATAACCTTGTCGATTGAATCGAGCTTCGTGCCGCTTGGTGATCTGGTGTTCGAACACCGCATCTATCTCCCTTCCGTCGGTTTTTTTATGGCGTTGTTTACCGGGCTCTGGTTGCTCTATCGCCGCATGTGTCAGGTTGAGATCGGGGAGTCTAAAGCAGTGATACTGGGGGGGAGTGCGGTCGTGGTAGTGCTTGCGCTTACGGCAATCGTGCGCAACCGGGTCTGGCAGAATGAAGTAACGATTTGGCGTGATGTGGTGAGCAAAAGCCCCCATAAAGCCCGGGTTCATGACAGTCTGGCGTATAATCTGTATCTTTCGGCCAAGTCGCTCCCCGCTTCCGCTGATCCGGCCAAAAAACAGCAACTGCTGGATGAGGCGATTGCGGAATACCTGCAGGCCATCAGGCTTGGAACCCAGGAATCGGGGACGTATACCAATCTGGCGGTAGCGCTGTCAGCCCGGCAGCGCTATGATCAGGCCTTCAAATATGTTGAGATGGCAGCGCGTTTGACCCCTGCCGACCCATTGCCCACCTATGTGCGGGGGAAAATATATGCGGCCAAGGGGGATTTGAATAACGCCATGGTGGAATTCCGGAGCGTCATCAAGCAGCAGCCTGATTTTTATCAGGCTTACTATAGTCTGGCGGATCTCCTCGTCTCGCAGGGTAATGTTCCGCAGGCAATCATTGAACTTGAATCTGCCGTGCGCAGCTATCCCAATGATATCACCATAAAGAAGCTGGAAGAACTGAAACGCAGATGATACCCGCTGTCATACCTGCGGGGGTGGCAGAGGCGAAGCTGATGGCGCCAATGGCGTTGTTGGTGTGTTGATTATCATTAATTTTGTGGCTGGCGGCGATTATAACTATGCACGTCGTAAGGTAATTAGTTGACATACCGGGGGGTTGATACTATATTCGCCACTACTATTTTGTTGTGGCAAGTCTTGTATACACTATCCGTACTACATCACAAGGGGGTTGGAAAATGAAGAAGTTGGTCGAGTTGAATCGTAAGGGTTTCACGCTGATTGAAGTAATCGTTGTGGCCGCAATTATCGCTATTCTGGCCGGTATTCTGGTGCCCATGATTTTCAATCAGGTGGATGAGGCCAAGAAAACCAGAGCTCAGGGTGATATTAAAATTCTTCAGAACGCTGTAGCTACCATCAAAGGTAATACTCAGAAATCGCCTACTTGGAGTACTGATTCCGGTGCCTGTCTGGAGGATGTTGATATGTTGCGTGGCCCAGGAACGGCACCTGGTTACCTGGCAGCTGGTGGCGCTTTACCTGCTGGCTTGACCCTGAATGTTTCGGAAGTAATGGGAGTTGCCAAAGGCTCTGCAACTGCAAATTGTTATAGACTCCCCGACGGAAACGACAAATGGGCTGGTCCTTATGTCGGTACCGATTTAGGGACGGATCCCTGGGGTAATTCGTATGTTTTGTATGTCAGCGGTTTAAAGGCTGCTGCTCCTGGCCCGGCCTGGATTGTCTCAGCCGGTCCGGACGGAATTATCAACACCGATTTTGCAAACTCCACCGCGGTTGATACCAATGATATCGGGGTTAAGATCCAGTAAATTTGTATCAAAAAACGTGAATGTAAAATGCCGGCTTTATGCCGGCATTTTTTTTAGGTAAGCAAGTCGACCACCAGACCCTTGATGCCGATTACCTTGGCCGTGATGGCAACATGGTTCTTCTGTTCACGGATGATCAGCTCGTACAGCCGGTCGGCTTCACGGTTGATGACCGTGATGATCTCGTAATAGCGTGGGTTTTGGGGGGTGCCGCCGAATTTCTCCAGCCGGTAGGCTTCACTGTTGATCTTCTTAGCCAGGCGTCCCAACGCCTCCCGGAACAGGGAGAAGTTGGGGAGGGTCGGTTCCTTTTCCAGCAGATCCCCGTATTTCTCTATTTCCTTCCGTAAATCATCAAGCCCCTGCTCCTGCTCTTCAATCTGCTGGTCGTGAATTGACAGCTGCTGATCAAACAGTGAAAAAATACTTTTTCTCCGTTGCGGCGGTTCTGCTTTGCGGGGTGGTTTGGATGAGCTGCCGGTCAGGATCGGGGTGAGTATGTTCATGCGGTGCTCCTTCTGGAAGTGCAAAACTGTAGCTTTTTTGCAACAACCTGTTTTAAAGCGATACTGATTGTGCTACTGTTTGTAACATGAGTCCAGTGCTAAGTACAACCGAGCGGAACAAGCGCATCAGGGAAGCGGTGCTGGTCTGCTGTGCCGTGCTCCTGATTCTGGCGCTGACCCGTGCCGAAATGCGGCTGACCCAGTTGAGCGCCGATGCGCCTCTGGGGAGTAACCTGGCCATTTTCGGGGTGATCAATCTGGTGATCCTGCTGGTGATTCTGCTGGTCTACCTGGTTTCCCGCAATGTGGTCAAGCTCTTCATGGAGAGCCGCTCCAACCCATTCACAACCCGCCTGCGCACCAAACTGGTCATTTCTTTTGTCGGTCTTTCCCTGATTCCGACCATGCTACTCTTCTTCGCCGCCGCCGGTTTTATCAATAATACCGTTCATAACTGGTTTAATACCCAGGTGGAAACCTCGCTGAGCGAATCGCTGGAAGTGGCACAGACTTACTATAAAAACTCGGCTTCCAACGCCCTCTACTATGGTCATCAGATCGGTGACTTCATCAAACAGCAGAAACTGCTCAACCAGGATAATCTTCCCCAGTTGCGCCAGCTGATCAAAACCAAGCAGAAGGAGTACAACCTTGGTGTGGTGGAGGTTTATTCCGCCCAGTATGAGGAGTTGGTACAGGTGGTTAACCCGGCGGTTCCCAAGGGGGAATTCACCACTCCCGATGCCAGTGACATCAAACGGGTGCTGGCAGGAGAAGAGCTGACCCGCATCAACCAGGCCGGCAAGGCTGATCTGATTCGTGGCATGGTGCCGGTCTATTCGACCTGGAATGCCCGTGATATCGTCGGAGTGGTAGTGGTCAATTATTACGTCCCCTATTCCCTGGCCAACAAGATGAAGGAGATCACGGAATCGTACCATGAATTCCGGCAACTCAAAATCCTCAAAAACCCGATCCGGGCCGGATACATCATTACCCTGTTTCTGATTGCGGTGGTGATCGCTTTCTTTGCCTACTGGATGGGGGTCTATCTGGCCAACAGCATGACCAAGCCGCTGCACGAACTGGTGGTGGCAACCCAGGCGGTGGTCGGGGGGAATCTGGGAATTCAGATCGAGTCGTTTTCCAAGGATGAAATCGGGCAGCTGGTGCAATCGTTTAACCGGATGACCGGTGATCTGCAGTTTAAACAACAGGCACTCAACGCCTCCAATCAGGAACTTTCCCGCATTAACCAGGAAATCGAGCAACGGCGGCGCTACATGGAAATCGTGCTGCGTAATGTGGCGGCCGGAGTGATCTCCCTCAATCGGGAAGGGAGCATCACCACCTGCAATACCTCGGCGGAAAAACTGCTGGCCATCCCGGCCGGCAGCATCGTGGGGCGCCATTATGGCGAAGTGCTGCAGGGGGTTTATCTGGAGGCGGTCTCGGAAAGCCTGAAAGAGCTGGTGTCATCCCGGCAGGAAACCATCAATCGCCAGCTTACCCTGGAAAGTGGCGGCACCCGCCGGGCGCTGCATCTCCATTTGACCATGCTGCATGATGAAGCAGGGGAGTTCATGGGGGTGGTGCTGGTGCTGGACGATCTGACCCAGCTGCTCAAGGCACAGCGGATGGTGGCCTGGCGTGATGTGGCGCGGCGGATCGCCCATGAGATCAAGAACCCCCTGACTCCGATTCAGCTCTCTGCCCAGCGTCTGCGCAAGCGCTATCTCGACCGGTTCAGTGGTGAGGAAACCGTCTTCGATGAGTGCACCGCCATGATCATCAAGTCGGTTGACGAGATGAAAATCCTGGTCAACGAATTTTCAAATTTTGCCCGCATGCCCGCGGTCCATCCGGCTCCCGATGATTTGAACGCCCTGGTGCGGGAGGTGCTGACCCTGTATCAGGAAGCGCATCGCGGGGTGCACTTTGTCTTTGTTCCCGATGCTGCCCTGCCGTTCCTGTCGCTGGATCGAGATCAGATCAAGCGGGTGGTGATCAACCTGCTGGAGAATGCGGTGGGGGCTTTGGGGGAACAGGGAGAGGTGGAAATATCAACCAGCTATGATCCGGAACTGAAAATGGCATCGCTGACCGTGGCTGATCATGGTCCCGGCATACCGGCCGAGGATAAACAGCGGCTGTTCGAACCGTATTTTTCCACCAAAAAAAACGGAACCGGGCTTGGATTGGCAATTGTCAACAGCATCGTCAGCGATCACAACGGCTTTGTGAGGGTGCGGGACACGCTTCCCCACGGCGCCACCTTTGTGGTGGAATTACCGGTACGATAACATCAAGGAGCAATTATGGCAGCGACAATACTGATTGTGGACGACGAGAAGGATATCCGGATCTCACTTCAGGGAATTCTGGAAGATGAGGGGTACCAGGTGCTGACTGCATCGGATGGTGAAGATGCGTTGACGACCATCCGGGCGGAGCTGCCGGATCTGGTGCTGCTCGATATCTGGATGCCGGGGATGGATGGGATGGAAACCTTGTCGCTCCTCAAGGATGAGTTTCCCTTTCTGACCACCGTGATGATCTCGGGGCATGGGACGGTTGAAACCGCCGTGAAGGCGACCAAGCTGGGGGCCTATGATTTTATTGAAAAACCGCTCTCCCTGGACAAGGTGCTGATTACCGTTGCCAATGCCCTCAAGCTCAAACAGTTGTCGCTTGAAAACAGCGAACTGAAGCAGCATGCCTGCCGGCAGCATGAACTTGTCGGTGCAACCGCGGCAATCGTGCAATTGCGTGAGCAGGCGTTGCTGGTTGCGGCGAGCGGTTCTCCGTTGTTGATCACTGGCGAAAAAGGGAGCGGCAAATGTTTGCTGGCCGGTTTCATCCATTATCAGAGCGCCCGGCGAGAGCAACCGTTTTCCACGATTCTGTGCGCCGCCCTGCCGGAAGACCTGCTGGAACGGGAGCTGTTTGGCTATGAAAAAGGAGCCTTTCCCACCGCATCCGCATCGGGCAAGGGGGTCTTTGACCGCGTCGATGGCGGGACGCTGCTGCTGGATGAAATCAGTGAACTCCCTCGGCCGGTGCAGTCCAAGGTGCTGCGTGTCATGCGGGAAGGATGCTTTGAACGGGTCGGGGGGGGGAAGAGCGTCCGGGTGTCGGTGCGGCTGATTGCTTCCAGCAGTGTTGACCTGCAGCAGAAACGTCACACCGGTGAGTTTCTGGAGGAACTGTATCAGCAACTGACGGTGGTGAGTCTGGCAATGCCGCCGTTGCGGGAGCGGCTGGCTGATCTCCCCTTACTGGTACAGCATCTGATCTGTCAGTTTTCGCGCCACGAGGGGCGGGATTCCAAGACGATCGAACCGGCAGCGCTGGAAATGCTGCAATCATACCGCTGGCCCGGTAATATCCGTGAATTGCGCAATATGGTGGAACGGATTCTGATCATGTCAACCGGGGCGGTGATCACCGTTGACGATATTCCGGAATTGCGCAGCGAGGGGGATGTTCTGCTCCCCCATGCCAGTGGCGGTGCCACCCTGCGGTCGGCGCGGGAGGAGTTTGAACGTGAGTTTATTCTGCGCAAACTGGAGGAGCATGATTGGAATATTTCCCGCACGGCAGAGCTGATCGGGGTGGAACGAACCAGCCTGCATCGTAAGATCAAGAGCTACGGGATTGATGTTCATAAATAAAATTGGCAGTCAAGGTGGCGTGATATGAAACAACGTAAGGTACTCGGCTTGATCGGTGTCGTGTTGCTCCTGGTGATGATTGTTACGGGAGTGGTGGGATACCGTCATCTGAAAAAAACTGCGGCAACCTCTGATGCTGCTGCCCTGAAACTTCTGCGTGAAGCGTATCACACGGTAACCCGTGACTATGTTGATAAACCGGATGGGGAAAAAGTGGTAAAAAGCATGGTTGACGGCATGCTGGCGGCGCTTGATCCCCATAGTGCGTACCTGCCGCCGGAGCCGTACCATGAGATGGAAATCCAGATGAGCGGCGCCTTTGGCGGGGTAGGGATCGAGCTCGGCATGCGTGAGGGGCGTCTGACCGTGATTGCTCCGATTGACGACACCCCGGCCTTCCGGGCCGGAATCCAGGCCAATGACCAGATTGTCAGGATTGATGATACAACGACCCGCGGTATGTCCATCTCCCAGGCCGTCAAGCTCATGCGGGGTGAAAAGGGAAAACCGGTTACCTTGACGATTACGCGCGGGGATGCTCTGCAACCGCTGACCTTCCGGCTGATCCGTGACATCATCCAGATCAAGAGCCTCAAATCGCGCTTGATCGAGCCTGGGTACGGATTCGTGCGCATCGGGCAGTTTCAGCAACGCACCGGGGCGGAATTTCTGGAAGCGTTGCAACGCCTGAAGAACGAAAGTGGCGGAGCGCTGAAGGGATTGGTGATTGATCTGCGTTATAACCCGGGTGGCTTGCTGAATGCCAGCATCGAGGTGGTGAATGCCTTTATCGGCGATGATATGCAGCGTACCCTGATCGTTTCAACCAAAGGGAGGGCTCCTGGCTCCAATCATGAGTTCCATGCTACCTTGGGGAGCAAGGAACAGCGTTATCCGCTGGTGGTGCTGATCAACGGCGGCAGCGCCAGCGCCTCGGAGATCGTGGCCGGTGCTCTGCAGGATCACCGGCGGGCGATTGTCATGGGAACCCAGAGCTTTGGCAAGGGGTCGGTGCAGTCGATTATTCCGCTCAAGGGGAACGCGGCGCTGAAGTTGACCACAGCACGCTATTATACGCCCAGTGGCCGCTCCATTCAGGCCAAGGGGATCGTCCCTGATATTGTGGTGGAAAATGTCAAACCGTTGCCAGCCAGCCAAAAAGCGGGCACAGAAATCAAGGAGAAGGATCTGGATAATCGACTCGCTCCGGCTCCCGAGGGAGAGATTCAAAAACCGAAGGAAGCGGTCAAGCCGTTGTCATCTTCTCCGCACGGGGGGGGAGGAACGGTTGGTGATGTGCAGAATGATTATCAGTTGATGCGCGCATTGGAACTGATGAAGTCGTTGAATCTGATCAAGGAACGGGGATTGACGGGGAAATAAGGAAGCATCTGTGAGTTTCTGCGGTCCCGGAGCAATAGCCTAGAGGCTGTTTTCCGGGACCGTTGTCTGTGCAGCAGGCTTGCGGCGACGTTGTTACCCCAGCAACTCCTGCAGCTTGGCGGCGATATCGTCTTCGCGGACCAGGGTTTCTCCGATCAGGAATGCCGCGGCACCATCGCGTTGCAGCCGTTCCACGTCGGCACGACAGCTGATGCCACTTTCAGCCACCAGGAGATGGGACGTTGGCAGCATGCTTGCCAGCCGGCCGGTGGTTCCCAGGTCGGTCGTAAAGGTTCGCAGGTTGCGATTGTTGACCCCGATCAGGGTGCAGTCGGTCTGCAGCGCCTTTTCCATCTCGCGCTCGTCGTGTACCTCCAGCAGCACATCCAGATGTAAAACCGATGCGATGGAATGATACTCCTTCAGTTGTTGCAGCTCCAGGCAGGAGGCAATCAGCAGGATGGCGTCGGCGCCGGCTGCCCGCGCTTCGTAGATCTGATACGGATCAACCATGAAATCCTTGCGTAACAACGGCAGTGAAACCGTTTCGCGAATCAATGCCAGATAGCGCAGATGTCCCATGAAAAAATGCTCGTCGGTCAGTATCGACAGGCAGGTGGCGCCGTTATTCTGGTAGGTCTCGGCAATCTCCAGCGGATCGAAGTCCGGGCGGATTATCCCCTTGCTGGGAGAGCCTTTTTTTACCTCGGCGATGATGGTTGTCCAGCCGGAGGCGGAAGCTTCACGCAGGTGCCGCTCAAATCCGCGCGGCACGTCTTCCAGGTCGGCGATGCGGGATTGCAATTCACTGATCGAGGTGGCAGACTTGGCAGCCGCCACTTCCCCCTGCTTGTGTTCGATAATTTTTTTAAGGATGTCGGGTGTGTCGGTAGTCATGAAATGCCTCGGTCGTATGATGATGGTAGTGCTGCAAAAAATAAGATCTTATGTAGCAGATTTATCCTTGACTCGCCAGATACAATTACACATTATCAGACGTCCAGCTGTGATATCTGGCTAGCCAAGAGCTTGTGGCACCTACCCCGGATGCATGAAAGGCGCACCATGTCATTTTCAGGTGATCTTGAACATCTGCCGATTGTCGATGTTATTCAGCTGCTTCATTCAACCCGTAAAACCGGCACCCTTTTTCTGCAAAGTTCCAAAGGGGAGAGCCAGCTGGTTTTCAGTGATGGCGATTTTGTCAGCGCCAATCATCACAGCAACAAGTTCCGTATCGGGCAGATACTGGTTGAAGCGGGGGCTATTACCGCCGATCAGCTCAGCGATGCGCTGCAATGCCAGAAAGATGCCGGACCGGAGCGTAAACCGCTGGTGGCGACGCTGATTGAAAAGGGAATCATCAACCGGGATGAAGCCTATAAGGGGTTGGAAACCCTGATAGAAATGACCATTGTCGAAGTCCTGACCTGGACCAGCGGCACGTTTCATCTGGATGTGAATAAGGCCGATGTCTCCGACGAATATCGCTATTTTCCGGACACACTGCAGGAAAAAATTTATCTGAATGCCCAATGTATTCTGATGGATGCCTTGCGGATTTATGACGAGCGAATGCGTGATGGCACCCTGGCCGAGGTTTTCTTCTCGACAGATGAGGAAGAACCGGCTGTAGCAGGGGAAAGCGCTCCCGTCATTACCAGTGATCTGCTCGGGCTTGATCTGCTTGATTCACTGGATAATAAAATTCCTGATGTTTTCATGGGGTTGCGCGATCATGATCCGACCGAAGAACATCGCACCTTTATTGAACAGTATTCCCCCGGTCTTCCGCCGGAAGAACTGGACAAGATCTGCTCTCACCTGGCTTCGCTCTCCCGCAATATACCGGCTGTCCCCTTTCGTACCCCCATATTGCCCGGTACCTCACCGGCTGTAATTGTATATAGTCAGGCGCCGTTGCTACGCCATGTGATTGCCACCTCCTGTCGGGCTGATGGTATCTTTGTGGTCACCACCGATGAAGAACCGGGATTGGACCTGATTATTGAACAGTCAATTTGCCGTGATAGTGTGCCGGTGTTGATTGTGGATGCCACCGGGTGTGCCATCGACAAGGCGCGCGAGGAACTGATCCTACAGATGGTCAGGAACAAGCGTAACTGTTATCCCAGCTTGACGATCCTGACCCTGGTAGAACCTCCCGGTCTGGCGGGGTTGTCGCTTCCCCTGCTGGAGGCAGGTGTGCGGGCGGTGCTACCGATGCCAGCCTTTGAGCCGGTAGAATCATTGTCGGCGGATCTGTTGCTCTCGTTTCTGAAGGTGCTGCGAGGGTATCTGACCAGCTCATTTTCCGCTTTGGAACGCCAGGCAATCCGCTTTCATGCTGAGGCGACCGTAGCGCTCGATAAGCTGAGTGAACCGCCGGATGTGGCCCTGGAACTGCTTCGCTTTGCCGCTACGATCTTTGACCGGGCCATTACCTTTGTGGTCGGGAAGGGTGAATTGATCGCTGAAAAAGGGATTGGCGTCAAGGGGGGGAGTCAGGAAACACCAACCCAGCCGATGATGTTCCGGCTACCCCTGGAACAGCATTCCCTGTTTTTGGATGTGATTACCAAGAAACGATTCCACTTCGGCCTTTCCGCCGATCCTCTGCTTGCTACCTGCCTCCATCGGGAAATTGGCGCTCCGGTCAATGGCCGTTTCATGCTTGCGCCGCTGCTCTGTTTCGGGAAAACCATTGCCTTGATATATGGTGATTTTGGCGCTTCGGTCTGCCGTCCGGTTCCCGTTGAACTTATGGATACTCTGGTGCGTCATGCCGGTCTGGTGCTTGACTATTCGACGTACCGAAAACGTTTTGAATTGCCGGCAAAATAAACGTAGTATGTTTCTGCAGATACTCCAGCAACGTAAGGGATAACCATGGACGCTAATATCCTGCAGCAGATTCTCGAAATTGCTTTTCAGAAAAAGGTCTCCGACCTTCATTTTGAAGTCGATAACCCGCCGATCTTCCGTGGCAAAGGAGTGCTGATCCGGGCCAAGATGGCGCCTTTAACCCCGGCAGATACGGAGTTCATTGCCGCCACCGTACTTGAACAGAACGGGAAGCGCATTACGCCTGAATTGAAAGAACATGATGCCTCCTATTCACTTTCCAATGGTGGGCGTTTCCGGGTCAGTCTCTTTCGTCAACGGGGGCATTTTGGCATCATCATGCGTGTGATTCCGCTGAATATCGGTACCTTCCAGGAGTTGAACCTGCCTGAGGTGCTGGGGGAAATCGCCCAGGCCCCCAATGGTCTGGTGCTGGTTACCGGGCCCACCGGTAATGGCAAGTCGACTACTCTTGCTTCCATGCTGAGATTTCTCAACGAAAATTTTACCTACAACATCATCACCATTGAAGATCCGATTGAGTTTTTGTTTACGTCCCAGAAAAGCTGCATTATCCAGCGTGAGGTCGGTATTGACACGGAAAGCTTCAATACTGCTCTCAAGGGGTGTCTGCGTATGGATCCCGATGTGATCATGGTCGGGGAGATGCGTGATCGCGAGACCATTGATGCCTGTGTCAAGGCGGCTGAGACCGGGCATCTGGTCTTCTCTACCCTGCACACCCATGGGGCCGTTTCCACCATCAATCGCCTGGTGGGGCAATTCCCTCCCGAAGCGCAGGAAATCGTCCGGCAACGGTTGGCTGACATTCTGGTGGCAACCATTTCGTTGCGGCTGGTCAAGGACCGCAGTGGCGAAAACATCCTGCCGGTAGTGGAGATCATGCGCACCACCACCACTATCCAGGCCTGTATTCGTGAAGGTCGTCTGGAGGAAATCGAAAAGCATATCGAAAACGGAGCGAGCCAATATAAAATGCAGACTCTTGATATGCATCTGTTGCAGCTCTACCGGCAGGACAAGATCAACATCGAAGACGCCAAGCGTCTGACGCACTCCATGGATTTTGAACGTAAGTTGATGTTTGACAACTGATGATTTTGCCATGAAAAAGCCCGCTGATGCGGGCTTTTTCATGGCAGTGCGTAACTCGGTAGCCAGCAGTCAGCTCCATGTGAAGGGCTAGTTTTGATTGGTCAAAGCTACCAGACGTTCCAACTGTTGCCATGCCCGCCCCGAATCAATCGCTTCAGCAGCCAAAGACATTCCTGCTATGGGTGATGATGCTTTGCCGGTGGCCACCAGCGCGTAGCTGGCATTCAACAACACGATATCCCGGCGTGCGCCGCTTTCTCCCTTGAGAACTGCTTTCACGATTTCCGCATTGATCGATGCATCCCCCCCCTTCAGAGCTGCCATATCACAACGTGCGAGTCCGAACTGTTCCGGGGTGATCCGGGAGGTCGCAATGCCTGCCTGGGTGACCTCGGCCACCAGGGTTTCACCGGTCAGGGTGATTTCGTCCATGCCGTCGCAGCCATTCACCACAAAACCGTGCTTACACCCCAGGCGCTGTAGAACCCCGGCCAGTTTTTCAACCAGTTCCGGGTGATAGACTCCCATCACCTGACAGTCGGCGCCGGCCGGGTTGGTCAGCGGGCCGAGGATGTTGAAAATGGTGCGGATCCCGATTTCACGGCGTGGCCCAATGGCGTATTTCATGGCGCCATGCAGGGCCGGAGCGAAGAGAAAGCCGACCCCGATCTCGTTGACGCAGCGCTCGACCATGGCTGGCGGTACATCCAGGTTAACGCCGAGCCTTTCCAGCACATCAGCGCTGCCACAGGCGGAAGAAACGGAACGGTTGCCGTGTTTGGCAACCTTGACGCCACAGGCGGAAACAACGAAGGTGACCGTTGTGGAGATGTTAAAGGTATTGGTGCCGTCGCCACCGGTTCCGACCACATCCAGAATGGTTTCCTGATCGATGTTGATGTCGTCCCGGTCCATGTCCAGCAAACCTTTGCCGACCCGGATCGGTGTGGCATGTTCGCGCATGACGCGGGCAGCGCCGGTAATCTCCTCAATGGTTTCACCCTTCATACGCAGGGCCGTAATGAACGCTCCGATCTGTGCCGGTGTACATTCTCCCGACATGATCTGGTTCATGACTTCAATGGTTTCACCTTCCGACAGATCCTTCGATTCTACGACTTTGGCAATTGCAGCTCTGATCATGTTGAACACCTCCGGTTATCAGACATAAGAAAAAGGGGGATGTCAGAACATCCCCCCGGTGTAATTAAGATCCCGATCAAGCCGCCAAGCGTGATCGGGAATTGGAATGGTCGTTGATGATTGCTGGTTAGATGCCGTCCTTGATTTTGCGGATTGCTTCCTTGATCAACAGTTCTGCCAGATCGGGAACAACCTCCCAGACAATCCGTTCGATGACTTCTTTTGATACTGACGAGAGCGCTGCTTTGAGTTGCTCCTCGGTGAGTGCCGGCAACTGATCCGTTACCGGAGTAACTGCCGCTGCTGCCATGACGGCTGCTGCTGGTTGTACCGGTTCGGCCGGCAGCTCGAAGCTGGTCTCGTTAAACGATGCAGGAGCGGGGGCAAACGTGGTCTCTGGCACTGCTGGTGCAACCGTTGGCTCAAAGTTGGCAAATGAGTCCAGCGGCACGTCTGCAACCGGTTCAGCGGCGACCGGAGGTTCCGTTGGTCTCATTAGTTCCGGTGGTTCCGGTGCAAAAGAAATTTCACCAAAAGCGGGAGCAGCCTCAAATTCAGGAGCTGGTGCAAATGCGTCCGCCGGGATTTCGGCAACTTTCTCTTCCATGAACTCATAGGTTTGCTCTTCCACCGGAACCCATTGTGTGCCGGTGTGGTTGGCATGGATTGCTGCCGGCTCCGGTGTTACCACGGTTTCCGGTTCTTCCTGTACCATGGCAAACACATCTTCTGCCGGGAATTGTGGAGCCATGGGTACCGGCTCCGCTGCCGGTGTCCAGGCAGGAGCCGCCGGGGCTTCTATGGTCGTAAAGGCATCCCAGATTCCCGGGACTGCAGCAGTGGTGGCAGGTTCGGCGGCAACTGGTGTGACCGGCGCTGCGCTCACAGGAACCGGCGTTACGGGAACTTCCTGGATCGGAGCAAAGGCTGCCGATTCAAAAGCGGTTGATTCAAAGGCATTGGACTCAAAGGGAGTCGATTCAAAGGGAGATGCGCCGAATGCTTCGGCAGCCGGTGGGGTGGGGGGAGTCGGTGCCGCTGCAACCGCCGCCGGTGCGGCAAGCGGGGGAACAAACGTTGCGACAGGCGCTTCAGGAACAGCCGGTGCTGCTGTCGCAGCACGGCTTTTGCCGAGTTCAAACAGCTCTTTGACTTTGTTGACGATTTGTTGCGATTCAAATGGTTTGGCGATGAAGTCGTCAGCACCGCAGGTTCTGGCCTTGTTCTCGTCAAACGGCTCAAAGGAACCGGTCAGCAGCAGGATCGGTTTGGTTGCCAGCAGTGGTGTGGCTCGCACAGCTTCACATACTTCGTATCCGGTCATCCCTGGCATCAGGGCATCAATTAAAAGTACGTCAGGAACCAGTTCCCGGGCTTTTTCCAATGCGCTCTTGCCATTATCCACCACGGTGAGGGAGTAGTCATCCCCCCCGAAAATTATGCCGACAACTTTTTGAATGGTGATGCTGTCATCGGCAAGGAGTATCTTGATGCTCATCTGTCCCTCCTTAAGCAGGATAATGGTGGAAAAAGCGCTGAAAAATTACCATACGGCTGTATGAGTGTCAAGGTTTAAGCAAATCTGATGAAACGCCGGTCTGACTGAGTTCATCCGGGGTGACAGGATGGGCGAAGAGTGCGTAGGCCATGGTGGAAATGTCGCTGCGCAACCGGTTGAAGCCGCGCTTGTTGTGGTAGTCGGTGCGCACGGTCAGGAGGATTACGTACAGATCGCTGACCGGATCAATCCAGACCGATGAACCGCTGTATCCGGTATGACCGTACGACAGGGGGGAAAAGGAAATTCCACGCGGTGAGGAAAAGGGGGAGTGCATATCCCATCCCAGTCCTCGCAACACATTGCCGCTGTTATAGAAATAGGGAACTGTCATCTGTGTCATGGTACGGGGTGAAAATATCTGTTGTCCGTCACTGCTGCCGTGGTTGAGCAGCATGGTGGCAAAACGTGCCAGATCATCGGCGGTACTGAACAGCCCTGCATGACCGGCGATTCCTCCCAGCAGTCGGGCATTCTGATCCTGTACGGTGCCAGTCTGCAAGGTAGAGCCACTGCCAAGGGTCGGGGCTATGTAGGGATGTAACGTGCGTGGCGGCAGAAACATGGTGCTGTGCATCCCGAGCGGGAAATAAAGCTTTTCGCGGCAATATTGGTCAAAGGGAATACCGGCTGCCCGTTGCACCAGCTCCGCCAGGAGTATGAAGTTTATATCGGCGTAGAGAAAACGGCTGCCGGTTGCTTTGGTATCCGGTTGATGCCCTGCTTTGTACAGCAGGGTTGCCATAGGTTGGGTTGGGCTGATGGCGACATCGGATAGTCCGGAACTGTGGGTCAGCAGGTTGAGGATCGTCGTTTCTTCGCGACCGGTTTCTTCCAGTTCGGGGAACCAGCGGGTGAGGGGATCCAGAAGTGTAATCCGCTCCTCCTCCAGCAGCTTCATCACTGCCGGTGCGGTGGCAATCACCTTGGTCAGGGAGGCAATGTCAAAGAGTGTCGCTGTGGATAATGGTGCACCAGCCGGAGTTATACCGGTGGTTCCACGGGCGGTCGAATAGAGCACCGAGTTGTGGTTCCCGATCAGCACCACACCGCCACTGATCAACCGTTCTGAGATGGCATGTTCCAGCAGGAAGTCGATGGTTGCGGCGCGGTCTGCTTCAACCAGCGGATCGCCGGCAGAAGCGGATGAAACCGGGAAGGTGGTGGCCAGCAACAGTACAACGATCAGATAACGGAGTAGTGGTGAGATTATGGTTGGGGTAGCTTTGAACATAGGGTGCTGTTGCTCGTGAAAAACAATAAAAAGCCCCCGTTGAAGGGGGCTGGAAAGTTGATGGCTATTTGGTAGGCCGGATCAGGTGCGGTAATCGGCGTTGATGTTGACATATTCGTGGGTCAGGTCGGAGGTGTAGACCGTTGCGCTCCCCTCTCCAAGACCAAGATCGACGGTGACGGTAAATTCTTTTTTCTTGAGGACTTCCGTTCCGCGCTGCTCGGCGTCACCGCCGGCAAAAATACCGTTACGTGCCATCTGGACATCGTCAAAATGTAATGACAACAGGTCAGGATTGACCTCGACGCCGCTATACCCAACCGCTGCGAAAATACGTCCCCAGTTGGCATCCTGGCCAAAGAAGGCGGTCTTGACCAGGCTGGAATTGGCAATCGCCAGGGCGCATTGTTTCGCTTCGCCCGTGGTGAGCGCACCGTTGACGCGAATTTCGACGAACTTGGTGGCACCTTCACCATCTTTGACAATTTGCAGCGCCAGGGATAATAGCACCTGGGAGAGGGCCAGTCTGAACGCTTCTCCCTGGGGAGTTCCCTCTGTCAGCGGCTGGTTACCGGCGCAACCGTTGGCCATGATCAGGCAGGTGTCGTTGGTGGAGGTGTCACCATCCACCGTAATGGCGTTGAAGGAACTTTCGATGGCGCTGCGGAAGACACTCTGCAGAAACGCAGGCTCAACGGCAGCGTCGGTGACGATGAACGACAGCATGGTTGCCATGTTGGGCATGATCATGCCGGCCCCTTTGGCAATCCCGGCAATGGTGTAACTGACTCCGTCAGCCTGAACGGTGCGGGATTCCATTTTGGGGAAGGTGTCGGTGGTCATGATCGCCTGGGCAACATCTTCCAGCGTACCGGCGGGAAGAGCTGCGACCAGCGCAGGGATGGCGGCGGTGATCCGATCTGCCGGCATCTGTACGCCAATCACGCCGGTTGAGCAGACCTGCACCAATTCGTCGGTGATCCGTAACTGTTGTGCCACCAGCCGGGTCGTTTCCGTAGCTACAACCATGCCGTTGGCGCCGGTGCAGGCATTGGCGTTACCGCTGTTAACCAGCAGCGCTTGTGCCGTTGCTCCGGTAATCCGCTGTGCCGAAAGCAGTACCGGTGCAGCCTTGACCTTGTTGGTGGTAAATACGGCGGCAGCAGTTGCCGGAACCTGGGAGTAGATCAAGGCCAGGTCTTTTTTCCCCGGTTTCTTAATGGCCGCTTCGATCGTTGCAAACTGAAATCCTTTGATGTTCATGGTATTACTTTCCGCAGCACTTCTTGTATTTTTTACCGCTCCCGCAGGGGCATGTGTCATTTCGGCCGGCAGTTTTCTGGCTCTTGGAGGGTTCTTGCTGATGTTCTTCCGTGTTCACCACGTTGAAGACCAGTTTTTTGCTCCGCTGCTCTTCGGCAATTTCTTCAACCGCTTCCGGATCTTCCAGCTGTACCCAGAAAACACGTTCCACGACCTCTTCCCGTATGCGGATAATCATCTCCATAAACAGGTTGTAGGCTTCTTTCTTGTACTCCTGCTTGGGATCCTTCTGGGCGTAACCACGCAGTCCGATTCCTTCCTTGAGGTGGTCGATGTTGAGCAGATGATCTTTCCAATGGGTGTCAATCGCCTGCAGCATCATGACCTTGATCAGATGATCGATCAGTTCGTCCCCCATGTCATCGACTTTGGCGTTGAAGATCAGTTTGGACTGCTCTTTGAGCGTGTCGCGGAAATTGGTCGGTGTCAGACGCCCCATTGCTTCCTGGGGTAAGTCCAGATGCAGGTTGAAACATTTGAAGATGATATCGCTCAGTCCCTGCCAATCCCATTCGGCGGCAACGGTTTTTTCGATGCAGTAGGTGGCGACAATTTCTTCTATTGTCTCATCCAGCATTTCCAGGAAGCTGGCTCGTATTTCCTGTCCACCCAGGATCTCACGGCGCTGGGTGTAGATAACCTCCCGCTGCTTGTTCATGACATCGTCATATTCAATCAGGTTTTTACGGATTTCGAAGTTATGTGCTTCGACTTTTTTCTGCGCATTTTCAATTGAACGGGTAATCATGGAATGGGTGATTGCTTCACCCTCTTCAATCTTGAGTATATCCATGATCTTGGCAACCCGCTCTGAGCCGAAAATTCGGAGCAGGTCATCTTCCAGCGAGAGGTAGAACTTGGAAGAACCCGGATCCCCCTGACGTCCGGAACGGCCGCGCAACTGGTTGTCGATTCGGCGTGATTCGTGGCGTTCTGTGCCGAGAATGTGTAATCCGCCCAGGGCAATTACTTCGTCATGTTCGGTAGCGCACAGCTTTTCAAACTCTTTCTTTTTCGACTCAAACTGTTCATCGGTCGCATCCGGATTTTCTACCAGCCACTGTTTTGCCAATCCGCCGGCATTGCCTCCCAGCAGAATATCGGTACCGCGGCCAGCCATGTTGGTGGCAATGGTGATGGCGCCTTTACGGCCGGCCTGGGCGACGATTTCAGCTTCACGCTCATGCTGTTTGGCATTCAGGACGTAGTGGGGAATCCCGGTCTTCTTGAGTAGTTCCGACAACTCTTCCGATTTTTCAATCGAAATGGTGCCGACCAGGCACGGCTGTCCCAGGGTATGGTGCTCTTTTATGTCGGAAATGACGGCATTGAACTTTTCCTTTTCCGTCTTGTAAATAACATCGGGAAAGTCAGGGCGTAACAGCGGGCGGTTGGTCGGGATGACCATGACGTCCAGCTTGTAGATCTTGTGAAACTCCTCTGCTTCCGTATCCGCCGTGCCGGTCATGCCGGACAGTTTGGAATACATGCGGAAATAGTTCTGGAAGGTGATGGTGGCCAGGGTCTGGTTTTCGTTCTCGATGTTGACCCCTTCCTTCGCCTCGATTGCCTGATGCAGGCCGTCGGACCAGCGTCGTCCCGGCATGAGGCGGCCGGTGAATTCGTCAACAATCATGACTTCACCATCTTTGACCACGTAATCCACATCCCGTTTGTACATGGCATGGGCGCGCAGCGCCTGTTGGGTGTGATGCAACAACTCGATGTTGCGCGGGTCGTACAGGTTGTCAACCTTCAACAGTTTTTCAACCTTCAAGACCCCTTGCTCGGTCAAAGTGGCGCTTTTGGCTTTTTCGTCAATCGTGAAGTCACCGGTGTAGGCCTTGCGTTTACCCGAAAGAGTATTGGCTTCCACATCTTTAACTTCACCCTTTTCCAGCATCGGAATGATCCGGTCGATGATGTAGTACTTGTCGGTCGAGTCTTCCGTCGGGCCGGAAATAATCAGCGGAGTACGTGCTTCGTCAACCAGGATCGAGTCAACTTCGTCAACGATGGCATAGTTGAAGCCGCGCTGAACATAGTCATCCAGAGAAAACTTCATGTTGTCACGCAGATAGTCAAAGCCGAATTCGTTGTTGGTTCCATAGGTGATGTCTGCCGCATAGTTGATGCGCCGTTGTTCGTCTTCAACCCCGTGGATAATCACACCACAGGTCAGTCCGAGAAAGCCGTACAGCCGTCCCATCCATTCCGAGTCACGTCGTGCCAGATAATCATTGACCGTAACAACATGTACCCCTTTACCGCTGATGGCATTCAGGTAGGCCGGGAGTGTGGCAACCAGGGTCTTGCCTTCACCGGTTTTCATCTCGGCAATCTTGCCGGAATGGAGCACCATGCCGCCGATCAGCTGCACATCAAAATGACGCATCCCCAGGACCCGTTTGCTGGCCTCGCGGCAGACTGCAAACGCTTCCGGCAGCAGCGCATCCAGTGACTCTCCCTTGGAGTGACGCTCCTTGAACTCAAAGGTTTTATCCCGCAGTTGCTCATCGGTCAACGTTGCAAGTGACGCTTCCAAACTGTTGATGGTAGCAACCAATGGCCAAAGCCGTTTGAGCTCACGTTCGTTTTTGCTGCCGAATATTTTTTTAACCAGGGAACTTATCATGAATTACTCCCAAAAAAATTGTATGGTCGGTAAATAGCTTAACAAACTAACACAACTCACCGGGGGACTCAATAGAAAATGGGGCATTTGCAGGGGAGGTGAAATGTGAATGGCGCAGCTACGGTTGGGTGACATTGTGTCAACCGTGCTGCGCCATCCGTTAATCCTGACGTGTGGTTGATGGAGATGATGCTTCAAATGTGCAGATGTGCTGTGATCCCCCACTTATGCTTGTGTAACATGATACGAACATGTAACAGGTCGATACCGTTTCTTAGTAAGTTCCACCCACACTGTAGGACTTGGTTCCCTGGCTGCACGGGCTGACGTTCCCTCCCATGCAGCTGGTGGTGTAGGTAACGGCACCGATCTTCTTCGGTACGTGGTTCGGCAGAACCTGGGTGTTGCGAATAAATGCGTAAGGGCGCGCATTGACAGTTGCCGGAGTACCGGTGGCCGTCCCCGACCATCGCCCGGTTTTGGCAATTCCGCCAGTTGGCAATACGTTAACTCCGTGGACATCCTGAGCCCGAACAGGTCTGGCCACCGCCGTTGTGTAGCCGCTGGAGTGACAGATGTTGCAGCCGTAACGGAGATAGTTGGTCATGCCGCTATCGGTGCTGCCGGAAAAAGCCGAACCTGTAGCGTGATTGGAGGATGTGCTGGTGTCGTAACCGGCATGGCAAACTTTGCATAGGGTTACGGCATTGGTTGTTGACGGGGTGCCGGATATGGTGGCAGTGCCGCGGATGGTGACCGCATTGCCGTGGGCCGCAACGCTGCGGGTGGTCAGCGGCGTGCCCGTCACATTGTGGCAGTCGAAGCAGTTCAGAACCACTCCCGTGCTGAGTGTGCCCGCCGTGCCGCGTGTCCCGGTCGGTTTATAGGGATCATTCATTCTGGCCGCAGTCGGGAAATCACGGTTTTTGGGGCCGAGCAGCGGGTGGGCCGAAGAGTTGGTAATGGCAAACTGGGTTGCCACATCGACCAGGCCGCCTGCGCTGGCGGCGCCGTTGGCTACCGTATAATTGGCTCCCAGATTGATGCCACCAAATGGCATGAATGCGGTCCCTCCCGTGGTCCGGGCGGTCGTGTTGGTGGCGCCGTTGGCGTCATGGCATCTGATACAGAATTTCTGCGACAGAACGTTGGCTATGTCGGTATTGGAGGTATGGCCGGTTGCGGTTCTTGAACCGGCGGCATACGAGGTTGAGAAGCGCTGGAAGGTAAAGGCTGCTCCCGAAATATTGCTGATTGGGGTTTCGCCGGCGCCATCCGGATCGCGCAGGTCGATGTTGCCATCGCCATGATAGGTGGAAGTTCTCAGGGTTGTGCCATTTCCTTCCAGATGACAGACGATACAATCGGCATCGGTGACTGCGCCGCGTCCGGTCTTTTTATGTCCCCAGGCCAGACCGAATTCGGTGGTGACTGCTGAAAGCTGTGTGCCGGGGCGCCCTTTGGTGCGGGTAATTGCCACACTATGGCAATTGATGCAGCCCAGGCGGCTCCCCCAGGTGGCTGCAACGTGACAGGCTGCCGTACAGGTTGCCGGTGTGGTAAAGGTCGGTGTGCTTGCCAGTCCGCTGAAAGCAATGTTGGCTGCGGTTTTGAGCGTGCGGTTGCTGTTGCCATGGGTTGCCGTGCCGGCTCCATAGCCGTTATGGCAATTGCTGCAGGTCAGCGCCAATTTGGTTACATGGGCAGAATGACTACCGCTGTAGTTGGGGAAGGTGCTGCCGCCGATGCCGGTGCCAATCGCCCCGTTCGGCTGGCCGTTGGTGGCGCTGGAACCATGACAGTCATAGCAGGATGATGTGCCCGAGGGAGTCTTCAGCCCTTGGCGGTGGCAACCGGTACAGTTGGGAGCGGTTCCGGCCGTCACCGGATAGGTTCCGCCGGCGCTGTTAGTGTGGCAGCCGGTACAGGCAGTCCAGGGCGTTGTGCCGGCTGCTGTCAGATGGGATGCGCCGGGGTAGGGGAAACTGTGGCCGGCGGCATCAATGGTCCCATTGATATGTTTGGTCTTGTCATTAAAGGTTAGTGCGTCGGCGTTGAGATGGGGGTGACAGCCGATACAGGTAGAGGCGGTTTTAGCGGTATGGTTGGCGGTCAGAGGTGGATAGCCGTGACACTGGGCGCAATAGCCGCTGCCGGAAGTGCCGGCCGGGCCGCCGGTGCCGAGCACCGATGTTTTAACAAAGGGAGCGTTCCATACCGGTGCTGTCCGGGCGGTACTGTTCTGCGGGAGCAGGGTGGTATTGCCGCCGTGGCACCAGGTGGTGGCACAGCTGGTGGCGCTGGTTGTCTGGGATTTTGCCAGGGTGCCAAAGGTCAGTTGCGCGGTTCCGTCCATGTGGCCGCTGGCGTTGGTTGTTGCCGGTACGGTGTGGCATTCCAGGCAGGCAATGGCGGAACTTATGTTGGATGCTCCTGAAAGGTGGGCGGTGTGGGCGCCGGTCTTGGCATCCGTTGTGAGGCTATTCTTGGGTATGGCGGTGGAATAGAACGGATTGGTCGTTGCGGAGCCATGACATGTTTCGCACAGCACGGTTGAATAGGGAAAACCGCTGACCGGAACCGTGGCCGTGGCGCCCCAGGTTGGCGCCCCCGAACCGTGGCAGATGGTTGCCGAACAGGAACTGTAACCGTTGCCGGGAGCGCCCTGGTTGGCATAGGCGAAACCGGCGGCAACATCTATCTTGCCGTCCACGTGGGTCGTAGCATTGTAGGCGGTTGCTGTTGCACCGCTATGGCATTTCCCGCAGTCGATGGTTTGTGAAATGTGTTGGGCGTGGGATCCGCTGGTTCTGGTGGTTGTGGTGTGGCATGAACCGCAGGCCACCGCTGCTCCCCAGGTTGGCGGAGTGGTTGCATAGACCGGGGTGGCAGACAAGCCGTTGTCCGATTGACCGGAACTATGGCAGTAGCTGGTAGCGCAGGTGGCCAGCGCTGAACCTTTGACTTTATTGGCCGGGTACCCAAGGTCGCCGGGGGTTGTTTTATAGACATCAATGGTGCCGTTACGGTGATTGGCCGGGTTGGCGGTTGTACTTTGCACCGTTCCGTTATGGCAATCGGCACAGACGGCGGTTTTATACAAGGTGCCACTCAAATGTTTGCTGTGACTGTTGGTGGCAGGAACAGCGGCGTGGCAGACTGAACAAGGGGGGGCTGTGGTACCCCAGGTTGGGGTGGTGACCAAGGTACCTTTGCCGTCATCATGACACGAGGCGGCATTGCAGCTCCCGAGTACCGGATTGCCGGATTGGGTGAATGTTGCTCCCTTGGAATAGCCGACTCCGGATATTTCAATCGATCCGTTGCGGTGATTAACGGTATAGCTGGCAACCGCGGCGCCATGACAAACTACACAATCTGTTGCGGCTATGGTGGCAGCGGGAATATGTTTGACATGACTCCCCTTGAAACCGCCGGTAGAGATGTTCCGGTAGGCGGCATCGACCGGCCGTATGTCGGTTGTCGATCCGACCGGTGCATGGCAGGTAGAACAGGTGGTAGCAGCTGTTGCATCTCCACTCCATCCAAGTGCACCCAACAAGAGCGCTACCAGAGCAATCGGTATTCCAGTTGTTTTTGCCATGGCCTCAAAACCTCCCTTACCTGCGGTTAGATCGTCACGATTACGTTAACTTGGCTTGATGGTTGAACCCCACGATACCATGGCCGGCCTGGCCGATGGTATCGTGGAGCCCACAAGGTAGTATCAAATTCTTTGCCAGCGGTCTACAAATTCCAGGCCGGTGTCGGCTGGAAGTGGCAGCTGACGTTGGAACATGACCAGGTTGCCTTGGTGTAACGTTTGGCCCGTGTGTCATCATAGCGATAGGTCATATCGGTTGGATCATCGTTAACATTGACATTGGCTTGTGCAACGGTTCCGCCACCCTGGTTATGTTTGGTGGAGGGATGACACGGCAGGCATGGTGTGAATCCATCGGTTATCTTGGCTGTTGCCAGGACATGGGTAGCGTGGTAACCGCCACCGCCAGCGTAATCTTCAACCTTGGCATCGGTGAAGTCACCGGCAGCACGGGCGGCAAATTGAGTGGCGGACAGGGGAGGATAGCCGTGGCAGTTGTTGCATGAGCTGCTGCCATACTTGATACCATCCATATGCTGCTGTCCAACTGCTCCGCCTGCTCCGCCGTTATGACCATGGCAGGGGGTACAGTTTTCAGCCAGGGTAAAGGTTGAATGATCCTGTACCGTTGATATTGCGCGTGCTCCGTTGGGGGAGAGGTGGCACTTGTCGCAATTGGCCTGGGTCTTGAGCGTGCCGTCGGCAATATAGGCCGCATCGGTCCAGGCCGGGGCGACGCCGGTTCCGGCATTGGCTGCAGTTATGGTTCCCCCCGATCCGGACGGGTTGTGGCAGTAGACCGAACAGGTCCCGCCGGTACCGGTGTAACTGGCAGTAAATGAAGCTCCATCTTTCCTGGCTAATCCCTGGAACACCGGATAGGCCGCAGTGGCAGCACCGGTAGCATGGCTGGCGGTGGCTGGTAACGGGCCGTGGCAGATGACACAGCGATCATCGGCGGTGGCGCCTTGTTGGCTCAGGCCGTTAAAATACTGCAGGTGAGTCTGGTGAGCGCCTGTTTTGGTATTGGCGCTGACTTTGCCGGTGCCTACTCCGGCCGGATCACTGGGAGCAACAACATAGCGATTGGCGGCGGTAACCGCGACCGTGCCGGTGCCATGACATTTGGTGCAGCTGTTGTTGCCGGTATTGGCGCCCCAGACCGGTGAGGATGTTCCGTGACAAAATGCGGTTGAACAGGAAGAATAGCCGGAGCCGGCGGCATGCTTGGTGACATTGGCCGGGTAACCGTCGGTTACGTCGATGTTGCCGTCGTTATGGCCGGTTGATGGTGCTGTGGTGGCCGTGGTTCCGGCAGCATGGCAGGAGGTACAGACTGTCGTGCCATGGAGAGCATGGCTGCCGGTAGCGGGGCCGCTTGCCGTAATCGGGTAAGCGCTGTGACAGGCGGCACAACCGGAGGCCACCCCCCAGGTTGGAGTTATGACCGTACCTGCTCCGTAGGGGTTGGCATGGCAGCTGGCGGCGGAACAGCTGGCATAGCCGGAACCGGCCACATGTTTGGTTACGTTGAGAGGATAGCCGTTGGTGATGTCGATGTTGCCGTCATTGTGGCCGGTTGACGGTGCTGTTGTGGCAGATGTGCCGGCATTGTGGCACGAGGTGCAGGCAGCACCGGCGGCACTGTGCTTGCTGTGGCTGCCGGTAGCCGGACCGGATGCGGTGATCGGATAGGCAGAGTGGCAGGCGGTGCAGTTGGCAGCAGCGCTACCCCAGGTTGGTGTGGTGACCGTTGCGGCGCCGTAAGGATCGGCATGGCAGCTGGCGGTGGAACAGGTCCCGAGGGTCGGATTACCTGACTGGGGAAAGGAGGCTGTTTTTGAGTAGCCAACATTGGGAAGTTGAATGTTGCCATCCCGGTGCTTGGTGGTATAGCTGGTAACTGCCGCACCATGACAGCTGGTGCAGTCGGCCGGATTGGTGGTAGCGGCCGGGATGTGCTTGGTGTGGCTCCCTTTGAATCCCCCGCTGCTGATGTTGCGGTAGGCAGCATCAACCGGGCGGATGTCCACCACCGTCGTTTGACCTACCGGAGCGTGACAGGTGGCGCAGGTGGCGGCGTTGGCAACACTACTCAACCCGACTGCAGTGAGTAGTGCACAGATAAGTACCAATCCGAATCGATGAAATTTCTCCATGGTCATAACCCCTTTCTTGTTACATCTGTTGAAAACATCATTCCCATACTCGTTTGTCGTCATAGCCCAATGTCCTCGTAATAGTTTTACCAAGCTGCTGATGGTTGAAAGTGGCACGAAATATTTGAACAACTTCTGGTGGTGCTGTTGTACCGTTTTGTGCGGTTGTCATCAAAACGGTAAGCCGTATCGGCAGGAACGTTAACATTGACATTGGTTTGAACAACTGTTCCGCCACCCTGATTGTGGCTGGAAGAGGGATGACAGGGGAGGCAAGGGGTAAAACCTTCTGATATTGTTACGGTTGGCAAGAGATGGGTGGAGTGGTGGCCGCCACCATTCGGGTAATCGCCGGGGCGGGCGTTTTCAAAGTTGCCGGCCACGCCAAGACCGGTCATGTCATTGACCGGCGGGTAGCCGTGACAGCCGTTACAACTGCCGGAAGCCGAAAAGGAACCGCTGCTGTTGTTGTGGTTATGGCAGCCGCTGCACGTTCTCGGGTCAGTGCCGGCATGGGCCTGGGGATAGATGCCGCCGGGAGCCGGTACGGCATGACACCCCTGGCATACCCCAGTCCCGCTGTTGTTGGCATATTCCTTGGTAGCGTTGCCGCTGTAGCGAAAGAAAATGGTGCCGGAACCGCTGGTTCCTTTGGGTACCGATCGTCTGACCAGAAATAGGTTGGTACCCTTGCTGCCGGATGGATCGTTGGGGTCGTATTCGACATGAGCGCCATGACAATCGTTACACTGCACGTCCTGCCCTTTCTGATTATGATTCCGTTTGCCGGCATGGCAGTTGGTGCAGATATTGATGTTGTCGGCTTGTCCTGAGGCAACTGCTGCTCCCCGTCGATCGGTACGCAGCAGGGAACCGTCACTGCTGCTTAAATTGGCAAACCCGGCGCTCCCGTCCACGGTTCCGCTTCTGGAGTCGCTGTAATGGAGACCATGGCAGGTGCTGCAGAGTACGGTCCCGCCGGTTTTGGCCAGTTGTACGTTCAGGTCCGAGGTGGGATTGGCGTTGTTGGCGTTGAGCGCCGGTTTGTTGAATTTTCCCGGTGCCGTGTTGTAATTGATGTTGACAGGGTGGCTCCCCTGCAGGTGCGACTGTACGTTGCGGGAACGGTGGCAATCGAGGCAGATTTGATCGCGATCATTGGCCGCTCGCAGGAAGTTGCCGTAGCTGTTGGAGTGCTGGTTGTGGCAGCGCACGCAGGCTAGTTGCTGCGAGGTACGTCCCCGCAGGTTGCTGCTGGTCAGCTGTCCCTGGATCGGTGGCTGTGCGCCGGCGGCCGGAACCGTGTCCGTCCCATCCCAACGATGGGAGGTCTGATAGTTCTTGGAGTAATTTTTGGAGGCGCTCGTGTACGATTTAAAAGGGTCGGCGGCGTCACCGGGAGTGAAAGGGCGTGTTCCGGCTGCCGGGTCACCGGGGCGGTGACAGGTGATACAGAGGTTGTTGTAGCCTGTGTTTCCCAGATCAAGCTGGTTGATATGACAGGTTATGCAGGTGCCATTGGAAGTGGCTGAGTAATGGGGCTCATCAATTGTTGTCACAGCTTCCGCTACAGAGGTTTGTAGCACGGCTTGAGACGCAACCACCAGAAACAGCAAAATAAATTTTATCATTGGTGACTCCTGCAATCGGGAAAAACAGATAGTTATTACGTCAGCCTTACTGTAACTGAACCGCCATATCAACCTTGATTTCCGGCACCAGGTTGACGCTTGTACCGCTGCTTGAAACGCCGGTCATCACCAGTGACGGGAAAGTCGGCTGATTGAGCACGGTAAAACTGCTGGCGGTCAGATCCGGCGTGATGGCGCATTTCAAATCGGCAAAAGTGCCAAACTTGATCGGAGTTCCGATAATGCTGAATGATGCCGTATGATTAGCGGCTGAATATGATGCGCTCCCTAAATCGAGTTGTCCGATGTCTGCATGCCCGGTAAGCGCTTGTGCAATATCTCCAATGGTGCATCCAGTGGGAAGCTTGACCGACATCTGTATGCCTTGTAAGGGCGCGGAATGGGCGCTGCTGATGGTTTTGAAGCTCAGCGTGGCTGTGGTTAACTGTGTCGGGGGTGGTGTCGTGACACCTCCACCTCCGCCACCTCCGCCGCCACCACATGCTGACAGCAGGAGGGTTGTTATCAGTACAAAAAGCGCGTTGCCATAGTTCATATAAGTCACCTTTCACCCTTGTCTCAAAGGGGAGTTTAAATAATCAGGGAATCAACCCCAACAGCTTGTTGAGAATGACGATTGCATCATCAAGTCCGATTACTCCGTCCGGTTGAGATTCAAAGTTTACCAGCGGCGCCACATCACCGGTGAGAGTTTGACTGAAGGTGATGGTGTCAAGCTTGGCCGAGCCCCTCAAAGCCTTGAGGGCATCGGCAAGATCAACCTTGCCGTCATTGTTCATATCGCCATTACGGCTGCTCAATCCGGCTGGTGAAAGCGACTGGATATTAAGTGTTGCCGCGTCGTAGTTGATCCCGGTCAGGTCAAGCGTCGGTATTCCGTTCACCGATGTCACTGTTCCAACCGGTCCGTTTTTGTCCTGGGCGATCAGCACGCTACCGGCTGTGGCTGTGACAACCAGCGGCGAACTGGAGATCATGGTCAGTTTTGGCGCGGCGGCTTCATACACAAATGAGCGGGTACTGCTGGCGGTTGTTCCCGAAACCGGATCGGTGACGTTGATCACGGCAGTCGCCGCTCCGGTGGCGGTCATGTCGGGAATAACGACCGCAAACAGACCGCTGGCTGAGGTGGTAACGGTGGTGGGAACGCCATTGATCCGGGCGGTCACGATACTGCCGGGAGTTGCCGTGCCGGAAAGGGTATAGGTCGGTGATCCCACGGCAACATCCCGGGGAGGTGAGGTGATGGAAAGATTCGGCAGTCCCGGTGAGTAGGCTACGGAGGTGGTAGCGGTTGTTGCCGCGCCGCCCGCTGCCGGTGTTGCCGTAACTTCAAAGTTATTGATTCCGGGAGATAACTGCACATCCGCGCTCCAGTTGGTCCCGTTGACAATCGCCGGTGACCCGTTGACTGTGATGCTGCTGCCGGCGGGTGCTGTGCCGGTCAGGCGATAGCTTGCCGCTCCACTGACACTATTGGCAGGAGTGGTAATCATGACCCGTGGCGTTAGCGGATTGTAGGTCAATGTTGTCTGGAGTGTCGGGCTGGTTGCGCCATTGCTGTCGATTGCATGGAGCGAGACGGCATTATTTCCTCCAGCCAGAATCACGGGAATAGAAAAAGTACCGTCAGTGACCGTGACACTCTGGGATGTGCCGTTAACTGTCAGCACAATCGTGGTGGCATTGGAACTGCTGACGGTGCCTGAAATCGTTTGCAGCGGGGTGCTGAAGACACTCCCCGGCGAGGGGAGGCGGGAGGCAAGAATTGGTACGGTGGTGTCAAGAGTGATGGAAATGTCAACCGTAGTTGTATTCATGCCGCTCTTGCTGGCAACAATCTTCAGGGTGTTGAGACCTTGCTGCAGTGTGATGGTTGCATTCCAAGCTGTTCCAACCACGCTGGCAGGAGTGCCGTTGATCGTAACGCTGCTACCTGCAGTGGTGGTGCCGGAAACCGTCAGGGGGGCGCTGGCAGTGTGGGATGGGATCGGTGTGACCGTTAAAATGACCGGATTGGCTGCGGGAGCAGACGCGGTGATTGATACGGTTTTTGTTGTGCTGGTGGTGCCATTTGAGGCAACAACGGTAAAGGTGTTTACTCCCGCAGCCAGTGAGACGACCCTGCTCCAGGCTGAGCCGTTCATGGTAGCCGAAGCACCGTTAATGGTAACTGACGTGCCGGTGGTTGTTCCGGAAAGGGTGATTGCCGGCAGGTTGGTGGCCTGGGGTATGGTATCTATCAGCAGCATCGGGCTCGTGGAGGGATCGGCGACACCAAAAAGAGCCAGTTTGCCGGTTCCATTGGCAACTACCAGACGACTGCTTTTATCAAACAGGATATCCGACGGCGTAAACAGCTTTCCTTGCGTGATGCCGTAATTACCGATGTAGCGGATAAATTCACCCGTGGCGCCATCCATCACCTGCACCGTGCTTTGGTAGGCATCCAACACATAGATCCGTTTGAGTGTGGTGCCATCGGCGCTGTATTCAAAGGAAATTGCCTGGGGGGAGCTGAAACTGAGCGGGCCGGCGCCGTAGGAACCGATGCTCTTTTGATACACGCCGGAGGTTGAAAAAAACTGTACCCTGCCGTTGCGGGTATCGACAACCGCCAGTTGGTCGGCCAGTTTTTCGTAGCTGATGCCGGTTGGCTGGCGAAATTGCCCGGTAGCGATGCCCGTGCCACCAAAACTGTTGGATGAGCCCAGCGTGCGGGGTGAGTAGTCGCTATTAAATGCCTGGACATTGTTGCTGGCGCTGTCGACAACAAAAATGACCCCTGCTGTCGTAACTGCAATCCCGTTTGCCCGGCCGAAGGTTCCGAATTCACGCGCTTTTATTCCGTTGGCATACACGGCTACCGAGGTCCCCTGGCTGACCAGCAGATCTCCCGATGCTGCCACCGCAATCCCCAGCGTATTGCTGCCGGCGGTTATTCTTGACTGGTATGTCCCTGCGCTGTCGAGTTTGATAATGCCTCCGTTACGAGGATCGCTGATGTACAGGAAACCTGAACTGTCAGATGTCAGACGAACCGGGGTATTGAGTGCACTGGTAATGGATGTAAGCGAAACTACATCCGGGGCTATGGCTGCCAAGCCAGGTTGCGCTGTGGTAAACAACAGCATCCACGCGACTGCAAAAATCAAAAAAGTGTTGATCACGGTTATAGACGAGCCTCTGCTTTTCTCTGCATTTCCGCGAATCTGCATTTTAACTGCTGTTTTCAATATCATACCCGTTTCCTCCCCCGTGAGGGGATGCGTTACCTGCTGTTAGTAGTGGAGAATAACAAATAAAAAGACAGCCAGATGCCGATATCAGTTGGTGATATTTCGGCAACCTGGCTGTCTCATGAAGACCCTGTAGGCTTTCCGCCCCATCCTCGCGGATGGTTGAGTAGTATCGTGTATCCCAGTATTTTTGTCGTAAATGTAGCGTAGATATTTTGAGTGATTGTGTCAACATATATTTTCGCCTCTTTATTAGCTACTTAACGTATGTCTAACGGATGTTGTTGTTATGATACATACTAGGTCATTGAGCGGAGGATGGTTTTAGGAAGGTGGCTGGAATTTGAATCGGATTGTCAGGTGGTTGTTCCTGGGTGGTTGTCCTATGCAAGAATGTGGTAAACCGATTGGATGGTGGAAGAGTTGTTTGAGAAACAATGGAGTGGAATAATTCTGTTGATTTTTTGGGGGGGATAGATTCGTCAGGAGCGGTCGTTGCTCCTGACGAATCTCAAGGTCATGCGACCAGTTTTTTCAATTCGTCAATCAACGCATCAACCCTGATCGGTTTGGCGACATAGCCATCAAACCCCTGATCCAGAAACAGCTCCCGATCACCACTCAGTGCGTTGGCTGTTAATGCAATCAGCATATTGTGCTCTCCCGAACCGGACTCCCGTTGCCGGATGATACGCGTTGCCTCAACACCATCCATTTCCGGCATCTGCACATCCATCAGGATGGCATCATAGAGCGTGGCAGCGGACATATCAACCGCTTGCTTGCCATTCTCGGCGCAATCGACCGTATGCCCCCTTCGTTTCAGCAACTGGGAGGTGGCTACGCGGTTCATATCATTGTCGTCAGCCAGCAACAGATGCAATGGCCGTAACCCGTCTGCCGTTGGAAACGTCGGTTTTTGTTGTGCCGGCAGCGCAGGCGATAGCTGGCTTTCATCGATGGTAAACGGTAACTCAAAGTAAAAAATACTCCCCGTTCCTTCCTTGCTCTCCGCCCGGATAACCCCGCCCATCAGCTCTGCCAGATGCTTGCAGATTGCCAGCCCGAGGCCGGTACCTCCGTATTTCCGGGTTGCTGATGCGTCCCCCTGGCAGAAAGGAGTGAACAGTTGTTCCAGCACTGTCGGCGGCATGCCAATGCCGCTATCGGCAACAGCGAACTGCAGCCAGAGGTTGTGACTGCTCTGTTTCTTGAGGGATACCGATAGTTTGATCTCGCCGGCTTCGGTGAATTTGATGGCGTTGCTGACCAGATTGAGTACGATCTGCTTGAGCCGCGACGGGTCACCCATCAGCAACTCAGGGATGTTGGCGGCAATTTCCTGGCGGAGTGTCAACCCTTTCTTCCGGATGGCGATCTTCTGCACTGACAAGGCCTCCGAGAGAGTGGCAGCCAGATTGAAACTGATATCTTCCAACTCCAGCTTGCCGGCTTCGATCTTTGATAAATCAAGTACGTCATTGATGATCTGCAGCAGATTGTTGGTAGCATGGTCAATACAATCAAGCCATTCCTGTTGTTCCGTATTCAGTTCCGTACTGCGCAACAGTTCTGTCATGCCGATAATGCCATTCATGGGGGTCCGGATCTCGTGACTCATGTTGGCCAGAAAGGTACTTTTGGCCTTGTTGGCGGCTTCGGCCTGGTCACGGGCTTCCACCAGTTGTGCCGTTCGTTTATCTACCAGAACTTCCAGACGTCCCCGGTGAGCACGTAGTTCTTCTTCCACCTGTTTAATCCGGTAAATGTCACGGGCAGAGACAATGACACCCACCACTTCTCCGCTGCCATCCCGATACACGGAAGCATTGAACAGCACCGGGGTTACATTGCCGTTGCGATGTTTGAGTTCCAGCTCCACGTCACGTAACTGGCCAACGCGAAACGCTTTCTGGCAGCCGGCCCGTATCATTTCCGGCTCGGTGAAGTAGTCGGAACAATTGGTGCCGATCAGATCCCGACGAGTGTAACCGGTAATCATTTCAGTGGCAGAGTTGACGCCGGTAATGGTGCCGTCCACGGCAATTGTCGCCAACGGGTCGGGATTGGCCTCGATCAGGCTGCGATTGTAATGGTTGGCATGCTTGAGCGCTTCCAGGGTATGCTTGTTCTCGGTTATGTCCTGGATCAAACCATCGCACGCTATCACGCAACCGTTCAGATCATAGCGTGGAACCGGGGTGTTCTTGACCCAGCGAATGCTGTTGTCCTTGCGGATAATGCGGTGCTCGATGGCGGCGGTTGTCTCGCCTGACAACACGCTTACGGCGTGTTCTTTGACCGCCGCCTGATCTTCTTCCGGTACCATGTTGTTCCAGAGCAGCGGGTCGGCAGCCAACTCTTCGGCACTATATCCGGTGATTGCCTCACACCCGGGACCATGAATGGTTTGTACCACTCGTCCATCCTTGATGATCTCCGTGTAGATGTAATTGGTGATGGCGGTAATTATGCGGCGGTAGCGCTCTTCGCTCTCCTTGAGCGCCTCCTCCGCCCGTTGATGCTCACGGAACTCCTGCAGCAACGAGTCGTTGGTTTTTGAAAGGAGCGCTGTTCGTTGCTCGATCCGTTCTTCCAGTGTGGTATGGAGCTGTTCCAGTTCCTGTTCGGTCTGCTTCCGTTCGGTAATGTCCTGCAGGCAGCTCAGTAAGAGCGGCTGATCATCAAGCTGCACCAGGTTGGTATTCAGTAGGGCGGTGAAGTGTGTACCGTCCTTTCGTCTGAATACAATTTCCAGGTCGGTAATGCTCCCCAGGTCACGGATCGCATTCAACACAAGGACGCGATCACGGGGATTGGCATAGAAATCGCCGACATTGAGTCTGCTTAAATCGTGGCAGTCATATCCGGTCAGGGTCTGCATGGCCTGGTTCGATCTCAGTATGGTACCGTTAAAGTCGGTCATGACAAACCCGAGCGGAGCTGCGTCAAACAAGAAGCGGAAACGTTTTTCGCTGTCCCGTAAGCGAGCCTCCCCCTGTTCCACTTCCCGGTCCAGTGACTGCTGAAGCTCCAGGTTCTGCCGCTCCAGCCGGTTGTAGTGGATCTGTAGCTCATGGAGCTTGTGTGCCAGGCCGGAATCAATCTCTGCCGGCAGTACCTCGTCGGCAAGTATTGAAGTCTCTGTCTGCTTTGACGGTTCACCAACTGTTGTTGGACGTGATTTTTGCAATCTTGGTCCTCCTTGCCATCCATCTGCTGCATCACCTGAACAGGCACTCCGCCAGGCGATGGAGAGGCTTCCCGCTCTTTCAGGCCTGGTACGCCGGAATAATCACACCGTCCCGCTAAAAAGCGCTTCCGGGCTCGATTGGCCAACCGGAGGATCAGCTGCGGGTATCCATTGTTTTAGTTCGGCAATCAGTGCATCCATGGTGATCGGTTTTGAAACATACCCATCAAAACCATGGTCTAAAAACAGGTCTCGATCACCACTCAACGCGTTGGCTGTCAAGGCAATCAGCAGGGTGTGTTCACCGGAATCCGACTCCCGTTGCCGGATGATACGGGTTGCTTCAACACCATCCATCTCCGGCATCTGTACATCCATCAGGATGGCGTCATAGCTGCTGTTTGCCGACATCTCAACCGCCTGCCGGCCATTCTCGGCGCAATCGACCGTATGTCCCCGCCGTTTCAATAACTGTGAGGTGGCCAGACGGTTCATGTCGCTGTCGTCGGCCAGCAGCAGGTAGAGCGGCCTCAGTCCGTCACTGTTGAGAAGCGCCTGCTTGTCTGGCAGTGCTGTCGCTGTCTCTTTCGGTTCTGCCACGGCAAACGGCAGTTCAAAGAAAAAGGTGCTCCCTCTCCCTTCGATACTCTCAGCCCAGATCCGTCCCCCCATCAGTTCCGCCAGATGTTTGCAAATTGCCAACCCGAGCCCTGTGCCGCCGAATTTGCGGCTAGCCGACGCATCACCCTGGCAGAAGGGGGTGAATAACTACTCAAGCACTTCCGGTTTGATGCCGATACCGGTATCGGCCACGCTTAATTTGAGCAATACCTGGTGATTGTTTTGTTCCTTGATGGCGGCAGAAACCTTGATCACCCCGCTGCTGGTAAATTTGACGGCGTTGCTGATCAGGTTGAGCGCAATCTGTTTCAACCGTAACGGATCGCCCGCCAGCACGTCGGGTATCCCGGCATCGACCTCCCTGCGGATTGTTAACCCTTTTTTCTTGATGGCGACCCGCTGTACCTTGAGTACCTCGCTGATGGTCGTGCGGAAATTGAAATTGATCTGCTCCAGTTCGATCTTGCCAGCCTCGATCTTGGACAAATCGAGCACGTCATTGATGATCTGCAGCAGATTGTCGGCCGACAGGTCAATGCCATCGAGCCATTCAAGCTGTTCCGCATTCAATTCCGTGCAACGTAACAGCTCGGCCATACTTACAATACCGTTCATGGGAGTGCGGATTTCATGGCTCATGTTGGCCAGGAAGGCGCTCTTGGCCTTGTTGGCAGCTTCAGCCTGGTCGCGGGCCTGCAACAGCTGGGCGGTTCGCACACGAACCAGTTCCTCCAGTTGATCCTTGTGGCGATGCAGTTCCTCCTTCACCTGTTTGATCTGGGTAATATCACGGGCAGAGATAATGACGCCGCCGACCTGATCGTGTTCGTTGCCGTAGATCGAAGCGTTGTAACTGACCGGTTTTACAGAACCGTTCCGGTGTTTGATTTCCAGTTCATAGTCGCGAACCATTCCGACCCGGAAGACCTTTTTGTACCCGGCGCGTGCCATTTCCGGTTCCGTGAAATAATCTGAAAAATCCGTACCGATCAGTTCTTCACGCAGGCAGCCGGTGATCTCGATCGTGGCGCTGTTCACGTCGGTAATGACACCGTCCGCGCCAATGGTTACCATTGGATCCGGATTGGCATCAATCAGGCTACGGTTGTAACTGGATAGCGCTCTGAGTGCATTGAGCGCCTGCTTTTTCTCGGTGATATCGTGAATCAAACCATCACAAGACACCATGGTCCCCTCGGCGTCATACCGTGGAACCGGTGTGTTGCTGACCCAGCGGACAGAGCGGTCCTTGCGGATTATGCGGTGTTCGATGGGAGCGACGCTCTCACCGGCCAATACCTTTCTGGCATGTTCTCGTACCAGCGGCTGATCTTCGCACGGCACCATGCCGATCCACAGTAACGGATTGTGGACAAATTCATCGGCGTGATAGCCGGTGACCAGTTCGCACCCGGCGCCATGCACGGTTTTTACCACCTGCCGATCCTTGATGATCAGGGTGTAGATATAATCGGTGATGGCGGCGCTGATGCGGCGGTAACGCTCCTCGCTTTCCTTGAGAGCCGCCTCTGCCCGCTGATGCTCGGCAATTTCCTGCTCCAGCAGGGCATTAGTTTCCAGAAGTTCCGTTGTACGCTGGTTGATCCGCTCTTCCAGGGTGGTATGGAGTTCCGCCAGTTCCAGTTCTGCCTGTTTGCACTCGGTGATGTCGCGCCCGATGCCGATCAGTGACGTTCGCTTGCTGTCCAGTGCTCCGTTTGCGGTGTACCAGATCCACGTGCCGTTTTTATGCCGCACGCGATACTCAACACCGCTTTGCTTTTCACCGGTTTCAAAGACCCGTTTGAGAAAAATACGGCATGGTTCAACGTCATCCGGGTGTACAAAGCCTTCAAATGATTGGCCGATGGTTTCAGCGACGTCATAACCGAATCGCTCCGTCCATGAAGGGGGGACATAGTTGAAAATACCTGCGGGGTTCAGGGAAAAAATAATGTCATTGGCATTTTCCACAAAAGAACGGAAGCGTTCCTCCCGCTCCCGCAGCACTTCCTCAGCCTGCTTGCGCTCGACAATTTTCCAGATGGCGTCCATCATCAGGCTGAGGTGGCGTTCGTCATGTGCGGTGTAATCGCTCTGCTTGTTAGCTACCCCCACGACCGCCACGATCCGTCCTTCTCTGAAGACCGGTACCTCCAGAAAACGGAACAGCGGGATATGACCAGCCGGGCACCCCTTACGTTGCAAATCAGGGGCGTTAAAATCATTGATTGTGAAGGGAGAACGCCGATGAATTGCCGCGCTCCAGATGCTGTTCTCCCGGAGCGGAAAAACCCGGGACGGGTTGCGGATGGCACATGTTTCCAGGACTTCGCGGGTCCAGTGCATCTGACTGAACTCCTCGGTTTCCTCATCGTACTTGTAGAGTCCGCCGAATCGGCTGCCGGTAAGCTTCAATACCTCGTTCAGGGAATAATCGAGCAATGATTCAACTGATTCAGCTTTGCGCTGTGAAATTCCGAGCAAGGTGAGTGCCAGTTCCTGCTCTATCTGCCGTTCCGTTTCCGCCTGACGTGCTTTGTCAGTTGTGTTCATCTCGCTCCCCGCGGTGGCAAACCGGTATGGTCTGCTGTTGGTGACTGGTTCAAGCTTCGGTCTGCATCAATTTCGTGCTGAGACAACGTGAAACTATACCCCATACTTTGTAACTCGCAACTGCCAGGCTCAGAGCGCCCTGGTTTTCAAGCTGATGGTTGGCGCCCCGATCAATATCTGTTCGAAGAGCTTGACAATTTTCGGGTCAAAGTGTTTTCCCGACTGGGAAGCGATGTATTCACGGGTTTTCGCTTCTGTCCAGGCGGTGCGGTAGGGACGGTTCGAACGCAGGGCGTCCCACACATCGACAATGGCGAAGATACGGGCTGTCAATGGTATCTCCGAGCCTTTCAAGCCGCGCGGATAGCCGCTGCCGTCCCATTTTTCATGATGACAGTAGGGGATGTCCAGGGCCGGGTGGAGAAATTCAATTGGTGAAATAATACTGTGGGCGATCTCGGGATGCTTCTTCATGATGGCAAATTCGGCGTCGCTGAGAGCGCCCGGCTTGAGCAGGATGCTGTCCGGCACCCCCAGCTTGCCAATGTCGTGCAGCAAGGCGCCCCGTCGTACATGGACCAGCTTTTCCTTGTTCATCCCCAGTTCGCGGGCAATGCGAACCGTTAGTATCGTCACCCGCCGGCTGTGCCCCTCGGTCTCCTGATCACGGAAATCTAGGGCGCGCGACCACCCCTCGATGGTGGTGTCATAGGCCTGTAACAGATCACTGTGCGAACGCTGAAGCCCGTCGAACAGATCGGCATTATCCAGGGCAATGGCAGCCTGACCGGCCAGCGCCTCGACAAAATCGAGCCACTCCCGGTCCGGATGGAGCGGAGCGCGATGAAACAGCTCCAGCACCCCTTTGGCCTGTCCCTTGGCAACCAGTGGTACCCCGACACACGCCTTGAAACCTTCATGTTCAAGCAGTCCCTGTCGAACTTTGATTGTATCGGAAGACGAAATATTATTGACCACCCTGGTTTTACGCTCTCTGGCAACCTGACCGGCAAAGCTCTCCCCCATATGGACTTGGGATGAGCTGATGTAATCCGTCTCAAACCCCAACCCCAAGGCGTATTCCAACTCCTGGCTGTAAGGGTTCAGCAACAGAACGCAGGCAGCATCGATACTCAGTTGTTTCAGCGTTTCATGCAGGAAGATGGTCAGGATGGTGTGCAGATCAAGGCTGCCGCTGATCGCCTGGTCAATGGTACGCAGCGCCGCCAGCTTTTCTATGTGACGCTTGATTCTTTGTTCAGCCTGTTTACGGTCGGTGATGTCGGCAATGATGCAGTCATAGGAGTGCAAGGCACCCTCCAGGTCGAGGGAGGGGACAAAGGTGTTTCTGACCCAGCGGATTGAGCCATTCTTGTGAATAATACGGTACTCGATCACCGATTCGACCGGTTTTGCCAGGATATGATTGGTCACTCCAATGACCAGTGCCCGATCGTCTTCGTGTATGATCCGATACCAGAGCAACGGGTCAGCGGCAAACTCATCGGCGGTAAAACCGGTTACCGTCTCGCAGCCGAGCCCGTGGACAGTTTCCGATACGCGCCCTTCAATCAGGCGGACCGTGTACACGTAATTGGTGACCGACTCCAACAGCCGCTGGTAGCGCTCGTTACTCTCCCGGAGTTGATGAGTTTTGGCCTCCACCTGCTGTTCCAGTTCTTCCCGGTAACGCTGGTTTTCGGTCAGCAGGCGTGACTGTTCCAGCGCACGGTTGAGAGCAATTTCCAATGTCCCGTCATCCTTAAGCGGTTTGACCAGATAATCCCATGCTCCCCGGTGCACCGCTTCAACGGCATCGCACAGGGTTGATTTACCTGAAATAACGATGATGGGAACATTCGTGTAACGCTTGTTCAGTGCGGCAATCAGGGTTAGTCCATCCATTTCGGGCATTTCCAGATCGGTCAGTACCAGGTTGGGGCGATACTGCTCATACAGTTCCAATCCCTCCCTGCCATCAGCAGCTTCAAGGACGCTGTATCCCAGCCCTTCCAGTGTTATCCGCAGATAGCTGCGGACCGATTTCTGGTCATCGACGACGAGCATGGTGGTGGTATTCATGGGGTGATAACCTCAGCAGACAGGGTTAAGAAATGTGAACTGTGGAGGGCTCAACAGCCGTGTCATCCGATGACCCGTTTGACAACCGCCAGCAGTTGATCCGGTTTGAATGGTTTGACGACCCATCCTGTTGCACCGGCGGTCTTTCCTTCCTGTTTACGCCCCTCCTGTGACTCGGTGGTCAACATGATGATCGGCACGCTGCGGGTAGACGGATTGGCGCGCACCGCACGGATCAAACCGATACCGTCCAGGTTGGGCATATTCAGGTCGGTAATGATCATATCGACCTGATGCCCGCTTAGCTTGGATACCCCATCGTGGCCGTCTACTGCCTCGACCACATCGTAGCCACCCTGCTTGAGGGTAAAGGCCACCATCTGCCGTACACTGGCTGAATCGTCTACTGTCATGACTCGCTTTGGCATCATTTTTCTCCATTGATCCGGATTCGACAGCATCAGCTGCCTGCTTTTGTGCTGCTGTTTCTGCCTTCGTTTCCCTTCCGCCTGCTCATCCCTTGAAGGAACGAGTGTTGTTATTGCCCACAAACCCCATGATGCGTCCGGCGATATCATGCAACGGCACGATTTCATCCACGCCTCCGCGGGCGATAGCCTCCTTGGGCATGCCGAACACCACGCAACTCTCCTCGTTCTGGGCAATGGTAAAGGCTCCCGCCTGTTTCATCTCCAGCATCCCGTTGGCGCCATCGTCCCCCATGCCGGTCAGTATGACCCCAACGATGTTTTTACCGGCACAGTTGGCGGCTGAACGGAACAGCACGTCCACCGAAGGGCGGTGGCGACAGACCAGGGGGCCATCGGCAATCTGGGTTGTGTAATTGACTCCGGAACGGGCCAGCAACAGATGACGGTCGCCAGGGGCAATATAGGCATGCCCCGGCATAATCAGCTCGCCATCGCGTGCTTCCTTGACTGTGATCCGGCAGACACCATCCATGCGTCGTGCAAAGGCAGTGGTAAAAGCTGCCGGCATATGCTGGGTGATCAGGATGGGCGGGGAATTTGCCGGCAGGAGTGTCAAAATATCCTTGATCGCCTCGGTGCCACCGGTGGATGCGCCGATAATCACCACTTTTTTAGTGGTGGCAATATGCCCGTTCGTTTGCGGCAGCATGGCGTCGGCGGTCAACTTTTTCTCAATCGGGGGGGGGGGAGGGCGCCGGGTAATGTTTTTGTTCCGGGCCGACGCGGGGATACGAATTTTATCAATGATTTCCTGGCTGCTTTCGTCGATACCCTTGCGAATGTCATGAGCTGGCTTGGTGACATAGTCGATTGCCCCCAGTTCCAAAGCGTGCAGAGTGGTCTCCGAGCTACGTTCGGTCAGGGATGAGACCATGATTACCGGCATGGGGCGCAGTCGCATCAGCTTCTCCAGAAAAGAGAGACCGTCCATCCGCGGCATCTCCACGTCCAGGGTCAATACATCCGGGTTGAGCGCCTTGATCCGTTCCCGGGCAATATAGGGATCGCCAGCGGTGCCAACTACCGTCATGTCCGGTTGGGCGTTGATCATCTCGGTCAGCAGTTTTCTGACCAGAGCGGAATCATCTACGATCAGAACCTTGATTGGCATGGAACACCTCGTTGTTGTGATCGGCTGAAACTGGCAAGACAGCACAGCAGTAAAGCGGGGTTGATCGGTTAGTGTGCAGCTTTTTCCGGTACATCCTGGCAGTCGTCAATGATTTTGGAGAGGCACATGATCTGGTCCATGATTTGTTCGGTGGTCTGGTTGATGACAGTTCCATCAACCTCTCCGTATTTCCAGCTTTCCTGGAGATTCTGGATCATGAGCGCCATGATATTCAACGGTTGGCGCCAGTCGTGGGCAAAACGGCTGGTCATGGCTGGGCTGGTCTGGCCACTGCTTGCGAGCTGCAGCAATCTTCGCTCGATCATGCTCCTTTTATCTCTTTCTTCGCTGATTTGTTTTTCCAGCGCGAGAATCTGTTTCCGTAATCGGGAAACCTCATCGCCGCATGTTCGCGGTGAGTCGTTTGCATTCATATTGGTCACCTTCACTGTTCCTGTTTCCCCTGGTGAGCATGATGTGCCAGATAGACCGTGTTGCCGCAAGAGCGGAACAGGTCTTCGGCATAATTCAGGTTTTCCGAGTGACCGGCAAAGAAGAGTCCCTCCGGCTTCAGATGCCGCTGACTTTTTTGCAGTATTTTCCTCTGGGTGTCCCGGTCGAAGTAAATCATGACATTACGACAGAAGATGGCGTCGTAGCGTTGCTTCATCGGCCAGACCGGGGCGAGCAGGTTGAATGGCTGAAAAATGATCAGCCGTTGCAACTCGGGGCGAATTTTGACCGATCCTCCCTTGGCGCCACTCCCCCAGAGAAAATAGCGTTTGAGGATGTGATCCGGTAAATGTTTGACCACTTCAATCGTGTAAATACCAGCCTGGGCTTTCTCCAACACCCCTTTATCCACGTCGGTAGCAAGAATGGACACCGGTGGATTCAATGACTCAAATTTCTCCGCAGCCGTAATTGCCATGGAATACGCTTCTTCGCCAGTGGATGCAGCGCAGCTCCAGAGGTGAACGGTTCCATTGACGGCACGTTTTTCCAGATGCTCAGAAAGGATCGGGAAATGGTGTTGTTCGCGGAAGAACGAGGTCAGATGCGTGGTGAGGGCGCCAACGAAGGCATTCCACTCATTGGTTTCCTTTTGCCCGAGCAGCTCGATATATTCGGTAAACGAGGAAAGACCGTTGACGCGCAGCCGACGCGTCAGGCGGCTGTACACCATGTCCGACTTGGAAGGAGCAAGTGAAATTCCGGCGTGATCATAGATCAGCTTGCTGATCCTGCGGAAATCAGCCGGTGTGAAGCTGAATTCGCGATCAGCGGTTGCCCTGGTTGTCACGTTGGCGGTATGCATGCGTAACTTCGTCCTTCCCCGCTTTTCGCCGGGATGCGGATCTGACCTCCGAAGCTGCAACGCTCCGGAGGTCAGATGGTGATATGGATAGTGTAATTATGGAGCGGAATGAGCTTTAAAATTCATTCCAGTCCGCATCGTCACCGACTGCCTTGGCCATGATCGGTTGTGTCTCTTCAACTGTTGGCGGCTTGTGATACCCATTGGCCTTGCTGGTTTTGTGATACCCGTTGGCTTTTCTGACCTTTTCAAGAGGAGCCGCCTGCTTTTTAGCCTTGAGCTGGGCGTGGGCGATGACCGCTGGTTTCAGCTCCCGTACAACCTCATGGCTCCTGGACGTGTGAGATGCTTCCAGTTTGAAGTTGCTGACCGCTTCCACCAGCAGTTGGGCCTGCTCCTGGAGAGCTTCCGCGGCGGATGACGCCTGTTGCACCACCGATGAGTTCTGCTGGGTGATTTCGTCCATCTGGGTCACGGCAGTATTGACCTGCTCAATGCCGGCACTCTGTTCCACGGAAGCTGCCGATATCTCGGCCATGATGTCGGTCACCCGTTTGATGCTGGTGACGATCTCCTGCATGGTCTGGCCGGCTTCGCCCACCAGTTTGCTGCCACTGCTGACCTTGTCAACCGAGTCGCTGATCAGTGATTTGATCTCCTTGGCTGCCGCAGCGCTGCGTTGTGCCAGGTTACGTACTTCTCCTGCCACCACGGCAAAGCCTCGCCCTTGCTCACCGGCACGAGCCGCCTCGACAGCGGCGTTAAGCGCCAGTATATTGGTCTGGAACGCAATTCCGTCAATTACGCCAATGATGTCGGCTATTTTTTTGGAACTGTCGCTGATGGAGTCCATGGTGGTGACGACTTTGCCAATCACATTCCCTCCCTTGATGGCCACATCGCTGGCGTCGATCGCCAGTTTATTGGCCTGTTGGGAGTTGTCGGCGTTCTGTTTGACCGTCGAGGTCAGCTCTTCCATGCTGGCAGCGGTCTCTTCCAGAGATGCTGCCTGCTCCTCGGTGCGCTGGGCCAAGTCGGCGTTGCCAGTGGCGATCTGGCGCGAAGCGCTGGCGATGGAATCGGTGCTGCTGCTGACGTTTCCCACGATTTCCCGCAGGTTGCTCACCATGGTGACAAAGGCATTTCCCATCACATCCCGATCAGAAGCGGCCTTGACGGTGACGGTCAGGTCTCCTCCGGCAATCTGCTCGGCATTTTGAGCCAGTTCTTTCAATACGCTGACCATGTTTTTCAGGGCCAGCATGAGCTGGTCCTGGCTGGAGCGTGGTTTGACCTCCACCGCCAGGTCTCCCAGGGCGATCTGCTCCGCCACGTCGGTGATGGTTTCCAACGCTTCAATCAGCACATTCAGGTTGTTCTTGATCTCATTGAAGTCACCGTTGTAGGAGTCGATGATGCGGGGCGGAATATCCCCCTTGGAGATGCGGTCCACGTACTCGGCCGCCACGTTGAGCGGTCCGATGACGGCATCCAGGGTCTGGTTAACCCCTTCTACCACCTTCTGGAAATCTCCCTGATGCTTGGCGGCATCGGCGCGTGTGG
>DAINBV010000006.1:0-38376 GCA_036732725.1 Geobacteraceae bacterium | reverse complement strand
TCGCTGACCAGGGCGTTGACGGCATCAATCGCCTGGTTGAGGTTGTTCTTGATCTTGTTGAAGTCGCCGTTGTAGGAGTCGGTAATATGGGGCGGGATATCTCCTTTGGAGATGCGATCCACGTACTCGGCCGCCACGTTGAGCGGTCCGATGACGGCATCCAGTGTCTGGTTGACACCTTCCACGATCTTCCGGAAGTCCCCCTGGTGCTTGGCAGCATCGGCGCGGGTGGCCAGTCTGCCCGCCACGGCTGCTTCGGAAAGCATGCCGGCATCCGCAACAAGCATCTTGATGGTATCAACCATTTTCTTCATGGCGGCCATGACACTGCTGCTGTCGCCTGATGTAAGGGTAATCTCGCGGGACAGATCGCCTTCGGCAACCAGATTGGCAATTTTGCCGACCTCTTTCGGGTCAGCGCCAAGCTGGCGCATGATTATCCGGCTGAGAAAGATGCCAAGCCCAACCGCCAGCAACATGGCGGCAACGACCAGAATAAGTATGGTGCGCACCGCGCCGTTGGCCAGCAGCGTGTTGTTGTCGGATTTGTTCTTGGCCTCTTTTGCATTGGTTGTAATTAATTCGCTGACAATCTTGTTCATACTGGCCGCAACAGAGACACCATTGGTTTTCAAAAATTGAATCGTCTCCTGCTGCTTGTTGGCGCTAGCCAGCTCGATGATCTTTTTTGCCACCTGATCATAACTGGCCAGTCCGCTCTTCAGCTCTGCCGTCAACTTTTTGTCCGCCTCGGTCACATCTCCTTTTTCATATAAGGCCAGTTCTTCGGCAATCACCTTGCGCCGGGTTTCCAGATGCTGAATGGCGGTTGTGCGCTCCTCGGCAGTCAGGGTATATGCTACCTGGTACAGATTTACCCGCATCCGCTGAAAATTGTTGATTATTTCGGCCAGGTGACCGAGCGGTTTGCTGTTCTGCTCATAGAGCGCCGTATCGGCGTCATCAAGTTGTTTGATTTTCATGGTGCCCACCAGGCCAACCGTGCCGGCAATAAGTGCCACCATGATGAATCCGATAAGAAGCTTGGCGCTGAGTTTGAGATTGTAGAACCAGTTCATTGTGTGTTCCTCCTTAGTAAGTTAGAAATTATCTTCTGCGCTTTTCAGGCAGAAAATAATCTTGTTAACGCACCTGTCCTGTTTATCAGGTTTGGGGGTAGGCCATACTCTCCCTGACATTTGCCAGGCTGCAGCGGATGGTCTCCGCTGCCGATTTTTTGAGTGGTTTGTCATGTCCTGAATAGATGGCATCGATTCTCAGACGGGAAAGACGTGTCAGCAGTTCCTGAAATTCCACGGGATAGGAACCGTTACTCTGCATGATTCTGAGCGGCAGGTCGCCGGAAAACAGTACCCCTTCATCGGCGCAATAGAGACAGATCGAGTCGTTGGAGTGGAACGGGGCATGAATAACCTCAACCCGGCGGTCACCCATGCAGAGCTTTTGCCCGTCTTTCACAACTCCATCCACCCCCTCAAGCGCCTTGAAGGCATAGACAGCACAATTGTAATGCCGCTTGATCTCCAGTATTCCGCCGGCGTGGTCGAAATGTTCGTGGGTCAGGATCACCTTCTCAACTGCCCGTTTGCCACACCCGGTGGAAAGCTGGTCAATCTCCTCGATTACATAACCGTCGGTACCCGGATCAACCAGGGTGTTGACGTCCCACAACCGGTTCCACTCCCCCAGAATCAGGTAGGAATTGCAGCTGTAGATGTCCGGGTTTTTCTTGAGCGGGATGACTCGCATCTTTTACGCACCCACCTTTTTGTAGAGCTGGGCGTCGGGCACTACCTGGGTAAAGAGGTGTGCCACTTCCTGGGGAAGTTTCTGGGTGTTCTCGTTGGCCAGATACCCTCCCGGAGCCAGTGCCTTGTGAAACATCTTGAATACCTCCACCCGCTCGGTGGGCTGAAAATGCAGCAGTACGTTTTTGCAGACCACCAGGCAGTAGTCGCTGCCGTGGGGTTTCAGCGACAACAGGTCGTGGTAACTGAACCGTATCCGGCTGCGTAAATGATCAACCACCCGGTGATGATCAGGTCTGCCGGATGGCTCGAAATACTTCCGGAACAGCTCCGGCGGTGTTCGTTTCAACTCGTCGTAGTGATATTCTCCCCTGCTGACGATTTCGCCAAAATTGTTGGCGCTGTCATAATCGGTGGCGTCGATCTGCAAATTCTTGAAGCCAAAGCTGTTCATCCGTTCCGCCAGGATCATCGCCAAGGTGTAGGTCTCTTGCCCCAGGGCGCAGCCGGCGTTCCAGACTTTGATTCTGCACCTGCCGCTGGCATAGGGGATCATGTGGTTGGCGGCGTGTTCCAGGGTTGGCTGGTCGCGCATGAAAAAGGTGAATGCCATGAAGTTGCTCCTTTTGTGGCTGTCTCTGGTATGCAAAACGGCGTCAGGCCGCCAGATCGATCCGGTTGTCGGCGATGCCGTGCTCCACCAGCTGCATGTCGGCGCCACCCATCAATTTTTCGATGTCGGTCAGGATCAACATCTGTTCGTTGGAGGTGCCGATGCCGGTGATGTACTCGGTATCGATGCCGGTGCCGAATTCGGGAGGAGGTTTGATCTGCTCAGGCTGCAGGCTGACCACGTCCGAAACGCCGTCCACTACCATGCCGATTACCCGCCCCAGGACATTGATGATGATGACGACGGTAAACTCGTCATAGACCACATTGCCCAGCTTGAACTTGATGCGCATGTCGACGATCGGCACGATCACCCCCCGCAAGTTAATGACACCCTTGAGGAATTCCGGGGCGTTGGCGATATGGGTCACCGAATCATAGCCGCGTATTTCCTGGACCTTGAGGATGTCCATGCCGTACTCTTCCTTTCCCAGGGTGAAGGTAAGATACTCCCGGGCGCCGTGTTCTGCCGTTGTACTGGTCATTTCTTCCATGGTTTGATTGACCTCCTTTCATGATAGGGGTGCGATGCTCTCCTGATAATCCTTGATTACCGTTTTCGCCACAGATGAACCAGGCCGCCCACATCCAGGATCAACGCCACATGGCCATCCCCCATGATGGTGGCGCCGGCTGTGCCGTCCACCTTGCGGTAATTTGTTTCCAGACTCTTGATGACCACCTGGTGCTGGCTCAGTAGTTCGTCCACCAGCAGCGCCACCTGTTCCCCCTCGGCGTCCACGATCATCACCACCGCTTCTTCCGGGCGATCCACGGCGCCTTTGATGGAGTAAACCGAGTGCAGCCGCAGCAACGGCAGGTATGCGCCCCGTACCCGGATGGTGGTGTTGCCCCCCACCTCATTGATATCATCCGGTAACGGCTGGAGCGATTCGATGATCGAGTTGAGCGGAACGATGAAGATTTCACTCCCCACCTTGACCGACAGACCATCCAGGATCGCCAGGGTCAACGGCAGTGAGACCACCACCCGGCTCCCCTTGCCACTCTCGGAGAAAATCGACACGCGCCCCCCCATGGCCTGGACATTTTTCATGACCACATCCATCCCAACACCTCGGCCGGAGATGTCAGTAACCTGTTCGGCGGTGGAAAATCCGGGGGCAAAGATCAGTTGCCACACCTCTTCATCGCTCATGTCATCCGAAACCGGCATCCCTTTGTCGTGGGCCTTCTTCAGGATTTTGGCTCGGTTGAGTCCGGCGCCGTCGTCGATCACCTCAATCACAATCCGGCCGCCGGACTGGCAGGCGCGCAGGGTAATCGTGCCGCTGGGGGATTTGCCGGCCTGCATACGTTCGTGTGGCAGTTCAACACCGTGATCCAGACTGTTGCGCACCAAATGGGTCAAAGGATCTGCCAGCTTCTCAATCAATCCCTTGTCCAGTTCGGTGGTCTCTCCCACCAGTTTCAGTTCCACCTGTTTGCCGAGCTTGGTGGCCAGATCATGAACCAGGCGGGGGAACCGGCTGAAAATGAAGCTGATCGGCATCATCCTGATCGACATGACGCTTTCCTGCAGGTCGCGGGTGTTCCGTTGCAGCAACTCCATGCCGCGATGCAGGTTCTCGTGAATGACCGGGTCGAACTGTTGGGCCGTTTGTGCCAGCATCGCCTGGGTGATCACCAGTTCCCCCATCTGGTTGATCAGCTGATCAACCTTGCTGACGCCGACCCGGATGGATGAAGCCTCGGGAACATCACTCTTCCGTCCTACCATGGCTCCGGGCGAAGCTTCGTCCCGATCATTGAGCCGTCGTCTGTGCTGGATGCCATCGCTGGCCAGCGGTTGGTCAGTCATGATCTGTGGTGGCGATGGCGGCGGGGCAGATTCATCCCTGGCGCTCTGCAGCGGATCCGGAGCTGGCTGAGGAGGCACTGCAACCTCAAAGCTGATTTCATCCTCGTCAGCCACGAACATGAAGACATCCCGGATCTCGTCCAGCGATTGCCGGGTGGTCAGCTGCATCTCCCAAACGGTCAGACAACGTTCGTAATCATAGTCATCGAAACTGTCGGGAGCTGCTATCCGGGCGGAGAGTGTCAGGTCACCCATTCCGGCCAGTTCGGCAAACAACGGTTCCATCGGGACCATGCGATTGAAAAAGTCGGGGGGTGGGGTAAAGATAATGTGATATGTGGTTTCTGTCTCTTCGGCAGGCGCGGGGGAGGGTGCTGGCGGAACAGCGGCCTCAACCGGCGCAGCCTCCACCGTATCGGTGGCGGCGATGACCCGCAACTTCTCGCAGACAGCATCAATTTTGCTCTGATCTACCGCTGCCCCGTCACGGTGACCGGCCAGTTGCATGGAAATGGCGTCCCCTGCTTCCAGAAAAACTTCCACCATGGCGGGGGTGAGGGCCAGTTCCCGATGCCGAACCCGGTCGAGCAATGTTTCCAGGGTGTGGGTTACCTGGGTCATGTCCGGAAAACCAAAGGTCCCGGCGCCCCCTTTGATCGAGTGGGCTGCGCGAAAGACGGCATTCAGCTCTTCTTCGTCAGGTTTATCCGTATCAATGGCAAGAAAAATGCTCTCCATTTCGGCCAGATGCTCGGCGCTTTCATCAAAGAAAACCTGGAAAAACTGCGATAGATCAATACCCATGGCGAATACCTCTGGTTGTCATCTGGTGGTGTGTCATGAGCTGGTTTCGCGGGAATAGCTGGTGCGGGTTATTCCGAGCCGCTGGCGGGATTCCCGCATGAAGTCCGGCATGTTGACAACCGTGGTTTTGTGTCCCTTGATCTGCTGACAGTGCAGCCATACCTCAAGCAGTTGGAACCCGCACATGTCGATGCTTTCTATGCCGTGGCAATCGACACTGATTGTCGGGGGGGCATCATGAATCCGGTCGGACAGCTCCTGTAGCTGGCTCAACTGTTGAACAACTCCGCCAATGGTCCAGTCCCCCTGCAATTGTATCGATAGGTTTGACGAATTATTTCCCATGGTTTTGTTCCCCTGTCATTGCCGTGCCTGAAATAAAACCTGGTCAAGCCCTAAGCGGATCTGTTCCGACTTCATTCTGGCCGGTACGTTCACCAATTCGCTCTGTAACCCCTTGGCCTGAATGAAGTGGTTCAGCACATAGAGCACTTGAAAACCGCTGTAATCGATATCCTCGACGGAGCTGCAATCAATTCTGACCACACTCCCCACCGGTGCGTCGGTGATGTAAAATGTTTTCAACCCTTCGATCTGCTGCCCGATCCCGCCGGTACTCCAGTCTCCGCTGATTTTTTTGGTAAGCACAAGTGCGTGGTGTTCCATTACGAACTCCTTTCCGGTATGAAAAATGGTGAGTGCATCCCCTTGTGGTGCTGGAAACAGGCCTGAGTTGGCAGATCGACTGTGTTGATATGATAATTAACCCTGTCTTATATCCACGAAACGTGCCATGTTGCAAAAGCTAATCATATCGATATGATAGTGTGGTTGCTTTGGGGCTATTGGGTAAAATTTACCCGGCTGTTGGTGGGGGTGAAGATGGTAAATGCAGTAAGTACGGGGATGGCGTGACGGAATGTTGGTCCGGTAATATTTACCCGATTGGGTAAATATTACCGCGTTGGGATTGGGAGTGAGGGGGGACAGTAATCGGGAGATGTTTTCATACGTTGCCATTGACCGGTATGGTAACGGTAAACGTTGTCCCGCTCCCTACTTTGCTCTCAACCAGGATCTCTCCGCCATGTTTCCTGATGATGTCATAGCTGATGGAAAGTCCCAGTCCGGTCCCTTTACCCGGTTCCTTGGTGGTAAAAAATGGTTCAAAAATCCGCTCCTTAAGTTCTGCCGGAATACCGCAACCGGTATCGCTGATGGAAGCATGAATCCGGTTGTCTGACAGCCAGGTTCGGACCTTGATTTCTCCTTCGATCTCAATGGCATGGGCGGCATTGATCAGCAGATTCATGAAGACCTGGTTGAGCCGGTGGGGAAGGCAGATTGCCTGGGGGAGGATGGCAAAATCGCAGGAAACGGTGGCCTTGTACTTCAGCTCATTTCTGACAAGATTCAACGTGCTCTCCAGGCATTGATTTATATCGGCGAGCTTGGGTGTGTCGTCGTCGGCGCGAGAGAACTGTTTCATATCCCGTACGATTTGCTTTACCCGGTCGATTCCTTCCTGTGACTCCTGCATCAGGTTGGGGAAGTCCTTGAGGATCCGGTCAACCTTGCAGCGGTCCCGCTGCTGCTGGAGATTCACTAGCTGTTCCGGAGCGCATCCGGCGGTTTGAACGGTCGAGTCCTGGATGGAGATGAATTCTGTCAGGTGATTGCCGTAATTGGCAAGGGTCTCCAGATTGCTGGATATGAAGCCGACCGGATTATTGATTTCATGGGCGATCCCCGCCATCAGCAGTCCCATGGATGCCATCTTCTCCTGCTGCATTAACTTGCTTTGGGTCGATTTCAAGGCTTCATAGGCTGTTTCCAGTTCCTCCGTGCGTTTGGCAACCTGCTCTTCCAGCGATCCGTTATATTGTTTGAGCAGATCGCCGTACAATTTTATGCGTAACAGGTTGCGCGTTCGTACAACCAGCTCGGACGCATCAACCGGTTTGCTGAGAAACTCGTCAGCTCCCGCCTCAAGCGCCATGATTTTTGAATCCTTATCCGTGAGGGCGGTTACCATGACGATCGGTATGTGGTGCGTCGCCGGGCTGTTCTTAAGGTGTCTGCAAACCTGGAAACCATCCATCTCCGGCATCATGATATCAAGCAGGATCACATCCGGCGGATTTGCCAGTGCTGCCTGCAAGGCCAGTTTACCGCTGGATACGGGACGCACCTTCCAGCGTTGTTCAATCAGTATGTCACACAGTATCCGCAAGTTGTCCGGCTTGTCGTCCACGATCAGGATGTTTGGTGTGTGCTCTTTTTGACCGGTGGTTTCGTTGTTCATCATCATTTACCCCTCTTTAGTAAGTTAGAAATTACGTTCTGCGCTTTTCAGGCAGCACGTAATTTCGTTAACGCACGTATCCTGATTGTCAGGGTCAGGAAGAAGATCAAGAATAGTCTGGTAGTTGAACGCCTGCGCCAGCTGGCGCAGTTGTCCGGCGATGACGCTGTCATGGGGCTCCAACAGGTCGATTGCCGCCAGAGCGCGATACAGGTCGGCTTCGAGCAGCCCCTGGCGTATCTCAGCCAGCAGCTCTGCCGGCAGTTTGCACAAGGCATTCCGTGTCAATTTCAGTGGTGTGACCAGTTCATCATTTTGCTGGTCGGGATTGACGTAGTCATAGAGATACTCAACCCCCAGCACGTTTCGAATTTTCTCAAACAGCTCGCTTTCACGATACGGTTTACCCACGAAATCATTGGCTCCAACAGCCAGGGCTTCCCGCCTGCTATCATCAAAGGCGCTGGCTGTGACACTGATAATTCCGACGCTAGCTCCGGAGGCATCATTCCTGATGCGTCGAATAGCTTCTTCGCCGTCCATTACCGGCATAAGCATGTCCATCAGGATCAGGTGTGGTTGCCATGCTTTGAAGCTGCGCAGCGCTTCTTCGCCGTTGCATGCCGTCTGTACCTGGAAACCGACTTCATGGAGCAGTTGCGCCAGAAGGTCCCGGTTGTCGTGTTTGTCATCGGCGATCAGGATACGGTAGGCCGGTTGTCCGTTTCTGATGCCGATCACACGGCGGACATCGGTTGTGCGCATGACGGAAGAATCTTTGGTTTCCTGCAGCAAGATGGTGAAGCTGAAGACACTCCCCCGATCCTCCTCGCTGGTAACGGTGATATCCCCCCCCATCATCTGTACATACTCGCGGCTGATCGCCAGCCCAAGTCCCGTCCCCTCGGTTCGCATGCTGGTTGTCCCTCGCTCGAAGGCTCTGAACAGTTTGCCCAGGTCTGTCTCGCTGATCCCCACGCCGCTGTCTTCAACCTCAACCAGCAGGCAGAAGCCGTCGGCTGAAAGCTCTCCTCGGTTTATGCGTAGCTCGATTCCCCCCTCCCGGGTGAACTTGACCGCGTTCCCCACCAGGTTGATCAGGATCTGGCGCAGCTTCCCCTCGTCACCGATCACGTAGCGGGGCACATCATCGGCGAGTTTCATTGACAGGGTAAGATGCTTGCTGTTGGTACGTACCCGGAACATGCTCTCCAGATCCTGAATCAGGAGATGGAGATCAAAGGTCTCCGGATGCAGTGTGATACGTCCTGCTTCGATCTTGGACATCTCCAGGATGTCGTTGATCAATGACAGCAGATGTTCTCCGCTGCGATTGATCGTGTCGAGCCGCTGCTTCTGCCGGGAGGTGAGATCCTGATCGCGCAGCATCAATTGGCAGAAGCCGAGGATGGCATTCATGGGGGTGCGGATTTCGTGCGACATGTTTGCCAGGAAGAGGCTCTTGGCTTGGTTGGCGCTCTCGGCGGTCTCCTTGGCCTGCCTGAGGAGCGCTTGCGTGGAATGCAATTCAACATTCAACGTTTCCAGTTCCGCGGTGCGTTCCCCGACCAGCTCTTCCAGATGCTCGCGGTACAAGAGCAACTCTTGCTCGGCCCTCCTCCGTTCGGCATTTTCTTCTGTCAGGGCCCTGGTTCGTTCCTGAATCTTTTCTTCCAGCAGTTCGTTCAGGGATTTGAGTTGATCCTGTACTCTGTTCAGTTCTCTATTCTGATAAATCGCGCTTTCATAGGTGGAAATCAGAAAACTGAGCGTTTGCGCCCGGTCTGAACGCACTTCATAGTGTCTCCCCTGATATTCAAACGAGGTGCACTTCATGTCCGGACGATTAACGAACTGCACCGGATTCTGGATTAATGACCGGACCTGGGAAAGAAATATATCCTCATTGACCGTTTTGGTCATATAGGCATTGGCGCCGGACTCAAGGCCACGGATGATCTCCTCCGGTTCATACAGTTGTGTCAGCAGAACAACCGGGATTTCCTTCAGTTCCGCCGTATTCTTGATCTCCCGGCACATCCGGTAGCCATTCATCACCGGCATGACAATGTCACTCAACACCAGCGCCGGTTGTGTTTTCCGCACAACAGCCAATCCTTCGGCGCCGTTTTTGGCAATTATTACCGAATATCCCTCCCGCACCAGCATGCGCTTCCGCAGCTGGGCCTGAACAGCGCTGTCCTCAACTACCAGAATAGTTGCCGCGTTATGCTTCTCTCTCTCGCTCGTGTTCATGTCAGGTACCTTCTTCCGGCAGCCGTCTTGGCCATGGTTATCGTAACTTTCTCGGTCAGGTGTAAAGAAACTTTCATGCTGGTTGTGTCAACGCTCGTGGATGTAGATAAACAGAGCCTTTGCCGGATGTGTAAAATAACTTGCTTGTGTAAAGTTTGTTTACACTTGCTCATGGCATCACCATGTTCATCAGCCCGGCTGCGATCGAATCAAGTGGCAGAACCTGCCGGGCTGCCCCCAGTGCAATCGCTTGCTTCGGCATGCCGAAGATAATGCAACTCTGCTCATCCTGAGCGATGGTAGCCCCTCCTTTTTCGGTGATCTTCCGCATTCCTTGTGCACCGTCATTTCCCATGCCGGTCAGGAGTACCCCCGCCGCACCATTGCCGTAGCACTCCGCTGCTGATGACATGGTGACGGATATGGAGGGGCTGTGCCCGTTATAGGGGGGATCAGAAGAAATGACAAACCTGCCGTTGTCATCGAATTTCAGCTGCCTTCCTTCCGGTGGAAAATAAATGGTTCCTCCCTGTGGTGTCACCCCGTTATGGGCTAATGCAACCTTCAATGCGCAGGCTGCTGCCAGCCATTGCAGCAAACCATCCAGAAATCCGGCGCTGATGTGCTGGACACAGACGATCGGCACTGAAAAATCGGCGGGGAGCCGGGAGAGGATTGTCTGTAACGCCGGGGGACCACCGGTGGAAGCGCCGATGATGACTATTCTGACCGGTGTGGTAACTCCCGGCAGTTCTCGATGAACAGGTAGTGTAACAACTTCATGTTGCTCAACCTTTGCTCTGCGGAAGACACGTACCCCGGATACTATCCGGATCTTGCTGACCAGTTCGTCCCTGATGGCAAGGTAGTCCGCTTCACTGCCGTTGCGGGCTTTGGTGATCAGGTCGAGGGCACCTGCCTCAAGCAGCTTGAAGGCATTAAGAGAACCTTGGTCGGCGGAGACGCTGACAACCAGAACTGGTCGCGGATAGTGGGCCATGACCTCTTTGGTCAGCTCCAGACCGTCCATGACCGGCATGTGCAGGTCAGTGCAGATGACGGCCGGGTTTACGGCCGGAATCAGTTTCAGCGCTTCCCTGCCGTTGGCGGCGGTCCCGACAATCTGGATATCGGGTGCCGTTGCCAGCATTTTTTTCAAAAAGGCAAGGGCGATCAGGGAGTCATCAACGAGGACGACACGAATTGGTGCGGGGGTCACGTAAGCCTCCTCAAGGTGTCGAGTAACAGCTTCTGATCAAAAGCCGGTTTTGTGATATAGGCGTTGGCGCCTGCCTCCATCCCCCGCCGTTTGTCCTCCTCACTGGCAAGCATGGTTACGAGTATGACCGGGAGCTCAAGCTGTTTTTTGTTCTGGCGAACCTTGTGCGTCAGGGTCAAGCCATCCATGTTGGGCATGGAAATGTCGCTGACCAGCGCATCGAAATTCCGGCTGCCGAGCAGGTTAAGCGCCTCCAGGCCATCCACCGCGGTGACCACCTCATAACCGCCCCCTTCCAGAATACGCTTCATCTGGGTTCGCGTTGTCAGGCTATCCTCGGCGATCAGGACAAGCTTCTTGACTTCCTCCTCTTTGGCTGTTGCCGAGCGGCTTGTGGCGAGCTCCTGCTGCCGCAGATTCATGATGATCTCCGGCGGATTCAAGACCATGCAGACCTCGCCGTTTCCCAGAATCGTTGCGCCCGATATCCCCTGAATATGCTTCAGTAGGGCGCTTTGCGGTTTCAGAACAATCTCCTGTTCATCCAGAAGCTCATCGACCAACAGTCCCATACGCCCTCCCCCGGCATTGATGATGATACAGGGAAGCTTGTCGTTACCATGTTGCACGTCACTGATCGCCGGATCTTCCGGCTGAACAACGAAATCGGTGCGATGAAACCTGAGCAGGTCGGAAAGCCGTGCCACTGCTACGGTTTTCTCCTCGAATAACACGGCTGTGCGCCCTTCGAGGGTAAAAATCCTGTTTCTTGGCAGCGGATAGGATTTCAGCACATACTCGACCGGGAGAGCGTAGGCGATACCTTGGGCCACAATGATCAGCACCCGGACGGTAGCCAGAGTGATCGGAAGATTTATCCGTATGCAACATCCTTCACCGGCTGTCGATGCTACTTCGATGCTCCCTTTCAGGCGCTCCACGTTGCTGCGCACGACATCCAGGCCGACTCCTCTCCCGGAAACGTCGGATACAAAAGCAGTGGTTGAAAGCCCGGACTCGAATATGAGCGACCAGATCTGTTCAGGCGGCATGGCAGCCAATTCGTCCTCACGCCAATGTCTGCTTTTACGAGCTGAGCGGATGATCGCGCCGCTATCCAGACCGCGTCCGTCATCCCGCACCTCGATCACGATCATTCCGGCTGTCTGATACGCTCGCAGGGAAATTGTCCCGACCCTGGTTTTGCCGGACTTCTCTCGTTCTTGCGGAGATTCGATGCCGTGATCTATGGCATTCCTGATGATGTGCATCAGGGGATCCTTCATCTCTTCCAGGATGCGCTTGTCTGCGGCGGTTTCCCCCCCTTCGATAATCAGTTGCACCTCTCGGGAGCGCTCCCGTGCCAGGTCACGCACCATGCGATTGAATAGGTTGAAGATGGTTGACAGCGGCAGGAGCCGTATCGCCTGAACGCCGTCTTCGATTTCACCGGCAACGGTTGCCAGCCGGGAGTTGTCGTCATAGACCGCACTCTTCAGCTGCTCCAATATTTTTGAAAACTCCCTGAAATGGGAGCCTAGTTCCGAATTATGTACGCCGTCGCTACGGATCAGGCCTGCCATGCGCTCCCATTTTTCCAGCAGCGCTTCCATGTCCGCGCAGCGCTGGGCAATCCTCAGTTTTGCCACGGTCAATTCGCCGGCCTGGGTCATCAGCAGGTCGAGTTTGCGAGTCTCGACACGGATGGTTTCAATTGAAAAAGGTTCGTGGCCGGTATGGGCAGGGGAAACGGTGGCTGATGGTGATGTCTCACGTGGTATGCCAGGGGGGGGGGGGGGGGGATTCAGCGCTGGTAGCGGACGGTATACTCTCATGGCTGACTGCCGGGAGCGCTTCAGGCGGTTGTTGTTCTTGCTGTCCGGCCAGCGGGGAAGCGTCCATAGCCTGTTGCAGCAATGACAGCACGTCGCTCACCACGACCCCTGAATCCAGGCCGGTCAGCGCCTGCTCCACCAGTTTCCTGATGGAATCGAGGCAGTGATACATCGTGTCGATGATTTCCGGGAGCAGGGGGAGCGTCCCTTTTGACGCTCTGCCGAGGATATCTTCAAAGCGGTGTGCCACCTTCTCGATATCCAATTGCCCGAGCATCCTGCTGGAGCCTTTCAGGCTGTGCGCTTCGCGGAACAACTCTTCCAGAATGCCCGTGTTGCCCGGATCCTTTTCCAGGCGCAGCAAACCATCCTCAAGCTGCTGAAGATGCTCGTTACTCTCGATTTTGAACAGATCCCGCATTTCAAGATCTTCTATCATTGCATTCTCCTGAAGGGATGGGGGGATGTTGTCATCGTTGCCTGCCGTCACACAATCCTCATCAATTTCGCCGTAGCTTCATTCAGGTTTTCGATGCCGATCTTGGTCTGGGAGATCCCCGCTGCCGTTTCTCTCGCTCCCGCGTTAATGTTGTTGGCGGCCTCGACCACCTGGGCGATGGCGGTTGATTGTTCCCTGATGTTCAGCACCACCTGTTGCGCATTCTGGTAGGCCTGACCTACCGCGCCGGAAAGCATCTCGAACAGATCATTCACCTTGCGGGCGATCTCCGTGACGCTCTCGATATTCCGTGTTCCTTCCTCGGTCTTCATGATGGTCGTGTCAGTCGCCTTCTGGATTCCCGATACGATCGTTTTGGCCTGTTCGGCTGATTTTTTGCTCTCCACCGAGAGCTTGCGAACCTCTGCCGCCACAACCGCGAACCCTTTGCCATGCTCGCCGGCACGGGCTGCCTCTACTGCCGCATTGAGGGCCAGCATATTGATCTGTACCGACAGATCCTTCAACAGTTCGGCAATGGTTCCGATCTGGCCGGTCTGTTCGCTCAGGGAGAGGATCTGTTCGGCAATCGTCCCAACCTTGCTCTTCAGGCTGTCCATTGCCTCAATTGCCTGGCGGACCGCCTCACTCCCCTCCACCGTCAGGGCACTGGCATCCTTTGCCATTTCGGCAGCCGTTGTTGCCTGTTCCGCCGATTGGCGTGACGATACGGCAATCTCTTCCATGGTCGCGGTGGTCTCATTCACCATGGCCGCCTGTTGATTGGCTGTCGCTTCATGCTGGGTGATGGTCGCCGCTATTTCCGTTGAGGTTGAGGAAGCGGAATTTACTGCTTCCTTGATCGTCCTGCTGATGCGGGATGCGATCCAGATACCGATGATGATAGCCAGTACGATGGAAAGCAAAACCCCGAATATCAGCACGTTGGCAAGCCCATTGATTGCATCATCAGCTTTTTTTCTGCTCTCTTCCCTGATTTCATTTTCCCGTAACTGGAACTCATCGATCAGCCGGTTAAGTTCGATGACAATGTTGATGGTATCCCCTTTTTGAAAAAGTGCCGTCGCCTCGCTCCCCTTGCCTTGTTTTACCAGGGTCACCAATTGCTTGGAACGTTCCCGGTACTGATTGGCAACTTCCAGAATCCTCTGCAGGCTTGCCATCTGCCGGGGGTCTTTGACCAGTTTTTTCAACGATTCTGAAAGGACATAAAATTCCTTTTCATTTTCTTCATAGTTCTTGAGTGACGTCTCATGTCTGGCAAGCAGGTAGGCGCGCGAAGAACTCTGCATCTCCGATGCGTTCAGGGCAAAAAGGCTGAACTTCTCGATAATCTGATGTTTGTTGTCAACAATCTTCGACTGCTCTTCGACCTTTTTGATGTTGGCATACACTACCACCGAAACGATCACCGTCAACATCAGCGGAATGGTATAGCCAAGCAAAATACTGAATTTCAGTTTCATGTTTTTGAACATTGTCTGCCTCCTTGTTGTCAGAAAAGAGTTAGTAGCGTGTCTGATGTCGTGAGTTATCGCGTATCCACTGCCAGGTTTCCCTCTTTGATAATCGCAGCCATGTTGAGCAGTGTCATCGCCTTGCTCTCGTAGTGAGCTGTCCCCCTGCTGAATTTTTCGATTGCCGCGCTTAACGATGAGGGGAGCGGGGAACGATTTGTCGCGTCAATACAGGCAATGTCATGAATCTCATCAACGGCAATACCGACCGTAATCTCTTCGAGCGAGGCGACAATGACCTTGGAGGAGCTGCCCAGTTGTCCGGCGGGCATTCCGAGTAATCCCCGGATATCGATGACCAGGAGGATGCTCCCCCGCAGGTTCATGTTGCCGATCACATGTTCCGGACAGTTGGGGAGTGGTGTCAGGTTGGTGATCGATGAAAACTCCTGCACCGATTTCAGGTCAATGCCGAAATATTCTCCTCCCAGTGTTGCTACTGCCACCTGTTCTGTCCCGCGAAGACTCTCATCCTCTGCCGCTTTCATCAATTCAGCGCTGCGGCGGTGAAATTCCGTTTGTTCCGTCCGGTTGGTCCCTGGAGTTGCAGCCCGGAATGACTCCCCTTGATGGGAAGATTCGCTGCTGTTCAGCTCCGGTTCCGCAGGCGCTTTGACATGCTTTGCCGGAACTGTCAAACGTTCATGGTCGAGGATCATGATGATCTCTTCTCCCAATCGGGCATGTGCTGTCACATAGGGGGGAACCTGTTCTCCCGGAACAGCAGGGGGGGGGAGATCGAGTTGGCCGGGGCGGATTTTAATCACGTCCCGGACCTGGTTGACGATGATGCCGGTCAGCTGACCATTGACATTGATGACCAGCATGCCGTCTTCCAGCAGATAGCGGGCGGGAAGTCTGCCGAAGAGAATGTTCAGATCCATGACCGGGATGATTTTCCCCCGCAGGTTGATGACGCCGGCTACATGGGGTGGGGTTTCCTCGATCGGTGTGATTTCCGGCAACTGAAATGTCTCGCTGACCACCATGGCATTGACGGCATACAGGGAATTACGAACGGTAAACACAAAATACTGGTCAACGGTTGTTTCCACGGGGAGCCTCCTTTGTATTCAGGCCGGTGAGCAGCTCATCGGTATGCCGTAATAGCTCTCCGGCGGTCATGTTGTGGTAGGGTGGCAGGGATGTTCCCGATGGTAATTGCTGCAGGAGCTGGCTGCTTGCCGAGAGGAACTTTTCGGCCAGCTTCTGGTTGTGCTCTTGCGCATACAGGGCGCCGAGTTCCAGGTGGGCGGCCACATGGAGCGGATCCAGGTAGATGGTTTTTTTTAGCAGATCCTTGGCATTATCCACGTCTCCGGTAGCCTCGGCAATCTGCGCCAGGAGAAAATATGGATGGGGGGAGGTTGCCTCAAGGGTGATTGCCTGCCGGCAGGTTTTGAGCGCCTGTTGATACTCCCCCTGGTCAGCTTGCCTCTGTGCCATGGTCAAGTATGCCTCGAAGTTGTGCGGAACGGTTTTGTTGTCAGGCAGGGCGGCAACCCACGTGGCAGCCGTTGCTCCCTGCTCATGTGCCATTCTCTGGGCGTGCTTGGCGATCACAGGAATGTTTCTCGGCTTGTCAGGAGGTGGTGCTGCCACTTGTTTTCCCGTGCTCCTGGCAGGGAGGGGGGATGTACCTCTGGTTGTGTCCGCGAGCGTGCCGCCATCCCTTGTTGCCGACCTTTTCTGAAAGATCACCTGTTCACCACACATTTTCGTCTTTAAGTGCTGTACGGATTGCAGATGCAGTTCTCCGTGGCCGGTCATCAGATATCCCCCCTCATTCAGTGTCTCGGAGAATTTACCTGCGACCTGGCTGACTGCTTGCGGTGTGAAATAAATAAAGACATTGCGGCAGATAATCAGGTCCATGTCATGGAGTTCCCGCGAACAATCGGGGAATCTCTCCTTTACCAGATTGCAGCTGCTGAATGTGACCATGGAACGGATAGCATCATCAATTTTCCAATACTCATGTTGGGGCGAAAAGTATCTGCTTTTCAGGGCTGGATCCACCATTCGGAATGACCAGGGAGTGTAGAGCCCTTTACGGGCCTGTTGCACGGCCTGCTCCTGCAGGTCGGTGCCAAGCACGAAGATCTGCCACTCTTTCCTCCGGGGAAGCAACTCATGCAGCACAATTGCCAAAGAATACGGCTCTTCACCGCTGGAACAGCCGGCGCTCCAGATGCGCAACTGCCGCTGTTGGCTCCTTCGTTCGATCAATTCGGGCAGGATCTGGTTGCGGAGCAGCTGGAACTGGTTGCGATCCCGGAAAAAATACGATTCACCGGTTGTCAGCAGTTCTGTCAGCAGGTTCCATTCCCGGTGGCTCTGCGGAGTATCGAGCGTAAGCTGCTGATAGTAATCGAGCGGCGAGCCGTGAAAGCTTCTTATTCGTTCAAGAAGCTTGTTGCGGAAAGCCGGCTGATCCTTTTCCCTGGTGCAGAGACCGGTCCGCATGGCTACCAGCTTGATAAAATCATGGAGCAGAGAGTCCGTCATATCCCCTCGATAATCTTCATGGTGTTCTTTGAAATAGATAATTACAGGGATGCTTCTATGTAATGGATTGATATGTTTGAATAAAATAAGGACTGTTCTTGTGGGGGTGGTGTGTGCAATTGTTGTGCCCTGCTTGGGCGTTTCGTCGAGGGGATCGTGTCCGTATATGGTCTTTGCATCAGGTTGTTAAGCCCCGTCAGGGGCGTCCGAATGTAGCCGGGGGATTTATCCCCCGGATAAGAGGAAGGGGTCAGATTTTGTTGTTCAAGCGGGCATTGAGTCGGTTGGCGACGGTCTTGCGGGTAATTCCCAGCAGTGTGGCGGCATTGTTGTGATTCCCCTTGGCAACTGCCAGCGCTTCATCCAACAGCAGTTCTTCGACTTCATTCATGGTCGGAAAACGGCCAAAGAGTGTTGCCAAACTAATAGTGTCACAACTGTTCTGGTTACGGGAAGAGTGGGTGTTTCTCTTGTATTCACTGGTCATGCTGAAATCTTTTGGGTGCAGCGGACCTGAAACATGGCGGGCAACCGCTTCATTAATAACAGCCTGTAGTTCCCGCACATTGCCAGGGAAATCGTATTGTTTGAGGAAACTGATGGCATCGGGATGGGTGGGAAGTATGTTTTTTTTCTTGTAGGTACGGGATGCTTCTTCCACAAAATGGGAGACCAGCGGCTGAATGTCCTCGGTACGTTCCCGTAGCGCAGGGACGTGGATCTGATGTGAACAGAGGCGATAGTAGAGATCGCGGCGGAATTTCCCTTCATTTATTTTGCTCTCAAGATCCACGTTGGTGGCCACTACGATGCGGGCGCTGCTTTTTTTAAGGATATCCGAGCCGATCGGGTAGTACTCGTTCTGTTGCAGCAGCCGTAACAGCTTGATTTGTGACGCCTCTCCCAGGTCACCGATTTCATCGAGAAAGAGGGTTCCGCCGGAGGCACTGGAAACCAGGCCGGTTCGTGCCGCCTCAGCACCGGTAAAAGCTCCTTTTTTATGACCGAAGAGGGTGTCGGAAAACATGATGTCATCGAGGCCGGCTACGTTTACCGATACAAAATCCCCTTTTACCATGCTGGCACGGTGAATTGCATTGGCGATCAGCTCCTTGCCGACGCCGGTTTCACCGGTAATCAGAATTGTCTGGCGGGTTGGCGCAACCACCTCGATGTACTGGAAAATGGCTCGCATTTTCTTGCTGCAGGTGATGAAGGCGGAAAATGAGGCCGGGTTGTCCAGGGCATCGTCCAGCAGGCGGTGTTTCAAGGCTGTCACTTCTCCCTGCAGTTCGATCATGTTGAGTGCGTTTCTGACACATGCCAGCAGGCGATTGGTTTCCACCGGTTTGACCAGATAGTCGAGCGCCCCCAGTTTCATGCATTCAATCGCCAGGTGCAGATCGGTGGAGCCGGTCAAAATAACCACTGGCAGGTTGGAATAATCACGGCGGATGATGGCGAGTAATTCAAGTCCCGATAAATCGGGCATGTGCAGATCGAGCAGTACTAATGATACCCGGTTTTCATCCAGAAAACGGGTTACCTGCAGGCTGTTGGTGAGAGCGCAAATATCGGTTATCCCGGCTTGCTGCAAGGCCAGTGTAACCATGGTGCAGCTGTTCTCATTGTCGTCAACGATCAGAACTTTTTTGTTCGGATGTAAGGGTTTTTGCATGCATCCTTCCTTCCGGTTATGGCTGTGGGTGGTGGCATCCCTCATACAGGGCGAACTCTCATCTCAGCAATTATTGATGATTATCGATAATATGTTCAATCCGGTAGGTTGATTTACGGATGCCGTTAATCACGGCCGGGATGGTGGTGCAGATATCGTGGAGTGATTCACTGATTTCAAGCGTTCCTTCGTCACGCAACTCATCCAGATGTGCTCTGAGATCTTCCCAGCATTTGAGCAACAGATCCGTGCCGAGTAATATGGAATTGTTTTGATCCTTGATATCATGGGTGAAACGTGTTCGAGACCTGTCGGATGGGGGGGCTGGTTTGGCAATGGCCGGCAACGGCTCACGCTCTTGCGATTGTTGTGTGTGGTCGTGATCAGCCATCTCGGTGGTGCTGAGAATGTCTTTCCGCTCTGTCGTCATGATTCAAACCTCATCATTATGATATGGCAAGAAATTTAACACATTTTATTCATAATGTAATCCTGGAAAGTTCTCACAAGAAGAGTTCGTATTTTTCTATCGTTTTATTTACTACCGACCGTGCCAGTCTGTAGATACTCCACCATATTTTATGAAGAATGTAGACGCGGCCCCCCATCGTTTCAGGGCTCTGAAATGTCCACAACGATGACTCGCATCCGGTGTCGATCTTCCTCCGGGATGAGCGACATGAGCGCATTGCTAAGCTCTTCCACGCTTGCTGGACGTTTGATGCCATCCGGTAGCTTCGGCATCATCCGGCCTTTTACCTCACCTGACCAGATAACGAGATAGATGCCGAGTCCACCTGCCATAGCATCACGTGTGTATAGGCGATCAAGTTGGGTACGCCATGCCGTCCAAAGCTCATTGTGGTAGTGGTGCTTGACCTCTATCGGCAAGAGCCGTTCGGTACCCTGCAAAATCACCAAATCGCATTCCTTGTCTGCAACCATATGGTGTTCAACCGTCACGATAAGGTTTTGAGCTTTCACCCTGTTCTGAAGATCCTCAGCCAATAATCCCGAACAAGCTTCCTCGCGTTTTGGCTTGATGAGTTTGCGCCCTTCTTCATTCCAGTAGGCCCTGAATCTTTCTCTTTGAGTCAGCCTCATTTCGCGTGCGAGAACGCCTAGGTGATCAACTACAAAGGCCAGAAGGTCGCTTGGGGTAGCAGGAACACGATTACTAATAGCTTCAGCCACTTGTTCAGGCGAAGCGAATGTAAAACTGGATTCACGCTGCTGCTTTTCGTGCTGTGCTCTATGATGTCTGATCAAGTCGCGGTAGCTTATCAAGGCATCGTCATTCTCTAATCGTTCTAGTTGGGCACCAGCGTCCACAGAGCCATCGGCGGCTAATAGCTTGATCTGATCTGCTACAAATCCTGAGGCATCCCAAGGATTTTGCCTGCCCCACCACGCGTCTGAGGGATGTCCAACAACGGAAAAACGTTTTCCTACTAGTGCAATGACTTCCACGCGCTGTGCCGATGTGATGTTAACAGCACCTCTCTTATCGTTGCCACCCCCCTTAATGACTTCAATAGCTTTCCATAGAGCTGCATCCGGCTCCGACTTAAGGGATTTCCAGGGTTCCAAATAGATATTGGGATCAATCATAAAAAGGGCCGTGTTCCAGATGGCCCTTACTTCCGCTGACAGTCCGTTTCGCGCAAGTTCGGCTTCGCCGATTGCATGTGTGGCCCGCTGGTCATTGAGCATGAGGACAGAAACTAGTTTTCCAACAGTCTCGCTATCATCATTGATCCCGGACCTAAGAACGTCGGCTGACAGCGAAGCAAGAAATTGCAAAGTGCTTGAGTCCTGACTGAGATCATAAAATCCCGGTAGATTACCTTTTTTATGCGTCGTAGCAGAAACCCATATTTCATGTAAAACAGATTTCACAACGTCTGGATTCTGGCTAGCTTCCTGAAAGATCCATCCTGTCAGAGCTTCATCGTAGCCCGGCAGCTTGTCACCAGTATTCTTTTCAGTGACTACAACCGCGATACAATGCGGCAGCGCTTCCATAGGCACGGCCATGCCCGCATTGATCCGCAAGAAGACTGAAAGACACAATAGAAAGTGGGTATACGGACTGCTGTTCGCATGCCAGCTTTCAATCACCGCTTTTATTTTAGGGATGTTAGGATTTTCTGCGTTGCGGATGAATCCCTCAATAATAGCATCTGTGATCTCTTCATTTGTCAGACTGATAAGGCGTTCACGTGCGTCAGCAACGCCATTGACATTATTGAACCCCAGGTAGACCATGGCTGCCCATGCGAGGGCGTGTTCCTCACCTCCTTCTCGAATGGTCGCAAGGCGTGAATTGAAGTATGCAACATTTTGGGTTCGGGTTACCGAATTTTTACGTCTCTTCTTCTGCCTTTTCTTGAACTCATCTTTACGCCATTTTTCGATTTTGCAGGCATTCCAATTACCGAGTGCTTTTTCGACGTCACGCCGACGGCTCAAAAAATCAAAACCTGCTTCAGCAAGTGCAACAGATGCTCCTTCCTTTGGGAGCCAAGACAGATACATACTAAAAAGTTCGCTTGCGCGTTCCGGATCGTTCTCCTTTTCAGCACGCGCCAGGAAGAATTCGCAATGGGTGACTGGCCAAACCGTAGCTGGCAGCAGGCGCCAAAGGTCATAGGTTACAAAAACCCCGAATGACCGCTCCTTATTGGGCACCATCTGCGCGAGCAGATCAAATACCTTTTCAAAAAGTGACGGTTCCTGATTAAATCGCCCTTTTAGAGACGCTAGAGTCTTCTCGAAATTATTTCGGCTGATCCGCATATTCCGCAGCCAGTTTGACAATTGTATGGGCGTAATCGGTGTGGGGCTCTCAAAACGCCGTTTCAACCACTCATAGAAGATTGATCGTAGCTCGAACTGTGCATCATTCTTAGGTAACAACACCCGAGAGGCACCATCGAGAATCTCGTTCAAATCTGAAACAGTTGGCAGATCAATCAGATTATAGAAGTGGCCGAATGTGTGTCTTTCTTTCTTGGCAGAAGCGGCCTGTTCCATGATCGAAAGCACTCGCAGGGCCACGCTGCCCTCTGCTCGCGTCAGACTGAGAAGATCTGCTCGAACCTCGGGGGCAACAAGGTCATCGGCTGCTTGGGAAAGTTCACGATCTAAGGCATCCAACTGACCCCAATCGTTATGGACCGATTTGGCAAAGGCTCTCAATGCTGTTGTTCTCAGCCAGTTATTATGGCGTTTTTCCAACACCATGGCCCGTAAGATCCCGTTCAGGCCTATATTTACTGTGCTGTTTGCTATTGCTTCGAGCACGGCGATTTTCAGATGTACTCCGGTTGCGGGGTCTTTGAGTAGTTCGTGTATAATTTTGGCCGTATTCAAATTGGCAAGGTCACGGAACGAGCCTCGATCTTCTTGGTTTGCGAGAAACCATGGATCACGAAGTTGTCTAAGACCAGCCCAGATCGCACATTGTGCGCTTGGTGACAGGATGCTTGCATCGCCGTAAGTAGCCACTCCATAAGGGTCACGCTCGACATAACCCTCTGCAAGATGACCAATCTTGCACATCAACCAGGCGTAAAGGCCTCGGAGTGAGGAAATGGGTTTTCCATCAATTCCGCATATAAACGCCATCACCCGATCAATTGGAAGACCGTTAATAATACGGTTGGCTAGATCCTCAGCGGCCAAGAACTCTGCAATTGTGCGGTGGGTCGGCTCAAACCGATCAACTTCCGTTGAAAAAAAGAGGCGCCGCCTCAAAACAGCATCAAGGTCGCCTCTGTTAGAACAGGGCACCAAATGCATAGGGACGAAGCCATCACCATCCGCTGGTTCTGCACGCGAAATGCCAACTGAATTGGAAAGAAGCAGAGTTGAGAAGGCAGCGCATGCGGCTCTCCGCAAATCGCGAGGATTAGGACTGGTCACGCTACGAACAACGTGTTGAGGATTAATCTCCTTAATCAGTTCAGAAACACCTATCTCGTACGCTTCGAACTTGTTTCGAGGTTTTTTGTCGGTTCCCCATGCCCGCGCAAGGAGTTCAAGGGTCTGAGGGTTGCCAAGCAGCTTTCCGAGCCCCGCTGATTCTGCTTCATCAATAAATATTACTGGGTCAGGAACTATCGCCTGCACAGCACTCAGGATTTCTTCACGTGAGAGTGGACAGAGTTCAAGAACCACGACTTGTCCAGATGCACTGGCGACCTTGAGTACTTCTTGATCTGTTGACCCGAACCAGTCCGCAGACCTGCACGACAAACGAAACTTTGGCTTATTTAGAGAGCAGAGTTCTTTGGCAATCTCGGAGCTGACATCTGATCCGCGCGCAACGGTCCTGTATTCATCAAGCGCATCGAGGAAAAGTACATCACCCTCCTCAGCCTTTGGGGCAACAAGGAAATTTCGGACAGTCGAAAAATTCGTTTTGGCAGCATCCTTAAAGAAAGTAGTCTTCCCCATTCCCGGATCGCCAAGGAAAATTATTGCGTCCTCGCTCTCAAATTCGGCATAAGTGCCATCTATTTCCCTGTCATTGCCGGTGCCATCATCTCTGACACGCAATCTGCGTGACAATATGTCGATCATCTGACCTATGCTTCGCCCTGCAATCAGGCGGCACTGCCTCGACAACAGAACTAAATAGGGGCATCTCCCCCATTAAATGGATAATCCGTGAGTTGCCCTATTTGTCTCACGTCACGCTATCCCCTTCTTTCCCTTCCCCGCCAACCCCTTAAAATTCTCACCCGTCACCACCGGCTTGCCCGACCGTTTCTCAATATCCCTGCGCGTACTGCCGGCTACGGCACCGCCCTCCTGGGCATCCTTCTTCAAGGGTTCAAGCCCCTGCGAATCCCGCTCTCGATGCAGCTTGGTGGTGGTTGCCTCGCCAAGCATGGTCAGGATCAGCTCGATGTCGGTCATATGATCGCGCAGGTTTTCCCGCTCCAATCCCTTGACCTGCTTGTAATCCTCCACCTTCAAGTCAAAAGCTCCCTGCATGATCTCGTTGGTCAATATCGCGTATTCCAGGCTGGTCCTGGCTCCACGATTTTTCCACTCGTCAGTCAAATCCTGTCGAACGGCAATGCCGCGCATCCGCTTGTCAATCCATTCTTTGGGATACCCCTTTTTTTCATACAGCGCCTGCATCCGCTCCATGGAAAGCTCGGGGTTTTCGATCTCGTCAATCCGCTCCTTACCGACCTTGGCCAGCCAGCGCTTAAGCGGCTCAACTTTTGGTGAAGGAATCGACTGGATGATACGGAACATGGTTTCGGTAGTGGCGCAATCGGTTTGACGCCTCTTTCCGTCGGGGGCGAGCATTTTCAACTGTCCGATTTTTTCGGACACTTCAACATAACCCTCCGAATCAAGTTTTTTCTTCAGGTCATTCCAGTATTTGCGCGGCCTGTCACTTCCAGTCAATACTTCAATAACATCGATGACCGAAAACCACCACTCGCCTTCATGCAGGGTTTTACGGATATTTTTCTCCTCAAAGGCAGACAGCTGAATCAGTTTACTTTTTGTCATGGGACGTGCTCCGATCGCTCTACAATCTCCGGATCAATTTCAATTCAACTCATGTAAAAACAAAAAAAGCCGCCTTCAGCATCATGATGAAAAGGGCGGCTTTCGTTGCTTACATTATTTTTCGATGTTCGTATCTCATCGGATGGTTCCTGTAACTCATAAATTACGCAGGGTTGTATACCCAGTCTCCCTCGCTGTCAACGAGAAAGCCTCCCACGTAACAAGAACTCCGTTGCACACAAAGAAAAAGGAGCTAAGCACTTAAGCCTAACTCCTTTCTTATATGGTCGGTGCGACTGGATTCGAACCAGCGACCACTAGACCCCCAGTCTAGTGCGCTACCAGGCTGCGCTACGCACCGTTTGTAACTAATCATCTACTCTCCACCGCTCATATGCTCAGTGTTGGGGACACCTGTGCGGAAAGAGAAATTCTTTTACACCTTCTGGCTGCCGCTGTCAAGAATGATCTGCATGGTGATGCTAATTGATAAACAGTACGGTGATCAGCAAGGGAAGCAGATTGAGATAGGAAAAGAGTGGTTTCTCGTTGCTGATCAGCATCAGCGGCAGGAGTGGCAGCAGAAAACAGAAGGCCAGCGGCGCCAAAGGGGGCGGAATGATCTGCAAGGTTGGCAAGAGCATGGTGGCTATTCCCAGGGAAAAGATCCAGATTAGCAGCAATAGTTTGAAGGAACGGTCGCCGCTCGCCAGCTGCAGGGTCGGGAAGCCGGCGGTACGGTAATCATCGGCGTGACGCTGTTGCAGCAGCCAGAAGTGGGGGATTTGCCAGAGGTAGATGATGCCGCAGTAGATCATGATGCGATGGTCAGGCCATACACCACCGGCGCTGTACCAGCCGATCAGCGGCGGCAGGGCGCCACAGATCCCCCCTGCCAGCAAGGCCAGCGGTGTGCGGCGTTTGAGCGGTGTGTAGATCAACAGATACCAGAGCACCCCGAGCCCTCCTGCAGCGGTTGCAAGCAAACCTCCGCCAGCATACAACGCAACACAGCCGGCCAGCAGCGGTAAGATACTCAACCTGGTGGCCGTGGCGGGGGACATCATCCCCACAGGTATCGGCCGTTGGCTGGTACGCTCCATCAGGCGGTCAAAGCGGTGTTCCGAGGCCTGATTCAAGGCTGAGGCGCCGGCTGCCAGGGCAGCGATCCCGCCCGCAAGCCAGAGTAACATCGTCATTGAGTGGCGACCGGGCACCAGCAGTGCCCCGCCGATGGCCATCAGGGCATTCAACAATGACAGCGGCAGGCGAAACAGCCGTAACAGCGTAACCATCATTTCACACCTTTGAGAAAGGTGATCAGGGCATCGACTTCTTCTTTTTTCAGATCGGCAAAGCTGGGCATGATGGGAGGGAAATCATCCACAATTGCCGCGCCGGGTGTGGTGATCGATTCGCGCAGATACGCCTCGTCAACCGTGATGACCTGCTCGACACCATTACGCTTGATGTGGCTGGTGCGGCCGTAGATCCCCTTGAAGCTTGGTCCGACGCCGCTTGTGCCGTCCAGTGTGTGACACCCCAGGCACCCTTTTTCCTGCGCCAGTTTTTTTCCGTCGATTACGGACACTGCCCGGTTTTCCTGCTGCAACCAGGCCTCAAATTCCTTGGGGGGCAAGGCTTCGACACTGCTGATCATGGCGGAATGGTTGGTGCCGCAGTACTGGGAGCAGAACAGGTCGTAGCTCCCCGTTTTGGATGCCACAAACCAGGCAAAGTTCTTCATGCCGGGAACCACGTCCCGTTTGATGCGGAAGGCGGGGACAAAGAATCCGTGGATCACGTCCTTTGATTCCAGGTTGACCCGCACCGGCTTGCCGGCCGGAACATACAGCTTGCTGCTGGTTTTGCCATTGTCATAGCGGAAATTCCACGACCACATGCGGGCAGTGGCGGTAATGGTGATGGCATCCTTGGGGACTGTTCTGAGCGAGAGATAGCCGGACCAGCCGTAATAAAACATGGCCAGTACCAGCAGTGACGGCAGGGCAATCCAGATTATTTCCAGCCAGAGATTGCTATCGACCTGCGAGGTTGGCTCGGGGGCTCTGGAGCGGTGATAGCGCACCACAAACAGCAGCATGGTGATGGTGATCCCCAGCAGAAGCAGCAGGGAAACGCCGAAGATCATCAGAAATACCGGATCAACGGCATCGGCCGTGGATATGAGTCGGTTGGGATTCATGGCTATTCCTTAGCGGTACAGAACATCACAGAAGGTGAGGCCGATAAACAGGGCCAGGGTTGCCAGTGCCAGAAACAGCAACCAGCGCAGCAGTTTCCCTTCATAACGGATATGCATGAAGATGGCGATCACCAAGGCTGCCTTGAGACAGGCAATCAGTAAAGCCGCCACTACCTTGAACATTCCAAGTTCAATCCGGGTAATTGCCACGGTCAGGGTGGTCAAGGCGAGCAGCAGCAGCCAGACGATGGTCAGCTTCCGATTTGGTATGATGTGATCTTGATTCATGTGGCGGACCTTGTTCACGCAAGCGGCGTGAATTAGTTGTTACAGCATCAGGTAATAGAGCGGAAAAATGAAAATCCAGATCAGGTCGACCAGATGCCAGTAGAGAGCGCCGTTTTCCAGCAAGCCATAATCGCTGGCTGAAACCGAGCCGCCGCTGATTTTGGTACAGATCCAGCCGAGCAAACCGGCGCCGATCAGTACGTGCAGGCCATGGATACCGGTGGAGAGGTAGTACAGGCTGAAAAACAGCGATTCCCCGGCCGGCAAAGTCTTGATATGTTCCGAACCGGGGTAGATACCGTGGCCGATCTTGCTGCTCCACTCCAGGTATTTGACCGTCATGAAACCGGCCGCACAGAGCAGCGTTCCACCAATCAGGCGTTGCGCCAGTTTTGACGCTCCGCGCTGGATGGCGGTGAGCGACATGGCAGCCAACAGGCTGCTGGTCAGCAGGATCACGGTGTTAAGTGTGCCGAGCTTCCAGTTGAGCTGTGCGCCGCCGACGCTGAATTCAGCCGGATAGCGCCTGAGGTAGATCGCATAGAGCAGAAACAGTCCGCCAAACAGCATCAGCTCGGTAAACAGAAACAGCCACATGCCGAGCTTAGCGCCAAATTGGTCTTTGTGTTGGATGTGAATCATCACCTAATCCTTGATAATGTCGCAACGGTTGATACCGTTGCACGCTGCCGTGAAATCATAGGGACCATGGGTGACCAGCGGCTCTTCAATGAAATTTTCCGTTGGCGGCGGGGTCGGGATACTCCACTCCAGGGTCGCCCCTCCCCACGGATTTCCCTCAAATCGCGCTCCCGAGCGGAGTCCGCGAAACAGGTTGATCAGTACAATCAGTAATCCAGCTACCAGAATCCAGCTGCCGACCGTCGCCACCAGGTTGAGCCGGGCAAACTCGGGGAGATAATCGTAGTAACGTCGTGGCATGCCTTTCATTCCCAATAGTTGCATGGTGAAGTACATGATATTGAAACCAATGAACATCAGCGACCACCCCCAGATGGCCGGTTTTTCAGCATAGCGGCGTCCGTAGAACTTGGGAAGCCAGTAGTGCATGGCGGCGAAAAAGGCGAAACCGGTGCCGCCGAACATGACGTAGTGGAAGTGGCCGACCACGAAATGGGTGTCATGCACATGGATGTCGGTGGCTGCTGCTCCCAGAATCAGCCCCGACAGGCCGCCGATGGAGAAGAGCAGGATGAAGGAGAGGGCAAACAGCATCGGCGCTTCCAGCGAGATCGACCCCTTGTAGAGCGTTGCCACCCAGTTGAAAACCTTGATGGCCGAAGGGATCGCCACGATAAAGGTCAGGAACGAGAAGACCAGCACGGCGGTGTCACTCATGCCGCTGGTGAACATGTGATGTCCCCAGACCAGTGATCCGGCGGCGGCGATGGCCAGGCTGGAAAAGGCGATCATCTTGTAGCCGAAGATCGGCTTACGTGAAAATACCGGAATGATGTCGGAGATCACCCCCATGGCTGGCAGGATCATGATGTAGACCGCCGGATGGGAGTAGATCCAGAACAGGTGCTGATACATGAGCGGGTCACCGCCGCGGGACGGATCAAACAGGCCGGTCCCCAGCGTACGTTCCGCCATCACCAGAACCAGGGTGATGGCCAGGATCGGCGTGGCCAGGATCTGCACCCAGGCGGTGGCATACAATGACCAGGTAAAGAGCGGCAGCCGTCCCCAGGTCATCCCTTCGGCGCGCAGACGGTGGATGGTGGTGATGAAATTCATGCCGGTCAGGATTGCGGAAAAGCCGATGATAAAGACCCCCAACAACGCCAGGGTGACGTTGGTGCCGGTGCGAGCGCTGAAGGGGACGTAAAAGGTCCAGCCGGTGTCGGGTGGGCCGCCCCCGGTAAAGAGTGACAGGAGTACGGTCACGGCCCCCCCCATATAGAGCCACCATGACAGGAGGTTGAGGCGTGGAAAGGCGACGTCGCGGGCGCCGATCTGGATCGGCATCACCAGGTTACCGAAGCCGCCCGGAAAGCCGGGGAGGATGAAGAGGAAAATCATGGTCACCCCATGCACGGTGAAGAGGGCATTGTAGGTTTCCGCTCCCATGATGGTTCTCCCCGGTGCGATCAGTTCCAGCCGGAGCAGCACTCCGAGCACGACTCCCACCAGAAAGAATCCCAGGGTGGAGTAGAAATAGAGCAGGCCGATCCGTTTATGATCGGTGGATAAAATCCAGGAGCTGAGGCCGCTTTTGCCGGTGTCATTCCAGAAACTGCTGTCTGTTGTGGCTGGTGATGTCATCTGTTCCTCACAGCGGTTTTCGCTTGGCGTCTCTTTTTTGTTTTCCGGTCAGCATCAGAAAAATTCCGAACCCGGCGAGGCAGAGGATGACAGCCGTGGCACTCACCTTGAGCAGGTTGAAGACATAGCTGTTTGCTTGCGGGTCGTAGCTGAAACAGTATTCCAGCAGTTTGCGCACCGAAGCACCGCTGATCCCGCTCTTCGCCTCGCTCAGCGCCAGGGTGAGGTCTTTGGGAAGCACCGCGATGCCGTACAGATAACGGATAATGGTTCCTCGGGATGACACCACCACACTGACCACCGGGTGGATGAACTCTTTACCCTGACGTTGAAAACCGTAGCCGATGGCAGTGGTGAAACGGGCGATGGTTGCCCGGTCAGCGGTCAGAAAACGCCACCCCTCCGGCGGGAACGGTTTTCTCATGGCGGTCAGATAGGTCCGTTTGCTCCGTGCCGCCAGTTCGGGAGTATCATTTTCATCAAAGCTGATGGAGATGACCTGGTAATCGATTCCCGGCTGTAATTGCAGCAGCGGCAGCGTGCCGGCCATCCTCCCTTGCTGATAGGCGCAGACGTTGCTGCAGCTATAATAGACCGGCAGGATGATGGTCGGTTTAGTGATCAGCGCTGACAGTTGTACGGGGGCGCCGGATTCATCGCGAAACATGAGTTCGAGCGGTACATTGCCCCCCAGGTTTTCACGCATGCCGGCTGTTGTTGTGTCGCCCGGATTGTCGCACCACGCCGGTGCGGTAGAGAGCTGCAGCAGTGTCATGGCCAGCACGAACATCTGAAGCAGAGATAAAAAAGCAGCTTTCCGCTGGTGTGCCACAGGCATCCGGTAGACTGGTTGAGAATGTGTGGGGTGCAGCATGATTATGGCGAGCTTTCCACCCATTTCAGCGCCTCTTCGAAACTTCGAAATACGGCATATTCGTACGGCATGCTTTTGATGCTGGCAAAGGCGATGTACATCCTGAACATCCCGTACTCATAGTCGTTTGGGCATGCGAATGCGGTTCTGCCGCCATTGCGGTTGATAAAATATTCTGATGACAGGTCTGGCACCAATTTAAAGTCATTGGCCGTTACGTTCAACAAATCCCCCTTGGTGTAATTCCAGATCAGGTGTTTGGTTACCTGGGGGAAATATTGTTTCACTGCCTTGGAAATTTCATCAAATATCGCTTCCCCAATGACATGCAGGATAAGCACATCATTGTGCTTTTCACAAACAATTTCGGCCATTTATTTCTGTCCTCATAGTAGTATGCAAGCTTGTTTGGTGCTTGGAATATCTGATTCATACCCCGCTACGATCATTGCTCCTGCTCGACCTCACTTCGTTGTTGACCATGTCTGTGAAAGCTGATTCGGAAGATCGCGTTACAATAAGATATTGTGGTGCTGTTGGCAACTGCGAACAAAAAAAGAGCCCTGGATTAAGCTCCAGGACTCCTCTCTTCTGGCCAGCCACATTTCAATTAATGCCGTACGGTGACTGGTGTGTCGCACCAACGGTGGTGCATGGCATTATAACCAATCGTGAAGTTGATTCCTTCGTAAATACCGCAAACCCCCACTACCGCATAGATTAAACGAGTGAGAGCCGTCGCCTCTCCCAATATCGCTCCAACCAGATTATATCCGAAGAAACCGACCAAGCCCCAATTAAGGGCACCAATAACAAGCAATATTGTAACAACAATATCAAGGACTTTCATAAACTCACCTGCTTTCGTTTGTTGCTCTTCAAGATGCTGGAATCATACGCATCTCTCCCTATACTATACTCTTGATCAAAGGTAATTGCATGATCATTTTCAGACGGGTGACCGTTTGGTTTGTTTGAAACGGGTTGGAGGTAATAGTGAAAACAGTTTTCTTGTTTCCCGAATTCCAATAAAAAAGCCGGCTACGCTTTCGCGTAACCGGCTGTAAATTTGGCTGGGGTACCTGGATTCGAACCAAGAGTGACGGCGTCAGAGGCCGTTGCCTTACCATTTGGCGATACCCCAAAAAGGAATACCTCTTTTACCGAAAATTTATGGCGGCGTCAAGCATTTTTCGAACTGGCGGCGCTAAAACCTGCCTCAAGGGCGGCAATATTAGCCGGAATCAGGCGATGATTACGCTCGGGGAGCGCTTTTTTGAGTGCTTCGCTCAGCGCCGATAACGGTAATGCCCCGGAGGCGGCAGCGTAGGCGCCGCAGGCGATCATGTTGACCATGCGCACATCACCGAGCTCAAGTGCGAGCTGGTTCATGGCGATCGGGATCACGGTGCGATCGGGGAGGGAGAGCTTTGCGCTGTCAACCAGCGATGTGTTGACGATGCAGGTCCCTCCCGGACGGACCAAGGGAGCATATTTGTCCCATGACAACTGATTGAGCAGGATCGAAAGCGTGGGGTGGCCGACCACCGGTGAACCGGTGTCTCCTTTGGCAAATACGATGGTGCACATGGCGGCGCCACCACGTTTTTCAACACCATAGGCCGGGAAAAAAGAGACCTGGTTCCCCTCGTGAATGGCGGCGTAGGAAATCAGATTGCCTGCCAGCAACACCCCCTGGCCACCGTATCCTGCTATAAAAAGATCATGTCGCATTGTCGTGTCAGACCTCATTTCAATAGTTTTGTACGTTTTTGCAGATCCCGAGCGGGAAATAGGGGATCATTTCATCGCCAATGCGCTGGTTTGCCGCCAAGGGATTCATCCCCCAGTTGGTGGGGCAGGCTGCCAGCGCTTCGATAAAGGAAAATCCCTTTCCTTCCACCTGGTAGCGGAAGGCGGTGTCGATGCACTTTTTGGCCTGTATGACGTTCCTGGGATTGTTGACTGCCACGCGGGCCGAGTAGGCGACCCCATCCAGATTGGCCAGCAATTCGGCCATTTTGAACGGCGCACCGTCGTTGGCCACATTGCGGCCGGTTGGTGAGGTGGATGTCCTTTGACCCGGCATGGTGGTGGGAGCCATCTGGCCGCCGGTCATGCCGTAGGTGGTATTGTTGACAAAGATGACGGTCATTCCTTCACCGCGATTGGCGGCATGGATAATTTCTGACATGCCGATTGCCGCCAGGTCGCCATCTCCCTGGTAAGTGAAGACAATCCGGTCGGGGCGGGCGCGTTTGACACCGGTGGCCACGGCCGGGGCACGGCCATGGGGAGATTCAACCACGTCGATATCAAAATAGCTGTAGAGAAATACCGAACAGCCAACCGAGGCGACTCCGATGGTCTTGTCGCGCAGGTTGTAGTGGTCGAGCGCTTCGGCAACCAGGCGATGAAACGATCCGTGGTGGCAGCCGGGGCAGAAATGGGTTGGTGTGTCTTTCAGACTTTCGGGGCGCGAAAATACCTGTTTCATGACAACCTCAAGAGAATTTTTTGATCTGTTCAAACAGCTCTTCCGGCGTGGGAAGAGAACCGGCTCCCGGTGGACGGCCGTAAAAATGCACCTCAGCATCACGGGCCACCGAGAGACGCACGTCATCAATCATCTGGCCGGTTGAGAGCTCAATGTCCAGAAAGTGCTTGCAGTTCAGGGAAAGCTCGGCGTAGCGTCTGGCAGGGAAGGGGAACAGGGTGATCGGACGCATCAAGCCGACCTTCAGGCCAGCTGAGCGTGCCATGTTGACCGATGTCTTGGCGATCCGGGCCGCCGAACCGAAGGCAGTTACGATCAGATCGGCATCGTCGGTCTGATACTCTTCCCAACGGGATTCCTTGTCTGCCAGCTCCTGGTAACGGGCGTGCATCTTCCAGTGAAACGCTTCCATTTCACCATCACCCAGGTAGAGTGATTTGACAATCTTTTGCGGCTGGTCAGCCGCTCTTCCCCGTACAACCCAATCCTTGACCGGTAGCTCGATCTTCTGGTAGCGGTGGGGCACCACAGATTCCTTCATCTGTCCGATCACCGAATCGGACAGCACCATGGCCGGCATGCGGTAGAGGTCGGATAAATCGAATGCCAGCATGGTCAGGTCGTACATCTCCTGCCCTGAGGCAGGTGCCAGCACGATCAGGCGGTAACCGCCATGTCCGCCACCGCGGGTCGCCTGGAAATAGTCGGCCTGCGAGGCGTCGATGCCCCCCAGACCGGGGCCGGCACGCATGATGTCAACAATCACGCCCGGGAGTTCGGAACCGGCCATGTAGGAAATACCTTCCTGCTTGAGGGAGATCCCCGGTCCGGATGATGAGGTCATGCAGCGCACACCGGTGGCAGATGCTCCCAGCAGCATGTTGATTGAGGCAATTTCGCTTTCGGCCTGCAGAAATACCCCGTCAACCTTGGGGAGTTCCCGGGACATGTATTCCGGAATATCGCTCTGGGGGGTGATCGGGTAGCCGAAATAGTAGCGGCACCCGGCCTCGATGGCAGCCATGGCAACGGCTTCGTTGCCTTTGATAAATATCGTTTCAGCCACGGTCAGTGATCCCCCTTTTGATTCTCTTTGAATACCGTTATGGCAACATCAGGGCACATCTCGGCGCACAGGGAACAGCCGGTGCAACGCTCCTGATCAATTGCCACTGCAATCGTATAGCCGAGGCTGTTAGGGGTGTCGCTCAACTGCAACAGATGTCGTGAACAGGCAATGGTACAGAGTCCGCATCCTTTACAGCGCTCTTCGTTGATTTCAATGTGTGGCATGTTGGCATCCTTTGCAAGGAGTAAGGCTGTAAGTCAAAAGCTATTGTTTACCAGAGCCGGGTAGTTACGTCAAGCAAGCTTGTTACGTTGGCGTAAAAGGAATGTTTGTCTGCTTCTGCTGCGCTGCCGTGAGTCGCCGGCTCATGCCGTGATGGCGCGCTCCTGGGGGGCAAACGGTTGATTGGCAGCTCAGGATAAATTAATTTTACCCCTGTTTTAGCTTTGACATTCCCGTCGGCTTGGATTACATGTAGCTAAATAAGACAGCTTCAGTCCGGTTGTCGTGTCCATGGAACATGGGGGTAAGCTATGATGGATTTGAATAATGCCAATTTTGAAGAGCCGATCGAAATCAGCCCGGATATTTACTGGGTCGGTTCGGGGGTCAAATCGTTTCTCAATCGCAACAGTTATCTGCGCATATTCAAAGGCTCGGGAAATACCGCCAATATGCTGATCGATCCGGGGCCGACCTGCGATCTGGATGACCTGATTCAGAAAAGTACCAAGATCCTGGGAAATGTGGCAAAAATAAATCTGATTTACATCAATCATCAGGATCCCGATGTGGTTGGCAACGTGCCGTACATCACCAAGATGAATCCGCGCGCGGTGGTGATGGCCACGGAAGATACCTGGCGCCTGGTCAGTCTCAACAACGCTCCCCATACCCCTTTCAAGCCGGTGGAGCGTTTCAAGAATTTCAGAGTGGTGCTCAACACCGCTAGCACGCACCGCATGCAGTTTATCCCGACCCCTTTCTGTCACTTTCGGGGAGCCTGCATGGTCTATGACCTGGAGTCACGAATTCTCTTCTCCGGCGATTTCATGGGGGGGATCGCGGCGCTCGGACTGGAGGCGACCGAGGCCAACTGGGCCGGAATCAAGGCTTTTCATCAACTCTATATGCCGAGTAATGAAGCGATCAGGATGGCGGTGCAGAAAATCAGGCAGCTTAACCCCGCCCCATTGATGATTGCCCCCCAGCATGGCGGTATCATCCGCGGTGCGCTGATGGATGATTTTCTCGATCGCATGAACAGCCTGCAGGTCGGGCTCGATATCATCACCTCACTGGACGAAAAGCTGCCGATACTGATCAGCTCACTCAATGAAATCATCCATATCTTCAGAACCACCTGTGGTGTTGCCACCACCGACAAGGTCCTGAGCTATTTCCAGCCGGATGGCAGTTATCCGGCTCTGTTTGCTCTTTCGGCTGACGGAACGGTGACCGATATCAAGGGAGAACCTATGGAAGTGGTGGAATCTCTGCTACGGGTGTTTTTCAAGCTTGCTCCCCCAGATGTGCAGAGTATCCTGAAAGCCAAGATGGTGCGGGTCTTGCTCGATAACAACCTTCCCCCCTTCGACCTGTTGATGACCGAGGGGGAAGATGTTCCGATCACACTAACGGACGGGGTGTGAGCGTTCCCTGGCAGTCGCCCCGATCGCGGCCAGTTCCGAGATGATCGCCGCGATTACCGGTTCAACCGCAGCCGCCACCTCAGGGGAGAGCTCCGTATCCATCTCAATCTGTTTGGGCTGGATGCCGAAGAGGGTCATTTCACGGGGAGAGTGACCCATCAACCGGGCCACTGCCAGCAGATCCTTGACCCCCATCTGGTGGGGAGAAAGTTTGGTTTCCAGCGCAATCGGCAACTCCTCTCCCACCAGCCGTACCCATTGTCCCGGCTGTTGGCCGGTTTCAATGGCATCCACCAGTATCAGCTGCTGCAGGTTTTCCAGCATCGGCAGCAGATCGAGCCCCAATGTTCCGCCATCCACAACCGTGACCCGTTCCGGGAAATCGTACCGCTGCTGTAACTGCTGGATGATGGTCACTCCGACCCCATCATCACTCATCACCGTGTTGCCGATGCCGAGTAACAAAACATTCCCCTGTTCGGTTGTCATATCTGCTCCTTATAATTTGAAAAACTGTTTCAATCGCTTGAGATAATCATCCTGGCGTGACGTGACCGTTGTCTCGCTTTCCAGATCACTCAAACTTTCAGTCGTGCGGCGGGAACGTTCGGCCAGAATGGCGCTGATAGTCTCCAAAAGCGCTTGATTCTCACGCAAGAGCGGTTCCATCAACTCGTTGGTGATTTCCGCCAGCCACACCTCGCAGACTGCCTGGACGGTGGCCCCACGGGGCGCGCCGGTCAGCAGTGACATTTCGCCAAAAAAGGATTCCTGTTCGATACTTCCCACTACTCTCCCATCGACGCTCGCCTCCAGGGTTCCCCGCAACACCAGAAAGAGCGAGCTCCCCTGATCCCCCTGTTTGACTACGGTTTCCTTGCCACCATAGACCCGCACCGGAACTTGTGCCACCAGCGATTGCAGCGTTGCCTCATCCAGAATGCCAAACAGATCGGATTTGCGCAGTTTCTTGATGATCAATTCTCGTGAGAAATTGAACGGGACTTGTCCGGTGCTGGCGATAATCTGCCGGTGCGGAAAAGGAAAACTGTGGCCGGCGCGGTGAACGGCGTACCAGGCGCGGGAATAGAGGGAATCCTGGACCGGAATTTTGCGTTGCGGTTCGGCAATCCAGAATTTCAGCTGATAGGTAATGGAACTGTCATTGTAGCTGAACAGGCGCACCAGCGGTTCGGGGGATGCAAGAATTTCCTGATCATCCTGCACGACCTTGAGCAGCAACTGTTTGGCCGCTTCCGGGGGAAGGTCGTAGCCGAGGGCGATATCAACCGTTACGGCCGGTTTGTCGTCATACTCACGGTTGCCATGAAAGGTAATGATATTCTGCATGATCACGCTGTTGGGAACCATGATCAGATTGTTTTCCGGATTGCGCAGGGTGGTGTAGCGGAAACCGACGTTGACGATTTCACCAAAGATGTTTTTTTCCTTGATCGAGATCCAGTTTTGCCGTTTCAACAGCGAATCGGTCTGGATTGAAAAGCCGGAGAGGGCGTTGGTGAGGGTACTCTGCATGGCAAAGGCAATGGTGGCGGTGATCACGGTGGTGGTGGTGACGATCGCCCCCAGATCGATCTTGAATACCAGGCGCAGGGAGACGATGCCGACCGCCAGATAGACCAGCAACCGGATCGAATCGCGGATAAAGCTTGGCACTTCACGCTGCAGGTGCAGCCGCAGGTAGATGTCAACCGCAAGGTAGATCAGCAGCTTGGCCAGGCAGAGCAGCACCACCACCGTCTGAAATCCTTCCAGCAGCTCGCGGTAGCGGGGAAAGGATGCGAGCGCAACTTCACCATACAGCAACAGCATGCCAAACAGCGCCAGTCTGATCGGCGCCGTTACCCGCCGGTCGTATTTCTGTCCCCGCGAGCGAAGGACAATGGCGACCCCGCAGAAAAAGAGCATGGTCACCGCCAGAACAACGAACCGGTTGATCAGGATGAAGTTGACGTCGATCAGCAGTGACAGTGGCGAGTTTGCGGACATACTTAGATTCTCCGGGTGATTATTCGATTCCGTACTCTTTCATCTTGTATAACAATGAGCGATGGCTGATTTCCAGGACTTTGGCGGCGTGGGTCCGGTTACCGCCCGTTTTGGCCAGTGCCTTGCGGATCAGCTCCCGTTCGATGCTGCTCTCAGCTTTTTTTATGGAAAGCTCCTCATGCGGCACTATCAACGGCATGGGGGGGGAGGCCGCGAGCAGCGAGGGAGGAAAATAATCGCTGGTGATTACCCCTGCTTCCGCCAGAATCATGCAACGTTCCATGACATTTTCCAGCTCACGGATATTGCCGGGCCAGCCGTAGCCGAGCAAGGTCCGCAGGGCATCGGGAGCCAGTTGCACCGAACCGCCGCCCGTCGTAGCGCCATGTTTGTTGATGAAATGATCCACCAGCAGTGGTATGTCATCCACCCGTTCCCGCAGGGGAGGGAGGTCGAGGCAAAAGACGTTGATCCGGAAATAGAGGTCTTCCCGGAATTTGCCGTTGCGCACATCAGCTTCCAGATCGCGGGAAGTTGCCGAAATTACCCGCACATTGATCTTGCGGGAAACCGCTGCGCCGACCCGGCGGATTTCCTCCTCCTGCAGTACCCGCAGCAACTTGACCTGCAATGCCAGCGGCATCTCGCCGATTTCATCCAGAAACAGCGTTCCGCCATCAGCCTGCTCAAACAACCCGGTCTTATCACCGATGGCGTCGGTAAATGCGCCGCGTACATGACCGAACAGCTCGCTTTCCAGAAGATTTTCCGGAATGGCGCCGCAGTTGACGGCCACGAACGGCTTGGCCGCCCGAACCCCGCTGTGGTGAAGGGCGCGGGCCACCAGTTCCTTGCCGGTGCCCGACTCTCCCAGGATCAATACGGTTGTTTTCAGGTCAGCAACTTTTTGAATCTGGCCAAACAGTTCCCGCATCCTGCGGTTGCGGCTGATGATGCCGGCAAAGTCTCCCTGGGCGACCAGCGATGCCTTGAGCGAAACATTCTCCCGCTTCAGCCGTTCGCGCTCTTCCGCTTTCTTGAGCACCATCACGATCTCATCCTTTTTAAACGGCTTGGAGATGAAGTCATAGGCCCCCTTCTGCAGGCA